>JAYRWY010000008.1:0-45656 GCA_041917755.1 Alphaproteobacteria bacterium
TTGACCAGCATCGTTACCGGTAGGCCACGTTGAACTTTGAACTGGTTATAAATTCCTTGTTTAGCCTTATCGACCACTTCCTGCGATAAATCGGTACCGATAATTTCAATGTGCCAGCCCTGCATTTTGGCGGCTTCTTCAGTTAAAATCATAGCCAAGGAATAGGCTTCCTGACCTGTACTGGATGCAGCAGACCAGATACGTAGCGATTTTTTGGCGGCGCGAGCCTTTAGAAGATGTGGCAACACCACCTGACGGAATTGATCAAACGGCTTTTGGTCACGAAAGAAGAAGGTTTCGTTCGTGGTCATGGCTTCGGTAATGGCGTCCATCACCTTTTCATCGCGTTTGGTGCGCAACGAATTTGCCAGTTCTTCCAAATCTTTCAGATTAAGTTTGCGGGCAACCGGCATCAGGCGGGATTCCAGCAAATATGCTTTTTCCGATGTCAGCACGAGGCCAGAGCGTTTTTTAACAAGTTCGGAGAATAATTCGAAATCTTCTTTTTTCATTCTGGCTGCCCCTTGCGTGCGATGCGGGCAATCATGGGGCCCATTTCATCAAGAGGCACAACAGCATGGCACAGGCCCGACTGAGCAACTGCCGCGGGCATACCCCATACAACAGAACTCGCTTCATCTTGTGCAATCATGGACGCTCCAGCTTCGATGGCGCGCATCGCGCCCTTTTGTCCATCAACACCCATACCAGTTAAAATGGCGATAAACAGCTTATTACCATAATATGCGGATAGGCTACGTAACATTGGGTCGACAGCAGGGCGACAGAAATTTTCAGGCGGATTTTGATTAAGGCGAATGACTGCATTCGCGCCATCCGCTTCTACCGTCATGTGATAATCGCCCGGCGCAAGATAAATGGTGCGTTCTTCTACGCGCATGCCATCCTTGGCTTCAAGGCATGGGGATGCACCATAATCGGTGATATGTGTAGCCATAATCGTCAGGAATGATGGCGGCATATGTTGGGTGATAAAAATTGGCTGTGTGACATCTTTTAGATGCGGAATTATTTTTGATAATGCCTCTGGGCCACCAGTGGATGATCCAATGGCAATGGCTGATGGCCTCGGGATAGCGCCTGTGCGCAGAATAATCTGTTTTGGAACTGGAAGTTTTAGTAAGCGTGCCGGCTGCTGCTTTTTTGCGGTCGCCTGCCCTGTTGCTGGCCCGCGTTTTTTACGCTTCCCATCGCCCCAGTTTTTGATTTTAGCAAGCAAATCGTCCTGAAAACCGGACGTTGCAGTTGCAAAAGTTTTTCCGCTGGGTTTGGTGATAAAATCAACTGCACCAAGTTCAAGTGCCCGAACACATTGGCGGGATTGTTCATCTGAAGCCGACGTAATCATGATGATTTTCAAATCCGGCTTTGAGCTAAGCAGGTTTGGAATAGCAGTCATGCCATCCATCACCGGCATTTGAATATCCAGCAATACCACATCGACATCATATAAATTCAGTTGGCCGAGCGCGCTTGCCCCATCCACAGCAGATGCCACGACATTGATATCCTTGTCATCACCCAGGATACGCTTAATCAGGCTGCGCATGACGGCTGAGTCATCAACCACCAGAACATTGATAGGATTTTGTGGTGAGGATGTGGGTTCCATGTCGTCGATAAACGGTTCGATAGGCCGTGAAAATGTTAAAGCATTCATCAGTGGCTTCATGATTTAGGTGTTTTCTATCAAGCCCAACATTTGTAACTTCGATTTGATAATATCGCTGTCGAACGGTTTCATAATATATTCATTCGCACCGGCGGCCATGCCTTCCTGGATGTGCGAAAAATCATTTTCAGTTGTGCAGAAGATAACCTGCGGGGTGTCGCCTTTGGGCATGGTGCGCAGCTTGCGCAAAAATTCGATACCGCTCATCACCGGCATATTCCAATCAAGAATAATGACGTAGGGCATTTCTTTTTCACAAGCGGTGACGGCTTCCTGACCGTTTTCCGCTTCAATACATTTGAAGCCTAGTCCGTCCATGATGGTACAGGTAACGCGGCGGATTACGCGGCTGTCTTCAACGATTAAGCACGTCTTACTCATAGGCATTCCTTATAACGCTTTACCGTAAATCCGGTCGGGGCTTGCTGTATTTAAAAGGCTTGGTTCAGCAACAAACGCAACTAAACCTTACCTTCATTTTTACGTTTAAACCTTAAGAACAGGTTACTGCCCTGTATACTCAAGGCTTTATCAGAAATTATAGGTCCACCTGTTCAATGCTTAGTTCTTTTGATTCTACTGGCATCAACACAAGGGTTAGGCGTTCGGGTGAATGTTGGTCGACAGTTATTTTAAAGCCGTAATAATCAATCATGCGTCCCATCACATAGGCATGAACCGTGCGCGGGCTGATGTCTTCGACGGCGGTTTCGCCTTTAAGTGCCAAATGCATGGCTTCGGATAGCTGCGCATGCGAACCAGCAATGGTGACTTTGACGCCAACCTTATCGGGCTCGCTTACTGTTTCGACAGTGATATCGCCGCCATGGCTGAGCACATCTTCGGCCATCATGGTCATGCACAGCACCATTTTGAGTGCACCCTTTTTTGCAGCAACTTCTGTAAAGGCCTGTTCATCACCCCATGTAAGTTTGCATTTGCTGGTAGATAGAAAATCTTTTGCAGTGTTGCGCATATCTTTTAAGGTTACGCCCTGTTCTGCGCCTGACTTACCATATGCCATCCGGAATAAACGCAACCGCTTTGCAGCTTGCTGCGCCGATGTGCTAATCAGCTTCATCGCTTCATTCACAACGGACCCGCCGATATCCTCCACCAATTCGATACCATTATTGATAGCGCCTACCGGGCTGATCAGGTCATGGCAAATTTTCGATGAAAGAAGTTCTAGAAGGCGGATGTCGATAAGCATTTGATGGGCCGGAATAAAGGAGGGATTTGGCAGGAATTAACCAAGGTAACGATTCACAGTATAAAAAAGTTAAGGACATGTTCAAACAACTCTTTTAACCTACCCCCCATGCCGAAGCCCAAAATCGCCTTCCTTGCCGCGCCGACCGACATTGCCCAGCAATCGCTGGCCACGTTGACAAGCCGTTATGGAAGCGTGCCGATCGATGATGCCGATGTAATCGTCTCATTAGGCGGTGATGGATTCACGCTGCATACCCTGCACGGGATGCTGCATTGGAAAAAGCCGGTATTCGGGTTGAATTTGGGAACCTATGGCTTTCTATGTAACGAGTATTTGGAAAACGATTTAATTGAGCGTGTGGTATTGGCGCAGCCTGTTGTGCTTCATCCCCTGCTTATGGAAACCCATGATTGTAAAGGCGAGAGCAAGAAGGCCTATGCGTTCAATGAAGTATCCATGCTGCGGCAAACCCGCCAATCTGCCAAGTTGCGTATCATCGTGGATGGTATTGAACGCCTTGGTGAATTAAATGGTGATGGCGTGTTGGTGGCCACAGCCGCCGGAAGTACCGGATATAATTTATCGGTGCATGGACCGATTATTCCGGTTGGTTCAACACTTTTGGCGCTTACCCCTATTTCGCCATTCCGCCCACGACGTTGGCGCGGCGCATTGTTGCCTGCCAAATCAGTCATTCAGGTGGATGTACAGGATTTTGAAAAACGCCCTGTGAGCGCAGTGGCCGATTTCACCGAAGTACGTGATGTAAAAAGCGTTACCATTCGCGAAGACCGCAGCATCAGCTTGACCTTGCTGTTTGACCCCAAGCGCAACCTTGCGGAAAAGGTCATTCAAGAGCAGTTCTTGGAGTGAGCCCTGCAATCAGATTCCAGTAAAGACCCTCGCGGCAACACATCGTTACAGAAGTTCAAAGTTATTGCAGGCTTTATCTCTGATGTGCTTCATCAGCTCAAATCTACTATACACATGACCATTATTGGTATTGGTGGATTATTTTTGGCCGTAATTTTGGTTGTATATCTTTTACAGACTGTGAAGTAGTCATAAAAACCAGCCGCCAGAAAAGCCTTTAAAACCCACATTATTGGCCTTATTGGATTGCTTATATCGATAATAAGTTTTGCTGTAATCGCCTCATTTTTACTTTCAAAAGTTAGCTGCTAGAACCCTAATACATTTTTTAAGATATTAGGGATTATACATGCAGTCGCTAAAAATAAGTATCCATACACTTATGGGATTGGTTTCATCGGATGTACCATTGGCAACGGTAACAGATAAAAAATCTGGCCGTGTTTTTGAAGTTGCAGCCATCAAAGTAAATATTCCTGCGGTAACCTTGAATGGAGGTGTGGAAGCAAACACACAACTTCCAGTTCCATTCCTTAAAACATTGCTGGCCCCGCAGCATCGACAAACCAAAGAGTGGATTACGAATTGGTCTGACGAATTTCGTATTAATGCAGAATGTATATGCGTGCGCGAAAAATTACCAAGCGGCATTGATGCGCAGGCATGGGCGGTAAGAACCCGCGACTTGACCAAGGTACAAATGAAGAAGCTGATTGCTGCCAGCGAGTTAAACAAGCCCAATTATGGACCGATTATCCCGCGTTTTGTGATGGAAGTTGGTGGGGTGCGTGATGCCAATCAAGGATTGCAGCGAGGATATGCGATGCGTCCTGCTGGATTTCATTTTTCATCAAAACCCGCCAAAGGTAAACGCAAAGGCGCGAAGCCCCGCCCCGCTTGATTGCAGTTCAAAAAGACCGCCACCATTCTTTTTCAAATCTATCAGCTCGTATAGACGGTGATCGGTAATTTCAACTACGCCGTCTTTTACATCTTTGCCGCCAACATCAATGGCCGGTTTGCCATTATATAAAATCTTGGCTTTAGTTGGTTTGCCGTCGGCAGTGCCAAGCACCAAAAATACCTTGCCACCACGAAATTGCATTTTAAGTGATGCGCCTGATGCATCGCTTTGTGAAAATTCCGCATCACGTTTCCATCCGCCAGATAACATCCATTCATCTTGTTTCAATGGCTCGGCAAATGCCAGACGTTCGGCGCGGGATGTGCCCAGATAGGTTTCCGGTGTTTGATTAAGTGTATATCCATCGGGCTTATTTGGTGTTTTGGCCATGTCGCCCTTTTCATCCAATAAGGCGCGAATGGCTTTTTCGGTGACATCATAATTGCCTTCACCAAAATGGGTGTAGACGATTTGCCCTTGCTTATTAATCAGGTAATGCGCGGGCCAGTACTGGTTTGAAAATCGGTTCCATAAAAGATGGTCATTGTCCTGCACAACTGGATAATTGATTTCAAAACGTTTGATCGCTTTTTGGACATTGGCTTTATTTTTCTCAAAATCAAATTCAGGCGCATGTACACCTATGATTACGAGGCCCTTATCCTTGTATTGCTGATACCATGATTTGATGTATGGAAGTGTGCGCAGGCAATTAATGCAGGAATACGTCCAAAAATCGATTAGGACAACCTTGCCTTTGATATCATTGGAAGTGAGTGGCGGTGAATTCAGCCATTCTCCTGTAGTGGTAATGTCTGGTGCTGGAACAGGTTTTTTGAGTGGTTCTGCAAAGGCATTGCCGGCCATAGCCAGAAAAGCAATTACCAGGATGGTTGAAGATATGCGCATAAAGCCCCCCAAAAGATTGCATAATACCGGATACACCCGGTTATTCGGCTACAGCCGTGCAATGGTTACAGTGGACTGATTTAGGCGAATTCGCGGAAAATCAAGCAGGCGTTGGTTCCGCCAAAGCCAAATGAATTGGACAATGCGATTTTGATGTTCTTTTCACGCGCCTTATGTGGAACAAGGTCGACGCCCTGACAATTATCCGATGGATTATCGAGGTTCAGGGTTGGTGGCAGGATATTTTCCTTTGCCGCCATAATCGAGAAAATCGCTTCCACGCCGCCTGCTGCACCAAGCAAATGGCCGATTGCAGATTTGGTGGAGGATACGGAAATCTTATCCATAGCTGAGCCGAACAAACGCTTAATCGCACCAAGTTCAATTTCATCGCCCAGCGGGGTGGATGTGCCATGGGCGTTGATGTAATCAACATCAGATGGATTGATTTCGGCGCGCTTCATCGCCATGCGCATAGCACGGAAACCGCCATTACCATCTTCGGGCGGGGCTGTCATGTGATGGGCATCACCCGATAAGCCATAACCAATTAGTTCAGCATAAATGCGTGCGCCGCGCTTTTTAGCATGTTCCAGTTCTTCCAGAACAACTACGCCAGCGCCCTCACCCATTACAAAACCATCGCGGTCTTTGTCATAAGGGCGTGAACCTTTTTCAGGGGTATCATTAAAGCCGGTAGAAAGTGCACGAAGTGCAGCAAAGCCAGCCATGCCGATTTTGCAAACAGCGGCTTCGGTACCGCCTGCAATCATCACATCAGCATCACCAAGCGCAATGAGACGACCCGCATCGCCAATGGCGTGTGCACCGGTTGAGCATGCGGTTACGTTTGCATGGTTAGGGCCCATGAAGCCGTATTTAATAGAAACCTGACCCGAGCAGAGATTAATCAGGCTCATTGGGATAAAGAACGGTGAAACGCGCTTTGGTCCCTTTTCGTGCAGGGTGATTGATGTTTGGTAGATGGCTTCCAAACCGCCAATACCCGAGCCAATCATGACGCCGGTACGTTCGCGTTCTTCATCATTGGATGGCTTCCAGCCGCTATCGGCAATGGCGTCATCGGCAGCGGTAATTCCATATAGAATGAAATCATCCATCTTCTTTTGGTCTTTTGGAACAACATGGGCATCGGCATTGAACAGGCCTTCACCAACACCGCGCGGCACTTCACCTGCGATCTGGCAGGTCAAATCACTCGCATCAAAGCGGGTGATCTTGCGGATACCGGATTTGCTTTTGGTAATACCTTCCCAATTATGGCGCATACCATAACCAAGCGGTGAAACCACACCCATTCCTGTAACAACAACGCGGCGCATTTCTAATGTCCCATAAAAAGTCATCCCCGCTGACGCGGGGATTTAAGCAACTTTAACTGAATCGTTCTTAAGCAGCTTTTGATTTAGCACTGATGAAATCAATTGCATCTTTAACGGTCAGAATTTTTTCTGCCGCATCATCTGGAATTTCAACGCTGAATGCTTCTTCAAATGCCATCACCAATTCAACGGTATCAAGGCTGTCTGCACCCAAATCGTCAATAAAGCTGGCGTTTTCGGTGACTTTGCTTTCGTCGACACCCAAGTGTTCGACTACAATCTTTTTGACCCGTGCGGCGGTATCGCTACTCATGGAATAACCTTTCCAGTTTGGTTTATAAAATAGAGCTAAACTACCCCCTAACTTCTGTCCGACGGACCGGGGTAGCGAAAGTGAAGACATGATATGCGTGGCTTTTGGGGGGTTCGTCAACTGTTTTGCATATCTAAAATTAATAGTTTAAGGTTATACCGTCATTTACTTGTGGAAAAACCACAAATTCTTCCAGTTTTCCAATACGTTAAGAACGGGGTTTAGGAATATGAGTACCATGCGAGAGCCCACTTATATGGAGTCCGATCAGGCTGCTGTATCCGGCAATGCAGGCAGAAAAAATGATTCTGGTAAGGGCAAGGATGGCGCCAAGGTCACCAAGCAGGATTTGAGCAAGCTCAAGAGCCTCATGCCGCTCCTGAAGCCCTATACGAAGCAAATCATATTCGCTTTGTTGGGGTTGATTGTTGCCGCTGGCGCGACCCTTGGGATTGGTACGGGTGTGAAGGGTTTAATCGATACCGGATTTGGTAAAGGCAATGCCGAACTGCTTAATCAAACACTGGTTATCCTGTTCATCGTAATTACCGTGATGGCGGCGGCAACCTTTGCGCGCTTTTACTACGTATCATGGGTGGGTGAACGCGTGGTGGCCGATTTGCGCCGCCGGATTTTCCGTCATCTATTGCAGCTAAGCCCGTCATTTTATGAAACAGCACAAAGCGGCGATTTAATCTCCCGCATGAATACAGATACCAGCCTGTTACAGGTAGTTATTGGCTCATCCGTGTCTATTGCCATGCGCAACGTCTTATTGCTCATTGGCGGCACAGTGATGATGTTCATCAGCAGCCCGAAATTGGCGGTGATGGTATTCTTTATTGTGCCATTGGTGATTGTGCCGATTATCTTGCTGGGTCGTTCGGTCAAAGAACTATCCCGTATCACGCAGGAAAAGCTTGGCGATATCAGCTCCGGTCTAGAAGAAACCATTCACGGCATTACGACCATTCAGGCACTTACCCGCGAAGATATCATTTCCAAAAATTTTAATGAAAAAGCTGAAGCAGCGTTCAAGGCATCCCTTTCGCGCGTTAGCGTCCGCGCATGGATGATTGTTGCTGTCATCACCCTCATCTTCGGTTCGATTGCGATTATCATGTGGCGCGGCGGCCATGATGTGGTAGCCGGTTTCATGACGGCGGGTGAATTATCATCCTTTGTGTTCTATGCCATTTTGGTGGCGGGCGCAGCAGGCGCGATTAGCGAAGTATTTGGTGATCTGCAACGTGCCGCCGGCGCGATTGAACGCATTACCGAATTGTTGTTGGTACAATCAGATATCAAAATTTTACCCAAGCCATTGGCATTGCCAGACCCCGGTTATGGTAAAATCTTCTTTGATAATGTCAGCTTTTTCTATGCATCACGCCCGCAATCGCCCGCGATTGATAGCTTTAACTTGCAGGTCAAGCAGGGCGAAAAAATCGCCATTGTCGGCCCAAGCGGTGCTGGTAAAAGCACCCTCTTCCAACTTCTGTTGCGTTTCTATGACCCGCAGGCGGGCATGATACAGGTGGATGGCTTTAACATTACCGAAGTGCACCCACGTGATTTACGCCGCAAGATTGCATTCGTGCCGCAAGACATCACCATCTTCTCCCAAGATATTATGGCGAATATCCGCATGGGTCGCCCCGATGCAACGGATGAGGAAGTATTGGCTGCATCCACGGCCGCCAGCGCGCATGAATTCATTGAAGAATTGCCGCAGAAATACAAAACCTTTGTCGGCGAAAAAGGCGTGCGTTTATCGGGTGGTCAGAAGCAACGCATCGGCATCGCCCGTGCGTTTTTACGTAACGCGCCTATTTTGTTGCTGGATGAAGCAACCTCCGCGCTTGATTCACAAAACGAGAAGGATATTCAAAAAGCCTTGGCGGAATTGATGCAAAACCGCACGACCTTGATTATCGCACATCGCCTGTCCACGGTTATGCATTGTGATAAGATTGTGGTGTTGGATAAGGGCCAGATTGTTGAAACCGGCACCCATGAGGAGCTAATGAATAAGCAGGGCCTCTATTCCAAGCTTGCAAAAATCCAGCTGAAGAAGGATTAGAGGCTGGATTGGTAGTTATCACAAAGGTGACTACAAGTTGTTTGAACTTTTATTATCTGGCGGTGTTACATTAGCGCTTGGCCTAGATGCAGTGGTTTCGTCCTGCTTAGTGTTATCTGCGTCTGGTTCATCGGCTTTTTTTGGCTGCCCAAGAAAATGTTCATTCTTGTACAAATTTGGTCGTCTATATTTGTCATATAAATCGTAAATGCCCACAACGCTCTCCCGTTGAATGTTCAGTTGAGTAAGTATAACACAACAACAGTTGAAATTAATAAACGATAGCAAGCCACTTTGCCGTTAATCTTGTATCTGATTGTTATTTAATGCAGTTGAGTTCGAAAAAGGCCAGTTTATCAAACCGGCCCCCATCAGGGGTTGATGGACAAGCAGCGTCACGCCCAAAAAAGCAATTATGAAAAATCAGTGCCCGCTGTCATCCACTTGGCCGCGGGCCTTTTTAATTCGTTTCCAGATTTGCTTGCCGATATAAACGGCTGCAACCAAGCCAAGCAAGCTGAGCATAATTGTTTCCATGGCATGACCAAGGACATTATCCAGCACTTCGCCAAACAGATAACCCACCATGGAGAAGGTGAAAGCCCAAATCCCTGCGGCCCAGAAGTTCCAGAACGCGAATTTCTTCCAGTTCAAGCCCGACAGACCCATGGCAAACGAGCTAACATTACGCAGGCCATAGATGAACCGGTAGCTAAGGATAAATGCGATGTCATACTTCAGGATAAGCCCCGCTACCTTATCTGCGCCCTTTTGCATTTTTGGAAAACGCTTGAGGATGCCAGGGCCGAAGCGGCGGCCAAGGTAGAAATAGGTTTGATCCCCGCAATAACTGCCCAGCCATGCAATGGCAATTAGCAAACGTACATCAAGAATATCTTGTGCAGCGGCAGCGCCAGCGAACAAGACAAACGTCTCACCTTCCAGAAATGTCCAGACAAAGGTGATGACATAGAACCAGTTACCATGATGTTCAATGAAATCATTTACATTGAAATTGCTGATGGCCTGCCAAATTTCCGCAAGGCTGGCGGCGATATCCATGTTGAAAATCCGGTGTGAATTCTAAAAAAAGTGAATCGATTTAGTCTAGAAAAGCAAAGCTAACGAAGCATGCCATTAATGTCCATGGGCAGTCTTTTTGCCGTGCATGGACATTAATAGCGAGGATTATGGCTATTTGTAGCTAACCTTTACAACTTCGTAGACTTTGGTACCGCCCGGAGTGGTGATTTCCAAGTTGTCTTTGACCTTCTTGTTAATCAGCGCGCGGCCAAGCGGTGAAGTAATGGATAACAGACCTTTTTTAATATCGGCCTCATCTTGGCCAACCAATTGATAGGTCACCTTTTCTTCGGTGTCTTCGTCTATCAAGGTTACGGTTGCGCCAAATTTGATATCCTTGCTATTGGCAAGATGACTGACATCAATCACCTCTGCTCTTGAGATTTTATCTTCCAGTTCGCCAATGCGACCTTCGATGAAGCTCTGTTTTTCACGTGCAGCGTGGTATTCCGCATTTTCGGATAAATCCCCCTGCTCGCGCGCCTCCGAAATCGCCTTGATAACCGCAGGACGATGCACCGACTTTAATTCTTTAAGTTCCTCACCCAAACGGTCATAACCGCCGCGTGTCATAGGAATCTTTTCCATTGCTGCAACCTTTTCAAAAGCAGAAAACTAAGGACATTCATTGTGGTAGATTTGTTTTTGAAAACAAAAAGCCATGCGCGTACCGTAACTGGCAGCGCAGTGTTTTGGGCTTGGTCTATGTATAGAAATAAAGTATTTGTTTTTCAAGGGTTTTGTAGCGAGACTGCCCATATGGCCTAGGCTGATTGGGGCCGAACCGACTGTTTTATATGAGTTTACATCGTGGACGATTACGCCGATTTCGAGAGTGAAAAAGATAAAATTATTATCCACACCAAGGATGATTATGAGGGCATGCGTGTCGCAGGGAAATTAGCTGCGCAGACGCTCGATTTCATCACGCCCTATGTCGTCCCCGGCGTGCGCACTGATTATCTTGATAAATTGTGCCATGATTTTATTCGCGACCATGGCGCAATTCCTGCGCCGCTGGGGTATCGTGGATTTCCAAAATCAATCTGTATTTCGCCAAACCATGTGGTCTGTCACGGCATTCCGGGTGAAAAAACACTTGAAGATGGTGATATCGCCAATATTGATGTGACCACCATTGTTGATGGTTGGCATGGCGACACATCACGCATGTTTTTTGTGGGTGATGTCAACCTCAAGGCACGTAAATTGGTTCAAGTCACCTATGAAGCGATGATGAAGGGTATTGAGATGGTGAAACCCGGCGTGACATTGGGTGACATTGGCCATGCCATTCAAAAATATGCCGAGGCACAAAATTATTCCGTCGTGCGTGATTTCTGCGGGCATGGCCTTGGTAAAACTTTTCATATGCCGCCATCGGTATTGCATTATGGAAATCCCGGCACGGGCACAGTGTTGAAGCCAGGGATGTTCTTCACCATCGAGCCAATGATCAATGCCGGTAAATATGACATCAAGGTTTTATCAGATGGCTGGACAGCCGTAACGCGTGACCGCTCGCTTTCTGCACAATTCGAGCATTCCTTAGCTGTCACTGATACCGGATACGAGATTTTCACGACCTCCCCTAAAGGACTAACCCAGCCACCATTTGCGATATGACCGCATTAAAGAAAGAAAACGAAGCATCGGAAAAGGCCAAGCCACATTATGTGGGCCATCGCCAACGTCTTCGTGAGCGGTTATTGGAAAGTGGTGCAGATGCGCTGCAGGATTATGAATTACTGGAAATTTTATTATTCGCGGGGATTCCGCAGCGTGATGTTAAGCCGCTTGCCAAGGATTTACTCAATCGCTTTAAAACCCTGAAAGGGGTTATTCATGCGCCACGCGAGGCGTTGGATGAATTTGGCCTTGGCGATGCTGCGATTGCGATTTTTAATACGGTTGCCGCCACCCATATCCGCATTAGCCGCGATGAGGTATTGGACCAGCCCGTATTGAATAACTGGCAAAAAATTCTCGATTACTGTTATGCGGCAATGGCGCATGAAACCATCGAACAATTGCGTATCATTTTTCTGAACCGTAAAAACCGCGTGATTGCCGATGAGGTTATGCAGAAAGGCACCATTGACCACACGCCCGTCTACACCCGTGAAGTTGTAAAGCGCGCATTGGAATTGGGGGCCGGAGCTATCATATTGGTACACAACCACCCCACAGGCGACCCCACCCCATCTAAGGATGATATGGTGATGACCAAGGCGATTGCCGATGCCCTTAAAACTGTTGGGATTGTGCTTCATGACCATCTGATTATCGGCAAAGGCCGCCATACCAGTTTTAAGGAATCAGGCTTGCTTTAAGGGTTCACAACAGGGCTTTGGGCGGCTACCCTAATCCATCACATTCAAAGGCTTACGCTTATGTTTCGCAATGCCCTCCTCGCTCTACTCCTCATCACTTCGCTTGGCCTACTTGGCGCGTGTAGTGATGATAAGCCTGCACCGCAACCAGCGGTTTTGAACTTCTGGCGGCCTATCAGCAACCCGAATGTGTTCCTTGGCAGTGGCCAAGCCGCCCAGAAACTGAATTATGACCTTGCACAATGTAAGTGTAGTAATTACCCCATCCACATACCGCATCAGGAAATGGGAACGCTGGTTCCCGATCAGGCACGCCTTGCTGAAACATCAGCCATGCGCGTGGATGCAGCAACCGGTTGCTCAACCACCCCGAGTGCGGTACTGATTGAATGTATGCGCTGGCGCGGATGGGAACCATCGGCGTGCAGCGGTCGACTAAATACGCCGGGTGGCACGCAATGCGCGGTGACCATCGAAAATCTTCCTACTTATCCGGATGAATACCCATATCGGGGACCATTGGATGAAACATGGGGTGACGGCGTTCAATCTCCTGCTGAAACTCGGAACCGTTACCCATGATCCCTCGTTACTCTCGTCCGGAAATGACCCGTATTTGGGAACCGGAGAACCGTTTCCGTATTTGGTTTGAAATTGAAGCACACGCATGTGATGCGCAGGCACAGCTTGGCGTTATCCCGAAAGAATCCGCCGCCGCGGTATGGGCCAAGGGCAAATTCAATGCCGAACGTATTGACGAGATTGAAAAAGAAACCAAGCATGACGTGCTGGCCTTTTTGACAAATCTGGCTGAATCCATTGGTGAACATGCCCGCTTTGTGCACCAAGGCATGACCTCTAGCGACGTGCTTGATACCACCCTTTCCTTCCAGTTGAAGCAAGCGGCCGATATCTTGCTCGCAGATTTAGATGCGTTGCTTGATGCGCTCAAAACCCGCGCCATGGAACACAAATACACCATGACCATTGGCCGTAGCCACGGCATTCATGCGGAGCCAACCACCTTTGGTTTGAAACTTGCCGGGCATTACGCGGCATTCAAACGTAACCGCGACCGCCTTGTTCAGGCACGCAATGACGTTGCAACCTGCGCGATTTCCGGCGCAGTCGGCACTTTTGCCACCATTGATCCCTTTGTTGAAAAATATGTAGCCGAGAAAATGGGATTATCGGTTGAACCTGTATCCACACAGGTTATCCCGCGCGATCGCCATGCATGGTTTTTTGCAACCCTTGGCGTGATTGCAGGTTCGATTGAAAACCTGGCAATTGAAGTACGCCATTTGCAGCGCACCGAGGTGCGCGAAGCACAGGAATTCTTTGCCAAGGGCCAAAAGGGTTCTTCGGCAATGCCGCATAAGAAAAACCCCGTGTTATCTGAAAATCTGACCGGGTTATCGCGCATTGTACGCGCGGCAGTTAATCCGGCATTGGAAAATGTTGCGTTGTGGCATGAACGTGATATTTCCCATTCTGCCGTAGAACGCGTATTTGCGCCTGATGCAACGATTGCGCTTGATTTTGCCCTGTCACGCTTGACGGGCATGATGCGTGAATTGATTATCTATCCTGAAAATATGCGTAAGAATTTGGACAGCCTTGGTGGCATTCATTTCTCCCAACGTGTATTACTTGCCCTTACCCAAGCTGGTATTAGCCGTGAAGATGCCTATAAAAAGGTTCAAAGCAGCGCCATGCAAATTTGGGAAAAAGGTGGCCAATTGAAGGACATTCTTTTAGCTGACGCAGAAATCACGAAGTTGCTGGGCAAAGAGCAAATCGATTCGCTGTTTGACGAGAAAGCATACTCATCGCAGGTAGATACGATCTTCGCCCGCGTATTTGCATAACGCCAATAATCACGCTTGAAAATGCACCCTTCAAAAATTGGCACACTTCTCGCGTGCATAACATCCGTGCAACACATTGATTAAGAAAATATGTGTTAACTTTTAAGTAATACTAACCCTAAAAACTGATGGTATGAGCACGCTTCCGATTGGAAACCGTTCACCATTGCTGTACCCAAACGTTACAAATTCCGGTGATATTAAATCCGGTGAAGTTGTAGCGACGACCCCGCTTGGCCGTGATGAAAATGGAAAAAATTTAGTCGCCTATATTGTGCGCACCGAGGAAGAAGTTCCTGCATATAAACTTCCGACAAATCTGGCCAATGGCAATCGTCCTAAAAAATCATTCCTGAGCGATGCAGCCCCGCAAGACCCGCTGTTAACTGAACCGCCAGTTAAGCCGCGTAGCGATAAAACATCATCTGCTACAACTGCTCCATCCCGCTCTTATCAATCCAGCGAAACATCGGCTCAATACATAAAGCCGGATGAATTATTATCACGTCTTGAACAATCACAAGTTGAACAGCTTCGGGCACGTGATAATGCCGTGCGCGGCGATGGCACGACGATTGATGATGGTGCAGGCAATGCGTTGCTAACCACACTGATTTATAATACAGGCCCGGATGGACGCCGATATGCCGTGGGTGTATCTGCGCCTTTATTAACAGCGCAGCAGACTGATATCAGTGAATCAGCCGATGATGATGAACCTGCATCAGCATTGGAAAAAGCAGCGCAAGCTTACAAAAAATCTGCCTATTACAATTCAACAGATTTTCGTTCAGGATTACTCAATAAAGCGATATGATATCGCTAATGATTTTTTTGAGAATTGCTGAATGTCCGTTAATACCCCTTTATTCAAATCACGCATGCGCCATGTCCGTATCGGGCGACGCAAGATTTTGACGCAAGGTCTGGAAAATAATTTCTGGACGGATTTATATCATCTGAGCATTACCATTTCGTGGCCCAAGTTTTTTATGAGCTGCGTTGCGTTATTTCTGTTTTTAAATACGTGGTTTGCTTTTCTATACTGGCTTGGCGATGCGCCAATTGCTAATACGCGCCCCGGAAACTTCATAGATTGTTTTTTCTTTAGCGTGCAAACGCTGGCAACAGTTGGTTATGGGCATATGTACCCCCAAACCATATACGGTAATACGATTGCCACGATCGAGCTTTATACCGGTATTCTGGTTATCGCGACAAATACCGGCTTGACCTTCGCCCGCTTTTCGCGCCCGCGCTCCCGCATTGTGTTTGCCAAAAATCCCGTTATTGGTATGCACAATGGCAAACGATGCCTGATGATACGTATGGCCAATGCCCGCCATAATACCATTGTGGATGCTCGCGGCAAAATCTGGCTTATCAAAGCCGGCAAGACGCTTGAAGGGAATAGCTTCAGAACGGTGCATTCCCTGCCCTTACTACAGGCAGATCATCCCTTATTAACCTTGGGGTGGACAGTATTCCACGTAATTGATGAACAAAGCCCGCTATTTACAATGACCGAGAGCGACAAGAAGGAAATCCAGAGCGGTATTGTTCTATCCATTCAGGGATTTGATAAGGATGCATCCAGCGATGTTCATGCATCAAAGGTGTATTCATTGGCCGATGTGAAATGGGATCATAGCTATGCGGATATTATTTCCGAACATGAAGGAAACCTGACCCATATTGACTTCACACGCTTTCATGAAGTGATCCCATCCAAGGAAAATATATAATTTTTTAACCGTAACTTTTAATCGGTTATTAGCCGTGATTAGATAAAATTTGATATTATTTTTATAATTTTTGAAAAATTTTATTGATGGTTGTGCCTCGCCAATCAACACGGCAACCACCCGATGGATATCAACGATATCCTGTGCCACAGCCTCGCCCTGCATTACTGAATGTCGGCGGATATCGTGGCCGTAATTTTATCACTGTGAATACAACCTTGCCAAGTAACCCGCGTTTAGTCGATCGATCGCGCTTACCCAATGGTCATACTGCCGCAGATTACAACCAGTTATTCTCGCGATTGCCAATTGAATTGGAAGGCGCTTTACGAAGCAGAGGGCATGCAGAAGTAACTGTAACAATCGACGAACGTGGACAGGTTGTTCCCCATGACTCCCGTAGCCGTAATGCACCGCATGCAACCTATGTCAGTGCAATGATACGCCGCAAACCGGATGGTACGAATGAACTGGTAGGGATTTGGGGCGGGCGCTCAGGCGGCGGTAATAACGGTGCACCGGCTGCCATGGTCACCAGTAAGTTGATGAGCACCCCAGCAGGCCGTGCTGCCCTAGCCAATTGTCCTGTCCTAGATGCAGCGACCTTCGATTGGGGCAGAACCCAGTTGGCAAATACGGGTACACTTAACCGTGATCCACATGGCTGGGAATTTGCCGATGGCGGCCAGACAACCTTCACTCCTTATACCCAAAACCAGACCCATGGCGTGCGTCGTCAAACAGCCCTTGGCGAACATTATAGCCGGCATGATACATGGGGTTGTTTATCGGGCACGGAAGAGTCATTCAGGGCACGTCTGAATTCCCGTATTGCCATTATGATGGGCACTAATCCGCCTAATTTGCATGATTGGGGCAGCGGGCTTGGGTTACAAAATACCCCGCGTGTGGCCGCTGAATCCTTTGTGCGTAACCGTGAATTGGCGGCATCTACCCTTGGGCGGATTTATCACCTTAACCCGCTAATGTTCGATACCGGCAACCCACGGTATCATGGCCTAGCCCAGCAGCTTAATGTGGCAACTGGCCCGATGGTAGCCGCCGCGCCGCATGCAACACAACCCATGGCAAGACAGCATCCGATTATGCAGCCCACTGCCGCTGCGACCAATGGCGGATGGGTTATTCCACCAGCCCCTGCCGTACAACGTCCGCGAAGCCAGGCTTGATAGTCATAAATTTGGATAAAAAAAAGGTGGGCATCATGCCCACCTTTTCTATTCGTAGCTCTAGAAATTCTTAGAACTTCTTCGACCAGCGCATTACGCCCATGATGTCGGTCTTACCAACTACATGGCCTGCATCCATACGATACAGAGCACCAGCAGCAAGTGATTCAGCTGTACCTACTGGTACGGCATAGTTCACTTCCATATCAACTTCGCGGCCTTGCGCGGAGAGATCTTGGGTGAAGCTGCGGCTGATGAGTGAGGTGTAATTGCTGTTCATCGCAACAGGGATATCAAATTGCATTGAACCGCTTTCAACACGCAATGGCTGAGAAACGCCCAGGCCAAGTGTATCACCCTTCAAGAAGCTGCCAGCCTTTTCAACTGCAGCATTGAATGATGAGGTAATGATTTCGCTTGAGCTCTTGATGAGGGAGTTATCCGCATTCAGGCTTGGGTTGGTCATACCGGCATAACCATGTGCACGAAGGGTCAAACCACCATCCAGTGCCATCTTGCCGCCAACACCCATGAATACGGTGCTGGTGCCGTTACCAAACGCCAAGGCGCCTGTACCCTTACTGCCGAGAACGCGGTTTTCTTCAAACAAGGTACCAAGCTGCACGAATGCATCTGTGCCCTTATCGAAGTTATAGCCAAGCTCAGCTTGGGTACCGAAGTTGCTTGCTTCATCATCGGACTTGTTGTGACCGTAGAAGCCAGCAATCTTAACAGTACCGCCCAAACCCTTGGTCTTGTAAACGGAGGCAAAGCCTTCGCTTGCAAATGACGCATATGGGTTGGTCAAAGCATCTTTATTGATTGCACGATCCATGCGTGCGCGGTCTGCTTCACTAAAGCCCAGCGCAAGTGCTTGGCTGTCCTTATAGTGAACTGAACCTTCGGCATTGCCGGCAATACCGGTAGATAGCGAGAAGCTTCTTAGGCTTATGTCGTTATCATTGGTATCTTTTGGCTTATCACCGATTGAATTTGCACTGTCAGAATTGCGTTCGGCACGGAAGCTAACCTTAGCATTGTCACCGAATGAAAATTCTTGGCGTTCTTCCTGACGGTCAAATTTGGATACAGCATTACGTGCATCAAAATTTGATGTGCTTGACGCAACGCGGCCACGAAGACCGGTCATGAATGCAGCATTATATGAGTCAAGAACCAGAACATTCACGCCGTTGAATGCGTTAGCAATGGAGCCACCAAATGCGTTGCCATAGGACAAGGTGCTGCTTGTGATTGGCACAATGTTACCAGCCAGCAAACCAGTGGTTGAAATACCGGTTACGCCAATCGGATTTGAAGCCGCAGCAAGGTTAAGCAAACCATGACCATAGATTGCGTCCACGCCTGCATCACCCAAGTCGGTTGCAGTGTTGAGCAAGCGGGATACAAGTTGTGCTGCAGTCAGGTTGGGGAATTCTTGCTTAAGAATTGCAAGTGCACCAGCCACCTGTGGAGCCGCAAATGATGTACCTGAAACGGTTGTGTAACCGCCACCAGTGGTCGTTGTGAAGATGTTTTCATCAGGCGCAACCATACACCAGTTCTTCGCAACACCGCAGCGGTTACTGAAGGTTGAGATAACATTGTTTCTGTCAACACCGGCAACCACGATGGTTTGTGCTTCAAGTGCCGAGTAATCGGCAGTAGCCATCACGTTACCGAGTTCATCACGGTATGCACCGTTTGCAGCGCCCACAATGTTTGCGTTAGCAGGTCTGATGAATGGCAGGAAGCCAGGACCCGTTGGATTGCTGGCAAGGCCAGGAGCAATCAAATAAGCGTTACCAGCAGGGAATACCAACATACCGCCCGCAGCAACATAAGCAAGGTAAGCGTCAGCTTCTGCAATTTCAGGGGTAGTAACAATACCTTGGTAGCCAAGTGGTTCGAAGGTGTTGTGCCAAGCGTCATCCGGGCCGTAGCTGCCGTTCAGAATTTTAGCCTGGGTGTTAGTGCGCGCGTAGTTGATTGCGCTTTCAAAGCTTGCAATTGCACCGCCAGTTGAATCAAACACACGCAATGGAACCACAGTTGCGTCATAAGCAACACCATGCATACCCACGAAGTTGCGGTTTGCATTGATGATACCAGCAACTTCGGTACCGTGTGAATTGAGGTTAATAGCAGCAGGTTGGCCAGCAGCATTGGTTACAAAGTCATAACCGTTGCCTGGTGTTACGCGGCCAGTGAATTCAGAGTGGCTAACATCCAGACCGGTATCGAGAACTGCAACCTGAACGCCTGCACCTGCATAACCACGTTGGTATGCACTTGCAGCATCCATGGTGGTCAAGCTGTACTGCGCACGATATTCGTCAGTGATGAAGTCAGTGGTGGTTGTGCCGCCAGTGGTGGTTGTGGTGGTGCTGCTTCCGCCGCCGCTGGTGATAAGTGCTGCGGCAGTACCGCCAGCAACCAGAAGACCAAGGCCGCCCCATAACAGAGCGCTACCTGCGAACAAGCCAGCATGTGAACCGGTTACGCGTGAGCCTTGTACAATAACAGGGCCAGCAACGCGCTCAATGGTTTGAGCTTGTGGAATGGGTTGTACGTAACCTTGTTGAACAGGAACGTATTGAACATATTGTGGTTGTGGAGCTGGTACATATTGTACTGGGGGTGGAGCTTGCACTACAGCTGCAGGGCAACCTACAACAACGCTTGCGAGACCGTTCTTGCGGGCAACAGCGTTACTTTCGCGAAGTACTTCTTCGCGCATACATGGATAAGATTCAGCAAGCGTGGTTGCACGAATACAATAATTTGAAGGATCATTGGTTGCATATTTTTGCAGCATATATCTGATCTGCGAAATATCACCGCATGATGTTACGCCGTCAGCTAATGCATCAGCTGCGAAGAATGAAATTGCCAAAGCTGAAGTAGCTAATAAAAATTTATTACGGTTCATGATGACCTTCTTATATATGTTAGAAGTAGTAGCGCGCATTGTTCCCAAAAGTGAAGTTCATTACAATAGAGGAATTACTTTCGGAATCAATGAAATACGCTGTGGATGAAACGTTAATCCCCAAAAGGTTAATGATTGATGACGTAGTCACGTGCCTGATTCTGTAACTGTGCGAATTTTTCAGAGAGTGCTGCTTTGGAAAGATTCTTACCTTTGTTAACGGCATCAGCGGCAACTTTATCTAACAATGCATCTTCACTTTTACCGCCGGTGACCATGTTAACGAGTTCGTTTATGTACACATCGGTCGATAGGCCAATTTCCTTTGATGCCCATTCTGCAAGCAATTTTGCTGCTTTAACCTTCGCCTTAAATCTTAATTCCTCATCATGAGCGAACTTGTCTTCATAGGCTTTTTCACGATCTTCGAATGTGGTCATTGAAACTTCTCCAAAACTTTGCAATGTTAATTTTCTAAAATGGAACCTCGGTTCAATCAAGATTCGTAGATGTTTAGACCAGTGTTGATTAATCACGATATAAAATCAAATGGCCTAAACATTAAGTATTATAAGGTGTGGCTAGATTCCCACGGTGTTTGAATAACTTTAAACATTATGGCACGCGTTAAGTACTTAAGTTAACAATGTTAGAAAGGTCGCACACCATGAAACGCCGCCGTATTTATGAAGGCAAGGCAAAGGTAATTTTCGAAGGGCCAGAACCCGGGACGGTTGTGCAGTATTTCAAAGACGATGCAACAGCATTTAATAATTTAAAAAAAGGCACCATCGAAGGTAAGGGCGTTATCAATAACCGTATTACTGAATACCTGATGACCAAGCTTGGTGAAATTGGTGTTCCGACCCATTTTATCAAACGCATCAATATGCGTGAGCAGTTGGTCAAGCAGGTCGAAATCATTCCCATTGAAGTCGTTATTCGTAATGTGGCTGCTGGTTCATTGGCCAAACGGTTCGGCATTGAAGAAGGAACACAGCTCCCCCGCTCTATTGTGGAATTCTATTATAAGAATGACGCGCTGGGCGATCCGATGATTTCGGACGAACACATTACCGCATTCGGTTGGGCATCCCCGCAAGAGCTGGAAGAAATTGTAACCTTATCCATTCGTTGCAATGATTATTTATCCGGCCTGTTCTATGGCATTGGATTAAAGCTTGTTGATTTCAAGCTTGAATTTGGCCGCCTGTTTGAAGGCGATGAAATGCGCATTGTGTTGGCCGATGAAATCAGCCCGGATAATTGCCGCCTATGGGATGTAAAGACCAATGAAAAGCTTGATAAAGACCGCTTCCGCCGTGATTTAGGCAAGGTCGAAGAAGCCTATCAGGAAGTCGCGCGCCGTTTGGGTATTCTTCCAGAAAAATCGAGCGAGAGCGGCAGTGAATCCGAAAACGTTAGTCCATTTGTTAAATAACCAGAAGTGAGTAGTATTATGAAAGCGCGTGTTGATGTTGTTCTAAAAAACGGTGTTCTTGATCCACAAGGTAAGGCGATTAATCAGGCGCTGCATCACCTTGGCTTTAATCAGGTTCAGGAAGTCCGCCAAGGCAAGCTGATTGAAATCGAATTGAATGAAACCAACAAAGACACTGCTATGGCCAGCTTGAAACAAATGGCTGAAAAGCTGCTCACCAACCAAGTGATTGAAAACTACCGCATTACGTTTCAAGATTAAGTTTCCAAGACTAAGTCCTACCTAGAAATAATCTCAACGGGTATCGCATGAAAAAGTTTTTACTGGCTGTTGGTCTATTGCTCACCTTGCAGGGCTGCGCTGATCTGGATGAATTGTTTGCCTCCAGCAATGCCAACCCCGTTGATGAGGTAGAAAAGGCTAAGTACGAAAGCTTCCCGTTCATTCAAATGGCGCCCGATGCACCGCCGCCGCCACGCTATGAAACCAAGGGTGCGCCTCCTGGCCCGATTGCCGATGAATATGTATGGCGTAATGGCCATTGGGTTTATCTGGATGGCCAGGGCTTTAACTGGGTTGGCGGCTATTGGCTACGCAAGCCTGCATTCAGCGCGGATTGGAAACAAGATATGTGGTTACAACGCACCTATGGTTGGACCTATGTTCCGGGACACTGGCAGTAATTCCATTTCATTCAACCGAATGGCTTTGATATGACCATCCGCTTGCAGGCTATTGCCGGATTATTATTCGCAACTTTGTTGTGCCTGCCGCATCCTTCCTTTGCTGAGTCAAAAGTGTTTTTCGCACCCGCTGGCCAAGTTAGTGCAATGGTCATTTGCGAAGAAAGCAGCTTCGCGCGCACCTACAGCCTATTTACCAATGGCCTTGCGCGCATGCACTTTGATGGCCAGACCAAAACACTCGATAGCTTGAAATTTGCTCTACTGATGCGGAGTTTTGTAACATCATCCCCCCGCTTTGCGCAGGAATGGAATGAACGCCGCCCGCTAACGGTAGATAAAGAAGATGAAATTGGTTTTGCCCAAAGCGACCCTGTTAAATTCGAAAACGGCAAAGCAGTAATTAAGGGCCAGTTGATTATTCATAACATCCGCAAGGATGTAAGCTTTGAGGCAACACTTAACAAATTTGGCCGCACTTCGAAAACAACAGATCTTTACGATGATGGGGCCGAGACACTTGGCCTATCCATTCATGCCACCATCAAGCGCAGTGATTTTATGCTGGGTGGCGGGGAAAACAGCGCCTTTAACGACGAGGCGATTTTAATGCTGGATTTCATCGCAAAATAGCCCAGAAAATAACGCAAATCAGGCCTCTCCCAAAGGGTGACAAGGCCATAAAAAGCGTCTAATTTACGGCTAACTTTTTCCCCAAGGATATATGTATGCAGGTTTCAGTAATTGTGTTTCCCGGTTCGAACTGCGACCGCGATGTGGCGGTAGCATTTGAAAAGGCATCTGGCAAAAAGCCAACCATGGTTTGGCACGGCGATAGTGCACTTCCCAAGTCGGATGTAATTGTCGTTCCGGGCGGTTTTTCCTATGGCGATTATCTGCGCACCGGCGCAATGGCTGCGCACTCCCCCATTATGGGTGAAGTGATTGCCGCGGCCAAAAAAGGCGTACGCGTGCTTGGTATATGCAATGGCTTCCAGATTTTATGCGAAACGCAATTGTTGCCTGGTGTATTGCTTCGCAATCAATCACTAAAATTTATTTGCAAGACTGTTGCACTCAAAGTTGAAAATAACGATAGCCCATTTACCAAGGCCTATAAAAAAGGTGAAACCCTGCGCATTCCTGTAGCGCATGGTGATGGCAATTATTTTGCTGATGCGGATACGCTTAAAAAACTGAACGATAACGGACAAGTTGCGCTGCGTTACGAAGCCAACCCCAATGGTTCATTAGAAAACATCGCCGGAATTTTTAACAAGGAACGTACCATTCTTGGCCTGATGCCCCACCCCGAACGCGCCAATGACGCATTGCTGGGCAGTGAAGATGGCACCGGCATATTTAAATCCATTGTAGAAAGCCTGTCATGAAAACGAATTTAGCAGAAAAACAAATGCCCCAATCTTTTGATTTGCAAAAAACCGCCGCCGAACACGGAATGAAGCCCGATGAAGTTGCATTGATGGTGAAAACCCTTGGTCGCAATCCAACCCTTTGCGAGTTGGGCATTTTCTCCGCCATGTGGTCGGAACATTGTTCGTATAAATCATCTAAAGTATGGCTGAAAAAACTTCCCACCAAAGGTGATATCGTTATTTGTGGCCCCGGCGAAAACGCAGGCGTTATTGATATTGGTCTTGGCCCCAATGGTGAAAAGCTGGCCGCGATTTTCAAAATCGAAAGTCATAACCATCCATCATTCATTGAACCCTACCAAGGTGCGGCTACGGGCGTGGGCGGCATTTTGCGCGACGTGTTTACCATGGGTGCGCGCCCGATTGCGAACCTGAACGCGCTGCGTTACGGCGATATCAAAAATGCGAAAACCAAACAGTTATTGGGCGGTACGGTTGCCGGCATTGGCGGTTATGGTAACTGCATGGGCATTCCAACCGTTGCGGGTGAGGTCAATTTTCACCCCAGCTATAATGGTAATTGCCTTGTGAACGCGATGACTGTTGGCGTGGCACATCAGGATAAAATCTTTTATGCAAAAGCTGCTGGCGTAGGCAATCCCGTTTGCTATGTGGGTTCAAAGACTGGCCGTGACGGTATTAAAGGCGCGAGTATGTCCTCTGCCGAATTCAATGATAACGCCGAAAGCCAACGCCCGACCGTGCAGGTTGGCGACCCGTTCACCGAAAAACTTTTGCTGGAAGCTTGCCTTGAATTGATGGCAACCGATGCAATTGTCGCTATTCAGGATATGGGCGCGGCGGGTCTTACCTCCTCATCCGTTGAAATGGCCAGCAAGGGTGGCCTTGGCATGGAACTTATCCTTGATGATGTTCCGCAACGCGAAACCGGCATGAATGCGTATGAGATGATGATTTCGGAATCTCAGGAACGCATGCTGATGATTTTGAAGCCCGGCCGCGAAAAACAAGCCGAAGCCATTTTCAAAAAATGGGATTTGGATTGCGTGGTGATTGGCCACCTAACGGATACCGGTCGTTTGGTCGTTAAACATAAGGGCGTTGTGGAAGCCGACATTGTGGTTGAACCGCTGGTTGAAAATGCCCCGCAATATAACCGCCCATGGGAACCAACGCCCAAGCAGGCAGATGTTGATGCCGCGAAATTCCCGTTGCCCGCCAATATGTCGCTCGGCCAAGCTTTGGAAACATTATTGGCCAGCCCGGATTTATGTTCACGCCGCTGGGTCTATGAACAATATGATTGCCAAGTTGGCGCGAATACCGTGGCCATGGGCGGCGATGCAGGCGTTGTGCGTTTGCATGGTAGCAACCGTGGTTTGGCGATGACGGTGGATTGCACGCCGCGTTATTGCTTTGCCGACCCTGTAGAAGGCGGTAAGCAAGCAGTTGCTGAAACATGGCGCAACCTGACGGCTGTCGGTGCAAAGCCATTGGCGATTACCGATAACATGAATTTTGGTAACCCCGAAAAACCACGCATCATGGGTCAGTTTGCCGGATGTATTGAAGGTATTGCGGCAGCGTGTAATGCCCTGACCTATCCGGTTATCTCGGGCAACGTATCACTTTATAACGAAACAAAGGGCGAAGGTATTTTACCGACCCCCGTTATCGGCGGCGTGGGTATTGTGGAAGATGTATCCAAAATCGCCCGCATCAATGCCGCACGTGAAGGCGATGTAGTCCTGTTGGTTGGTCAAACCAAGGGCCATATTGGCCAATCCATTTATTTGCGTGAACTTCACGGCAAGGAAATGGGCAGCGCCCCAACCGTTGATTTAAGCGCAGAAAAGAAGAATGGCGATTTCGTGCGCGGCCTCATTAATGCTGGCACCGTTCCATGCTGCCACGATGTGGCTGATGGTGGCTTGTTGGTTGCTTTGGCTGAAATCTGCCTTGCATCCAATGTGGGCATTGCGCTGGAGCAAGCGGATAACACCCCCGCCTATTGGTTTGGCGAGGATCAAGGCCGTTACGTCATCACCATCCGCGCCCATCAATATAATGAAAAGACTGTATTTGATGCTGCACAAAAGGCTGGTGTGGAACTTGAATTCCTTGGCTTTATGGGCAGCCAAGATATCAAGCTGGATGATAAGCCAATTGCATCACTGGCAGCTCTGCGCAAAGCACATGAAGGTACACTGCCTGCATTAATGGAGTAGGTTTGAATGGGCAATAAAACGACCAAACAACTTGCAACATGGCAACAACACGGATTGCTCAGCGCCGAGCAAGCAAGCCGCATCGCAGAATTTGAAGCTGCCACACAAAAGGATGGTTCGTTTTCACGCCTCATTATCATGCTGGGCAGTTTTTCATTGGTGCTTGGCCTGTTGGCGATTATCGGCGCCAATTGGAACAGCATCCCCGATGCGGTAAAACTGTTTGCCCATACTATCCTAAGCCTTGGCCTTGCGATCGGGCTTTACCTGCAACGGGATAAAAAAGGCTGGGAGAAGGATATTTTCCTTCTGCTTATCTTCGGCACTAACCTCAGCTTCATTGCACTCATTGGGCAAGTATTCCAGCTGCAGGGACATCCGTTCTTTGCGGTGCTGACATGGATAGTGGTTTCAACACCTTTATTGGTAACGCAGGCAAGCACGCCTTTTGTGGCCTATGCATGGATTATTGGCGTGATTGTGAAATGCTTTTTGCTGCAGCAATGGCTGTCAGGTGAAAGCATGTTACCGCATCCGCAGGCCGCGATGGTCAGCGCGGCAGTATCATCAATCTATTTTGTGTTGGGTCATGTACGCAGCATTGACCAGCGCTTTCCGTTATTCACCACACCGCTACGCAAGCTGAGTACCATTGGCATATTATTGGGCGGCAGCGTGATGCAGATTATGTGGCGCACCGATTTCAATCAAAAAATGTATGATGATTTTTGGGCATATGCGCCGTCGCTATTCACCACCATTACCGCTTATGTGCTGGTTATTATCCTGAGTGCCACCAAAAAAGGCGTGTGGGATGTACGTCCAGCCGCATGGTTCTTCCTTGCCACGATTGGTGCATTATTACTCCCGGTATCCTTTGTTCATCCATCCATTCCGTTTATTGGTGCGCTATGTTTTATCGCCTACTGGATGGCCATTGGTTATGCCGCCTATCTGGCTGGCGAAAAGAAACATCTGGATTTGGTGATTTGGGTCATCAGCATCCGGTTATTTATCGTCTATCTTGAAGTATTTGGTACACTGGCGACCACGGGCGTTGGCTTGATTATTGGCGGGGTTATCTTCCTGTCACTTGGTTTTGCTGCACGCAAACTTCAAAAAGTACTGGGAGGCCAACATGCAAAAGCATAATAAGCAGCTATTGGCATTCCTTGCCCTGCCCTTTATTGCCTTTGCTGCCATGATTGGCCAAGGCGTGATTGAAGGATCCGCGCCGCGCTTTACATTACCCGTACAAGGATTTGACCCGCGCGATATCCTTTATGGGCATTACATGAATTTGCGTATCCACGGGGATATTCTTACCAATACCAAGGGGCAATGCGCATGTATCGGCCCATCCGCATCTACCGAGAAAGCTGGCTATCAGAATTCGATTTCCTATATCAGCTGCGCAGAAGCCAAGCAACGCACTTGCATAGCCGTGATAGATGGTAATAACCCCAAGCACATAAGAGCCCTGACGGATCCTGCCCGTATCTATATTGAAGAAAGCCTGGGCGGCGAGTTGGACACGGTATTGCGTAAGGAACCCCAGCGTTTGGAGATTGAAGCCTCCCTTTCTGGCGATGTATTCAAATTTCACGGCTTGTATCTTGATGGAAAGCCAATAAAGGCTATATATGCATCTGACCCCTTCGATACCAAGTCATGGGGTAAATAAAGGAATTCAGATTATGGCTATGGAAGCAAAAGCAGTTGAGGCACTTATCCGCGAAGGTATCCCGGGCGCGAAAGTACGCATTGAGGATTTGCGTGGTGATGGTGACCATTACGCCGCTTATGTCGAAAGCGCATCTTTCATCGGTAAATCTCGCGTGCAGCAGCACCAAATGGTCTACGCCGCCCTGAAAGGCAAAATGGGTGGTGAATTACATGCCCTAGCCCTCTATACATCTATCCCCGCTTAAAAGGAGCAACTTATGTCCGTCAATGATCGTATTACAAAAGACATCACCGATAACGCCGTGGTCCTATATATGAAGGGCACCCCGGATTTCCCCATGTGCGGCTTTTCAAGCGCCGTGTGCCAGGTTTTGAAGAATATGAACGTGACCTTTAAGGGCGTGAACATTCTGGAAGACGCGGAACTGCGCCAAGGCATCAAGGATTTCAGCAATTGGCCCACTCTGCCCCAATTATATGTGAAGGGTGAATTCATCGGCGGCTGCGATATTGTCCGCGAAATGTTTTCCACAGGTGAATTAAAAAAACTATTCAAAGATAAGGGTGTGCCTTTCCAGGAAAGCGCAGCCTAATTCCGGCTTCTTACTCCTCTGACTACCCGGCAGGCAGGCCTAAGGCCTTGGCCTGATATGGAAAATTACGTTGTCTTGCATTTTATGTATGGCTAATGGCCACATGAATAACGTGCGGTAATGCCCTGTAAATGCTTGCATTTTATGGTTAATTTACCATTTGCTAACCGTGATAATTAAGCAACCAGAAAGGATGTTGGCGGATAGTGAACCTATAGGAACCAAACCCTTTAGGAGTCTCATCCCATGAATAAGTTTTTAGCCATTGCCACATTAGCCATGACCGTAGTTAGCGGTGCAGCCTTTGCAGATACCAGAGGCGATTACATCAACAACCCAGATGCTTATGGCGTAATCACCGTAAGCAAGGGTATTACGAATGGCGCCGCCATTTCATATGACATTCCCGTTCACGCCAGCTTGCTTGGCCAACGCCAAGGTGCAATGCCGGTATCTTCAAACGGACATATCTTTGCAACCTCGATCGGATATTACACCGCTCACCCTATCTCGGGCTCACGTAATATTCTTGGTCTTGCACACTCACCTTATGCTCGTTAATGTGAGTTAGACGGATTTTTATCCTGGAGTACGACGAGAAAATTTAGAAACGACCAAAAATAAAAATAATCATGGGATATGCCCCGCCGAACGAGTTCGGCGGGGTTTTTTATTGCTCTTGAAATTTCTACAGATAAAAAAATGCCCCCGCTAACTTTCGTCAGCGAGGGCTAGAATATTGTGACCCTGGAGGTACGACGGGTTAGAGTCACAAGAAATTCAGTAAAACCTTACAAGCCTAAATTAAAACCCAGAGTAGTTGCCACGTAGTGAGCGATAACCCTGTGCGCCTACTGGCTGTGCAGCTGGTTGAGCGCCAACCTGTGCGCCAACTGCAGTACGTGCAGCAACCGAAGAGCGTCCGGCAATAATGTTTGGAACAACGCTAGCAAGCTGTTCAACGGTCATGGCAAAGCCAACGCCGGATGATGTGCTGCTAGGTGATAAAATCGCAGTGTTCATACCAATCAAGCAACCACGTTGATCAATCAATGGGCCGCCAGAGTTACCTGGGTTTAATGCCGCATCGGTTTGTACAAGATTACCGAGTTTGCGGCGTTCAGTGGTTTCGATGCTGCGGTTCAAACCGGAAACAATACCGCGTGAAAGGCTGATGCCAACGCCGTATGGATTACCAATTGCATAAACCTGTTCGCCTACACGCAATGCACCGCTGTTGCCATGGGCCATCAAACCGCCGCTGGTAGGAACGCGCAGAATTGCGATATCAAAATTGTTGTCTACGCCAACCACTTCCGGGGTTACGCGTTGGCCATTAGCCAAGATAACGGTGGTGTTTTGACCCAGTACGTGAACATTGGTCACGATGTGGCCGTGGGTATCCCAAAAGAAGCCAGAGCCGTATAATTCGCTACCTGAATTGGTGGATTCAATGGCAACCACTGCATTAGCAGATGATGCAAACACATCGGTTGCATCAGCTTTCGCGTATGGGTTGCATGATTGTGCAAAAGCCTGACCTGAAGCGACTGACAGGAGCGCAATAAGTGCTAAAATGGATGATTTAACAATATTTTTCATTCGTTTATCCCGTCACAATGCCTGTTTGAATATCTAGTCTTCAAATAGGTCGGCCAAAAGGCCAGCCCGTAAAAATTACATCAAATGTGATTCAAATAGTATCATTTAATATTTGAAAATAACAATTAATTTTTTACTTTCATGACATGTCTAACGTGCATTAACCATATGAAAACATTGAAGTTTTTAGAAGCGTAACGCTTGAGCATTTTTAGCCTATTCCATTGATGGAAAACAGCTTTTATCCACAGGCAGTGCTGTTTTGAACAAATGCAGAATTGGCCAAAACACCGCCGTAAAATTCTGCGCCCCGTGACAAAAATGACAGGCCTACGCAAATCGCTATGGTTAAGCTGATTTAGCCATACTAATGACAGGTCATGGCCCCCTTTCCGCATGACAGGCTTCTTCGTGCCTAGTGAATGCTTGTGGCATTGTCTTGGCCATATTCCTATGCTGAACATCCAACAACGCAGCTTCTCAAGGAAACACCGATGCGAACACTCATTCTAGCCCTAACGACAATGTTTTTATTGTCTGGCAATCTTTCAGCACACGAATATCAGGCAGGCACACTGAATCTGCATCACCCCTATGCCTATGCGGTACAAAAAATCGGCAAGATGTCGTGGGCATTCCTTACCATCAACAATAACGGAACCGAGGATGACCGACTGATTGGCGCGTCATCACCCATTGCCGGCAGCATCGATATTATGGACGGCGACACCAAACTGGAAAAAGTAGACATCGGCGCAGGCAAAAGCGTGAGGTTCAAGAATGATGGCATTCACTTGGTACTGAACGACATCAAGAAAACACCTATCAAAACGGGCGCGCGCAAACCCATTACCTTAAAATTCCAACATGCCGGTGAAGTGAAAGCCGAATTGCTTTTTGTGCCGGTTGCCGAAATCAGCCTATGCGATGACGCAAGCCACAATAAAAAAATCAAGCCGGTAGATGCCAGATAATCGGCATGCATAAGGCATAAAAAAAGGCCCCATTTCTGGGGCCTTTTTCGTATCTGTATAACCGCGATTATCGTGAATAGAATTCGATAACAAGCGCTGGTTCCATTTGCACTGGGTATGGTACATCGCCCATGGATGGAACGCGGGTGAAGGTACCCTTCATGTCCTTGTGATCAACGGACATGAATTCAGGAACTTCGCGTTCTTGGCTTTGGCTTGCTTCCAATACCACAGTCATTTGGCGTGATTTTTCGCGCAATTCAATGACGTCGCCTTGCTTAAGCAAATAGCTGGCGATGTTAACCCGCTTGCCGTTTACTTTAACGTGGCCGTGGTTGATGAGCTGGCGTGAAGCGAATGGGCTGGCCGCAAACTTCATGCGGTAGACAACGGTATCCAAACGGCTTTCAAGCAGTTGAATCAGATTTTCAGAAGAGTCACCACGACGGCGAATAGCTTCAAAGTAGTAACGGCGGAACTGACGTTCGCCAATGTTACCGTAATAGCCTTTGAGCTTTTGTTTTGCCATCAACTGTTGACCAAAGTCAGACAGTTTATTGCGGCGTTGGCCATGTTGGCCTGGGCGGTAGTCACGCTTGTTCAGCGGGCTTTTTGCACGACCCCAGTGGTTGCAACCATGGCGGCGATTGATTTTAAATTTTGCAGTCTCGCGTTTACTCATCGTAAGTCCTTGTTTTTATGCGCCCCGCTTATGCGAAGCATGTTGTCCCGATAGGTCACCCCGAACGTAATGTTCGGAACCGTGACAAAGCCGATAAAGGCCTTATCCACATTCTCTGGGAATGGCGCAAACATAAGGATTTATTGGGACTTGTCAAACCTTAAGAAACAGGCTGAACATACTATAAAAAGCTCATTACTTTCATGTGCTTAGATTACGGTATGCAGGCAATAACGGGCTTTATGGCATGGATGATCAACAAGAAGAAGACTACCGCGAGCAATTAGTGGCCGCCGGCGTCATCAATAAAATGACCCATGGCAGCACGCCGCTGGGCTACGAATGGGCTAAACAAGCGCCTGATGGCATTGATGAACAGGTATTTGCCCACCTTGACCGACTAAAGCAATCTATACCGCCGCGCATTCTGGATTTGGGATGCGCCCACGGCTCACGCCTTGCCCGATACGCTCAGGCAGGATTTGAATGCATTGGCGTTGATATAACCGATAGATCGCAAAGTATTGCTGATGCGAACACAGCCCTGTCTACCCAAGGCAAGCCATCCATTCAATTCATTCAAGCCGATATTAGGAAATTAGAACCAGCTGATTTCGCAAAAGACGAGTTTGCCGTTATCACCTGCTCACAGGTCATCCATTTCATGGACCGCGATGACATCATCAATTTAATGCGGTTCATCAAAAAAATTGCGTCGCCCACAACACTCATCTGCGTTTCATTTGATACAGTTCAAAATACGTCCGATATGTGGCGATTGCAGGCAAAAATTCTGTGTGATGAACGCATGCGTTTTATGGATATGATTGGTTATAAGCCGTCAGAGCCATTGCAACATCGCTATTATCATGAAGCGGATATCTCAACCATCATTGAAGCTGTTGGATTAAAACTTCATAACACATTGCGCGCCCAGCGCGGCGTAACAGCTTTTACAGCTAGCATGGGGCAGCATCCGATATTTGAAATGCGCCCATCTCAGTCTGTCGGGCTAAAGGCTTATTTTTATTTAGCGCGTTGATTTAGGTTAGCGGAAGAGCGTTTCCATCCCACAATATTCCATGGGCAATAGGGGTATAATCGCCCTTTTCATCCCTGATATGCAGTTTTCCGGCCTCTAACACGACGGTTTCGGCCAATGGAACACTCTTTGCGGCCATAATCACCCTGATTTGGGTGGTTTCATCACTCGAATACACCCTCAAAACCCGTATATCGTTGAATTGGTCTTTTAAGGCACTAAGCAAAGTTTCTTCCCTATCGCTTGGGAATATCACAAAAAACTGCCCATCTGGCTTTAAAAAGTCTTTTGCGCATTTCACCCAATCCGCGAGTTTTGAGCCATGATTGGCATGCGCCTCACTCTTTCCGGCACTTGGGGATTTGAAATACGCGTCTTCATCAAAATAAGGCGGGTTGGCAACCACATAATCAAAGCTTGCTGGCTCCAGTATTCGCGGCGGCTTACACACATCACCAAAATGCAAATCAATGCTGGATTGCCAGTTATTCTTAGTCACCGATTTGTTGGCGAGTTCCAGATAGCCGGTATTTTTATCAATGCCCACAATACGAGTTTTGGGCACGCGGGCACGAATGCACAAACTCACCGCGCCGGTACCCACCCCTAAATCCAATACCTTGTCACCTGCCTTGGCGGGGACGGAAGCCGCCAAAAGGCAGCTATCCATGGCAACGCGATAGCCCTTTTTAGGCTGGAAAATAATAACTTTTCCGCCCAGTAGCTTATCTTCACTAAGTTCTGTGTTTTCGTTTTGCATCTTATACGGTAGGTTAGCAGCCACTTCAGACCATTCACATAATAGATCACATGCCTATGTCAACCGTCGTCTCATTCGATAGCAGTAAACGCAAATCACGCAGCGATGCCTTAAACGACCTCACCGCCTTGGTGCAGGATGATTTGCAGGCTGTGAATGAAGTGATTATGCAGCGTATGCAGTCTCCCGTGGCACTTATTCCGCAATTGGCCGGGCATTTGATTGCGGCTGGCGGTAAACGCCTTCGTCCCGTGCTTACCCTTGCGGCATCACGCCTGTGTGGATATGACGGCACGCGGCACCGCAAACTAGCTGCATGTGTGGAATTTATTCATACCGCTACCTTGCTTCATGATGATGTGGTGGATGATAGCAATCTTCGTCGCGGTGAACCCGCCGCCAATACCCTGTTTGGCAATAAACCAACTGTGTTAGTTGGTGATTTTTTATTCAGTCGTGCGTTTCAATTGATGACCGAAGATGGGTCATTGGATGTATTGCGTATTTTATCAAATGCGTCAGCTATCATCGCGGAAGGCGAAGTCTTACAACTAACCACCAGCAATGACGTACGCACCAGTGAACAGGCGTATTTAGAAGTTATTCGCGCCAAAACAGCCGAGTTGTTTGCTGCCGCATGCCGTATTGGCGCGGTTGTTTCAAACCGCCCGGGCCCTGAAGAAGAAGCGTTGCGCACCTTTGGCCTTAACCTTGGCCTGGCGTTTCAGATTATTGATGATGTGCTCGATTATTCAGCCGAACAGGCACGCCTTGGCAAATCCATTGGCGATGATTTCCGCGAAGGGAAGATTACCCTGCCTGTTATTCTTGCCTATAACCGTGGCGGTGAGGCCGAACGGTTCTTCTGGCGCCGAACATTGGAAGATTTAGAGCAACAAGACGGCGATTTGGAAAAGGCCATTGATTTGTTAGTAAAAAGCCAAGCCATGAAAGATGCCGCCGATCGCGCCCGCCATTATGGCGCAATTGCCCGTGATGCGCTGGGGCTTTTCCCGGAACATCCGATTAAATCGGCGTTATTATCGGTCGTAGATTTCACGTTGGAGCGTGAATACTAGAATCTATTGGTTTTTCCGAGCCTTGCGTAACCTACCATTTCCGCTAACCTTCAGAAAAACGCCTTTTCTGAAAGTTCCCCATGGATCCGACCCTTACCGCATTACTCCCCGATTATCTGACTGCTGATTGGATGGGGCATCCCGTATGGCTGTGGCTTAACTTTCTGCTGACAGTACTTAGCATTCTTGCCTATGACCTTGGTGCATTCAGCAAAAGACCCAAAGCCGCACCTACGGTAAAGCAAAGCCTTATCAATACCGTTTTGTATATCAGCATCGCGGCGGCATTTGGTTGGTTCACCTGGACGGATTTAGGGCCGAAAGCCGGAATGGAATTTTTCACCGGCTATGCAATGGAGCTGAGCTTATCCATTGATAATATTTTTGTAATCTCCCTCATCTTCACCACGCTTGGTATACCGCAACAATACCGTCACCGCGTTTTGCTGTGGGGTATTATCGGCGTGTTACTGCTACGCGGCATTATGATTGGCCTTGGCGCGGCATTGATTACACAATTTAGCTGGGTGCTGCTTATTTTTGGTGTGTTCTTGCTCTACACCGGCTTCAAAATGCTGTTTGTTGAAAACGAACATAAAGACATGAAGGAAAGCAAGCTGTTGAAGTGGATGCAAAACCATCTGCCCATCAGCGAGGAATTGCACAAGGAACGCTTCTTTGTTCGCCTGCCCCACCCGCAAAATCCTGCCAAAAAAGCCACCTTTATCACGCCATTATTCGTGGCGTTGGTGATGGTTGAAATTGCAGATTTGGTATTTGCAGTGGATAGTGTTCCGGCTGTCTTCGCGGTAACCCAAGACCCCTATATCGTATACACCAGCAATATTTTCGCGATTATCGGGCTACGTTCACTGTTCTTCTTGCTTGAAGATATGGTGCACCGCTTTGAATATCTATCCAAGGCCCTTGCCTTCATCCTTATCTTCATTGGCGGTAAAATTTGTGCGGCAGAATTGTTTCATTACAAAATGCCAACTGAAATCAGTCTCACGGTAGTCCTGACGTTGATTGCCAGCGGCGTAATGATTTCGCTGCTAAAGACGCGCGGGAAGAAGAACTAAGCCGCGCCGCCGGAAATCAGCTTGAATTGTTTGCCCATCGGCAAATCAGCCAGATCATCGATTTCTTCTTCGGTCATGGCTTGAATTTGCGTGATTTGTTCTTCCAGCGCGGCAACTTTTTCGACTAATTCGGGGAGTTGGTTGAGTAAAGCCGAGCGGTCATCAAATAACTGCACATTTTGTTGCTGTTGGATATGCAAGCTGTTCTTGATGGTTTCCAACGCGTTCATGCTGCCCATCTTGATTTGCTGTAATTCAACTGATTGCTTTTCAAAATCCTGCTGTGCGTAGCGGAATTGGCTGAGCACCATAGCCATTTTACCGGTAATGCCGGCTGCCGTGGTGGCAAGGCTGCGGATTTGTTCGGAGATTTTGGCATTCTTGTCATCTGATACGATCATACCGGAATGGGCCTGTAACTTGGCAAGCTCTATGGTCACGTTAAGGGCAACGACGTTGCCATCCGTTGCCAGACCCTGCATGCCCTGCATCAGCTCACCAATTGAATCCACAAACTGTTTGGTTTGGTCATTGACGTGAGAAATACGGCCCAGCGACATGGCAATGCGTTCGCCCTGTGTCGCCAAGGCTTCCAGTTCTTTCTGGCTGATATCCATGCGCACCGGCTGCGGCATGGTGTTGTCGACGTGGCGGTGCAAAACCTCCATGTCTTTCTTTAGCTCTTCGCTTTCCTGATGCAAACGGTTCAAACGGTTGATAAGTGCGAGCGTGGCAAGTGAGCGGGCCTCAAGGATACGTTTACGGGTTTCGGCGATTTCATCTGCGCTTGGGGTTTTGGCGGCGACGGCTTGGGCCTTTTCGGTTTCCAGAACTTTAATTTTCTCGACGAACTTGTGCAGAATGGTGGAGCGAAGGGTAAGGATGATGGCCATGCCCAATGCAGTAAGCCCCACAAGCAACAAAATAATCATCACCGACTGTTGGCGCACAAATTGGAAATGTTCATCGCCAAATTTCTGGCGCGAATTAATAAGATTGTTGAGCGATGCCTGTGCTGTACGCAGCGCGGGGTCTACTTCATCTTGTAGAATGTTGCGCGCTTTGTTGGCGTTACCTTCTTCTACTGCTGTTTCCAATGCTTTATCCGTTAGCACCAGAAATTGCATGATGTTATAGCGAATGGCTTCAATCGCTGTGCCAGCAGTGCCCGAGGTGCTGAGCATCGCCAGATTGCCAAGATTTTGTGTGATGTCTTCGCGGGTTTTGTTGGATTGACGTTCCTTCAGCAACATGCGGTTAAAATCCTGCTGCAACAGGAAGTCATAGGTAAGCATTGAGAAGGATGCGATTTCTTCTTTCAAATTTACCGCCAACACCAATGCGCGGTCATCCTTGTTTTGAAATTGCACCGATAAATCGGTTATGCGCCACAACCCCCACACGGAAAATACCGTGGATGCAATACCCAGAAAACCGAGAAACCATAACATCATCACCGGCGTGATGGGCTTATGCTTTGGTTTGACCGTCTGTCCTGCGTTGGGCGGTAATTGTGAATTAACTTCAGGATTTAGCTCAGTGGTGGTCATGGGCTGGGGTCCTTCGTGATACCAAAAACATAAATACATGCACCAAAGATCGGCGCAGCAATGGAAGTAACCCGGCCACAAAAGCAGCCGGGTCTTAGATTATTCGGCAGCTTTAGCGGCAAGTGCCTGTTGGCGTAGAGCAGCCTGTGCAGCAGCTAGACGCGCAATGGGCACGCGGTAAGGTGAGCATGACACGTAATCAAGCCCCGCATTTTCACAAAAACCGATACTGTCGGGATCACCGCCATGTTCACCACAAATGCCAAGCTTGAGGCCGGCACGGGTGCGACGACCGCGTTCCACAGCAATACGAATAAGTTCGCCAACGCCCTGTTGATCAAGGGAAGCAAACGGATCACGTTCCATAATGCCCAGACGTGAATAATCCGGCAGGAAGTTGCCCGCATCATCGCGGCTGATACCAAGGGTGGTTTGTGTCAAATCGTTGGTTCCAAAGCTGAAGAATTCGGCACTTTCGGCGATTTGGCCTGCCATCAAGGCGGCACGCGGCAGCTCAATCATGGTGCCAACCAGATAATTCACCTTCACACCGTATTTCTTAGCGGCTTTTTCTGCTTCAGCATCCACTACTTCCTTCAGGATGGTAAATTCCTTTTTCGAGAAAATCAGCGGTAGCATCACTTCAGGGAATACGGCCTGCCCTGCTTTTTGAACTTCGGCAGCAGCTTCGAAAATAGCACGCGCCTGCATTTCATAAATTTCAGGATAGGTAATACCAAGGCGGCAACCACGATGGCCTAGCATCGGGTTGGATTCATGCAATTGCTGCGCACGCACCTTAATCTTGGCTAAATCGGTGCCCGCACCCTTTGCCACTTCTTCCATTTCCTGATCAGATTTCGGCAAGAATTCATGCAATGGCGGATCAAGCAAACGAATGGTGACAGGTAAGCCAGCCATGATGGTGAAGATTTCAACGAAGTCTTTTTTCTGCATCGGCTCAATCTTTGCCAAAGCGGCACGGCGGCCTGCCTCGTCATCTGCAATAATCATTTCACGAACAGCAACGATGCGTTCAGCATCAAAGAACATGTGTTCTGTGCGGCATAGACCGATACCTTCCGCGCCGAATTGACGAGCCGTGCGGGTATCCAATGGTGTTTCAGCATTGGTGCGCACTTTCATACGGCGATATTTATCAGCCCAACCCATGAGAGTTGCAAAGTCGCCCGACAATTCTGGTTGAACCGTTGGCACTTGGCCGAGCATTAATTCGCCTGTTGAACCATCAATGGTAACAACTTCACCGGCTTTAATTACGGTTTTGCCGATGGTCATCATTTCCTTGGCATAATCAATGTGAACGGAACCCGCACCTGCTACACAGGCACGACCCATACCGCGCGCAACAACTGCTGCGTGGCTGGTCATACCGCCACGGCTGGTAAGAATGCCTTTTGCGGCATGCATGCCGTGAATATCTTCTGGGCTGGTTTCAATGCGGCACAAAATAACCGCTGCGCCCTTGGATGCTAATTCTTCAGCTTTATCCGCGCTGAATACCACTTGGCCGGATGCAGCACCAGGTGATGCTGGAAGGCCTTTGGCAACAACCTGACGTTTAACCTTGGGGTCAAGCGTTGGGTGCAAGAGCTGGTCAAGGGATGATGGCTCCACACGTTGTACGGCGGTTGCCTGGTCAATGAGGCCTTCGGCAACTAAATCAACCGCAACTTTTAATGCGGCCTTTGCGGTGCGCTTGGCATTACGGGTTTGCAACATGAATAGCACGCCTTTTTCAACCGTGAATTCGATGTCCTGCATGTCCTTGTAGTGCTTTTCCAATTTTTCGCACACTGCGATGAATTGTTTGAATACAGCCGGCATTACTTCTTCCATGGCTGGCAAATCCGAACCGCTGGCTTGCTTACCTTGAATGGTGATGCTTTGTGGTGTGCGAATACCAGCCACCACGTCTTCGCCTTGTGCATTCACAAGGTATTCACCGTAGAATAGTTTTTCGCCCGTGGATGGGTTGCGGGTAAAGGCAACGCCCGTTGCACAATCTTGGCCCATATTACCAAACACCATGGATTGGACGTTAACCGCAGTACCCCAATCGGCTGGAATATTATGCAGTTTGCGATACGTCACGGCGCGTTGGTTCATCCATGAATTGAACACGGCAGCAATGGCGCCCCAAATTTGTTCCTGTGCGTCTTGCGGGAATGGTTTGCCGGTTTGTGCCAGCACAACTTTCTTGTAACCTTCAATGACTTCTTGCCAATCTTGCGCCGACAATTCGGTATCCAGCTTTACGCCGCGCTTGGATTTTTGTTCTTCAATCACTTCTTCAAAGTGATGGTATTCAACATTGAGCACAACGCCCGAATACATCTGGATAAAACGGCGATAGCTATCATAGGCAAAACGGTCATCCCCGCTTTGTGCCTTTAATCCCTGTACTGTGATGTCATTCAAACCAAGATTTAAAACCGTATCCATCATGCCGGGCATGGAAGCACGCGCGCCAGAACGCACGGAAACCAGCAATGGATTTTTTGCATCACCAAATTTTTTGCCCATGCGCTTTTCAATGAGCGCCAAGGATTCATCAACCTGTGCTTTCAGTTCAGCGGGATATTTGCGACCGTTTGCGTAATAATGGACACAGACTTCGGTGGTAATCGTGAAACCCGGCGGCACTGGCAGTGCAAGATTGGTCATTTCTGCCAAGTTTGCGCCCTTTCCACCCAACAGGTTTTTCATATCTGCGCGGCCTTCGGCCTTTCCATCACCAAAGCTATAAACCCATTTATTAGCCATAAAATATCCCCTTAGGTGGTGCATCACACGGAGTAGAAATGCGTGTGCAAAGGGAACACAAAACACCCTCAAGAATCAACCACTTTCCGAAGTTTTCCACAGGTGAAACGCTTATAAAAATTCACATTTTTGACAAACTCAGCCAAATCAACCGGATACGCATAACCATTCCTTGTTTGCTTGTTGAAGCCTTTTATAGAATGCTGAAAAAGTCTATGATCATCCATCTAGCATTGATTGCCTTATGAACCAGCCAAAACTGTCCAACTCATCAACAAATGCACTACATCATGAGGTTTTTGATGAGTTTCAGCCCTATTCAGGGCCAGTAAAGGCTGACTTTAATGTGGACTGGCTTGGTACAGTCACTCACAAATCTGCAATCGTTTGGGATTTTCCATCTCATGACCGGAACGAACAGACAGATCTTCCAGTAAAGGACGAAGAATACTTTGAATGGATCGATATCTTACAATCTGTAACGGAGGCTGCTCACAGTTACACGATTGTCGAGCTTGGCGCGGGTTATGGCCGCTGGGCTGCCTGCGGCATTATGGCCGCGCGCAGTTTGGATATAAAAAACTGCAAGGCTGTTTTGGTTGAAGCAGAGCCAAAGCACATCGAATGGGCGCATCAGCATATGGCGAACAACCATATCTCTCCTGCCGAATACAAGCTGCAAGAAGTCGCGGTGGGCGGTAAGTATGATAAAATACTATTTTGGGTTTCCTACCCGCATGAAAACGGCATCCATACGCCGCAGGATTGGTACGGGCAATCCATCGTTCAAAATGACATACAGAAATTCGCGCGGGCGACTGACCGAAATTATATGGGCAAAAAGATTATGGATTTGAGCAGCGGTGCGGCCGCGATTGAGGTGGATATGGTTCCGCTTTCAAACGTGCTGGCTGATTTATCTTTTGTTGATTTAATTGATATGGATGTACAAGGCGCAGAAGCGGATGTGATTGAAAACGGCATAGATGTCCTTAATCAAAAAGTACGCCGTGTTCATATTGGCACACATAATCACGAGGTTGAAGACCGCATCCGCAAGGTAATGACCAAGCATGGATGGGCTAATATCTGGGATTTTGCCTGCCATGGTGAACGGGACACCCCCTTTGGACGGATCGTATTTCAAGACGGTGTGCAGTCATGGCTTAACCCGCGTTTACCAAGCCAGAGCAATAAACCCATAGAACCGCCTGCGGGGATTAAGCTCTTTTAAAATCAAATCGATTTATGATTGTCGAAAGTATTTTGATTTCATAGCTTTAGCCGATGATTTTACAGCCATTTGCACAGACCCTTCGCAAAACACTTGGCAAGACGGCCAGTGACTATTTGCACGTGCATATTTCCGGCAATGAAACCCTTGGGTTTATTCATGTTGCCAATGCCGCATTGTTTTTGGGTGCAACTAACCCATTGCTAAGCGACATCGTGCATTTCCGTAACAACAGCATGGTAGTGGCACATGGCGCACGTAATGCTGGAGAGGTTACCGATGCCCTTGAGCAAATTTCAAAATTTTTGATTGAACGCGAAGCCATCAAACCAAGCGACGAGTTGCTGCGCGTGTCTCCAGAATGGGTTGATGAACCATGGGATGCCATACGCGATGTCACCCCAGTTTGTAATGTCAGATTAGCACGGTTTTTGGGTTTGCCGCAGGTTAGTTCAGGCCTTGTTACCCGATGTGATGAGACCAACACGTTTAAATTATCACAGCGCGCCGAAGGTAAAGCCAGCGGCCAATATGATTTAATCGCGATGGGCAAGAACGAAGCGCATCTGAACGGCCTTGCTAACATGCTCAAGGAAACCCAAGAAGAAACAGGCCAATTACCCATCTTGCAAACTGGTCATCCACAGGAGCTGAAATATCTGGGCACGGTCAATATCCTCACCACCCATGACCGCTGCGTATTCCAACGGCAAATTCGGGTGCATACCGGCGGGCTTGAAAATGATGCCGTGCTGACAGATGAAGTATCGGCGCATTTATCCTTATGCAAAAACGGATTGATTGAACCGCCCAAAGGCGTGGTGCTGCAAAGCCATGTGCCTCCAGTCATTGGATATGTATTGGCGCATGACCTCAACCATCAGCCTTACATCAATTTAGCAGAGAGACCGATTAAGCCACATGCACGCGGCAGCCTAGGCAATATCAAGGCGCGTTTTGTGCCCTACCCCTACGATCCAAAACAATTCTATGATATCAGCTAAGCCAGTTTTTCGTTCAGATACGATTTGAGCTGTCCGGCGTTGACGCGTTCTTGTGATGCAGTATCACGGTGACGAACGGTAACCGTACCATCCTTCAGGCTTTCACCATCCACGGTTAGGCAGAATGGTGTTCCCGCTTCATCCATACGCGCATAGCGCTTACCAATGGATTGCTTGGCATCATATTGGCAGGTGAAGCTTTGGCGCAGTTCCAGATAAATTTTTTCTGCCATTTCAGGCATACCATCTTTATTCACCAACGGGAATACACCAGCCTTAATCGGGGCAAGGGTTGGCTTGATGCGCAACCATTCGGGCGATGCACGGCTGGCATCATATTCATAGGCATCACACAATACGGCCAAGACGCCGCGGGTTAGACCGCTGGCGGGCTCAATCACGTGCGGCAGGTAACGTTTGTTACCGTTTTCCTGATCGAAATATTCCAGATTGGTTTTGGAGTGTTGCGAATGCTGCGTTAAATCGAAATTACCGCGATGGGCAATGCCTTCCAGCTCGCCAAACTTCGGCTCACTGAAGGGATATTGGAATTCCACGTCAGCGCAGGCGGTTGAATAATGTGCTAATTCATCGCTGTCATGTTCGCGGCGCTGCAACTTGGTCTTGGATAAACCAATGCGATCTTCCCACCACTTCAAACGTGTGGTGACCCAGAATTCATACCACATCTTTGCATCATCCGGCGGGCAGAAGAATTCCATTTCCATCTGCTCGAACTCACGTGTTCTGAATATGAAATTACGCGGGGTAACTTCATTACGGAATGCTTTACCGATTTGCGCAATACCAAACGGCACTTTTACGCGCGATGAATCCAGCACGTTTTTGTAATTCAGGAAAATACCTTGCGCGGTTTCGGGGCGCAGATATGCCTTGCTATCTTCGTTTTGAAACACACCGGTATAGGTTTCAAACATCAAATTAAATTTGCGTGGCTCGGTAAGCGTGCCAGCGTTTTCTGCATCTGGGCCGATGACATTTGCGCGTTGGCTTTCCGATAACGATGTAAACGGAATAGCCTTTGTAATGTCGAATGGTATGATGTCACCGCCGCCCGCTTTTTGAACCATCTTCTTTGCTTTTTTTAGCAGATTGGCTTCGGCTTCATCGCCATCGAGCGTGCTGAGCCAACCGCCAAATGATTTGGTCTGGCCTGCTTTTTGATACTGCACATCAATGCATACAATATGGTCTGCACGGTAGCGTGACTTGGTTTCACGGCAATCGGTCATCAAATCGGCAAAGCCCGCCACGTGGCCCGATGCCACCCATGTTTTAGGGTTTTGAATAATGGCGCTGTCCAACCCAACGATGGAAAGCGGTTTGCCATCCGGGCCGATGGGTGGGCATTCCACCATATCGCGCCACCATGTGTCGCGGATGTTGTTTTTAAGCGCGATGCCTAGCGGGCCAAAATCCCAAAAGCCATTAAGGCCGCCATAAATTTCGGAAGCAGGAAATACAAACCCACGGCGTTTAGCCAACGATACTAAATTGGCCATGCGTTGTGTGGCGGTTACGGGCGCATTATTCACTTCTACTTTTTGGGCGGCTTCAGACATGAAAAACTTTCTTTTTAATCGGAATGCGTAATGAGTTGTGCAATCCCTACAGAATGCACTGCACGCCAATAAAAGTGAAGTTTTTTAATTAAGCCGCGAGCTTGGTGGCTTTTTTAGCCTTGCGGATGCGCGATGCGAGGCTGTACCACGCCAATTTGGCAGCAGCCTTGGCCACGATGCCTTGCGTATCAATCCCGCACGCCTTCAACACCATCGAAACAACACGGTCCATATGATAAGCGCGATATTTGGAATAGGCGCGCACCGTATACTCTTCGGTGAACTGTTTGCGGTTATAGACCACGCCGCCATTATCATTGGCCGCACGGTTCTTGGTCATGGTGGTGAAATTAGCGGAATAGTAGGCAAAGGATAACTCATCATCCTCTGACTCTTTAATGCGGGAAAGGCCGATTTTAAGGCGTTCCATAGGCGAGAGTTTTTCAACTTCCAGATAACGCTTCATATGCACATAGAAGAACTTGTAATGGCGCAATTCATCACCAGCAATGGCTTGGCAGATGTATTTCAATACAGGTTCATTCGCAGCATCAGCCAGCGCGGTATAATAAGAACTTGTGCCGGTTTCAACGATGCAACGTGAAATCAGCTCACCCGAGCGTGAACCACGAATGGACTCTTTCGCATTCAAATCGATACGATAGCCAGCAACGAAATGTTTGAAGCTTGCCTGGAAATTAAATGTCGGGTCAGCCATTTCCGCCCAACGACCCAAGGCTTCGCCATGCTGCACTTCTTCAGCGGCCCATTGCTTGATGTCTTTGATGAATTCTTCATCACCAGCAAAAATATTGGAGAGGTAAGTTGCATAGTCATGCGCATTGTATTCAACGAGCGCAGCAGCCTTGATGACTTTTAAAATTTCAGGGCATACTTTGCTGGCATCGAACTGCGCCCAGGGCACATCATCCAATGACCAATTCTTTTTTGCTTTTTGAACTTCTTGCGAAGCGGGCGTCGTTGTAGCGAGATTCAAGTGGCACCTCTCGATAAATGAGGCTGTCTACATACATTGCGCAACGCAGCATTGTCAACTGGATGCTTTATTTTCTATTGTAAAACAAGCAATTAAATGATTTCATTGTCTTGCATTCCTTGAGTCTTTTCGCCCCCAGCCCTAACCTGTCCCCTGCCATGCGCATAGCCTTTCTTAACGTTTGGACCGCAACCAGTGCCGAGGAGCAAGCCGCGCAGGCTATCCGCACCGCCGGTGAACGTATCGGCGTGGAGGTTATTCCCTGTTTTAATAATGCGCAGGTCGAAGCCGCCAAGCCAGATTTCCTGATTGTGAATTCAAGAACTCAGGCGAAGCTAACGGGTTATCCAACCTATGCGTGTTTGAATGAACCCAGCACGGTGTATTTCCGTGACCCAAAATTGCTGCAATATGTATTCACCTTTGATGGTTATACATCCCTCTCCGATAGCCTTGCTGAATTTATTCGCCAAGCTTTATACGGTATAGGCCGGCATGAAGATGTTGGTACCTATTTTTCTACTGCACTTAAACAATCGAATGATAACAGCGAAGTAAAAGCCGCACTGATGAATGGCAGCGCAAAAGTTTCATATTTTGGAACCAATTGGGATGGCCGCCGTATTGATTTCTTCCGCACCTTTGGCAATTGGAACAAGGGGGAGATTTACGGCCCTACCGCGAGCTGGGGTCATTATAACCTCCCGTCCTATAAGGGTTCGACGCCTTTTGATGGCGTGTCGGTTCAAAACATCTATAAGAAA
>JAYRWY010000009.1:0-10566 GCA_041917755.1 Alphaproteobacteria bacterium
AAGGTGTATTCCCCAGCTTTCTACACAGCCTTCTTGGCGGGTTTTGATGGTGTTTTTCGTTTGCATCCTGGCCTTAAATTCCCTTGGTATTAATTTATCCACCGGCATGTACTAGATGACTGTGGATAAGTTCAAAACATACCACATCTTGTGTCGAACGGAACGCATCATACCAAACATAGTCCCCCTGTCACCTGCTAAACACACCGTTACGCAGTCAGAAAAGCATAGGATTAAGGATGGGGTCATTTTGATTTTGTTCAAAAAAAGGCAGACGCAAGTTTGAATTTTTTTTTAGTTTCTTGTGGACCGATTCAAGAAAACAAAAAAAGTAAAAACTGCGTCTGAAAAACACTTGAAGATTTTCAAAAGTAAGATGCGTGCAATAACCATCGATTGAATGCTTATGCATGTCAGTTGTTGGGTAATCTGCAGAACAAGAGTCGAGCCAGAGAATCTATGAAATGAACGATTCTGAGGCAGAGCGATGGGAGAGATTCTCTTCATCTCCATTTGTTCTCAGATTTAATGAAATATTAACCATAATGTTACAAGATGTGGTCAAGTTTTGGTGTGGATAACTCCATATCTAGTATCTGAAGAACAAATATAAAACAATATCTTGGCTTGTGGATAGAATCGATAAACGGTTCAGATTCGATAGCTGGGCACAAGCTAAGAAAGCTACCAAATAACCAGTATTGTAAGGGTGATGGTCATGGATACAGATTTTAAGTCGCTCGAAAAACGCTATGGCACATCCTTGGCAATGAAGATTTGCGAAGAGATCGCGCGGGCAGAGCAGAAGCACTTCAATTTCTATCGCGCCAATCTTGCCCTAAAGTCTATGAAACGCTTTGTCGATGACGAGGCGGAAGACAGCATGATCAAAATCAACAAGGTTGCCTAAAGCTATCTTGTCGCATGCATTCGCTATATTTATCTAATAAAAACAGCAATTTGCCGTTATATTAATCTTTATAGTTCTTTTTTCTATACTTTTTGATTAGTTTTCTGTTGATTTTTAGATCCGGTTCCATTACAAAACCATCCCGTACGGTAGGTAAGGTTAGTGTTAGCAGCTTCGTTATTGCGCCGTATTTTTTGAAAATTGATTGTATACCCACAGGACATGGTCCGGCTTGTTGGGTGATGATAATGGTGGACTTGTTTCCTTATTTATTTATCTATCCCAAAAGCAAAACTTTTATATACCCCGGTGGCTTCGGCCACCGGGTTTTTTTTATGCCTGAGGTTTGGGCTCACGAGATTTTTTGTGTCTTTGTTAAATCTTCACATGCTAGGCACTGAATATGAAAACACTGCGAGACATAATGTTGGACGCATCACGGCGACTGGAAATTGCAGGGGTCTATAGTCCTGATGCTGACGCCGCCATAATCATCAGTTCCATTCTGCAAATCACGCGTGATGATTTGAAAACGCGTCTAGACGAAATATTGACAGCAGAAACTTCTACCCAGATCGAGCAGGCGGTGGTGAAGCGTGAGCAGCGCCTCCCAATTGCCCGTATTTTTGGCCGTACCATGTTCCGCGATTTATGCATTGGCACGGGCGATGGCGTATTCGAGCCATGTATTGAAACTGAAACATTGATTGAACACATTCATATTGTGTTGGAAAGACACCCGTCACTGCAAAGAAAAAACCTGCGCATACTTGATATAGGTACGGGTACAGGGTGCTTGTTATTGTCAGCTTTGAATGAAATCCCAAATGCTACGGGAGTTGGTGTTGATATCGCGGCTGCGGCGGTTGCGTTAGCACAGCAAAATGCCGATGCATGCGGGGTAGGAGAGCGGGCGGTATTTCGCGTCAGTAACTGGATAGACCAAGTGCCGGAAACCTTTGATATAATTCTGTGTAATCCGCCCTTTGTGCCAACAGACCTAATTGAAACACTGGTGCCAGAAGTAAGAGTGCATGATCCCAGGGCCTCCCTCGATGGTGGCAAGGATGGATTGCGGTTTTACCGCCAACTAACACAAGATTTTTTACGCGTCAGCCATGAGGGGAGTGTTGGCATATTTCATGTCAGTATGACCTTTGTCGAACAGGTGAAATCAATTTTTCAAAACGCCGGATATATGAATGTTGAGATATGTCGGAACTATTATGGCGTCCCCATGGGGCTAATAGTCATGCATGACGGCTATCGTAAAAAGGAAACCCTCATCGGGCGGATTATCGGCGCATTTGCTAATAAACGCGGTAGAACCTGACATAGCCTATTGAAATAACAGGCGGTATCTACCATTTGCGTAGCACCCATCACTTATGTTAGTGAATTGACCCACTTTGCTAAATACTGTATCAAATTGGTACTGATTAATTGGGGATAGCCCCACGGAGAAACTATGAAAGTTATTTTAGCTCAACCACGCGGTTTTTGTGCCGGTGTTGAACGTGCTATTGAAATTGTAGAAGAGGCGCTGTTGCGCTTTGGTCCACCGGTGTATGTTCGCCATGAAATTGTGCACAACCCCCATGTGGTTGACCGTCTTCGCGCAAAGGGCGCAATCTTCGTTCAGGAAACAGATGAAATTCCTCAAGGTGCCATTACCATCTTTAGTGCACATGGTGTTGCCGAAGCCGTAGAAGATCACGCGAAAACCCGTGGCCTCGAAATTATTGATGCGACATGCCCGCTGGTGTCAAAGGTTCATACCGAAGGCCAGCGTTACACCAAAATGGGTTTGGAAATTATTTTGATTGGTCACGAAGGCCATCCTGAAATCGAAGGAACCCTTGGCCGCGTACCGGGCAAGATTCATCTGATTTCTGAAGTTGAAGATGTGGCCGAGTTAAAAGTATCTGATCCAGAAAAACTGGCATACATCACCCAAACCACCTTGAGTGTGGATGATACCCGTGAAGTGATTGAAGCATTGCAAAAGCGCTTTCCTGCTATTATCGGCCCGTCGACCAAGGATATTTGCTATGCAACGCAGAACCGCCAGGCTGCCGTGCGTGATTTATCCAAGCATGCAGATGTTGTGCTGGTGATTGGTGCGCATAATTCATCAAATTCCAACCGCCTTCGTGAATTAGCAGAAGAACAAGGCATCCCGTCTTACCTGATTGAAGACGCAACCAAGCTGAACCCAGAATGGTTGAAAGGTAAGAAGGCGGTGGGTATCACTGCCGGTGCGTCTGCACCAGAAGATTTGGTTCAAGATTTAATCGAAGCCATTCGTAAGATTGAGCCGGTTGAAGTTGAGCTGCTTGATGGCGTGAAGGAAAATGTGAAATTCCGTCTGCCATTGTCCCTGACCAAAGTTGAACCACGCAGCTCTGCACAAGGTGCTGCATAACTACTCCATTCATCCAATAGCGTTTTAGAGGTTTTAATGTCCGTACCCGTACAACAACAAATCGATGTCGGTTCTTATATTCTTGGTCAGCATATCAGCGCCTTTTTCAAAGGTAAGAAAACCGCGCGTTATCCCTTGGTATTGATGCTGGAGCCATTGTTCCGTTGCAACCTTGCATGTGCTGGTTGCGGTAAAATCGATTACCCGGATGCCATTTTAAATCAACGTCTGTCAGTTGAAGAATGTTTGAATGCATCAAAAGAATGCGGCGCGCCGATTGTGGTATTGGCCGGTGGTGAGCCCTTGTTGCACAAGGACGCCAAAGATATCGTTGAAGGGTTGCTTGCCCAAGGTAAATGGGTGACGCTCTGCACCAATGCATTGTTGCTGGAAAAGAAAATTGATCAGTTCAAGCCACATCCGCGCTTTAACTGGTCTATCCACTTGGATGGTGGCAAGGAAGAACATGACCGCAGCGTATGCCAAACGGGCGTTTATGAAAAAGCGGTTGCTGCAATCAAAATTGCCCAAGACAAGAACTTCCGCGTGAATATTAACGCAACGTTCTTCAACAACATTGCGCCAGAAAAAATTGCAAACTTCTTTGATGAAGTGATGGCACTGGGCGTCAATGCAATGACCATTTCACCTGGCTACGCGTATGAGCGTGCACCAGATCAAGAGCATTTCTTGAACCGTAAAAACACCAAGGAACTATTCCGCAGTGTATTCCGCATGGGCAAGGAACGCGCATCGCAAGGCAAGCAAAAATGGCGTTTTAGCCAATCCAGCTTGTTCATGGATTTCCTTGCAGGCAATCAGGAATATCATTGCACCCCATGGGGCAATCCAACACGTACCGTATTCGGCTGGCAGCGTCCTTGCTATTTGCTGGGCGAAGGCTATGCCGCGACCTTCAAGGAATTGATGGAAGACACAGCGTGGGATAGGTACGGCACAGGCAATTATGAAAAATGTGCAGATTGCATGGTTCACTCTGGCTTTGAAGCAACGGCCGTTATGGATTCTGTTAAGAACCCATTGAAGGCATTGCAAGCTGCATTGCATGGTCCAAAGACTGAAGGTGAAATGGCTCCTGAAATTTCACTCGCCAACCAACGTCCTGCTGAATATGTATTCAGCCGCCACGTTGAAAACCGCATGGCGAAGATCGAAGAAGAAGCTAAAGCCAAGAATGCAGCTGTATCCGCACGTTCAGAAGCAGCCGAGTAATCAGAGCTTCATCGCCACTGCATCCAGTTGCTTTAGTGCAATTCCCGTATGCTTAAATAGCTTAAGTAATGCGGGGATCTGGAATGGATTGCGCAAAATACTCTTGTAAACTGCGTCCATATTTGTGCTGCCATCAGGGCTAAGGCCTTTTAGTGCGGCATCCGGAAAGCCATCATTGACGCTATCGCTAACGCCGCGAAGAACAGCAAAGGGCAGGTTATGCTTGGTGGCAACTTGCGCAACCACATGGCTTTCCATATCTACAATTGAGCAGCCGGTTTCGGCATGTAGTTTTTTCTTTTCAGCAGGTGTGGGTACAAGATAGGTGCTGCCATAGACTGCGCCGTCTAATCCATGTGGTGCTGCGGCTTTAAACATCTCAATTAAAATGTTATCGCATGCCCATCGTTTGTTGTCATTTCCGGCAACTTCTTTGGCAATAATAATTGCGTTGCTGTCTAATTTCGGGTCAAGACCTCCGGCTACGCCAAAGCTGATCAAGGCCGTTGCACCTTGCTTGACCAACATTTCTGTTCGTTGAAATGCAAGCTCTTCAATGGCGCCACTGCAGGCTACATAAGGTGTAATTTTACGGCCTACTACTGCTTCCGCTTCAAAACCGCATAATAGTCCCAGCATGAAATAGTCCTTATCTTTAAATCAAAGTTATTGAGTTGGCTTTCGTATACGAATTCTCACTTTGGAAATTTGCTTTTGCTTGCGTGCCAAAATCTGGAATGCGAAAGGATCGTGGTAGATGGTTTCGCCGGGTTCCGGAATGCGTTCAGCAACGTGGATAATAAACCCTGCAATCGTTGTTGCATTTTCATCTGATATTTCCCATCCCATTTCGCGGTTCAATTCACGTATTGGGAAGCGGCCATCCAAAATAATGCTGCCATCTGGCTGTGGCTTGGGCACGGCCAAGGCATTGAACTGGCCTTTATCATAATGGCCAACAATCTCTTCCAGAATATCGGCAAGGGTTAACATGCCTTGTAATACCCCGTATTCATCAATCACAAAGGCGATGCGTACTCCGCGCTGACGAAAGGCATTTAGCTGGTCTAGCAGCCCCGTGGTATTGGGAATAAACCATGGCGGCGCAACGATATTGGTAATATCGATGCCTTGGGTTATGCCGGCGCGGCCTGCTAATTCTGCGATCAGTCGGCGAGCATCAATCACGCCGACAATATCTTCAGGTGATTTTCCCCATAAGGGGACCTGGCTGTGCTTTGCATCCAGCAATGCCTTGATGACGGTGGTGGTGGGTTGGCCTATCGCCACGCTGGTCATGTCGCGGCGATGGGTCATAACATCGGCCACGGTCATTTCTTTTAAATCGACCACGGCATGAAGCATGCTGGCTGTAGCCTGACTGGCACCTAAGATATCCGCGTGCATATCAATAACACCACGAATTTCCTGTTCAGCGTTTTCTTCAATTTCTTGATTGTCCTTGTGAAGATTGAATGGCTTCAGAATAAATAAAATGATGCTGCGGCATACAACGGTTATTGGCACCAACACCCAGACCAATAGCTGCGTTAAAGGTGCCAGAAAAAGCGCGGTGCCATCTGGCCTGCGTATAGCAACAGTTTTGGGCAGTATTTCAACAAACAATACAATCATCACAGACATGATGGCCGTAGCATAAGCAAGGCCGGCCTCACCAAAGGCTTCAATCATCGCCGCAGTTGTCAGAGCGGAGGATACGATGTTGATGACATTATACCCAACCAATATTGCGCCGATGAGAAGATCAGGCTGTTTCATGATGCGGTTGACCAGTGCGGCTCTACGACTACCTTCATTCTCAAGCGTTAGCATGCGTGGTTTAGAGCATGACGTGAAGGCGGTTTCAGCAGCAGACAATAGCGCGGATAGTAGCAACAAGAAGCCAATTGATAACGTCAGCATTAGATGGTCATGGGTCATCATGGGGCAGGGGCATTTCAAATGTAGGTGTTAACGCTATAATCGCTGTAGTATGGCAGGTTAATTTTTTTGAACAAGTTTTGAAGCATCAATAACGGCTATATTATTACCAAATAACGAAATGATATGACCTAAAAAAATATAGCTTTATGGCTTGATTTTGGCTATTTTCCCCTGTCTTTCAATGTGAGGAATGCAATGTTTACGCAAGGATTACGCAAAGAAAAAAATGCTGGTCAAACGGCAGGGGTAAATCTATCCGATGTTGCAAAGGGCATTGAAGAAGCCCGAAATGCGTTACTGAAATTACAACATCAAGATGGCCATTGGGCTTTCCCGCTGGAAGCTGATGCGACTATTCCTGCTGAATATATTCTATTGCAGCATTTTCTTGATGAAATTGACCAGCCTCTCAATGAAAAAATGGCTGTGTACTTGCGTGCTGACCAATCAAATGTACATGATGGGTGGGCATTATTTCATGCCGGCGACTTTAACATCAGTGCCAGTGTCAAAGCTTACTTTGCATTAAAAGCTGTAGGTGACAGTGTAGACGCACCGCATATGGTTCGCGCACGCAACGCTATTTTAAAACATGGCGGCGCAGCGAAGAGCAATGTGTTTACTCGTATCCAATTGGCTCTCTTTGGTGTTGTTCCATGGACGGCTGTTCCGGTTATGCCAATTGAAATTATGGTGTTGCCGCGCTGGTTTCCATTCCATTTAAGTAAAGTTGCGTATTGGTCCCGTACCGTCATTGTGCCGTTGCTGGTTTTAATGACTAAGAAGCCTCAGGCCCGCAATCCAAGAAACATCCGTCTGGATGAATTGTTTGTAGCTCCGCCAGAAACCGTGAAGGACTGGAATACAAATGATACAAAATCAATTCTCAATCCGACCTTTCGTGTCATTGATGATATCTTGCGGTTTTTTGAGCCATACATGCCAAAAGGTCTGCGCCAGCATGCCATTGATAAGGCCGTGGCCTTTGTAAAGGAACGGTTGAACGGAGAGGATGGTCTTGGTGCAATTTATCCGGCTATGGCTAATGCGGTCATGATGTATGACGCGTTGGGGTATGATAAATCGCATCCAGATTATGTTATCGCAAAAAAGTCAGTCGATAAATTAGTTATCGAAGAAGAAAAAAGCGCGTATTGCCAGCCGTGTTTTTCTCCGGTGTGGGATACCGCGTTAACTGCTCATGCCTTATTGGAAGATGGCAGCGCAACCGCACGTGCAGCGGTTGGCCGTGCAGCAGAATGGCTAAAAAAACTTCAGGTACTAGACGTAGTGGGAGATTGGGCAGAATGGCGTCCAAACGTTCGTCCAGGTGGTTGGGCATTTCAGTACAATAACGCTTACTATCCGGATTTAGATGACACAGCAGTTGTTGTGATGGCGTTGGATAGATTAGACAGCCAAAAATACCGTGAAGCGATTGAACGCGGCACGGAGTGGGTTCTGGGCTTACAAAGCAAAAATGGTGGATGGGGGGCATTTGATGCTGATAATACCTACCACTATCTAAATCATATCCCCTTTGCTGACCATGGCGCTTTGCTTGACCCGCCAACAGCAGATGTTACAGCACGTTGTCTGGGGATGCTTGCACAGCTTGGTTATAAAATTGATCATCCTGCGGTTGCCGCAAGCATTGCCTATCTGCGCAGCGAGCAGGAAAAAGAAGGCTGCTGGTTTGGTCGTTGGGGTACAAACTATATCTATGGAACATGGTCTGTACTTAATGCATTAAATGCAATTGGCATCGGCAAAAACGATTTAATGGTTCGCCGTGCGATCAACTGGCTTGTTTCGAAACAACGCGAAGATGGCGGTTGGGGTGAAGATGGCGCAAGCTATTGGGCAGACAAACCCAAAGGTGAGGGACCCGTTAGCACCCCAGCACAGACTGCTTGGGCACTGCTTGGCCTAATGGCGTTTGGCGAAATCGACAGCGAGAGTGTAACAAAAGGTATGAAGTATCTTTTAGATACGCAAAACACCCAAGGGTTATGGGATGAAACCTATTATACCGCGGTGGGATTTCCAAAAGTGTTTTATCTACGCTATCATGGATATCGGGCTTTCTTCCCGCAATGGGCTCTGGCTCGATATCAAACGCTCAAGAATAGCAATACAACCCAAACAATGTTTGGTATGTAATGTCCATTTCTGGCGCCAAGGATAAGCAAGCCGAGCGCAACGAGGCTTATGCGCAGCTTGCCAAGGCGCAAAGCCTGTTACCTATAAAAGTAACTCCGTTTTATCAAAAAAAAATTGATGAAGAAGTTGCTGCTCTTGGACATCACGGTGGCCCGCTAAGTCTTGCAATGTACCCAAGTGAAGAACGTTTGCATGTCCGCGCACCAGGGGAGGTTGCGGATTGGGTAGATGACCGAAGCAATATGGTGGCTCAGGCCAAGGATATCTTTATTCAAAAATATCCAAACCGCGTGTTGTTTACCCCTACATCGACATGTGCTGCACATTGTCTGTATTGCTTCAGACAGGATGTATTATCTGAACAAAAAAGTACCCAACGACTAAGTATTGAACAGCAATGCGATATCCTTGTGGCGCATCTCAAAAAACATCCCGCCATTCATGAGGTGATTTTATCCGGCGGCGATCCGCTGACACTATCATATAGCGAATTGCAGGCGATTTTTGAATGTCTGTCAAAGGTCAGCTCAATCACTGATTTCCGCATTCACACACGTGTGCCGGTCTTTTCACCATCTGCGCTCAAGAATGATGATAAGCTGGATTTATTCGCACAATACAATGTTCGCATGGTCATACATGCAATCCATCCTTATGAAATTTGCGGTGAGGTAAGCGGATTACTGGATCGTATGCATGCAAAAGGTATTCGGCTGTTCAATCATTTTCCATTGCTACGCGGCGTCAATGATCATGCCGATGTGCTTCTGAAATTAATGAGAAAACTTGAGCAGCATCATACACGTACTTTATCCGTATATGTCCCAGAGCCAATTTATTTCTCCGCGGCATATCGCATCTCCTATGACCGCATGTGCAAGATTATTGATACGGTAAATGCGCAGGCACCATCATGGATGAATAGTTTTCGTTTTTGTCTGGATAGCCCAGTTGGGAAAGTACGCCGTGAGAATTTGGCCAGTCGTGACGAAGCAAAACAACTTTTGATCTTTATGCGCGATGGTCAGCGCATCGATTACCCGGATCTACCAGCTGAAATGGATATGCCAGGCGACATAAATAATCTACTTTGGAAGATGAAGAACGTAGCTTAAGTCATTGATATAAATTGCTTTAATTAATGGTTAGTATCTTGAAAACGCAATTAAAGTTAAATAACCATTAGCCATAAGTACTTATACTAATTCCATTAAATCAAAGCCCTAATTCGCGCTTGGCGCAAACCAGTTATATTTTATGGATTAGACGTGCCTGAGCCAGACCAACCCAGACCTAGAATACCGGATATACGTGAAGGCGCAATCCCGCTCGAGCTAGTGAATGAGCTAGATCCTCGCTGGTCGCCGCCATCTATTAGGAACGTCCCAACAAATATTATGAATAGAATTGAACGTGCCTACAATTCTGTGTTGGGCAGAACCCCAGAGCGTGTTGACCCTCGAGGAAGTGAGGTAATGGCACGGGCTCAAACGCGCTACGAAGTTTCACCAACAGAGGCAGAGCTATTTACTAGAATATACGACAACATGCAGGGCACTTCCAGCTTTGCCGAACGTACTGTTCAATCATTAATTCAAACTAGAAACCAACTTCCGGAAGCTGAGCGTGAGGCAAGAGAGCGCACAGAACGTGAGGCAAGAGAGCGCACAGAACGTCAGGACAGAGAACGCATAGAGCGTGAGGCAAGAGAGCGCCAAGTAGCTGCTCGGGGACAGGTTGTTGCCCCCCCAGCAGCACCAGCAGCGCCAGTAGTTCGTACATCGCCAGAACCAGTAGTGGCAGCACCAGCAGCGCCAGTAGTTCGTACATCGCCAGAACCAGTAGTGGCAGCACCAGCAGCGCCAGTAGTTCGTACATCGCCAGAACCAGT
>JAYRWY010000010.1:0-111344 GCA_041917755.1 Alphaproteobacteria bacterium
ATAAAATTGAAAATTTAAGGTCTTGTTGCGAGAAATTTGAATGCTATATGGTTTTCTTAAGACAGTATCAAAATTATTCTTTTTTGATATTTGAATTGGTTATACCGCTAGCATATTCTTTTGTTGCGGGCTGTTTTCTGGTTGGCAGTTTGTAGGTGATTTTATAATCAATATATCGCTTTGGCACGCTTTTCAAATGCATCAATCATGCGTTTGACTGCTTCTTCAAAGAAGCTTTTGATAATGCTGTTAAGCAAGCTGGCGCGGAATTCAAAATCAATAAAGAATTCAACTTCGCAACCCTGCGGGTGCTCTGCAAACGTCCAGTAATTCTGTAATTTTGAAAATGGCCCGCGTTCATAATGCACGCTAATGGCTTCATTGGGCGTCAGGGTAACGGTTGAGGTAAACGTTTCCCGTATCGCCTTATACCCAATCAACACATCGGCATTGAACGTGTGTTCTTTGCGCCAGTTAATGCGCGTGCCCACGCACCACGGTAAAAACTCCTGATATTTTGCAACATCCGCCACCAGATCAAACATCTGCTTGGGCGTATAGGGCAAAATGCGCTTTTGATGGTGGTGGGGCATTCGAACTTATTCAGCAGCGTGCTTCAATGATGCTTCACGCGCCGCGCGAAGTTTTTTGAAATCATCGCCCGCATGGTGCGACGAACGGGTGAGGGGAGATGATGATACGAGATGGAAGCCTTTGCCGCGTGCCAATGTTGCATAGCTTTCAAATTCTTCCGGCGTGACAAACCGGTCAACGGCGGCATGTTTTGGTGTGGGTTGCAAATACTGGCCAATGGTCAGGAAATCTACATCCGCAGCACGCAAATCATCCATGACCTGTGCAACTTCCTCACGTGTTTCACCCAGACCAACCATCAGGCCGGATTTGGTGAAAATGGACGGGTCAACTTCCTTCACGCGTTTGAGTAGCGCAAGCGAGGTAAAATAACGCGCACCCGGACGAATGGATGGGTATAGGCGCGGCACTGTTTCAAGATTGTGGTTGAACACATCCGGCTTGGCCTTGGCCACATGGTCAACTGCGCCGTCCTTTTTCATAAAATCTGGCGTTAAAATTTCAATGGTGGTGGTGGGAATGGCCGCACGAATGGCGCCAATCACCTGTGCAAAATGGTCTGCGCCGCCATCTGCTAAATCATCACGGTCAACTGAGGTAATGACCACATGGTGTAGGCCAAGTTTTTGTACGGCCTTTGCCACATTATCCGGCTCGTCCTTATCAAGGGCGTTGGGCTTGCCCGTTGCCACATTGCAAAACGCACAGGCTCTGGTACAGGTCGCGCCCATAATCATAAAGGTCGCATGGCGTTGCTTCCAACATTCACCAATATTGGGGCAGGCAGCTTCTTCGCACACGGTATTGAGCTTAAGGCCGCGCATCAATTCCTTGGTTTCCAGATATTCAGGGGAATTGGGGGCTTTTACCCGTATCCAGTCTGGCTTGCGCTGAATGGGATTGTCGGGGCGATGTGCTTTTTCAGGATGTCGGACTTTAACGTCAACATCGTTATTGGAAGCGCCGGAATTACTCAAACTCTTTTCCACTTTTCTTTTCCTGCTCGGGTTCTGCGAACACCGGATAATTCTTTTTATAAATTTCCTGCAAGGCGTGATAACGACCATTATACAGGCGGTAAACAATCCCAAGATACTTCTGACCAAGCATGGAGCCCATGAACTCTTTAATGGTCGCCAATTGCTTCATATCAAAATTATTGGTGAGATAATTCACCACATTATTCGTGAACCTATTTTCGACCTTTTCATCATTAAAATCAATATAAAGTGGCTTGGTCTGCAGCAGCATAACTGCAATATCTGCCGCTATTTCCCAGCGTTTTTTGTGGTCTTGGGTAAATACCGCATGTACCTCATAGGTTAACGTGCGGTAATGGTCGTAATTCATCAATGTATTGGCAAATTTTGGATAGGCCTCAAAGAAGTTCTTTACCCGCTCCAAATCCGCATCTTCGAACTGGTCAATGATAAACATGATTTCACGGTCACGCATGGGCTTGGTGATTTTCACCAAATCCTCTGCGCATTGTTTGTAATATGCTTCTTTACGCTGGTCGGTCATCATGCCGACGTCTACGGGATGCATTAGAGGTTTTTGTGCCGCAAGTTTTTCGGAATACTCCTTGCTCAGCTTGGGCCCAAAATCATTTTGCATTCGGTAATTAATCCAGTTGAGGTCAGAACGTAGCTCCTCATCCGGCATTAGCTTCAACGTAAAATTATATTTAGGCGTGGTGAATTTTGCCTCGGCAACTGGCGCAATTAACATCAGTAAACATGCGAATAAAACACGCAGCAGCATTTAGATGTGGATTGCCTTTCCATACGCGGCCAGCACGGCTTCGTGCATGGTTTCAGAAATGGTTGGGTGCGGGAATACGGTGTGCATCAACTCTGCTTCGGTTGACTCAAGCGTACGTGCCACGACATAGCCTTGGATCATTTCAGTGACTTCTGCGCCAATCATATGCGCCCCCAGCAATTCGCCGGTCTTGGCGTCGAACACGGTTTTTACCAACCCTTCGGGTTCGCCCAGCGCAATGGCCTTACCGTTACCAATGAACGGGAAACGCCCGACGCGTACTTCGCGGCCTGCGGCTTTGGCTTTGGCTTCGGTCATGCCCACGCTGGCCACTTGCGGGTGGCAATAGGTGCAACCGGGGATGTTCTGGACATTCAGCGGATGAACACCCTTCACGCCAGCAATCTTCTCAACGCATAAAACACCTTCATGGCTGGCCTTATGGGCTAGCCACGGAGCACCCACCACGTCACCAATTGCGTAAACACCCGGTTCATCGGTCATACAGTATTGATCAATTTTAATGTGGCTTTTTTCGGTTTTTACCTTGGTGTTTTCAAGACCAAGATTTTCCGTATTGGCAACAATGCCCACCGCCATAATAACGCGGTCAAAGGTGTGTTTTTCGGCCTTACCTGCCACTTCGATGGTGGCGGTAACGTTATTCGCACCCTTATCCAAAGCCTTCACGCTGGCGCTGGTGATAATCTTCATGCCTTGCTTTTCAAAGGCCTTGCGGGCGAGGGCGGAGATTTCTTCGTCCTCCACGGGCAGAATACGGTCCATAACCTCCACCACTGTAACGTCCACGCCAAGACTACGGTAGAAGCTGGCGAATTCGATACCAATTGCGCCGGAACCAACAACTAGGAGTGATTTTGGCATCATGCTGGGTACCATTGCTTCCTTATAGGTCCAGATGAGTTTGCCGTCGGCTTCCATACCGGGAATTTGCCGTGCGCGTGCGCCGGTTGCGATGATGATGTGCTTGGCAGAAATCTCGGTCTTGTCTTTGCCATCCACGGCAATTTTGCCCTTACCAAGCAACTTGCCGAAGCCATCAAATACGGTGACCTTATTTTTCTTGAGAAGATGTTTCACGCCGCCTGAAAGCTGTCCGGCAACACCGCGTGAACGTTGTACAATTTTTTCGAGATCAAAACTGACATCTTTTACATGAATGCCGTAATCACCTGCGTGTTTGATGAGGGAGTAAACTTCCGAACTGCGCAGTAACGCCTTGGTCGGGATACAGCCCCAATTCAAGCAAATACCGCCTAAATGTTCACGTTCTACCAATGCAACATTGAGCTTAAGTTGCGCTGCGCGTATTGCCGCCACATATCCGCCGGGGCCACCACCAATTACAACAACATCAAACGCGTTACTCATTTAGTCCTCTTTATTTTACGAGTGAATACTGGCCGTTATGCCAGATGAACAATTGATACTGGAAATTCGTCAAATCACCCTTGTCATTGAAGGTGATGTTACCGAGCAAAGTGTCAAAACTTTCTTTATGCAATGCGCTGATAATAGCATCGCTTTTGGTGGAGCCCGCCTTGGCAATGGCCTGCGTAATCGTTTCAATTCCGGCATAGGCATAGAAGGTATATATACCAATCGACTGATTGGATTTTTTGATACCGGCCACAATTGCTTTGCCCTTATCGGTGCTTTGCGGGTCAAATGGTCCGGTTTGTTCAAATCCCTCTGCAGCAGGCCCTGCAATTTTCCAGAACTCCGGCGTCTGGATGGGGTCGCCGCCGTAAAATTGTCCGCTATAGCCTTGCTCGCGTGCCTGACGCACTAACAAACCTGCCTCCATATGCAACAGGCCAAGCACGACATGGGTCACGTTGTTTTGCTTGAGTTTGGTGATGAGTGCCGAAAAATCTTTCTGGCCAACAGTCACAGAATCGCGAATAGCAACGTTTACAGCTTTGCTGCTAATGCCTTTTAGGCTTGCAGTAACCGTGTCGGCAAACCCAGCGCCCCAACTGCTCTTATCATCAATAACTGCAACCTTGTCAGTCGGCTTTAAGTCTTTGCTGACATAACCCGCCAACATTGGCGCCTGGTTATCATCGCGCCCAATTAGACGAAACAGGTTTTTAAAGCCTTTTTCGGTGATCTGGGTGTTCGATGAAAATGTAATTTGCGGCAAATTAACTTCGTTATAAATCGGCGCAGCAGCCAGCGTGGCGGCGGAACACAAATGGCCAATCACGGCAATAGGCGGGGTTGAAATAATTTTATTGGCAACGCTGGTGGCTTGTGTGGCGTTGCACGCATCATCCACATAATCGAGAATGATTTTTTGGCCAAGAACCCCGCCAGCAGCATTAATTTTTTCAACCGCCATATTCGCGCCGGTGCGAATTTCCTCGCCTTGCACAGCTTCACCACCCGAAAGCGGGAAAGCCATCGCAATATGAATATCGGCATAGGCACCATAGGGAGCAGCCAATGAAAAGATTGCTGCCGCAAGCCAGGGCTTAGTTATCTTTTTAGTAAACATGGTTTTGCCAAAGAACACGCAAAAGGGGGATAGTCAGTGTGGACAGAATATATCCTAACACAGGTATTAAGGCATAAAACCATGGCGCATTTGAGCCAAGTAAATATAGGGAGAATCCGGCGGCCAAATAGGTAATCAGGGCAATAAACCCGCGGCGGGTGTGGCTGGTCTCCCATGCCTTATCGGCATCAACCTTGGCATTGCGCGCTTCAATACGGGCAATACGCTCCTCAAGGGGCTCCCCGGCCATTACACAAACAGCCGGATAGGCTCTTCGATCAGCTTCTTGAATGCCGACAGGAATTCCGCGCCAACAGCGCCATCCACCACGCGGTGATCCACCGATAGGGTGCAAGTCATAACAGTCGCAACCGCCAGCTCGCCATCACGAACGATGGGGCGTTGTTCGCCAGCGCCAACCGCCAAGATGCATGCTTGCGGCGGATTGATAATCGCAGAGAAATCTTTGATGCCAAACATACCCAAATTGGAAATGGTGAAGCCGCCGCCCATGAATTCTTCTGGCTTCAGTTTGTTGTCTTTGGCGCGCGCTGCCAAATCCTTCATGGTGGTTGAAATAGCCTGAATGGATTTTTGATCCGCCTTCTTGATAATCGGCGTAATCAAACCATTTGGCGTTGCAACGGCAATGGAAATGTCCACGTCCTTATACATCAAAATGCCTTCTTCAGACCATGATGCATTGGCCGCTGGTACTTGGCGCATCGCTACAGCCACAGCACGGATAATAAAGTCGTTCACCGATACTTTGCTCTTATCAACAGTTTCATTGAGCTGCTTGCGCAGTTCCAATAGGCGGTCAATCTGGCAATCGACGGTCAGGTAGAAATGCGGAACGGTCTGTTTGGATTCTGTAAGGCGCTTTGCAATTACCTTGCGCGTCATCGAATTCGGAATGAGGTCATAAGCAAGGCCAAGCTTATTGGCATAATCAATTGCATTGACGCCTTGTGGTGCTGTCGCTGGCGCGGATGCCGGGCTTGCGGTGTTCTTGTTGGCGGCCGCTTTTTCAACGTCGCTGCGAACAATACGGCCATTGGGGCCTGTGCCGGTGACGCGGCGCAAATCCACATTGGTTTGTTCTGCAATACGCTTGGCAAGCGGTGATGCAATCACGCGGCTACCCCCTTGTACGGCGGGTGCATGACTTGCTGCAGGTGCCGCGGCGGTTGGCATCGCGGCAACCGATGGCTGTGATGGGTTAGATGTGTTGGCTGTTTTGGGTGGTGCGCCTGCGCCTCCAAGGAAACCTGCTGGAATATCGTTTTCGCCGTCTTCCAATAACACGGCAATCACGTCATTCACTTTCACACCCTGCGAGCCACCGGCAACCACAATTTTTCCAATGCGGCCTTCATCCACGGCTTCTACTTCCATGGTGGCTTTATCGGTTTCGATTTCGGCAATCACTTCACCTGGTTTTACCTTATCGCCTTCTTTCTTGGTCCAGCGGGTCAGGTTGCCTTCCGTCATGGTTGGCGACAAAGCAGGCATCAGAATTTTAATGGGCATAGAAAACCTTACTTATTGAACGTTTTTATTTATTGAGCGTTTTTTTAACGGCATCGACGATATCGGATACCTGCGGCAATGCCAGCTTTTCAAGGTTGGCAGCGTAGGGCAGTGGGACATCTTTGGCGCATACACGGGCGAGTGGCGCATCAAGATGGTCAAATGCGTGTTCCATCATCAATGCGGCAATTTCGCTGCCCATACCGGCTGTTGGCCAGCCTTCTTCAACCGATACAATATGGTTGGTCTTTGCAACCGACTGCACAATGGTATCTAAATCAAGCGGACGAATGGTGCGCAAGTTAATGACTTCCGCATCAATACCTTCTTGCGCCAGAAGCTCTGCAGCTTCCAATGCTTTGCCAACCATAATCGAGAAGGCGGTGAGGGTAACGTCCCTACCTTCGCGCATCACTAAAGCCTTGCCGATGGGCACAATGAAGTCCTTATCATCTGGCACGTCAAAGCTTTGGCCATACAGAATTTCATTTTCCAAAACCACAACCGGGTTCGGGTCACGGATAGCTGCTTTGATAAGTCCCTTGGCATCTGCCGCGCTATATGGCGCAACCACTTTCATACCGGGAATATGCGCAAACCATGACGCAAAGCATTGGGAATGCTGGGCAGCCACGCGCGACGCTGCGCCATTGGGGCCGCGGAATACAATCGGACAGCTCATCTGACCACCAGACATATAACGTGTCTTGGCAGCAGAGTTCAAAAGATGATCCATCGCCTGCAACGAGAAGTTGAAGGTCATGAATTCAATTACCGGCTTCAATCCGGCAAATGCCGCGCCCACGCCCAAACCGGCAAAGCCATGTTCGGTAATCGGACTATCAATCACGCGCTTTTCGGTGAATTCCTGCAACAAGCCTTGGGTTACCTTATAGGCCCCTTGGTACTGCGCAACTTCTTCACCCATGATGAATACAGTTTCATCGCGGCGCATTTCTTCGGCCATGCCGTCGCGTAATGCTTCACGCACGGTTTGCTTGATGAAGGACGTATATTCTTTTTCTACATATTGCGCAGAAGGCGTAAAGCTTGGCTGCGCTGCGCTTTGCGGGCGGCATGTCGGCTCGACAAATGGTGCATCTTCATGGCTTTTGCCATTGGTTTGGCCGTTCTTCTGACCATTGGGCTTTGACATCGGTTTGGCCGACATCGCATCCTCGCTATCCATTTGTGCAATCGGCGTATTCACGCGCACACCCTCGGTTCCTTCCGGAATAAGGATTTTCATCAACTTACCTTCATCCACGGCTTCAACCTCCATGGTTGCTTTGTCGGTTTCGATTTCAGCCAGAACCATACCGGCTTTAATTTCGTCGCCTTCTTTTTTTAGCCAACGAGACAGTTTTCCTTCCGTCATCGTGGGCGAAAGGGCAGGCATAAGAATTTCAATCGACATTGTTATTCCTTAATATGTTTCGTCACGCGTCAACAAGCACATCAGTCCAAAGCTCGGATGGATCCGGCTCAGGAGATGTTTGGGCAAATTCAGCGGCTTCATTCACCAGCTGCTTCACCTCTTTTTCAATTTCTTTAAAGTCATCATCATTCGCGGCCTTCTTTTCCACGATAAACGCCTTGAGCGTTTCAATCGGGTCATGCTGCGAACGCATGGTTTCAACTTCTTCCTTATCGCGGTATTTCGCAGGGTCAGACATGGAATGGCCACGGTAACGATAGGTCATCATTTCCAGAATGATAGGGCCATTACCTGAACGCGCATATTCCAAAGCTTCAATCGCTGCCTTGCGCACGGCCAAGACATCCATCCCGTCGATTTGACGACCAGGAATGCCATAACCTTCACCGCGTTTGTAAAGTTCACCAGCAGCACCACGTGCTTGCGATGTACCCATGGAGTAGCGGTTATTTTCAATCACATACACAACCGGCAATTTCCATAACGCCGCCATGTTGAAACTTTCATAAACCTGTCCTTGGTTTACTGCGCCATCGCCGAAATAGACGATATTAACGCCGCCATCACCCTTGTATTTGTGACCAAAGGCAAGACCGGTTCCAATGGGAACCTGCGCGCCCACAATACCGTGGCCGCCATAGAATTTCTTTTCGGCACTGAACATATGCATGGAGCCGCCCTTGCCACGGGAATAGCCACCAATACGTCCGGTGAGTTCTGCCATCACGCCCTTGGGGTCCATGTCACAGGCAATCATATGCCCATGGTCACGGTAGGAAGTGATAACGGTGTCCTGCTTCTTTTGAACGGATTGAATACCGACAACCACGGCTTCTTGCCCGATATATAAGTGGCAGAAGCCGCCAATTAAGCCCATACCGTAAAGCTGGCCTGACTTTTCCTCAAACCGCCGGATAAGCAACATGTCACGATACATCTTCTTTAGTTCAGAAGGTGTCGGGTCTGCGCTGGGGGGAGTGGTGGCTTTATTGTGGCCTGTAGCAGTGCCATTTGGGTATTGCGTTGGATGACTGGTGGGCTTTCTTGAAGCCATGCCGTAATCTCCTGAGGTTGTGAAAACTTTATATGTACTAACGATTCAACCAGTGGTCTGTATTACGCGTTCAATTAGCGTGTTTGAGTTGTGTTTTCAAGCAAATCAAGTGAAGCATAATATAGCACTTTGGCTAATAAAATCATAAGGTTAACGCCAAATCAGTCCGGCTTCCGGATAACTTGGCGTGCGGTGCAACAACGAATATCAACAAATAGAGGGGGGTATTTTCCTTAAAAAAATTAGCCATTTAGTGTTTGGCTAATTTTTCCAATCCATTCAGTGCATGAAAATAATAAACCCCTATTCATTAAAGGGCTATTTTTGCACATTCAACCAATGCAAAACGGACTAAAACAAATTCTAATCGTCGAAGACGAATTCATGCTCACGCAGCTTTATAGCATTGCGTTGGAGGACCTGGGATTCAATGAAACCCAGCAAATGGTTTATGAGCTGGGTAATATAGTGGTGCAGTTTGCCTCAACCAAAGATGAGGCTCAGCATATCGCGCGCACAACTGCATTAGACGTGGTGTTCCTTGATCACACCCTGTTCAAAGGTACCAGCGAAGCAGTAGTGCCGGATATTTTTCGCACATCACCAGACTGCGCCGTGTATTTAGCAAGTAGCGATATCGGCAAACAAACGGACGCAGTTACCAAAGCTCTGAATGATGCAGGCATGCCATCATTTGTTGCCAAACTCAAAGAACATACGAAGAGTGATACGAAAGGTTTTATTCGCATCATGAATGATATGATCCGCCCGTCCGCTGCAGCGCCGGACATCAAACCATCCGAGCCATCCGTATAATTATTTTTTGTCGCCGTACAAAATAATGTAGTCGTTGGGTTTGCTGTAACCCAATGTGGCGCGTGCGCGTTCATCCAACATATCTAAATCCAATCCATCGGGACGAAGCAGTTTTGTGCGCGCTTCCAGTTTCTGGCGCTCAGTCTGGACTTTTTTCAAATCGGCTTTTGCATCCGTAATTTGATATTCGATTTGCGATAGCGCGATGAAACCTCGTTCTCCTAAAATGCCGTGCCCAACAAAATACGCAACAATACCCATGCAAATCGTGATGAGCAGCACGTGCTTTAATCGATCGCTGGTGATGGGCATGTGAAACGACATAAGTCAGGCTTTAATGATAAGGCTAGATAGGTGTTGAACGTGTCAGAATAAGCTTAGAATCAAGTATAATGAATACGCTAATAATCATAAATATTTGATTAAACGGCCTATCTTAAAACGGCATCACGTCCAGCAAAACGTGCCGCTCCGCCTAGCTGTTCTTCAATGCGCAGGAGCTGGTTGTACTTGGCAAGTCTATCCGAGCGGGATAGGGAACCCGTTTTAATCTGTCCGCAATTGGTGGCCACTGCTAAATCGGCAATGGTGGAATCTTCGGTCTCGCCAGAACGATGTGACATCACAGCGCGGTAAGATGCTTTATGGGCAATATCAACGGCCTGCAAGGTCTCGGTCAGGGTGCCAATCTGGTTCACCTTCACCAATATGGCGTTTGCCAAACCGTTGGAAATACCATCAGACAGACGTGCGGGGTTGGTCACGAATAAATCATCGCCTACCAACTGCACCTTGCTGCCCAAACGTTGGGTCATCAAAGCCCAGCCATCCATGTCATCTTCGGCCATACCGTCTTCAATTGATACAATCGGATATTTTGAAACCAGGGTCTCATAATACGAAACCATCTCGGCCGCTTTAAGCTTTTTGCCTTCTCCTTCAAGGTGATAGACGCCGTCCTTAAAGAACTCGGTTGATGCAGCATCCAATGCCAACATGACATCATCGCCGGGTTTATATCCTGCCGCATCAATGGCTTTCATAATAAAGGTCAATGCTTCATCAGCTGAGGCAAGGTTGGGGGCAAAACCGCCTTCATCGCCCACATTGGTGTTTTGCTTGCCATCCTTCAAAAGCTTCTTCAATGCGTGGAAAATTTCTGCCCCCATGCGCAGGCTATCGGCAAAACAATCTGCACCCACCGGCATAATCATGAATTCTTGAATATCAATCGGGTTATCCGCATGCGCGCCGCCATTGATGATGTTCATCATCGGCACAGGAAGCACGCTGGCTAATGCGCCGCCCACATAACGATAAAGCGGCAAGTTGCTTTGCTGCGCAGCTGCTTTAGAAACCGCAAGGCTCACACCCAAAATTGCATTTGCACCAAGACGTGATTTATTGGGAGTACCATCCAGATGTATCATCGCCATATCAATGGCAACTTGGTCAAACGCGCTCATGCCACAAATAGCATCGCGGATTTCACTGTTTACATTTTCAACGGCTTGCAACGTACCTTTGCCGAGATAGCGCTTTTTATCACCATCACGTAATTCAACAGCTTCATGCGCACCGGTTGATGCGCCAGATGGCACAGCCGCGCGGCCGGTTGCGCCACTTTCAAGGGTTACGTCAACTTCAAGGGTAGGGTTGCCGCGGCTATCTAAAATTTCACGGGCATGAATATCGAGGATGTCAGTCATGATCTCTTGTGGGGCTGGTGTTTAATGCCCCTCAAGATTACCCATGACTCTCCACGCTGACAACAGTCTTCCTGAAATAATTACGTCTATTAGCCTTAGTTTTCGCCCGGTGCGCGGTCTTTGCCAAGGGTTGGTTTTTGCGTGCCAGGCAACTCTGCCGGACGTTCTGCCTGCGATTTTTGTAACTTTACCTCATAGGCTTTGGGCAAAGCGCGCAATTTAGCTGTCTCCGGATTCTTCCAGAAAACGATACCACGCAACAAATCACCTGGTTCCAACCCATCATCGATATTCGGAATAGGGTAGGTAGCAAGCAAGCCTTTGTCTAAATAAATATGGTTGGCTTCATCATCGGGGTCTTGGCCTGGTTCAACGGCATAGGCAACAAATTTCTGACTATTGAAACGGGCAACCTCAACATCAGCTTGTTTAAAGACTTCTGCATTCGGCAGTTCCTTAAGTATGCCATAGCTCAATCCAACATCGCTTTCATCAATAACCGTTATCGGCCCAGTGGTAACCCATCCTCTGTCTTTGTCGCGGTATACATTGCGCTTGCGCGAAAACCTGACGACTTGACCTTCTACCAATGTCTGGTCGGGCAATAAGCATGACTTATTGATAAGGGTGTCTTTCTCTCCATCATCGGAAATAATAAAACCAAACCCTTTTGCTGGGTCATACCATTTAACGCGGCCATGAATATCTATGTCCTGCGGACGCTCTGCAGATGGTTCAGCGGATGCATCCGTTTCTTTTCCAAGTTCGAATTCGGCGGCTTTCCATTGGCTACGCAGTACATAATTCGGCTCTCCATCCAATTCCATAGATGTTGCACGCCACCCGTTACGGGTTTGTTCTGCTGTGTACTTAATCCGCAGACCATTTAATAAGATTGCGTTGCTTGGAATTGGGAAATTCCATTCCTCAAGCATGTTCATATTAAAAAATGCATCGGCAACTGTTCTATCGTCGCACTCAATAAAACCAAAACCATTGCCTTTGTTACCAAGAGTTGTACCAAAGTTGACAATCGTTCCCTGTAAGACGGTTTTCTTTACATTCTGCATGGCAAGTTCCGATGTTTCAAAAGTCATAAAAAATCAGCAATCCATCGGCAGCGATGCCTATGGCTAGCTATTAATGTATAGGGGGTTTTTATGAAACTAATTATAGGCCAAAGCTTAATGCGTGCTTTTAAAGGTCAAAACACGGCCCTTTTTCAATCTGGATGGTCACATGATCCAGATTATGCTTCTCAAGCAGCACCTTGCGTATGGCACACAATACATTGTGATAATCGGTCATATCATCAATGGTGACATCCAATGTGGCGATAGGCTGCTTTTCGGTCAGGCTCCACACATGAATGTGGTGCACATCCTTCACGCCTTTAATGTTTTCCATAATGGTCTGTTTGATTTTATCTGGCAGGCTGCTATCGGGTGCGCCTTCAATCAAAATGTGTACCGTCTGTTTTGCGAGTTTCCATGCATACACCAAAATCAGCACGCTCACAAAAATAGACAAAATCGGATCAGCGGCATCCCATCCAAAGAACATAATCAATATTGCTGCGCCAATGGCAGCGGCCGAGCCCAATAAGTCGCTAAGCACATGCATTAATGCACTTTGTACGTTCAAATCGTGCCCATGATCGTGCCCGGCATGCGCATGCCCGTGATGATGCCCGGCATGATCATGGCCATGCGCTGTATCTTCGGTATAGCCATGCCCCTTGTGATTAAGGATAAAATAGCTGGCGATATTGGTGGCAAAGCCTACGCCCGCGACAATCAACATTAACTGGCTATCAATTGCTTGCTTGTGCGCGCCGAATAAACGGTCAAATGCTTCGGTTACAATAATTGCTGACAGGAAAAATAATAATACAGCATTGGTATAAGCCGCCAAAATTTTCAGGCGCTGATAGCCATAGGTGCGCATATCATCGGGGGCTTTGCGTCCAAGACGCATGGCAAGCCATGACAGAAGCAGTGATGCCACGTCGGTGAACATATGGCCGGCATCGGCAAGCAAGGCAAGTGAGCCGGCAAAATAACCACCCACAACTTCCACAACCATAATAAAGCTGGTCAGGCATAGAACAAAGAAAAGCTTCTTTTCTTCTGCTTTGGGAACAAGGTTATGCTCTGGGCCGTCATTGGGCATTGGCTAGGCAATAATGTGAGAGGTGAATCTCAGGAAAATGGAGGCACGATCCGGAATCGAACCGGAATACGGGGATTTGCAGTCCCCTACATAGCCATTCTGCCATCGCGCCTTGTTAGTCCTAACTAAGTGGCACGAACATAGTGAAAAGGGTGGGGGCAGGTCAAGTCCACATAATTTAATCATAATCATACTTTAAGCAGCTTTCTTGCAGTGCTATAAGACAGGGCAACCAAGAATCCTTAAATTAACACCCCAATCCATACCCATATTCATGACAAACGCAGCCACCAAACCCGCCCCAGATTTTTTTGCAACTGCCCGCTTTAACATGATTGAAAGCCAGCTGCGTCCCAACAAAGTCATCGATGACAAGTTGCTCGATATTATGGGGCGTTTGCCACGTGAAGCCTTCGTGCCTGCAGATCAAAAAACATTTGCTTATACCGATGCTGATGTGGCTGTTGGTTATGGCCGTAAACTGCTATCGCCCATGGTGCTGGCGCGCATGATCATGGCATTGCAACTCAAAGATAACGACCGCGTGCTCGACATTGGACCTGCCACTGGTTACTCCAGCGCCATATTAAATGATTTGGCTGGTGAAATTATTGCACTGGAAAGCGATCCTGCGCTCACCCGTTTACTGCAACAAAACAAAGTCGATTTCGAACTTGAAAATACCCGCCTCGTGCAAGGCAGTCTCTCAGACGGCCATGCACCTGCATCGCCTTATAATGCAATTATGATCCAGGGCGCTGCGCAATGGATACCGGAAAAAATCATCAACCAATTGGCCGATGGCGGTCGCTTGGTGTGCGTGGTCTATCCTGAAGGCGACACCTATGGAAAAATCGGCGAGGCGCGCATATATACCAAACAATCCCGCGCGATTGTCGAGCAGCCATTGTTTGATGCCGCCGCGCCCTTGTTGCCTGGCTTTGTCACGCGCCCTAAATTTGTATTCTAAGGATATCCGATGTCACAAGCTCCGCTCGAAATTGATGTAGCCCAGCTCAAGGCGATGATAGATGCAGGTGAAAATTTCATGCTGCTGGATGTACGCGAAAAGGACGAGTATGCACGCGCCCGCATCGATGGCAGCAAGCTTATTCCACTTGGCGCTTTGCCATCGCGCATTTCCGAAGTCACAAAAGATGTACCGCTGATTGTGCATTGCCATCATGGTGGCCGCAGCATGAAGGCTGTTAACTGGCTTCGTCAAAATGGGTTTACCAAAGCGTCTAACTTGGCAGGCGGCATTGATGCATGGTCTGTCAAAATCGATAACTCCGTTGCACGGTATTAATCATATGCGTTACCTCATCGCTCTTTTAATGCTTTTTGCGGCTTTTCCGGCTCATGCAGAAACATTACAGGCAGCGATGGTTCGCGCTTATCAAACCAACCCGACACTACAACAGGCGCAAGCCAAACTCCGCGCTGTTGATGAAAGCGTGCCATTGGCAAAATCCGGCGCGCGCCCATCGCTCGACTTCAATTCACAAATCAGCCAGAGCTCAACCGAAGTCAATTCAACCCAGCGTGACAATACTCCGCGTGGCTTTGGCCTTTCGCTAACCCAGCCAATTTATAAAGGTGGCCGTATCGATGCCGGCATTAGCTCGGCTGAAAAAAATGTTCTAGCCGAACGCGCCAATTTAATGGATGCCGAACAATCCTTGTTCCTAAGTGTGGCAACCAGCTATTTCAACGTTTGGCGTGATCAGGCCACCTTAAAAATCAACCGCAAGAACGAGGAAGTTCTTCGTCAGGAATTACAAGCTGCCCGCGATAGATTCAAAGTGGGGGAGGCTACGCGCACCGATGTGGCACAGGCAGATTCACGTTATTCCGGCGCGACTGCATCGCGCATTGAATCCGAAGGCCAATTGGCTAACAGCATTGCTACCTATGAAAAGGTCATAGGCAACCCGCCATCGGAACTTGCTGCGCCTGATTTAAATTTCCCGATACCGCAAAGTTTGGAAGACGCCATCAAACAGGCGCAAGAACAAAACCCCAAGGTTATTAATGCCAAATTTGCCAGCGACAGCGCGCAGCATGATGTCGACACTGCCGAAGGTGCATTGCTTCCTGAGATTAATCTTGAAGCATCGGCTGACCGCAATTGGGATTCAACTGCCGCTACAAATGGGAAAATTGACACTGCGGCCATCACTGCGCGTTTAACTGTGCCACTTTATCGCAGTGGTGCAGATTATGCGCGCACCCGTGCTGCCAAGGAAACCGCAAGCCAGCGCCGGGTTGGAATTCACAGCGCACTTGATAACGCACGTGAAACGGCTGTAAACGCATGGGAAAGCCTAAAGACGGCGCAGGCAACAATTCTTTCGCGTCAAAAACAAGTTCAAGCCGCCGAGCTTGCCTTCGAAGGCGTGAAGGAAGAATCCAAAGTGGGCACGCGTACCATTCTTGACCGCCTCAATGCCGAAGCTGAAGCCTTGCAGGCACGGGTGAATTTAATTCAGGCTCAGCGTGACAAAGCAGTTGCCCTGTTCAGCGTAAAGGCCGCCATTGGTGAACTAACCGCCGAAAAGCTAAAACTGCCTCTCACCCCCTATGACCCAACAATCCATTATGAAAAGGTCAAAGATGCTTGGATTGGTCTGGGTAGCGATGAAGCCACCGATTTCGCCGTCCCTGAAGTCACCAAGGCTTCGCCCACTGCTACCCCCTAAATGGGGATAAGCAACGATTCAGCGTTAAATTCGCAAGGGCGAGATAAAATCCTTTTCTTTGAACCCTTTCCGCCATTAGATTAATGTCTTAAGTGACTGCTATTTGATTCTTCCCGGATAAGCCCACTAACTAAAAAAGCACATGGCTGACAACACACAAAACCAAGAACCGTCAATGGAGGAAATCCTTGCCTCAATTCGCCGAATTATTTCGGAGGATGGTGCAACGGTTGAACCAACACCGGCAGACCCGAATGCTGACCCTGCACCAGAACCAGCCGCTGCACCTGTGCTGGACTTGGCTCCAATGGATACCGAACCCATGGTTCTCGATTTAGTAGAAGAAGTCAAAGAAGACGGCACTGTTCAAAACATTGCCGGTGAACCAGAAGCTGTTGTGGTTCCCGCGCCGCCGCCAGAACCTATTCATCACGATACCAGCCGCCTTATTTCCGATACCGCCGCTCAGGCATCAGCCAATGCGCTAAACAATCTTTCGCGCCTTGTCGGCGGCAGCATCAATATCAACAGCCAGCCTATCGGCGCAGGCCATAAAACGCTTGAGTCCATGGTGGCTGAATTGTTGCGTCCAATCTTGAAAGACTGGCTGGATAAGAACTTGCCAGCGATTGTTGAACGCATCGTTCAAAAAGAAATCCAGAAAATCACCCGCGATTTGGGTTAGTCGTTCTTGGGCTGCGGTTTGGCTCTGCGTGGCTTTTTGCGGCTTGGCCGCTTGCTGTCTTGTAGTATCTGAATGGTGCGGTAGTGCATGCGTTCAATCATGTCCATCGATAAAGCAAAATAGCTAACCAGCATTTTATTGAGCTGGGTCTTTGGCGCTCTATGTAAATAAACCGAGTGAACCAGCACTGTGCAAACTTTCTTGTATGCATGCATGATGCGTTCTTGGCGAATACGTTTTTCTTGGCGGCTTTTACCATTGTCATGCACGGCCAATAATCCGGCCAATACGAATGTCGCTAACTTGGCCTGGTTATCAAATAATGCACGCCCAGCATCATCCAGTTTGATTTCTTGTGGCGGTGTTAATCCTGCGAAGGCTTCTTCAATTGTTTTTGGTCGCTCAAGCCAATCACGGTCTTCCGGTGTTAACACCATCTCGAACATATCCACGGTCACGCGCATCATCTGGCCTTGAACAACATTGCTGACTACGTCGAAATGGGGCAGGGCATCAATCTGTTGTTGGCTAAGGCGGTAACGGCGCTTTAAAAGAGCGCGTACTTGTCGTTCTGTTGTGGGTCGTTTTTGTGCGGGCATCCTAAACTCTTAAAAAAGGCCATATAATATGGGGCTAATATAATTGATGGTTATCGAAAGTATTTTTACTTTTTTTATAAAATAGATTAGAAATAGCCCAACAAAAACAAGCGAGAACGACGAAATTATGGAAAAGAATTACATCGCCAATGAAGTAGAAGCCAAGCACTACGCCCGCTGGGAACAATCCGGCGCGTTTGCCTGTGATCCTTCCTCTGGCAAACCTGCCTATACCATCATGATGCCGCCGCCCAACGTAACGGGCAGTCTGCATATGGGCCACGCGCTGACCTTCACTTTGCAAGATGTGTTGGTGCGCTATCAGCGCATGAAGGGTAAAGACACCCTCTGGCAACCCGGTACCGACCATGCGGGTATTGCAACCCAGATGTTGGTGGAACGTAAAATCGGCGCCGAAGAAAAAAAACGTCGTACCGATTTAGGTCGTGAAGAATTTTTAAAGCGCGTCTGGTTATGGAAAGAAGAGAGCGGCGGTACCATCACCCGCCAGCTTCGCCGCCTTGGTGCATCACCTGACTGGAAGCGTGAACGCTTCACATTGGATGAAGAACTTAATAAGGCAGTGAACAAAGTCTTTGTTGAACTGTACAAACAAAAATTGATTTATAAAGACAACCGTTTGGTGAACTGGGACCCCAAACTGCAAACGGCTATTTCCGATTTGGAAGTTGAGCCGCGTGAAATCAAAGGCAATCTGTGGCATTTCAAATATCCCGTCGATGGCACCGATACCTTTATTATCGTTGCAACCACGCGCCCTGAAACCATGCTGGGTGATACAGCCGTTGCCGTGAACCCCAATGATGATCGCTATAAATCATTGATTGGCAAGTTTGTGAAATTGCCTCTCGTGGGTCGTCTTATCCCGATTGTGGGTGATGATTACGCTGACCCTGAAACCGGCAGCGGCGTAGTAAAAATTACCCCCGCGCATGATTTCAACGACTTTGAAGTTGGCAAGCGTCATAACCTGCCGATGATTAGTATCCTTGATCGTCGCGGCTTCCTGAATAACGAAGTGCCCGAAGCTTATCGCGGCCTCGAACGTTTTGAAGCACGCAAAAAAGTTGTGGCCGATATCGAAGCCCTTGGTTTGCTCGAAAAAATTGAACCCCATCTGCACAAAGTCCCGCATGGTGACCGCTCCGGCGTGGTGATTGAGCCGTATTTGACTGAGCAATGGTATTGCGATGCGGCCACCTTGGCCAAACCAGCACTAGAAGCGGTTGAAACAGGCAAGACCGAATTTGTGCCCAAACAATGGGAAAACACCTATTTTGAATGGATGCGCAATATCCAGCCATGGTGCATTTCACGCCAGCTCTGGTGGGGTCATCAAATCCCCGCATGGTATGACGAAGCAGGCAAGGTCTACGTCGCAGAAACCGAAGCCGAGGCACAAAGCCAGGCTGGCGCAGGCGTCAAACTAAACCGCGATGAAGATGTGCTCGATACATGGTTCTCATCAGCGCTGTGGCCGTTCTCAACCCTTGGTTGGCCAAACAAAACACCAGAATTAAACCGCTATTACCCAACCGATGTATTGGTCACGGGCTTTGACATTATCTTCTTCTGGGTTGCCCGCATGATGATGATGGGCATCCATTTCATGAAGGATGTGCCATTCCGTAAAATCTATATTCACGCGCTGGTGCGCGATGAAAAGGGACAAAAAATGTCCAAGACCAAGGGCAACGTGATTGACCCCTTGGATATGATTGATAAATACGGCACTGATGCGCTGCGTTTCACGCTTACCAATCTTTCAACCCCGGGCCGTGATATCAAATTGGCAACGGGCCGTATTGAAAGTGGCCGTAACTTTGCAACCAAGCTTTGGAACGCTGCGCGTTTCTGCGAAATGAACGAATGCGCCTTGGTAGGCGGCTTCAATCCCGCCAACGTGAAGCATACCTTGAACAAATGGATTATCGGCGAATTGCTGGAAGCCACCCGCAAGGTAACCCATGCTCTGGATATCTACCGTTTTGATGATGCGGCAACGGCCCTCTATCAATTCGCGTGGAATACCTATTGCGATTGGTATGTCGAGTTTTCCAAACCGCTATTTGCCAGCGATAACCCTGAGGTGAAGGCAGAAACAAAAGCAACATCCGCCTATGTATTGAATCAAATTCTGCATTTGCTGCAACCCATTATGCCCTATATCACCGAAGAAATCTGGCAGGCCTTTAATAACAAGCCGAATGATTTGTTGATGCTGCAAAAATGGCCAACAGAATTTGCAATTGATACAACTGCGGCGATGGATGAAATGCGCTGGGTTATTGATGCCATCGGCATCATCCGTTCCGTCCGTGCGGAATTGAACGTGCCTGCTGCCACCAATATTCAGCTGATTATTCAAGGCGCGGATGACACCATTAAGCACCGCCTTACTGCGTATAAAGACTTTATATTCAAAATGGCGCGTGTGGCTGGTCTGTCTTATGACGGCACCATCCCCAAAGATGCTGCGCAGGCGGTATTGGGCAACACCACCTTTGTGATGCCACTCGCAGGCGTGATTGATTTAGATGCCGAACGTGCGCGTATTGAAAAAGAACACAAGAAAATCTTTGAAGAAGCCGCGCGTCTGGAGCAAAAGCTCGGCAATCCACAATTTGCAGATTTTGCCCCGCAGGAAGTGGTGGCCGATCACCGCGAACGTCTGGAACAAGCCCGCATCACATTGGCTAATCTTGATGCTGCAAAGGCCAGATTATCAGCTTAATTTTGTTCTTTAATCTCGACGCTTTCTTGCGGCACCGTGAATAACGTCAAAATGGCGGCCATATTATCACCGCTATCCTTGATTTGCGTGGTAGCCACCATGCCCAGTTCTTTTTCAAGCGGATGACCCAGCACATTTACAATCGACACTTCTTTGTTTTGAGTGGGTAGGCGCTCATAATCGGTTTTGGCATCCACAATTTTGGTAATGGTCAATCCATCCATCACAGCTTTCAATTCTTTGTGAATGGCGGTTGATGCACCATCCTTGGCAATCACATCGCATTTACCACTGCTGGTATCTTTAGCGAGCATGTAATAATTGCCGTTCAATACCACATCCCAGTATTGCGTTGTCACGGTGCCATTCACAACAGGTGCAAAAATGGCTTTGCGCTCGGTATCCAATCGCGGGAAGCTATCATCAAGAAATTTGACCATCTCATTGGTACGGCCATAAAATTTAAAGCATGAGCCAATGAAAAACCGCACCAACCGTTCTGCACGGTCTTTGTATTGTGCTTTGGTTAAACGACTTTGTTTGGCTGTGGGGGCTAGCTTTTCTAAAGACAGCTCTTCATCACCGCTGGGGCTAAATACGCCATTCACCACCTTTGATTTCGGCTTTGGTTGCGCTTTAACAGGCGCATCTTCTTTTGCTGGTGCTTCCTGTGCGGCTGCTTCTTCGACTTTTGGCGCATCGTCCTTGGCTTCTGCTTCTTGCTTTGGTTCTTGTGCGGGCTCTGCCAATGGTTCGCTTTCAACCGGCGGCTGGGGGCGGGTGCCAAAGTTGTACCGTTTGGTTCCTTCCTCGGCACAGGCATCAAATGACAATAACAACAGCGCCGCAGTCAGCGCAAACAAAGCAAGGTTTCTCATCACTAGGCTTTCTCGACTTTCAATTCGGTTCCATCCACACCAACTACCTTGGCCTTTGCACCTACAGGCATATCGGGGCCTGTTACAGACCACAGCGTATCGCCAACTTGGGCTTTACCGCGTCCGTTTTCAATGGCGGTTTCTATCACAACGACTTCGCCCACCCACTGCGCTCCGCGTTTATTGAGCGTGGAGGCGTTGTGCTCGTGCTTCTTACCTTTCATCATGATGCGGGTAATAAAGAAGCTGCCTACGCCCAATACCGAGAACAACGTCCATTGTACGCTCCACCACAAATCGGGTATCGCCACCATTACAAGACCAACGGCCAATGCCGCCACGCCCAGCCATAAAAAGAAAAAGCTGGGAATGAGCATTTCCAACGCCATCAAGCTAAAGCCCAATGCAATCCAATGCCAAAAGAGCATAGTTTCCTCCACTAATTAATTTTTATTGGTCCATGGGCCAGATGGAGCGGCAGCACCATCCTTGCTTTGTTTCAATGCATCTTTGGCAAGCTCTGCAACACCGCCAATCGAACTGATAAGTCCGCTCATTTCCATGGGCATAAATACCATTTTCTGGTTATTAGACGATGCCATGGATTTAAACGCTTCCACATATTTTTGTGCTACGAAGTAATTCAATGCACCCACGTGGCCCTTGCCAATGGCATCAGAAACCATTTGGGTTGCCTTGGCTTCTGCTTCACCAGAACGCTCACGTGCTTCTGCATCTAAAAACGCCGCTTGTTTACGCGCTTCTGCGCTCAACACTTCGGCTTGCTTTTGGCCTTCGGCCTTCAAAATTGCGGCTTGCTTGTAACCTTCTGCTTCCAGGATTTGTGCGCGGCGCTCACGTTCGGCCTTCATCTGGCGTGCCATGCTATCCACCAAATCGCGTGGTGGTTGAATATCGCGGATTTCAATGCGGGTAAGTTTCAAGCCCCAAGGTTTGGTTGCTTCATCCACCACATGCATCAATTCCGCATTGATTTTATTGCGCTGGGATAGCAATTCATCCAGATCCATCGAACCCATCACGGTACGCAAATTGGTCATCACCAAATTCAGGATGGCTACGCGCAAATTGCTGACTTCATAGGCAGACTTTGCAGCATCCAAGACTTGATAGAACACCACGCCGTCGGCGGTCACCATTGCGTTATCTTTGGTAATGATTTGCTGGGATGGAATATCCATCACCTGTTCCATCATGTTGATTTTCGCGCCAACACGTTCAATAAACGGCATGATAAAATGCAGGCCGGGCTCCAAGGTGCGCGTATAGCGGCCAAAACTTTCCAACGTGTATTCCATTCCTTGCGAAATCACGACAATCCCGCTGCGGATGAACACCACCGCTAAGACTACTAATGCAACTACATATACTTCTACAGGCATGGTTCTCTCCTTTTTTCACATTCTATTTTAAGGCGTCGTCAATACGGCCAAGTGTTTCGGTTTTACCCAAAATACTTGCTACTTCAAAAATGGGTGGTGATACGTTTGAACCGCTAAGTGCTGCGCGTAATGGCTGCGCGGCATCGCCAAGCTTTTTGCCTTGCGCGGCGGCGTATTCCTTTATGGCGGTTTCAATACTGTGAGCCGAAAAATCACCCAATGCATCAATCACACCGCGCAATTGTGCCAGCATGGCTTTGGCATCTTGGGTGAGGATTTTCTTTGCGCCATCATTGAGCGGCAGAGGGCGCGGGGTCACATAAAACACGGCGCTTTCTGTCAAGTCTTTCAAGTTCTTGGCGCGTTGTTTTAAACCAGCCATTCCTTTGGCAAGCATACCCAGCTGTGCGTCATTTGGCGCATGTCCCGTGATTTCGTTAAGGCGCGGTGCAATGGCCTTGGCCAATGCCGCATCATCCATCTCGCGCATATAATGTGAATTCACGGAATCCAGTTTCACATAATCAAACTTGGCGGGTGATGAAACAATATGTTCAAGGTTGAACCATTCAATCGCCTGCTGGGTGGAGATAATTTCATCATCACCATGTGACCAACCAAGACGCAGTAAATAATTGCGCACGGCAACGGGCAAATAACCCATCTTGCGGTATTCATCCACGCCCAATGCGCCATGGCGCTTGGACATTTTTTGTCCATCACTACCGTGAATAAGGGGGATGTGTGCATATTCTGGAATAGGCCAACCCATCGCCTTTAAAATCTGCACTTGGCGGAAGGTGTTGGTGAAATGGTCATCTCCGCGAATAACGTGGTTCACGCCCATATCATGGTCATCAACCACCACCGATAACATATAGGTTGGCGAACCATCGGAGCGCAGCAACACCATATCATCCAGCTGTGAATTCTGTACCGTCACTTCACCGCGTACGTGATCTTTTACAGTTGTCTCGCCCGTTTGCGGCGCTTTCAAACGCACCACAAATGGCGCGCCTGCAGGTGCGTCTTTGGGATCGCGGTCACGCCAACGTCCATCATAGCGCATGGGCAAGCCATTGGCTTTTTGATGGTTACGCATTTCCTCAAGCTCTTGCTGCGTGCAATAGCATTTATACGCTTGGCCTTTGGCCAACATTTCATTTGCAATCTCTGCATGGCGCGGCTGATGTTTGGATTGCAGATAAAGCTCGGTGTTATTATCCCAATCCAGCTCCAGCCATTTCATACCTTCCACAATGGCGTCTATGGCGGCTTGGGTGGAACGCTCCTTATCTGTGTCCTCGATACGCAGTAAGAACTTACCCTTATGGTGGCGGGCAAACAGCCAGTTAAAAAGGGCCGTGCGTGCGCCGCCAATATGCAAAAATCCGGTTGGGGAGGGGGGGAAACGCGTAACAACAGTCATAAGGTAGCTTTATAGGGGGGATAGGGGCTTCAAATATGAATCATAAGGAGCTAAACCATAAGCGATAACCTCATGATTTCCAAGATATCCCTATTTAAGCCTTTTATTGAAGAACGCGACCGCTGGTTCCTGTGGCTACCGGTCTTTATGGGCTGTGGGATTGGGCTTTACTTCTCTTGGCCGTCCGAGCCTGCCTTATGGCTCTGCATTGCCCTGCCGCTGATTGTGGCAGTGGTTATCTATATCCTGCGTCATCACGTCCTGCTGCCGGCACTGGTCGCATTGCTGGCATTCTGCATCGGACATCTCGCCGCCAAAATTGAAACCATCCTGATTGCACAACCTGTCTTAACCTCTTTCATCGAACGGGCGGAGGTCACTGGCCGTGTCATGGCTATCAACCATCTACCTGATGGCTTTCGGGTTTGGCTGGAAGATGTTCAAATCGAAGGTGTCTTGCAAAAAGATACCCCGCATAAAATTCGTGTGAAGGTAAAATCAAACGCCAATCTTCCATCCCCGGGGGATTGGGTGGTGCTGCGTGCATCGCTCTATCCACTCTCCCGTCCAGCAGAGCCCGGCGGGTTCGATTTCCGCCGCTATGCCTTTTTCCAGGGCTATGGTGCAACCGGCTATACACTTGCTCCGTGGCGTAAGGCAGAAGGCTTGCCACCCAACCTGATGCAATCGGTTGCCCTCTATTTCGAACGCGTCCGCGTCAGTATCAATGAAAAACTATTCGCGCAGGGTAAGGATAGAAATACCGCCGTTGCCTCTGCCCTCATTAGTGGCGATCAATCCACGATTGATAAAGGCACTATGCAAGCCATGCGGGTGTCTGGTATCTCGCACATTTTATCGGTGTCGGGGCTGCACATTACCCTTGTCGCGGGTATTGTGTTTTATGTGCTGCGCGCCATCATGGCGCTGATCCCGTGGGTTAATATACAATTCCATACCAAAAAAATTGCGGCATTCTTCGCCATGTGTGCGGCCATGTACTATACGTTCATGTGCGCTGCGCCCATTCCTGCGGTACGTTCATTATTGATGAGCAGTCTGATTTTAATTGCGGTTATGGTTGACCGCCGCGCATTATCCATGCGCCTCGTTGCCTTTGCTGCATTGGTTAGTTTGCTGATATCACCTGTATCATTATTTGACCCCAGCTTTCAGTTATCATTTGGTGCTGTGATGGCATTAATTGCGGCATTTGAAAAAAATGAAATCGCTTTATTGCGTGCATTTAAAAGCGAAGGATGGTTTGGAAAAATTCGCCAATTCATTTTTGGCTCTATTGCATCATCCATTATCGCTACCATTGCGACCTTGCCGTTGATTTTATATTACTTCCAGCAAATTAACTGGTACGGCGTAATCACTAATTTGATTGCCATCCCGCTCAGTACCTTCATCATCATGCCTATGGCGCTTATCTCGGCGCTCGCTATGCCATTCGACCTGCAATATTGGCCGATTATGGGAATGAATACCGGTATTAAATGGATGATTGATAGCGCGGAATTTGTATCAAACTGGCCGGGCGCCGCAACCTATCATCCGGCGATGCCATTTGCTGCACTGCTGTTAGTAACCTTTGGCGGGGTGTGGGTTTGCATCTGGCAAAAGCCCTGGCGGTTTTTGGGTCTTATCCCGTTTGTTCTGGGTACGCTTACATTTTTAATCACGCCCCGTCCGGATGTGTTTGTCGCCGAAGACGGCATTACCATTGGCGTTCGTCTTGCTGATAATCATTTATTAGTACGCGCCAAATCGCGTGAAGATTTTACGGTACAGTCATGGCATCAACGCAATGGTCATATGAACGGTGACTTCACTGGCATGCAAAACTGGTTTGATGTGATGGAGCAGGGCGGTATCGAAGACGTTCAATGCAAGGACCACACCTGTGTGCTTACACGCTATGGCAAACACATCGCTTTTCCAATGCTCAAAGATGATGTCCCAGCTTTATGCGAACATGCAGATATCATTATATCGCCTGCTGAAACCGATGCATGTGCGGATAAAACCATCACACCCAAGCAAGCTGAGCAAGGGGGTGCCTATGTACTTTACATCAATAAAGACGGGGTTGAGGTAAAACGCAGCGAGCTGTTTGCAGGCCGCGCATGGTCCCGTTAGCTCAGTAGCGGCGTAACAGCCCAACCAGCTTTCCTTGCACGCGAATGCGTGCGGCAGGATAGGTCATGGTTTTGTAATTGTGATTAGCCGGGACAAGGTCCACCACATTGCCTTTTTTATAAAGGCTCTTGAGGGTGACTTCCTGCTCGTCAATCAATGCCACGGCAATGGTGCCATTATCGACCATTTCGCATTGCTGGATAATCACGGTATCGCCGTCATGAATGCCGGCTTCCACCATACTATCACCCGATACCTCCAATACATAATGCTCTCCGCGACCCAGAAGGGCGGTCGGCACATCCATAAAGCGGGTTGTATCGCGAAGCGCTTCAATACCCGTACCTGCCGCAATGCGGCCGAGAAGGGGAAGCTGCGTTACTGCATCTGAAACGTGTTCGGCAACGCGTGCAGCCATATGGTTCAATTGTGCGCCAATGCGCTCGCCCGTCTGTTTAACGGCAGAGGTGGTTTTTTGAACCGCGTTGGAAAGCTTCTGGCTGGCGGTTTCGGGTAGCTTGATAACTTCCAAAGCGCGGGCACGGTGAGCTAAACGGCGGATGAATCCGCGTTCCTCAAGGCCGGAAATAAGGCGATGAATGCCTGATTTCGATTTTAGACGCAGTGCGTCCTTCATTTCGTCAAAGGACGGGGAAATGCCGTCCTTGCCAAGGCGATCATGGATAAAAAGCAGCAATTCTTGTTGTTTTCGCGTTAGCATGGCTTGCCTCATGACAGAATTGAGAACAAAGAACAAAAGATGAATACTTCTTTTGTTCTAGTTTAGTTCTGTGGATAAAGTCAAGAGGATTTTTTGAAGCCTAGGGCGGAAAGCTATTTGATGACGTTGGACGCCAAAATCATCACGATTTGCTTACCTTCAAACTTCGCGTCGTATTCCACCTTGGATAAATCGGCCAAGGTTTCTTTTACGCGGTTGATAAGCTGATAGCCCAATTCTTGGTGCGACATTTCACGGCCACGAAAGCGCAGGGTGATTTTCACCTTATCGCCTTCGCTCAGGAATGCGCGTGCGCTGCGCATCTTCACATTGAAGTCGTTGTCGTCAATGGTAGGGCGAAGTTTGATTTCCTTGAGCTCGATAACTTTCTGCTTCTTCTTGGCTTCAACGGCCTTCTTGTGCATTTCGTATTTGTATTTGCCGTAATCAAGAATTTTGCATACGGGCGGCTCGGAATTGGGTGAGATTTCAACAAGGTCAAGACCGGCGGCTTCAGCAGCTTCAAGCGCTGCGCGCACGCTAACTACGCCTTGCATTTCTCCATCAGCGTCAATGAGACGAATTTCTTTTGCCGTAATATCACGATTAATGCGTGGTCCATCCTTGGACTGTTGTTGTTGATGCGCATTATCTTGGCTGGCCCGTGGCGGGCGGGTGTCTAACTTAACGATGGAAACTTCTCCTTAGCAGTTGTTGACGATAGGTGGTGGATGGTAACGGCAAGCCTATCAAAGGTAAAGGGGGCACTTTGCCCCCTCATAACCCCATTATAGCTTGAAAATATTGATGTTTTGTTAAGCCGCAAGCTTGTCAACATGGGCAAAATGCAATGCCGACTGGGCCGGACGCTTTGCATAGGTATCACCATCGGTGATGATGGTTGAGACTTTAAAACCAGCGGTTTCCAACATGCGCTTGAATAGATCAACCGGATATTTATGGGAATTCCACATATGAAGTTCGGTGCCGGCTTTAATGTTAAAGCTCTCGCCATTCATTCTCACGACATAGTCATGGGAGGCAACAACACCCATTTCCATGCAATAGGTGTCTTTGTTCCAACGGGCAAAATACTCGAATCCGCTCACGTCCTTATCGAGGCCGCCGCGTAATCCGGTTTGACCTTTGTCGCTGCCATCGGCGCGCTCAAACACAACATTCGCATCACGCACCATGCGGTGCAAAAGGTTCTTCATCCATTTGGCTGCAGCTTCGTTGCTATATGCCGCCATCAACAGTTTTTCATCTTGGGTGCAATCTTGTTCAATCACAACAGTACCGCCCGATGCCGAAGCCAGATCCTTGATGCTTTCAAAGAATGAAAGGCTGCCAGGGTTTGGTACAATCGGATTATACGGGAAGTTGCTGCCGGTATTACCCAATAGCGTAATTGTCACATCATTCAAATGAACTAATCTGTCACCAATATTATCAAACGTATCATTGATAATTGTAATAGGCATGTTGGGATAAACTTCATGAATAGCATCTTGACCGCTAGTCAGATAGGAGCGGCTTCTATCCACCAACACCACGCCGGTTACATTCTCACGGCCAGCAATCATGGCTTTAGCTTCAATGAACGGAAGTGTCTTTCCTTCAACCGAAGCGCGCGGGCCGGGGCCAAGGTCACACATCTGGCCGGGTATTTTTCCCAGTGCACGGGCAATTTCTAATTGTTTGTCGGCAATTAAATCTTTGCCCTTATTCAAAAGATAATAATCAGGATGATGGAGCAGATCATTAAATCCTGCATCGCCATTCACATAATCTTCTCTTACATGCGTATCGGGTGATGCGTACATGTATTGGCTTAGATCGCCATAGCGCGCGCAGGTTTCTTGTGACGCAAACAAAAACAGTTTGCGAACAGCTTTTGTAAACGCACGGTTTTCATACACCGCCTGTTTTGTTAGCACGCGGTGTTCAACTGGAGCATGGGTATCCATTGTTTTGCCTAAATACATATTCTTTAATAATTAAAAGTAATAAAACTGCTCAAAATGGTCACTTTGTAAAATCGCAAATAATACGGGTCTCTGTCAATCTTGGTTTAGTTTCACTTGATATTGGGCGTTTCAGCGTGCTTCCACATCACCATAAACTGCTTTCTATATGCTTCCACCAATTGGGGGTATTCCAGAATAATAATCTGTAATTTCGGCTGCCAGAGAATCATCGCCAGCTTGTTGCCGTAAACGTAGAAGGGGACGCCTTCAAACATTTCCTTATCAATCCATTTATACTTGGCATAAGGAACGGTGAAATTGGTATCGCCTTTTTTGCAAATAACCTTTTGCTTCACATCGCCAAGTTTTTCCATGCGTTGCAAATGGCCGTCGACCAGATCTTTATCGAAATCGTCATAGGCTTTTTCTTCAACGCCGCTGATCAAAATATCAGTAGTAATGCTGTTTTGTATGGTGTTGTAGATGTCATCAAAGAATACGCGCAACGCATTGTCATCGCGCAAAATGGTGATGGTCTCGCTTTTGATGCGCACGCCGGAATTGGCTAAAAACTCGATGCCCGAATTTTCCAGCGCGGCTTGAATATCGTGAATGGTATCCTTGCGCGCGGTCGTAATATCGTTCTCGATATTCTTGATGGAGCTGCGCGCAATACCGGATGCGTTCGCAAGATCATCTTGCGACCAGTTCAGAAGGGCACGTGCGGCGCGGATTTGACGGGGTTCGATCATGCAATATCAGTAGGTTTTCACAGCGCCCACGTCAACAATTCCAATACTTGCGCGTTTTAGAGCCGATTGGCGGGGCATAAATAAGGTTAATACGAAGGCTTGCACTGGCCGACATTCTGTGGCAAACAATGCCACGATTTTAAGGGGTAGGCTGCTGTAGCTCAGTGGTAGAGCACGTCATTGGTAATGACGGGGTCGGAGTTTCGATTACTCTCAGCAGCACCATTTATCAGCCAAAACCCAATCAACATGCATGGATTACGCAAAGCTTCTAAGGCTTTGCCGCAAGCGTTCAGATTCGCTTGCCCCCAAAACCTTCTCGATATCGGCATGTGTTGAAACCCAGATCGGTAAGGCCTTGGCCAAAACCTTTCGCCCCGCAGATGTTAAAAACAGCAAGCGGCTACGTTTGTCCTTGGCGTCTCGCTTGGTTTTAATTAGGCCGCGTGACTCAAGTGATTTGAGCGCGGCTGTTAATGTTGTGCGATCCATCGCAAGCAGCTCGGCAACGCTTTTCATGGCCGGGGCTACCGGGCGATTTAGTGACATCAATAATGAAAATTGCCCGTTGGTAATGTTCAATGAACGCAGCTCGTTATCGAATGTACGCGCAATGCTTCTGGCGGCACGCTGCATGTGAAGGCACAGGCAGCAATTCTTCACCATCAAAGTGGTTTCATATGAAATCTGGTTTTTCTTTGACATGGTCTATATATGTTGATATCAACGTATTATTAAACTATAAAACACTAAACGTAAACAAAGGATAAAAGGGGCCATCAATGGACAACAAGGATTTGTATCTTGCGGTATTTATCGGCAATAAAAACAAAGGTGCTATGAAGGCATGGATGGAATTGCCAGAAGCCGAACGTCAGGAACGCTCAAAGCAGGGCATCGCGGCATGGCATGCATGGTGTGAAAAACACAAGGATGCCGTAATGGTCATGGGTGGCCCACTGGGCAAAACCAAACAAGTCGGCCCTAATGGTGTGGCAGATGCCAGCAATGATTTGTGCGGTTATACCATCGTGCGGGCGCCATCGCATGATGCGGCTTCTAAACTGTTTGAAAATCACCCGCACTTTGTTAACTTTCCGGGTGACTGCGTTGAAATTATGCCGATTATGGATGTTCCAACGAACTGCTAACGCCACTATCAACTTGGAACAGTAACATGGCATCACCTAAATCGCATTGTTCATCGCGTGAATTCGCGGTCTTAATGGCGCTACTCATGTCGATTGTCGCGATTAGCATCGATGCCATGCTTCCTGCTCTGGGTATTATTGGTCATGATTTTTCAATTACATCAGCCAATCATACCCAACTAACCATCAGCTGTATTTTTGCCGGCATGGCCATCGGGCAATTAATTGCTGGCCCGCTAAGTGATGCACTCGGCCGCAAACCCATCTTATTCGTAGGCATAGGTTTATATCTTATCGGCAGCGTCATCTGCTTTCTGGCTCAAGATTTTACAACGCTCCTGATTGGCAGATTTATTGAAGGTCTGGGGGTCGCTGGACCATATGTGTCCGCTGTATCGGTTGTGCGCGATAAATTCAAAGGCGCCGAAATGGCTAAGGTCATGTCATTGGTGATGATGATTTTTATTACTGTTCCTGCGCTTGCTCCCAGTCTGGGGCAGGCGATTTTGCATGTCGCGGATTGGCGCTCAATATTTTTGATGTATATCGCTTATGCAGTTGGCGTTGGCGCGTGGATACATTTCCGCCTCGAAGAAACCCTGCACCCGGAATATCGCTTGCCCATGCGTATCGGGGCTTTCATTCATGGCTTTCGTGATGTCATCGGTAATAGCACCACTACAGGCTATATGACGGCTATGGGATTAATGTTCGGTAGTTTGATTAGCTATCTCAATTCATCACGGCAAATCTTTCAGGAACACTTCGCAGTAGGTGAGGCGTTTACGTTGTATTTTGGCGGTCTTGCTTTGTTATTCGGTATCGCATCACTAGCCAATTCGCATTTTGTCGTTAAGTTTGGCATGCGCAAGATGTGCCATCGGGCCATGGCTGTTATCGCCATCGCGTCGTTGCTATTCATGGTACTTAATTTGACCATGGCAACAATACCATTGCCGCTATTCGTTGTGTATGTGGCCATCATTTTCTTCAGCTTTGGTTTAATGTTTGGTAATCTCAATGCCATCGCTATGGAGCCGATGGGTCATATTGCCGGTATGGCTTCCGCAATTATTGGCAGCGTATCATCGATTATTTCTCTGACGTTGGGCACGATTATTGGCCAGTTATATAACAATACCTTGATACCTATCACAGGTGGTTTTCTGGTCTTAAGCAGCCTTGCGCTTACCATTATGCTTTTCGTTGACCGCAAGGCGCACGCTTAACCTAAAGATTTCCTAGAAACGCTGAAACTTCTTTGTAACTACGGCTTAGCTCGAGGAACAACGCCTGCTTGACATCAGCGCTGCTTTCAAATTTTTCTTCTGCTTCTTTGCAAATATAGGAAAGGGGCAGGGCACCAAAATTGGCCGCCGAACCTTTCAATTTATGCGCTGCTTTTTTCCACGCAATGTTTTTCCCATCCATAATATTGCCCGCGAGCACCGCGAGCGATTCCTCCGCACCATGGGTGAATAGCCCAAATACCATTTTTCGTTCTTCGGCATCATCACCCACATAAAGGCTCAGATGTGTTAAATCTACAGGCGGCAAGCGTGTTTCCATGACTTCCTGCTCTTCTTCAATCTCAATGACTGGCTCTACGGTTTTGGCTACGGGTTTTGCAGGTGCAACTGCGACAGGAGCGGATAAATATTTCACCAACACCTCCATTAATCGGTTGCTATTTATCGGCTTGCTTACGTAATCATCCATGCCGGCTTCCAGGCATTTTTCGCGGTCGCCGACCATGGCGTTGGCCGTCATGGCGATAATGGGGGTGCGCTTTCCTGAGCCTTCTTCGCGTTGGCGTATGGCCTTACTCACCTCATAGCCATCCATTTCCGGCATTTGGCAATCGGTAATGATAAGATCATACCGGCCCTTTTCCGTCATACGCAGTGCAGATATCCCGTCCTCCGCGGTATCGACGGTACCAAATCCAAACTTGGTCAACAATTTTTTGGCAAAGAACAAATTTACCGGATGATCATCCACCACAATAATGCGGCGTTTGCTGAAATCCATTTTGGCTTCATCATCAGCGATAGGGGCCTTATTTTCCTGTATTAGGCGCTCGGTTTGCTCGGCATTGGCTACCTGCAATGGCAAGGTGAACCAGAAGCTGGAACCTTTACCCAAAATGCTTTCGACGCCAATCGTGCCGCCCATGGCTTCGACCAGAAGCTTACACACGGTTAGCCCAAGGCCAGTGCCGCCAAAGCGCCGCGTCGTGGATTCATCGGCCTGGGTAAATTTCTGGAATATTTTATCAAGGTATTTTTCATTGATACCAATGCCCGTATCATCCACGCGGAATAAAAATTCAGTGACGCCAGTTGGCAATCTGCGCGCCGATACATCCAGCTTCACGTAGCCTTCCTGTGTAAACTTCAAGGCATTGCCAACAAGGTTTGTAACCACTTGGCGAATACGTGCGGGGTCGCCAATTACGCAATCCGGTGTGGTCGCATTATAAAAATGATTGAGAGTAATATTTTTATTTTTTGCAAGTGGATCAAGTAAACGTACTGTTTCATGAATGGTAGAATTTAAATTGAAAGGAATATCTTCAAGGGTCAGTTGCCCGGCCTCAATCTTGGATAAATCCAGAATATCGTTGAGCAGCAGCAATAAACTTTCGCCTGAATTAAAAATGGTTTGAACCAGTTCGCGCTGTTCGGGGTTTAATTGCATATCTTTCAAAAGGCCCGCCATGCCCAAAACACCATTCATAGGCGTGCGCAATTCATGGCTCATATTTGCCAAAAAATCACTTTTTGCACGGCTGGCTGCTTCTGCCTTTAAGGTCTCTTCGCGCAAGGTTTCTTCGGTCTTTTTCAACTTGGTAATGTCATAGCAATAGATGGTGGCTGTTTGCTCACCTGCTAAAAAGTTCGCTGTAATCACTTGCTGGTAAATGACTTTGCCAATAATCACTTCGCGCATTACTGGCTTGCGGTCATCATAGGCCTTTCGCGCATCCATAATGATACCGGCGAGTAGGGGATGTGACATCCCCTTTTTCAAAATGTCTGAATATTTGTTATAGGCAGCCGGATTAACGAACAGCAATGCTTCCTTATCAATATCAATTTTCATCAACGGGTCAGGGTTATGCAGAGGGAACTGTGCAATTTCTTCTGCTTTCTTTTGCGCTTTTTCTGCGGCTGTCTTGGCCTGTACCAATTCGGCTTCAAATGCTTTGCGCTCCGTAAAGTCGCGCTCAATCGCGGCAAAATGGGTTACACGCCCATGTGCATTGCGTATGGGGATGATATTAATATCCAGCCAATATTCATTACCGTTTTTGCCATAATTCAAAAGCTCGCCATGGAAAGGTTGTCCGGATTCCAGGCAGTTACGCAGCTTTTTTAAAGTAGCGGGGTCAGTTTTTTCACCTTGCAACATGCGCGGTGTTTTTCCGACAATTTCTTCGCTGGTATATCCGCTAATGGTGGTGAACGCTTCATTCACATAAATGATAGTTGGGCCATTGGGGTCATTGAAGTTGGCTTGGGTGATGATTACGCCATCTTTTGAATTGCGTACTACTTCCTCGAACAGCAAAACCTTTTCTGCCTCATATCGCAGTGCTTTTGCTTCATCCAGACTTTGTTTTAAATCCAGTGCCAGCGCATCGGCTTTCATCTGCGCCAGTTTCAGTGTTATGTCTGTTGTCTGTGCGTCGTCCATAACACTGCTGCTGGGTTATCGGTTTAAAACATCGGGGCGTGTTGTTTCCACAATTCGCAATGCCTCTTGAATAAGGCTTGGCGGCACACCTAAATCTTCCATGGCTGATTTAAGGTGCGTGGCTACCTGATCAAAATGCGCATCGGATAAACCACGCGCCACTAGCCGTTCATGGGCTTTACGTAAACTTGCGCCCGTATAATGCGCCGGGCCACCAAATGCCATGGTCACAAACGCCGATTGACTTGAACGCAGTCGGTCAACATCAATATCCTGAAAAAACGGTATCAAAATCGGGTCGGATAGAATTTTATCATATAGCAAGGCAACTGTCGCCTTAACTGCTTCTCCGCCACCAATACGTTCATAAAGTGATATGGTTGAACTCACGTTTCTCTCCTAACTATGTTGCTGCCGCCACTTGCGGCTTACACATAGTAATATAACGGTCAAACGCATCACGCTTAAACGGCTTTTTTACAAAACCTACTGCGCCCGCTGCAAACGCTTTCAATCGGTTATCGACATAACCATTGCTGCTAAACATCACTACACGGCAATGCGGATCATAGGCTTTGATATAACTCAGCAGCTTGAAACCATCACAGTCCGGTAAATCAATATCCAAAAACACGATATCGGGTGTCAGCAGCAAATGTTTTTCAATGGCTTCGGCTACACTACCTGCGGTCACCATCGGGTATTCATTTTTTAACGCACGTGAAACAATATGTCGTGTGGTGGCATCATCATCCACTAGCAACACACATGGTTTTTCATGGGCGGCACGTTTTTTATTGGTGGCCATCCATGCTTTCAATAAGTCACTGATATGCGGCACCATGGCACGTAATGATTCAAATTCCACTGTTTCAATGGTATTCATGCGGTCATGTGGGCTGGCATAAATACCTGCAAATTCCTCCAATGTATCGATATCATCCAATAACTCGAAATGGCGGAAGGTTTGCACGCGCCAACGGTCTACCGACAGTTCATTAACGTCATGACGCAATAAATTGATGTGTTCGCGCGTAATGCTTTGGCCAATAACCAGCACGGTGTTCCCGCCCAATTGCATAATCACACCGTCCAATCCCATTAATGCTGCACGGCTTACATGACATAAATGCAAATGAAGAATGGGCTCCAATGGAGCATTCTTTCTGGATTCCGCGCAGATTACTACGCCGTGCCAATTGCTCCAGGAAGCAGGATCAGCTGTGATGCTGATTGCAAAGTTTCCTAAAAAGCGACTTACTTCTTTTTCATCTACCAAAATTTGCATATGCGTCTTTCCTGTCTCTGGTATTAAACAACTTAAGCTGTGTGATAGGTGGGTGCTTGCGCGATATATTGGGCAAGTTTCGATTTTGAAAATGGTTTGCCAATAAAACCCTTGGCGCCCAATTGCATGGCGCGCATGATGTCAGGACGTGTACTGTTGGCGCTCAGCATCACAACATAGGCGGTTGGGTCGATGGCCAAAATCTTGGTCAATACATCGTGGCCACTAATATCGGGAAGCCCGATATCCAGAAACACAACGTCTGGTGCATATTTGGTATACGCCTCAATCGCGCTGCCGCCATCCGTTGCAACAAAGGCTGTGCAATCAGGTTCAACCGATTTTTTGGCGATAAACACTGATAGCGGGTCATCTTCAACAATCAGTACACAATTGCGGATTCTATCAAAGCGGCGGCTGAGAATATCCTTGCTAATCTCGGTACTGGCTTTTTCTTGTGGGGAATTAATGCGGATACTTCCGGTTGTTTCGCGGCGGGCTTCTGCGGCGTTTAATTTATCCACCGCTGTTTCATACAACTCCTGCCAGCTCACGCCCAAATCATACAATACGCTGAGGGGCAATATCATTTTCAGGCGCACGTCTTCGGTAACGTGGTAGTTGATTTCATTGCAAATAAGGTCAAAATCTTTTTTAGTAATCGATTTACCGACAACGATGATGTCGTCATCACTCATAAAATAAATGCTGCCTTCATATTCCGATAACTCGTTAGTGATGATACCGAATGCAATTTTTTGAATGTCATCGATGCTTGTAAATTCTTTTAACAAGGAAAAATTAAATGCCATGGCACGCCATGATGCTCGGTAGGGCTGAATGGAATTGATCATTTCCTTCAGTCGTGCTTCGCTTTCCTGCCTAATGGTCAACATTGCATTTCCCTTCATTTGCCTCATCCGGCTATCCCGCCGTTGACCTCATAAAAGCAGGAAGTGTGCCAAGGCATTTGAAATGCTATTTCATTGTATTATCATGATATTTTATTTAATTCTCGAAATACCAGAGTATGAATTCTCGAAATAAGACATTCAAAATTAGAAATTTTATCAATTTGGTAAGCCTGCAAGCTTATTATGGGTGGTATGAAGCCACTTATTTTGATCGTCGAAGACAGCGCATCCCAACGCTACTTGCTTGCAAAATTACTCACCTTCCGTCTCGGCTATGAAGTGCTCGAAGCGGAGAACGGCGTTGATGCACTGCAAAAAATTGCCGACGATAAAGAACAAAAAATTGCTGCGGTACTGCTTGATCTGGAAATGCCGGAAATGGATGGGCGCGAAGCCTTGCCAAAAATCCACGCACTGCGTCCAACACTTCCTGTGATTGTATTGACCGCAACTGAAAGCATCACCGATGTTGTGGATGTAATGAAGCTTGGCGCAGCGGATTTTCTTATCAAGCCGCCAGATATTGATCTCGTCAAAGCATCGCTTGCCAAAGCAATTAAAATTCAAACGCTTGAACTGGAAGTAGATAGGCTCACGCGTGAACGTGATGGCAAACACGCCTTTACCGATATTATCGGTTATGACGGTGATTTGAAAACAGTGACTAAACTTGCACGCCGGGCGGCAGCCTCCGATATTTCAATTTTAATGAGCGGTGAAAGCGGTGTGGGTAAAGAAGTATTTGCACGCGCCATCCACAGTGAAAGCGCACGAAAGAATAAGCCATTTGTTGCGGTTAACTGCGGTGCGCTACCACGTGAATTGGTAGAAAGCATTCTGTTTGGTCATAAAAAAGGTGCTTTTACCGGCGCCATTGCTGATGCCATGGGTAAATTCCGTGAGGCCGAAGGCGGCACATTGTTTCTTGATGAAGTTGGGGAATTGCCACTTGATGCGCAGGTAAAATTATTACGTGTATTACAGCAACGTGAAGTTGAACCTGTAGGCGGCGGAAAACCGGTGCCCGTGAATATCCGCATTATTGCCGCCAGCAATCGTTCAATGGCGCAGGAAGTAAAGCGCGGACAATTCCGCGAGGATCTATATTACCGTCTAAATGCATTTCCAATTCACATCCCGCCATTGCGTGATCGCAAGCACGATATTTTCGACTTGGCACTTTTCTTTTTGCATCATTATGCGCTCACTGAAAAACGCACCATGTATGGGTTTGAAAAGAAGGCCGAACAATGGCTGCATGCGCATACATGGCCGGGTAATGTCCGCGAGCTGGAAAATAAAATCTACCGCGCAGTGCTGTTATGTGAAGGCAGCGAAATAACACTTGAGCATTTGTTGTATGATGAAATGCAGCCAGCTCACGATGTACAAAAATCACCCGTAAATGCTGCAGAAACCATCATGCTGCATGATGTATCGGGTGCTTTTAAAACGATGGATATGATTGAACGTGAAGCCATTCGCGCCGCGATTGCTGTGCACGATAACAATATCCGTGCTGCTGCTGATGCGCTGCAGATTGGTGTGTCGACAATTTACAGAAAACTATCCGATAAAGTTTGATTACGATTTATCGCTGCGTCCATAGATGGCGTGGGTGTGGTTTTTATCGCCTCGTTTGTGTTTGTACCAAACCCATAACTGATCCCCATATGAAAAATGCCACCATTCGGCTTCGTGCTGTATGAACCCTTGTGCTTGCATGACATCACGTAAAATAATCCGGTTGGCATGAGCGGCGGGGTTTTTAGTTACGAAATAATCCGGATTGGATTCATCACCGTTGTAATCAATGGGTGATCCCATATCGATTTCGCGGCCTTGCTCATCAACAATTGTGCAATCAATCGCCGCGCCGGTGCTGTGTGGGGGCGGGGTTAGCGGGTCTTGGTTGGGCGGTGACCAGATACGGTAAACCTTGGCCAGTACCGAATCTCTCTGTTCGTCATTTACCGCGACGGGGTTCAGCCCCATCTGCTTAGCGATATGATAAAAGGTGTGGGCAACCATATAGGCCTGCACTGCCACCGGGCGGAACGCATCAAACACCTTGATGCACCAATCGGGGTGGGTTTGCTGTAATAACGCCTGTGCCGACAGTAGTTTTTGAGCAGGCGTCTGCCGCAACGAAAACGGGCTAATCCCTCCATATGGCGCGCCTACGGCCTCATACGGGGCAGGGGTTTCATAGGCAAACTGGCCCAATGCGGATAAATCGACCAATGCCTCCCCACAGTCCTTAATCGGAATACTGTGGAAGGGTTGCGCTTTTGGTTTGATGATTGGCAGAATTTGGGCTATTTCCGCGAGTATGGTTGACACGAAATCATCTCCTAAAAATAATGGTCCTAAAGCCAGTCCAGAGCGTTTGGCTAGGGAATCCAAGGCGCTACGCGAAAACCTTCGTAAGCGTAAGGAACAGCAAGCGGCCCGTCAAATAGAGAAAAAGGAAACGAAGTAATGCCCGTAATGCCCGATAAATGGATCAGAGAGCAAGCCCAATCACACAAGATGATTGAGCCATTTGTCGAAGCTCAAAAACGCGAAGGCATGATTTCGTATGGTTTATCATCCTATGGCTATGATGCGCGGCTTGCAGATGAATTCCGTATTTTTACCAATGTTGATAATGCGTTGGTTGATCCCAAAAATTTCAGCAGTACGAGTTTTGTAGAACGCCAAGGCAAGGAATGCATCATTCCGCCAAACTCGTTCGTGTTGTGCCGCACGGTAGAATATTTCCGCGTACCACGTGATATTCTGGTTATCTGCCTTGGTAAATCGACCTATGCACGCTGCGGATTGATTGTGAATGTCACGCCGTTAGAACCCGAATGGGAAGGCCATGTAACGCTGGAAATTTCCAATACCACGCCATTGCCAGCCAAGGTGTATGCGGATGAAGGCATTTGCCAGTTTCTGTTCCTGCAAGGGGCGGGGCCATGCGAAGTGTCGTATGCAGACCGCGCAGGTAAATACATGAAGCAAACGGGCGTCACGCTTCCGCGAATTTAGTGACCATTTTGGCATTTTTTACGAAAGTGTTGTGAAACAACGCGTTATGCGAAGTGTTTCACGTGAAACACTTCGATTAGTTGAAAAGAGTGGTTTAGCAAGACAAAGCTTGACGAAAATTAGCCAACAAAAATGATCTTTCATTTTTTGCAAATGGATAGTTTGTTTTAAAAACTTTTCGATTTGTTCAATTTGAGTAATGCTTGTTCTAATGAATTGAACATAAAAAAACCGGGAAGAAAATCTCCCCGGTTTTTATGTTGATAGATGCTGCAAATTACTTTGCGGCCTTTGCTTTCTTGGCTTTATGAGACTTGCCGGGAACAAGCGTCATGTTCACGGGCGTTTCATATTTGTTATCTGCGCCGGATGCTGAATCCACAGCCCAGCCAATAACGCCGCCTGCTAGAACGTTACCAACGGTTGCGCCAGCCACATCGGATTTATTGATGTAGGTAGCTTCCTGATATCCAGGTTTATTGCACTTGATAGTGATGTCGTGCTTGTCTTTTTTGACAGTAGTAGAGGCTGGTGTTTCGGAAATGGTTGCGATGGTCACATTTTCGCGTACGAACTCACACTTGGCTTTTTCAGGAGTGGTGTTGACCATGATTTCCTGACTGGTTCCTTCAAGAACTGAAGAGCATGAGGTTAATAAGGCAAGAGCAGCAATAAGGCCGAGAAAACGCATGAGGTATCCTTTTTAAAAGAGATAATAGCCCACTGGTTATGAACGATTTTCTCAAATAAACAAGCCTTTTAGCGATTAACCATGCCTGAAACTAAAGCGCACCACGTAATATGATACCATCTTAGTAGGAATTAACTTTTCTACGAGGAATGCGTGACGGTCCCTGTTGAAACTACATGGAAAGAAGCCGGAAGCAGCGTAACCAGTGCAGAATTCCTTGCGACACAGCAAAAAGCCTATGCACGATTTTTTGAAACCCATGTGAGTACTGGTGTAACGGATGGGATGATTTCACCCCGTTCGATTGATGAAGCCATCAAAGGGCAGAGCGCGGAAACCGCCAAGTTTATGAAAGGTTTTGCCAGCGCCATGGGCGTGGACAGCATGATGTTCACCAAGGATGGCACATGGATTATCCCGCCAAAAATGCGCGAGGCATTCCCGGACTATAAACGTTATTTAATGGAAGAAAGTGCAGATAACCAAATTGTTGGCACGGCCGCTATTACCTTTGCCCAAAATCAACCTATTCCGACCTTTGATGAAGATGGAAAACAGATTGGCGGTTTTGAAAACGGCGATTTCCATGGTTATTTGACTATCGTTGATAATCGCACGGGCAAGGTTTTGGAACTGCATCAAACCTTTCTTGAAAATTCAAATGATCCCGCATTCCGCCCGGGGTTTGTTGACATGAATAAAGCCTATGTCAAAGATGTGCTGAAAATGTCCTTAGATGCTGCGCATGCATATCTTAAGGACCCGAATGCTGAAACGGATTCCAGTGGGCAAACAGGCGGCCGCAAAGGCAGCAAATATACACGCATGGCCTATGTTCAATGCGAACTGGTGGCGAGCCCCGATGAGGCATTCAATTGGAACGACCATGTAAATGGTTCAAACTTCAACTATGTTCCAATCGCTGCATTAGATTTCCAAATGACCGAACGGAAAATGAATGCATTATTGTGGGATAGAGAATTAGCGATACGGGAGTGCGGTATTAAAGCCAAGGAAGGCACAACCGCCAAACAGAATGAAGCCGGATTTGAACCTGCAACGCGCGATGGTCTCTATCTGGATGGAACGCCGCGTTATGTAATCCCAGTAGAACAGATGATTGATGGCGAGTTGCAAACCGTATTCATCAACGCATCACAGGACGCACATGGCAACATTCCGGAAGGCGCAATCCGAGTTAAGGAATATGATACGGTTGTGGCTGGAAAAGATATGCAAGTGGTCAAGCCATATAATCATCATGGCGGCAGCCAACATATTGCAGATGCTGCGAACTGCTTTAGTTCAATTGCCGGTATGCTGGATAATGTCGCGGCACATAATGTTATTGAGCAATCAGTATTGGATACATTGGGCGTAAAGAAAACATTCGAAAGCGGTATTACCCGCATGCTGGGTATGCATATGGTGAAGGGTGCGCTGAATAGCACGCTCATTAATTACAACATGCCGGTCAATGGTGTGGAACGGGCGGATCTGGCCGGTTCTGCTATTGCATATCAAACCAAGCATGCGAATGGTGCATTATATAACATGATTGATTTTACTGGCCTGACATTGAAACAGGGCGGTATGGCGTTGCTATCCGGCTTGCTTGCACAGCTTGGACGTAGTGAAGGCGACCCCGAGCTTACAGGCGTCGTCGGAAAGGCCATCGCTATCATTACCGAACAACGTCAAAAAGCAGTTGAAGAGGGCGCACGCCCTGATGAAAGCAAATTGCTTATTCTTCCAGTTGGAACGGCAGGTTCGATATTGCAGCAAATTCACCCGCATATTTATGCTGCGAACAATAATCTTCAAATATCACTTCCGCGCCGCATTGGCCGCAGGGCACGTGATTTAGCAGCGCGTGCGCGAGCCGCATTAAGCCGTTAAAGTTATCCCTTTAAAAAATGTAGCGCCAACGCGTAATAGAGCGGGATGCCCACCATCACGTTAAACGGGAAGGTGATGGCAAGGCTCATGGGTACGTAAATGGCGGCCTTTGCTTCGGGTAGCGCAAGACGCATGGCGGCCGGAACAGCGATATAGGATGCGCTGGCGCATAATACCGTGAACAACATGCCGGTGCCCACATCCAGCGCCAATAGTTTACTGATGACCAGACCGATGCAGCAGCCAATTAGCGGCATGTTGATGCCGAATAATGCGAGTGGCCATGTGAAGGATTTCAGATGGCTGATATTACGCGCCACCAGTAACCCCATATCCAACAAGAACAACGCCAAGATGCCATCAAAGGGTTTGATGAGGAACGCATCCATTTTTTCAAGGCCACGTTGGCCTGTTGCCCAGCCAATCAGGAATGAGCCAAACAGCAATAAGATTGCGCCGTTGGTAAAAATATCGCGCGCCAGTTTCTTTTCCTCGTTTTTATGAGTTTTGGTATGGGGCGCATCATGATGGGCGATAAACAAACCGGATAAAATGGCGGGCGCTTCCATCAATGCAACAATGGCCACAATGTATCCCGCATAGGTTACATCAATCGATTTTAAAAAAGCCGCAGCGGTTGCAAAAGTTACCATGCTGATGGAGCCGTAATGCGCGGCGGTTGCGGCGGCGGTCGGTTTATCCAGATTGCTGGTCAGGCGAAGAATAAAATACGCGATGAAAGGTTGAATAAAACTAATGGTAAGGGCGGCGGCGACCAAGAGTAATACAGTTGCGTTGATATCTGGTGTGTTGGCAATGGCAACACCGCCCTTAAAGCCAATCGACATCATCAGATAGATGGATAAATAGCGGCTGATGCTATTGGGAATTTCAAGATCTGAGCGGGTGCAGCCTGCGATGATGCCCAGCATGAAAAACAGAATGGCTGGCGAAACAAGGTTTTGAGCGAACACATTAATGATTTCCATGTTGCGTCATCCTTTGTTGTCGTGAATGGGTAGTTGGAAACAGATGTTACAGGTGTTTCTAATAAAAAACCCCGAAGAAATATCTTCGGGGTTTTTATTGATTAGCTTGAAGCTAAGCAGAAGCTCAAATTAGTGGTGAGCTGCTGGTGCTGCTGCTGGAGCTGCAGGTGCCTTTGCAGGAGCTGCTGCCTTTGGAGCTGCGTGGCGTGGCTTGCCTGAAGCCTTGGTTGCGCGTGCGCGTGGAGCAGGAGCAGCTTCTTCTGAAGAAGCTTGTTCTTGTGCTTGTTGGCCACGTGGCGCCCAGTTGCTGCCTTGTGATTGTTGGCCTGGTGCAGTCACGGCGTAACCGCGGCTTACGTCTACTGAGAAAGCTTCTGGGCCAACTGCGAGAGCTGGAACAGCGATAAGTGCCAAAGCGGCTGCCAATACGATATTTTTCATAGGGGTAACTCCATATAGGTGTGTGATTTCTAAAAATCCTAAGGGTGGAACCACCCCCGGGCGCTTTTATTTGTGACACAATCTAGTCTTGTTTATGGCAAAAACAACAGCTTCTTCTCGCAATAGCTCATTATAATCGTGGGTTGTGCATAAAAGCATCAGTTTTGCAAAAGACAGCTGTTTTTGAATTGTTTTGGCGTTTGGTTTCTTGCTATGGTCTCTGCTCAATTTTGATTAATATTTAGGCAGACTGGTTTTTATGGATCGTATTTTAATTCGAGGCGGCGCTACGCTAAATGGCGAAATTGAAATCAGTGGCGCAAAAAATGCGGCGCTGCCGTTGATGTGCGCGGGTATTCTCACCGACGAAGTGCTGAAGTTGCGCAATATGCCGCATCTTGCCGATATCGATACCATGGGACAATTGCTTAGCCAGTTGGGCGTGAGCATGAGTGTGGAAGCAGGCCCAATGGCCACCAGCCCGAACACCGGATTGTTTTCAACCAAGGAAATTACCAACTACACCGCGCCATACGAATTGGTGCGCAAGATGCGTGCGAGTATTTTGGTGCTTGGCCCGTTGGTAGCACGTTGCGGTAAAGCAAAAGTTTCATTGCCGGGTGGATGTGCATTAGGGACGCGTCCGGTTGATTTGCACATTAAAGGGCTGCAGCAGCTTGGCGCGGAAATCGAATTGCAGGATGGTTATATTATTGCCAGCGCACCAAACGGATTAAAGGGCGCAGAAATTTTCTTCCCGGTTGTTACGGTAACAGGCACAGAAAACCTGTTGATGGCAGCGTGCTTAGCCAAGGGCGAGACACGCCTTGTGAATGCAGCGCGCGAGCCGGAAGTAACGGATTTGGCAGAATGCCTTGTGAAAATGGGCGCTGAGATTAGCGGTATTGGTACCGGCACGCTGGTTATTCAGGGTAAAGATAAATTGCATGGCGCGGATCACGCGATTGTGGCTGACCGAATTGTGGTGGGAACCTATGCGGTTGCTGCGGCTATTACCAATGGTGATGTGGAATTAATCGGCGCACGCGCCGACCATATTCAATCGGTTATCGCATATCTTGAGCAGGTGGGTGTGAGTGTCACATCCACCGATGATGGCTTGCGTGTGAAGCGCACCGGCAGCGGATTGCGCAGTGTGGACATTACAACTGAACCATATCCGGGCTTTCCAACCGATATGCAGGCACAGGCCATGGCCTTGATGTGCATTGCCGATGGTGCATCGGTTATCAACGAAACGATTTTTGAAAACCGCTTCATGCATGTACCGGAACTTTGCCGTCTGGGCGCGAATATTACGGTGAACGGAACGGTTGCAACGGTGCGCGGCGTGGATGAATTGCGCGGTGCACCAGTCATGGCAACGGATTTGCGTGCATCGGTTAGCCTTGTGTTGGCAGGGCTTGCCGCCAAGGGCGATACGATTGTTAGCCGCGTATATCATCTTGATCGCGGGTATGACCATGTGGAGCAAAAGCTTGCCGCATGTGGTGCCCAGATTGAACGCTTGAAAGCAGCAGCCTAAGGCGCATAAAGTCCCCCATATGTCAGAGCAGCAACCCATCATCCTTGCATTGCCCAAAGGGCGCATCCTTGAAGAACTGAAACCGGTTCTTCAAAAGGTGGGGATTGTGCCCGAACCTGATTTTGAAAATGACAGCAGTCGCAAATTAAAATTCAACACTAACATTGATGGTCTGAGCATCATCCGCGTGCGTTCGTTTGACGTGGCGACTTTTGTTGCCTTTGGCGCTGCGCAATTGGGCGTGGCCGGTAATGACGTGTTGATGGAATTTGATTACGATGAAATATATTCGCCGCTGGACTTGGGTATCGGCAAGTGCCGCTTAAGTTTATGCCAGCCCAAAGACGATGCACCGATTGAAACGCAAAAATTATCCCACATGCGCGTGGCAACCAAATTCCCCAATTTCACCAAGCGCTTTTTTGCAGGGCAGGGGATTCAGGCCGAATGCATTGAATTAAACGGTGCGATGGAATTGGCCCCCATTTTGGGGCTTGCCCCCGCCATGGTCGATCTGGTGGCCAGCGGCAGCACATTAAAGGCCAATAATCTGGTAGAAATTGAAGTAATGGCGCAGGTTTCTTCACGTTTAATCGTGAACCGTGCGGCCTATAAAACGCAAGGCAAAGCCCTTAAACAATGGATTGATAAGTTCCGTGATGCTGTGGGTAACACAGTTGGGGCTTGACCCGTGCGCGTAACCATTGCAATCTGCCGCAACTTTCCCACCATTCTATGAAGTAGTAATCACACCACATGGCAAAAGAAGACGTTATCGAATTCAGCGGCACCGTGACCGAATTGCTCCCCAACGCAATGTTTCGCGTCAAGCTGGAAAACGGCCATGAGATTATTGCCCACACTGCGGGTCGTATGCGTAAAAACAGAATTCGCGTATTGGCAGGTGATAAAGTTACCGTTGAAATGACCCCATATGATTTGACCAAGGGTCGTATCAGTTTCCGTCACAAATAAGTTTTTAGTTTATTTAGGTTGTGCCTTGTTTGCTTCAGCAATGCGGCGACGGCGTTTGACGTCTTGAAGATAACGTAATCGGCCATCGGTTGTGCGTAAATCATCGCGGCGCGCTATGGTAGGACGCGTTGGCTTTACCGGAAGTGGTGCGGGTGCGTATTGGGTTTTCGGTTTGGGTTTGCTTGAAGACGACGTATCAGCAACAGCAGCGGGTTTGTTATCATTGCTGTAGGGGGCGGGCGGAATATCATCCAGTGAAATATCGCCCTTTAAATAGCGCTCAAAAATTTCCGAACCAATGCTGGCGGAATGGGCGCCCATGGAAAGCACAAAACTGTTTTTGTGATAATGCTGCATGAGGTCGAGCGTATCTGTATCGCTGTCTAAAATGGCAATATAGGTGTGCCCATCATCCGCGCCAAAATCATAGGCCATGCCTTCTTGCATCAGACCATGGATAAGCGTGCCAGGTTCGACTTTATCGTTTGGAATTTCATAAATGTAGTAGCCCTTGAGTTCTTTGTAATAGCTCATGGATTAGCCTTGCTTCAGTGATGCTTCTTTAGCAAGCCGAGCCTTGCGAGCAGCCATAACCATGTCATATTGCTCACGTTGAGGCAGGAAGCCGAAAATAAATCGATTGGGTTTCCGATAAGGCGCAGGTTGTGCGGCTGGCTTAACCGTTTTGCGCCAATCCGGAAGCGGCTTATATTCGCGTTTCTTGGTAACTTCGGCGGCGACGGTTTGCGGTCTTGGTAACAATGCGACTTTTGTTTCTTCAACCAGTTCCGGATTAAATGGTTTGAATGTTGGTATTACGGCACCGCGCAGAAAGAAGCGTATGGTTGTTTGTGCATCTTTTAGGGACGCGCAAGCCATGGAGCCAAGGCAGGTTTTGCGTTTGAAGGTATTTTGAACAATCGAGATTGCCAGCGGGTCATCTTTTAGTACCGCTATGACCGACGAGGTATAGGCATCGCCTAAATCGAAAATTTCGCCGGAATTGGGTTTATGGCCGTTATTAATTTGACCGGGTTTTATCAAAAATGGCTCGATGGCACGCCAAGATGGCGCGTTCGACACATTTGATGATATTTCATAAAAAACAAATTCTACGGCCATGAAAAACGCTCAAAATATAAATTTTGTGTAATGCTTTAAAACTGCCTACAACTATTATCGATAAAACACCCTTTGCCAAGCTGCTAATAGTTTCATGCCATTAATCCTTGCTTCTACATCGCCACGCCGCCTTGAATTATTGGGGCAAATTGGCATTACACCCGATGGTGTGATGGCGCCGGATTGTGACGAGACACCGTTAAAGAATGAAAAGCCGGAGGAGCTTGCTCTGCGCCTTGCAATTGCAAAGGCACAAGCCGTGCATGCCAAACATCAGGGCAATTTTATTGTGGCCGGAGATACGGTTGTGCATGCGCGGGCAAAACTGCTGCCCAAATGTGAAAATGATGCGCAGGTTAAAACATGCCTTCAGGCATTATCCGGGCGGCGCCACCGCGTGATTGGCGGGGTGTGCGTGATTAACCCGCAAGGCAAGATTGCCAGCGCGGTTGTATTGACCACGGTTGCGTTTAAACGCCTTCATGATAATGAAATCGAATCTTATGTGAAAAGCGGCGAGGGCGTGGGCAAGGCCGGCGGCTATGCGTTACAAGGGCGCGCGGCAGCATTTATCAAATTCATGTCTGGCTCACCATCAAATGTTATTGGCTTGCCCTTGCACGAGGTGGCCCAGTTGTTGCAAGGTTCAGGTTATGTATTCGCTTAGTTACGATGAACAAGATGGATTGTCCCGTGCAATAATTTTGCAAGGTAAAACCGTGCGCGATTGCTTTTTTGATAGAGCCAATCACCCGCAGCATACCGGTGCGATTTATCAAGGCACAGTTGACCGTGTGTTAAACGGTAAAGGTGCGTTCATCAAAATTCCAGACATGGAGCAGGGCTATTTAAGCGATGCTGAAGGATTGCAAAGCGGACAAAAAATCTGGGTGCAGGTAAAAAACGAAGCGCGCGAGAATAAAGCGGTTGCGTTGACGCGTCAGGTGACCTTGCCCGGTGTATTTGTGGTGCATCAACCCATGGGTGTGGGTGTGCATCTTTCCCGTCGTCTTGCCGATATGGGCGAAGAGACAGGGCATTTGACCAAGGCACTGTGTGGAAAGCCCGGCGGATGGGTTATTCGCAGTAGCGCTATACGCGCAACCCGCCAAGAGATGGAGCAGGAAATTGCCGAATTAATGCAGGCAGGCCAGTATATGTTGAACGCACAGCACGTGGCTGCGCCTACTGTATTTGAGCAAGCGATGCTGAGTGCGGCGGGAAGTGCGGCTGGAAACCCGTTGCAGGTAATTATAGAAAAAGATGTGGATTTAGAACGCATCACGCCCTATGTGCGGATGGCGCGGCCCAGCATGCTGGCTAATATTCGTCTAACGCCAACGGTGCGTGCGTTTGAACAAAACGATCTGGATGGATTTTTTGAAACGTTGCGCAGCCCGATTGTGAATTTGCCACGCGGCGGAAATATAAAGTTCGAGCGTACCGATACATTAAACGTGATTGATGTGAATGGCGGGGAGCGCACACATTTTTTTGAAATTAACCGCGATGCCGCCCAATTGGTAATGAACCAGATTAAGTGGCGAAATATTGGCGGCATCATCCTGATTGATTTTTTAAAAATGAAACGCAGCGATGACCGTGATGCGATAGCTGATATATTGGATGCAGCGGCGCAGCAAGATGCCACCACATGCGATGTGTTTGGCTTTACCCGCCTTGGGCTTTGCGAGATAAGCAGGGCGCGACGCGGATATAGTTTGAGCGAGTTAATGGCTTGAAAACGCTGATTTCTTAACGCTGAATACTTTCAAATTTGCCCGATATATTAGCGGTATAATTTTTTTAGTTATATTGAGGGCACATGTCATATTTAGGAAGTACATTTCGTTTTGGTCTGGTCTCACTCAGCCTTTGCGCACCGCTTGGGTCACAGGCAACTGCGCAAACAGATGATTTGCCAGTGTTGGCGACAGCGCGCACAGCCTGCAAAGATGTTCCGGATGACAAGCTCAAAAAAGATATCGAAGTCTTGATTGCTTTCGGTGTGGCGAATGCGAACATTGACCGCCGCGCCAATGGCCAAGTTGAAATTCCGTTGTTCAAGTTTGAATATATGGAACCTGAACGTACTGACCGCTTTATTAAAAGACTTCGCGAGACGGGCCAGAACGAAATCGCCGGACGCAGCGAGAAAATCGTTGTTCAATGTTCTGATCATGCCGGCCCAAAATTGGGTAGCTAATTGCTATTTAAGTTTTTGGCCGTGCTTGCTAGGCTGCCCTGTAATTTAAAGGATATGCCATGAGCGCTTGCCCCATTTGCAAGAAACCAGCAGAAGTCAAATTCAAGCCGTTTTGTTCGGCGAGATGTGCGGATATTGATTTGCACCGCTGGCTATCTGAGTCTTACACAATCCCCGTAAAAGCCGATGAAACCGAGGATGAGGGGGATGAAAACCCCGCCAAAGCGGCTGAAAATGCAGGAGATAAAGGCGATTTGGGCTAGTATTTATTGGCTTGCCAAATCCGCCCTTTGGCCTTTATAACCATCGCTTCCAACGTAGGTGGAAGTGGCCTGGGTAGCTCAGCTGGTAGAGCAACGGATTGAAAATCCGTGTGTCGGCGGTTCAATCCCGTCTCCAGGCACCATTCCCTATAAGTTGAAAAATAATTGAATTGAAGGAATGGCTATCATGCGCGTTGACGCAAATACATTACGTGCCGGTCACGTTATTGATTATGAAGGCAAGCTGTGGGTGATTGCCAAATCCGAAATCGTTATCCCGGGTAAGGGTAACGCGATTGTGCAAATTGACATGCGCGATGCGCGCACCGGTGTGAAGACCAACATCCGTTTCCGTACACAGGAATCCGTTGAGAAGGCTCATATCGACGAAGAAGAAATGCAGTACCTGTTTGGTGACGGCGAAAACTTCACGTTCATGAACCAGGAAAATTATGAACAAGTCATGGTTACCAAGGACACCGTGGGCGACCAGGCCGTGTACTTGCAAGAAAACATGATTTGCACCGTGCGTTTGCATGAAGGTGTTCCACTGACCGTGGAATTGCCAAAGCATGTGACGCTTGAAGTTGTTGAAGCAGACCCACACACCAAGGGCCAAACCGCAACCGCGTCTTATAAGACTGCGAAGTTGTCGAATGGCGTGAAGGTGTTGGTGCCACCATTCATTGAATCCGGTGAGCGCATTGTGGTGAACACTGCTGACAACTCATACGTTGAACGCGCTAAATCGTAATTTTCACATCTAAATATCGAGAAGTAATATGGCCCTGCGCTCTGCCAATCTGGTGGTTATGACTAAAGCCGCCGAAAAAGCGGGCAAGGCCTTGCTGCGCGATTTTGGTGAAGTGGAACAACTTCAGGTTTCCAAAAAAGGCCCATCGGATTTCGTATCGAACGCTGATACCAAGGCCGAGCAGATCTTGCGTGATGAGCTATCCCGTGCGCGTCCTGCTTATGGCATTATGGCCGAGGAAAGCACAACGGCGCGTCCTGATACCGAATTTACATTCATTATCGACCCATTGGATGGTACCAGCAACTTCCTGCATGGTATTCCGCACTGGGCGGTTTCGATTGGTCTTGCCAAGGGCGATCAGATGATTGCCGGCGTGGTGTATGAACCCATCCGTGATGAAATGTTCTGGTGTGAAAAAGGGGCAGGCGCGTATTTGAACGCCAACCGTCTGCGTGTGTCGGGCCGCAGCAATCTGGATATTTCCCTTATTGCCACCGGCATTCCATTTAAGGGACATGAATCCCCGACTTTTATGACCGAGATGCAAGCCGTTGCCCCAAAGGTGGCGGGTATTCGCCGTATGGGTGCTGCATCGCTTGATTTAGCCTATGTGGCGGCAGGCCGCTATGATGGCTATTGGGAGCGCAATTTAAAGGCTTGGGATGTTGCGGCGGGTGCTGCATTGGTGATGGAAGCGGGTGGTTCAGTGAGCCCATTTACCAGAGGCGATAACCCCGTATTTAAGGGCGATATTTTGGCCAGCAACCAAGCTTTGCACAAACAATTGTGTGAATTATTAGGCGCGGCCTACACCATAATCTAAGATATCTACGAATCTTTCCGGTTTGGGTTGATACGATGGGCTTTGCCCTTGCCGTAAAAAGCATTTAGTATCGGCTATCTTAATTCCGGCCTTAATCCTTTTGTTCTTCCCTGATGTTTTTACAAAAATTAAAGCACCCATCTATGCATCTTGTGCTCTTTGCTATGTTGTCATGCCTGACGCTCTTTGCAGGCAAGCCTGCCTTCGCACAAGCGGCCCAGACTGTTGAGCAAGCTATTCAGGATGCCGCACCGCTAGATCCGCCAGCCAATGATCCAAACGCAAGCGACCCGAATGCCGGTGAGCCAGCTACACCATCCCGTAAATTGTTCCAACCACGTGCGGGTTCATCCGCAGCATCGACCAAGAAAAGCAGCAAAAAAAGTTCCAAGGATTTCGTAGCCGCGCATAGTGCAAAAGCTGCGCGTAAGCCAGTTCGTACATTGAGTGCGCCTGCACCTAAAAAATCCGAGCCGACTGTACAATCTGATGATTTAATGAGCGCGATGCGCGATGGATTGAACCCGCAGCCTGCAGCGCCAGCAGCCGAAGCAACTGCAACGACAAGTGCGGTTCCGGCGGCACCATCTGAGCAGGTTTTAAACCCGATGCCATCGGGCAAGTTGTTTCATCCTACTGCCAAAACAGCGCCTACTGATATTAACGCAGGCGCAAACACGTTACCTGATGTGACGCCGAAAACGCCAGCGCCAGCAAGCACAGCGGCACCAAAACCTGCAGCAGCTCCGGCAGCGCCAACTGCAACGCCAACTGCAACGATTGATGCGCCATCCAAGGAAGTGAAAAAAGAAGAACCCAAAAAAGATACAGCAAAAACAGGCGCGCCCTTATTGAGCGATTTGAATGAAGCCCCAACGGGTGCTGAAGATGTGAAGGGTGACGTAGCTGCACCAGCAGTTGAAAGCAAACCACAACCCAAGGCTGAAGCTGCGCCAACCCCCGCAGCTGAGCCAGCCAAGCCTGAAAACGAAGGTTTTTCTGCGCCGCGACCTTTATTCTCGGCTTTGAACGATACACGTAAGCGTCCGGGCATTAAGCGTGTAGTACGCACAGAAGCATTTGCTCCTGCACCTGCAAACTTGCCGCCGGTAACGCCAGCGACAACACAATCAGTTGCTGCTGAAAAAGAACCGATGATCAAGCCGGTAGCCAGCGAAACGGCTGTTGCAGAAAACCCAGAAAAAAAATCAATTTGGGGCGCACCAAATCCGGAAATGACCAAAGGCAAGGTATTGTTCAGCCAAAGTGCTGATGGTTCTGTGCCAGAGCCAAAAGACGTAAGCGAAGTAAAACCTGTTGACGTAAAAACCCCGGAAGCAAAAAATGAAGAAGCAAAGGCCGCTGAGCCTGCGGCTGGCGAGCCAACCAATATCGGCCCAGAGGTTCACGCCTTGTGCGGAGCTGCCAATGGCAGCGATGTTGAAGCAGCACCAACTACAAATTTGTGTGCGCAGGGTAAGGCAACCAGCGTGATCGGAAGCGGGCCATTCATGTGGTCGTGTCAGGATACCGAAAGCGATAATGTCGTGAATTGTTCGGCGAACTATATGGTTGTGGGTGTGTGCGGCAGTGCTAACGGCGTTGCAACCAGTAAAGCGCCCACCAGCAATTTGTGCAGCAGTGGTAAACCATCAGGCGCTAGTGGCACCGGTCCATTTGTATGGGTATGTGCAGGTGAGGGCAGCGGTATGAGTGCGCATTGCCAAGCCCCGTTACTAACCGCTGATAATCAAAACGACATCAAAGCAGCCGAACCTGTTGCCGCGGATGCATCAACCGCCAAGGCGGGCAATGAATGCACCCCGACGGTCAAGCGTTGGACCATTACATGTCAGCAAGGTGGTTACCCATCAAATTATACCGGTATGATTGTAGGCGAGACGCAAACCTTGTGTCCGATGAATGTGGAACGCGGAGTATGGTTGTCGAACAACTGTGCGGCATCAACGGGAAGTATTGCAGTATCCAAGTCGCCCGGCATGTTGGAAGTGCCAGCACCAAAACGCAAAGTGGTGGATGCCTTGCCACCCATGTCGCCATTGGCAGCCGACAAACTGGATATGCCACGTAAATTGTTTACCCCGCATTTTAAACGCGGCGCAGGCGAGAAGGTTGAAGAAGAAGTTACCACCATTAGTTTTGCGCCAAAGTCGGAAGGATTGGATGGACAAGCAACCAGCATATTGGAAAGTATGATTGGGTCGTTGCGCGCAGATGAAAAATCCATCATCACGCTGAATGCCTATGCGGCAGTTGGCCAAGATGGCGACCAGCAGGAATCCCGCCGCATTGCACTTGCCCGTGCATTGGCAGCGCGTAGCTATCTGATGCGCAAGGGTATCCCCAGCAGCCGCATTGACGTTCGTGCCATTGGCCCCGCCAGTGACGCGCATGGTGATGACAGGGTTGATATTAAGGTCAAATAGCTATAAAAATCTCCACCTTGTCTGGCGGCTTCTTTCTGCGGCCAGATTTCATTCACATTCAAATCATACATAGGAAAAGGATTATCCATGTCCGCACAAACCAGCGCCATTAAAGTCAGTGCAGGTACCACTCCCGGAAATTTCGCCGGTGACCGTTTGAAGACCTTGATTGAACGTATTGAACGTCTGGAAGAAGAAAAAGCAGGTTTGGCAGAAGATGTTCGCGATGTATTTGCGGAAGCCAAGTCAGCAGGATTTGATGTTAAAGTGATGCGCCAGGTTATTCGTTTGCGCAAGATTGATGGCAATGAACGCGCAGAGCAGGAAGAAATTCTGGAACTGTATAAAGCTGCACTCGGAATGCTCTAATCGGGTTATTCCAATTTATAGAAATACGTAATGGCTGAGTTTCCACCGTTTTTTTTAAGAAACATCTGGTATTACGCAATACCTTCGCAGACGCTTGCCAAAGGCAAAATGCTGGCCAAAACCCTGTTGGGCGAGCCGGTTTTATTTGCAAGAGCAGCCAATGGCAGTGTCTTTGCGCTGCGTGATATATGCCCGCATCGTGCCATGCCGCTTTCATGTGGCCGGTTTGATGGCGAGCAGGTGGAATGTTGTTATCATGGCTGGAAGTTCGATAAAGACGGGGTTTGCCGCGATATACCGTGGCTGACCGGACATGAGGACATTGACCCCGCTAACATCAAGGTACGTACCTATCCAGTGTATGAGGCACAAGGCAATATCTGGATATTCATGGCGGATAAATCAGCCAATGTGAAGATTGAAGATGTGTCACATCGTCCGCCTGTATTACCGGGAGTAGGGGATCATGCCAAGCCCGGTATCTGGACTACATCCATTTTTCCATGTCATGTCGATCATGCTGTGATTGGATTAATGGACCCTGCGCATGGGCCGTATGTGCATCAGGCGTGGTGGTGGCGTGGTAAAACATCCATTCATGAAAAAGCAAAAGCCTTTGGCCCATCGCCATTCGGGTTTGTTATGAAGAAGCACAAACCATCGGCGAATTCATTTGGTTATAAAATTTTAGGCGGCGTTGCTGAAACGGAAATTTTCTTTCAACTGCCCGGCACGCGAATTGAACATATTGAAGTCGGCAAACATCATGTTATCAACCTGACCTGTGTGACGCCGATATCGGATACCGAAACTCAAATCACTCATTTGATATACTGGACGCAATCGTGGCTCTATCTTATCACGCCGTTTTTTCGTCCATTCATGGAGCGTTTTATCGAACAAGACCGGAGTGTGGTGGTTCAGCAACAAGTCGGATTGCAGCACGAAAAATCCATGCTGTTATTGAAAGACGCCGACACGTTGGCGCGCTGGTACTTCCAGTTGAAGCAGGAATATGTAAAAGCTGCTTCCGAGTCCCGTGCTTTTAATAACCCGGTGCCTGAGGTAACGTTGCGTTGGCGAAGCTAAGGTTAGATTCGCTCACGTTTTCGGGATGCCATTATTCAGGACAGCTTCGTGGATAGTTTTAGCTTTTGGCTTGGCAAGATTTTATGGGCGGTATTTTCGCCTGCGCATCTCATTGTCATTTTATTTATCATCAGCTTTTTTCTGAAATCCAATGCCATTAAATCATTCCTTCGTGGACTGACGGCGTTATTTTTCCTGATTGCCTTATTGTTCCCGATTGGTGATTGGGCGCTTTTACCACTTGAAACATGCAGCCCGGATCAGGGTATGCCCATGCGCGTCGATGGTGTGATGGTTCTTGGTGGCGCGGTAAACACCAATTTATCAAATGCCCGAAACGCGATTGCATTTAATGACTCTGCAGAGCGTGTATTCGCACTTTTGAAATTGCTAAAGCAGTATCCATCTGCACAATTTTTATATACGGGTGGTAGTGGTTCGCTGAAGCAAAATGGCTTGGGTGAGGCGGAATATGTGAAGCAATATCTGGATGAGATGGGTATGCACCCGCAAAGTATGATTTTCCAGAGCCAGACGCGTAATACTTATGAAGATGCATTGATGAATAAGGAAGTATTTGGCAAAACACCCAAGCAAAACTGGCTTTTGGTGACCTCTGCCTTTCATATGCCACGAAGTTTTGGTTTACTGCAGAAAATGGGGCAAAAGAGCGAAACAGCCTTTTATCCCTATGTAGTGGATTATAAAACATCGGGTAAGTTCAAATTTGAAATGCGTATGGATTTGCCGCAAACCCTGTTAAAGCTTGATACCGCTGCACATGAATATGTGGGGCTGTTATTCAACTTGCTGCTTAAACGCAGCGATAGTTATCTTTCCTGCTCCGTTAAATCCCAATTATTACAGTAAAGAAATATCTGATGAAGCCTATGCGTTTTAAATCTATTGTTTGTGTTGTGCTGTTGGCGGTGATGACCCTTGGGGCGTTTTCCGCGCGTGCAGAAGAATTTAGCCTATGGATTGATAAAACCATCAAGGAAGCAATTGCGCACGGGGTTCGCCCGCAAACCGCATATAACGCTTTGTCGATTGTGAATTTTGATGAAAGCGTCATTGAAAAAGACCGTAAGCAACCTGAATCCACGATTACGGCGGTTCAGTATTGGAAGCGCATTGTTACCACCCAGCGCATTGAACGCGCCAAAAGTTTCTATAACGCCAATCGTGTAATGCTTAATCAAGTGGCGGATACCTATAGCGTGCCGGCACGCTATATTGTTGCGTTACTGAGCGTTGAAAGCCAGTTTGGTGAAGTGCAGGGTGATACGAATATTATTCAATCTCTTGCCTCGCTTGCCTTTGAAGGACGCCGCACCGAATTTTTCAAGGCAGAGTTATTCAACGCATTGAAAATTATTGATAAGGGGCATATCCGCCAGGAAGACATGACAGGGTCATGGGCGGGCGCAATGGGATGGTGCCAGTTTATGCCTTCCAGCTTTTTGAAATTCGGCGTGGATTTTGATGGCGATGGCCGGATTGATATTTGGAATACGCCTGCGGATGCGGCGGCATCGGCTGCTAACTATTTACATCTTTCAGGTTGGAACCCCGATGAGTCATGGGGCCGCCAAGTGCGTTTGACGCGTCCTGTGCCTGAGGACTATCTGGGCCGTGAAGTAAAACGACCCATCAGTGAATGGACACAGATGGGTGTAAAGACCATGCAGGGTAAGGCTTTGCCCGATAAAAAGAATCTTGAGGCGTCATTGATTATGCCGGATGGGGCGGAAGGTTCGGCCTTTTTGGTGTACAACAATTTCAACGTAATTATGCAGTGGAACCGATCCACGTATTTTGCCACATCGATTGGGATGATTGCCGACAAACTGTCTGGTAAATAGTTGAAATTGCCGCATTAAATTTCTTTACGTTTTGGTAACCGAATCTGGAAGACTGTGCAAAACCATCTCTTGCTATGGGTTGCAAGGACTGACCCAAAAGGATTTTCATGTCATACAAACATTTCTCACGCATTGCGCTCGCGTTATTGTTGTTGGTAGCTGTTACATCATGCTCCGATACACGCGATTACGGAAAAGGCAGCGGCGCACCCGGCCAGTATAAAGTTGGCGAGCCATACGAAATCGACGGCATCCGCTATTACCCCAAAGAGGATTACCGTTATTCTGAAACGGGTATTGCATCATGGTATGGGCCTGGCTTTGAAGGTAAGCGCACCGCCAATGGTGAAACATTTGATCCGGGTGAATTAACCGCTGCGCATCGCACATTGCCTATGCCATCTTTGGTGCGTGTAACCAATCTGGATAACGGTAAATCTGTGGTGGTTCGCGTGAATGATCGCGGCCCATTTGCGAATAACCGTATTATCGATTTGTCACAACGTGCTGCTGAGCTGCTCGGTTTTGCTAACCTAGGCACGGCTAAGGTACGCGTTGATATTATGGCGATTGAAAGTAAGGCGATTGCGGATGCAGCCAAGAAGCGCGGTTATATTGCCCCGCCACGTGGCCAATCAGGCGGCGAGACGAAACTGGCATCCAAGTCTGAATTCATTATGCCAAAGGCAGAAATGCAGGACGCAGAGGCCATTACGGAAACCGCCAAGGTTGAAACCGTGGATGCTGTGCCATTGGAGCCTGTTAATTCTAGCGTAGAAAGCGCAGAGCTTTCAGCACCGGCCGTCCAGCAAGTGGAAGAAGCAAGCATTACCAACCCCGGCAAGCCAGTGGTTGTTACCCAAGAAGCCCCCAAGGCCAAGACGCTGGGTACTATCAAACGTTCAACGGCTGCGCCGACCCCGCTCGTGCGTGAGCCAAAGCTGACCTCTATTCCTGGTCAAGTGGTGCAGGGCCGTTTTTATCCTGCCCCACAGGTTAAGCAGATGAAGGTCACCGGTAAGCAACGCATCTATATTCAGGCAGGTGCCTTTGCCCAAAAGGATAACGCCAACCGGATGAAGCAAAGCCTTTCGAAAATTGCAACTGCATCGGTTAGTGAAATTTCGGTGAAGGGTAAAAAACTTTTCCGTGTTCGCCTTGGACCACTAAAAGATGTGAAAGAAGCTGACCGAGTACTTGCCAAGGTATTGCCGCAGAGTGATAAGGCGCGTATTACTGTAGAGTAATTCATCACTCCTTGGAGTCTCTCTAATGCGTTTTCTGACTGCGCTTCTACTCGCGCTATTGCCCACCTTTGCACATGCTGCTCCGGCACCCACCGCCCCACAAATTGCGCCAGGTGATACGCTTGCCAAGCAGGCATATTTGATTGATGTAAATACCCAAACCGTATTGCTGGACAAAGGCGGCGAGACCAAAATGCCGACCTCCAGCATGAGCAAGATGATGACCGTGTATATGGTTTTCGATGCGCTCAAGCAGAAAAAGATTTCATTAACCGATGATTTTACAGTTAGTGAAAAAGCGTGGCGCATGGAAGGTTCACGTTCCTTTATGCCGATTAATAGCAAAGTAAAAGTTGAAGACCTTATTCGCGGCGTGATTATTCAATCAGGTAATGATGCGGCATTGGTATTGGCTGAAGGTGTTTCAGGGTCTGAGAGCGCATTCATGGCGGCATGCAACGAAAAAGCGCAAGAGTTGGGCATGAAGAGCAGCCATTTTGCAAACCCAGCCGGTTTACCTGATCCGGAACATTATTCAACACCGCAGGATTTGGCGTTGTTGGCATGGCATCTGATATATGATTTTCCGGAGTATTACCATTATTTTGCCGAGAAGGAATTTACCTTTAACAACATCAAGCAGGGTAACCGCAACCCGCTGCTCTACCGCAATATCGGCGCAGACGGTTTGAAAACCGGCCATGCAGATGAAGCAGGATATGGCATTACGGCATCGGCGATACGTAATGGTCGCCGTTTGATTTTGGTGGTAAATGGGCTTGGCAATATGCAGGAACGCGCTGATGAATCTGCGCGTCTTATCAATTATGGTTTTGATGAATTTGCGCTGGTCAATTTAGCAAAGAAGGATGAACCGTTACGTAGTGTGAAGGTTGCCTTTGGTGAAGCCAAGACTGTGGCCATTGCCGTGACAAGCGATGTTGCAGCAACAGTAAAAAATGCAGAGCGCAGTAAAGTGAAAACCAATATTGCCATGAATGAACCCGTTGAGGCACCAATCGCCAAGGGCACGGAAATTGGCAAATTCAATGTATTTGTGGGTGATAAGAAGCTTGCTGAATATCCCGTTGTGGCTGCCGAAGATGTCGCTAAACTTGGGTTCTTCCCGCTAATGTGGGCTAAACTACGCTTTATGCTAACTGGTAAATATGACGAATAATCGCGGTGTTTTTATAACATTGGAAGGCGGGGAAGGCGCAGGTAAAACCACGCAAATCGCCCGCCTGAAATCGCGGTTGGAGAGTAAGGGAAAGACAGTTATCACGACACGTGAGCCCGGCGGCAGTGTTGGCGCAGAAGCCATTCGTAAATTGTTAGTTGAAGGTGATACGCATCGATGGGATGCGATGACCGAAGCGCTGTTATTATTTGCTGCGCGCCGCGACCATGTTGAGAAAGTTATTTTGCCTGCCTTATCAAAAGGCGAATGGGTCATCAGCGACAGATTTTACGATAGCAGTTACGCCTATCAAGGATATGGGCAGGGGTTGGAGCTGACTAAACTTGATGAGCTACGCAAGCTTTCGATTGGTGACATGAAGCCGGATGTGACCTTCATTCTTGATCTACAGGTTGAGGTAGGTTTGAAACGTGCAGCGGTTGAACAGCGTTACGAACGGATGGGAATCCCCTTTCATGAAAAACTGCGTGCGGGGTTTCTGAGCATTGCCAAAGCCGAGCCAGCCCGCGTTAAAGTGATAGATGCCAGCCAGAGCGTAGAAGGCGTAGAAAACGCCATTTATCAACATATTAGCCCATTTATTTAGCACATTAGTTTATGGGCCTGTTATTGTGTTGTAGGCAAAGCATGCTAATCTCTTGGCATGACGACACACCCACGCCAACAGCATGATTTTATTGGCCATGACGCTGCTGAACAACAAATTGTTCAGGCGATGGCGGGTGGCCGTTTGCCGCATGCGTGGTTGATTACAGGCGCGGAGGGTGTTGGTAAAGCGACGCTGGCTTATCGCTTTGCACGCGCGATTTTAGCAAATAAAAAAAACGCAAAGGATTTGTCAGTAGATGCTGATGCGTCGGCAGCAAAGTTGATTGCAGCATCATCGCATCCAGATTTATTGGTATTGGAACGCCCGTTTGATGAAAAGAAAGGGCGGTATTTGCAAACCATTCCAGTTGATGATGTCCGGAAAATTGCTCCGTTCTTGCGCCTGACTGCAAGTCAGGGCAGTGCGCGCGTGGTGATAGTGGATGGAGCAGGGACATTGGGCCGTGCCGGACAAAACGCGATTTTGAAAATTCTGGAAGAACCGCCCGAAAACGCCATTATTTTGCTTACCGCAGAAAGCGCGGCGGTATTATTGCCCACTATTCGTTCACGTTGCCGTGTATTAAAACTTGAACGGCTAAGTGAGCAGCATTTGAAAACAATCGCGGCGAAGCACGATATTACCGAAAATCTGGATTTCATTTTGGGCCTTGCCGATGGCAGTGCTTCACGGTTATTTCGTTATAGCGCCTGTGAAGCGGATGTGTTGTACCAAAACTGGTGTGATTTTTTACGCCAGCCCACCAGCCCGCTGATGCGGATGAAATTGGCGGAGAGCTGGTCTGGCCGAAATAATGATGATGTGTTTTATACCGCGCAGGAGATGATTTTTGCATGGCTGCAACGCCTTATTGCTGCCAAGGCACGTGGAACATTACCGCAGCCATTATTGCCGCCGGAAATTGCCATGTTGCAGGGGGTATATGCGCCATTGTCGCTTGAGCGGTTGTTGCAATTATGGGAAGACTTGCGGGCGGATGCCAGCAATGCCGATCACCATAATCTTGACCACAAAATAGTATTACTCAGTATGTTTGATAAAACAGCTAATGTTCTGGCTGCGTAGATTTAGGAAGTGTAATGACCAATAAACGTTTTACCATCACCACCCCGATTTATTACGTGAATGATAGCCCTCATATTGGCCATGCCTATACCTCGCTGGCATGTGATGTGCTGGCGCGGTTTAAGCGCATGGATGGCTTTGATGTGCATTTTTTGACCGGCACGGATGAGCATGGACAGAAAGTTGCAAAATCTGCTGAAGCTGCCGGCGTTGATCCACTGACATTCTGTGATCGTGTATCACAAAATTTCCGTGATTTGGGTACGGCCATGCAATACACCAATGATGATTTTATCCGCACCACTGAACCACGCCATATCAAGGCATGTCAGGCATTATGGGCGGAGTTGATAAAGCGCGGCGAAATTTATCTGGATAAATATGCAGGTTGGTATGCAGTGCGCGATGAAGCGTTTTATGCAGCCGATGAATTAAAAGACGGCCCTAATGGCAAAAAAATTGCCCCATCCGGTGCAGAGTGCGAATGGGTGGAGGAGCCAAGCTATTTCTTCCGTCTATCGGCATGGCAAGACAAGTTGTTGGCGTTTTATGAAGCGCACCCGGATTTTATTTTGCCAAGCAGCCGTCGCAACGAAGTGATTAGTTTCGTGAAGGGTGGGCTGCGCGACTTATCGGTTTCACGTACCACCTTTACATGGGGTATTTCAGTGCCCGGTGATGAAAAGCACATCATGTATGTATGGCTGGATGCGTTGACCAATTATATTACTGCGCTGGGTTATCCCGATACCAATGCGCCGCTGTATAAAAAATTCTGGCCAGCGGATGTGCATATGGTGGGCAAAGATATTTTGCGTTTCCATACTGTATATTGGCCTGCATTCCTGATGGCGGCAGGCTTAGAGCCTCCAAAGCGCGTATTTGCCCATGGTTGGTGGACGAATGAAGGACAAAAAATTTCAAAATCAACTGGCAATGTCATTAATCCGCTTGAATTGATGCAAACCTATGGGCTTGATCAAACGCGTTACTTCCTGCTGCGTGAAGTGCCATTCGGCCAAGATGGAGATTATTCAAAAACCGCGATGATAAATCGCATCAATAGCGATTTATCGAATGACTTTGGAAATCTGGCGCAGCGTACATTATCGATGATTAATAAAAATTGCGGCGGCAAGGTGCCTGAACATGGTGCGTTTGCGCCGGCTGATACAACGTTATTGCAACGTGCCTATAACCTGTTGCCATTATGCCGTGCGCATTTGGATGTGCAGGCGTTTAATAAGGCATTGGATGAAATCTGGGCGGTATCGGGTGAAGCCAACCGTTATGTGGATGAGCAAGGGCCATGGACTTTAAAGAAGACCGACCCCGCACGTATGCAAACGGTACTTTATACCCTTGCGGAAACCGTTCGATGCATTGCGTTGATGGCACTGCCATTCATGCCAACATCAATGAACAAGATGCTAGATCAGCTATGCATCAGCGCAGACGCCCGTAAGTACGACGCACTGAATGCGCAGCATGCCCTTAAAGCAGGAACTGAATTGCCGGCACCGCAAGGCATCTTCCCGCGCTATGTGGAGCCTGCGGCATGACGCTTTCACTTATTGATACACATTGCCATCTGGATTTTCCGGAGTTCAAGGAACAGCGTGACGCAGTTGTACAACGTGCACGTGATGCCGGTGTGAAGCGCATGATTACGATTTGCACCCACGCCACCCGGTTTGATGGTGTGAAGGATGTCGCCAATACGTATGATGATGTTTATTGCAGCCTGGGCGTGCACCCGCACCATAGCGGTGAAGAAGGGGAGTTGGTGGAAACCAGCTGGCTGATTGAACAAAGTAAATATGAAAAAGTAGTCGGCATTGGCGAAACCGGCCTTGATTATTATTACAACAACAGTCCCGTTGAATTGCAGAAAGAAAGTTTCCGCCGGCATATCCAGGCATCGCTTGAAACAGATTTGCCCATTATTGTGCACACCCGCGATGCGGATGAAGATACTTACGAAATATTAAAGGCTGAAGGGAAGGGGAGGCTGCGCGGCCTGCTCCACTGCTTTAGCTCTGGTCGCAAGCTTGCCGAGCAGGCGGTTGAAATGGGTTTGTACTTATCGCTGTCGGGCATTGTGACATTTAAAAAATCACAAGAGCTACGCGATATTGTGAAAGACATTCCACTTGAAAACATTCTGGTTGAGACAGATGCGCCATTTTTAGCGCCAATGCCGCATCGTGGCCGCACCAATGAACCGGCTTATGTGGTGCATACGGCCGCTGTGGTTGCTGAAATCAAAGGTGTTAGCCTTGAAGAACTTGGTGTGATTACATCGGCCAATGCGCTGCGCGTATTTGACAGGATGGTTATCCCGAGATGAGTGCGGGCTTGAAGATTACCGTTTTGGGCTGTGGCTCTTCGGGTGGTTTGCCGCTCATTGGCAATGATTGGGGAAAATGTGACCCCAGCAACCCAAAAAATCGCCGTACCCGCGCATCCATATTAGTGGAGCATGGCGATACAACTTTGCTTGTAGATACCAGCCCGGATTTGCGCGAGCAATTACTGCGCGAGAATGTGCAAAAGTTAACGGCGGTTTTGTATACCCATGCGCATGCCGACCATTGCCATGGCATTGATGATTTGCGTTCCATGAATTGGCGCATGAAAGCACCGATTGATATTTATGGCGATGCGCCAACCATTGAAAAGCTGACGACGCGTTTTGATTACATCTTCAATCATCGTGCCGAGGGTGATGCATATTATAAGCCATCATTGACGCCACATATTATTGGTGCGGGTGAAGTATTAAAATTTGGCGGCATCACTGTGGTGCCATTTGAGCAAGATCACACGTATTTGAAAACCTTTGGCTACAGGTTTGGCAATTTTGCCTATACGACGGATGCCAAAACACTTGATGATGATGCCTTTAAGGCGTTGGAAGGCATTGAGGTGTGGGTGGTGGATTGCGTAAGCAAAAATCCGCATCCAACCCATTCGCATTTGCAGCAAACACTGGAGTGGATTGAAAAAGTTAAGCCAAAAAAGGCTTATTTAACGCATATGGGACAGGGGCTGGACTATGAAACTATTTGTGGGGAATTGCCAGAGCATGTTCGGCCTGCCTATGATGGTTTGAAGATAGAGTTATGAGTGTTCATTCAAATTTTCAGGAATTTTATATGTCATTAGGTCTTGCTCGGTTAGGTTCTAGGTTACCAGCTATTTTGGGGTTTTTTGCAGTTACCAAGGCCGAAGTAAGCTTCGCCACCAAAATTCCAACCACGGGTGAATTTTTTCGCGTGGATTTGAACAAGGCTTCACCGGAATTTATCGAGGGCTTAATCAAAGCCGAGAAAGTTATTAAAATTACCGGCCCAGAGGATTTAGCAGTTCGCGCCGGTTCAAAAAATCCAAACCAATTTATTCTGGCGCAGCTTGATCCGGATGATCCGAACAAGGCCTTATTTTCGGTACAAATTATTTTGGGTCATGGGTTGGTTACCAACCTTGATGAGATTTTGAACGGTACGTATAAGGCGGATGGACCAATTGATTCCGCGTCGTTTTATACGGTTTCAACATGGGACAGCCCCAAGGCGCGCGGCAAAGGCGGGCAATTCATTATTGAAGCGGCCAAATTGATTATGAAGGTTATGCCGAATGTGAAGCATTTGGGCACGCATTCACCGCTATCGGGTGAAGATGCCAATGCAGATGGAACGCAGTTTAAAGGCTTTGCGGATTGGGTTAAACGCATGCCAGAGGATATGCTTCCAGCGGTTGATGCATTAATCAATAAACAATCATATCCGTTTACATTCAGTGAGTTACAAGCGCGTCTTAAAGCTGCAACCAGTGCCGCAGACATAGCCGGTGATGTGGCGGTTGAGAATGCCTTGCGTCAGCTGGCGGCCATGTATGTGACCAGCCAGAAAACGGATGCCAAAGGCCGCTTGGTTGCTTTAGACCAGGTGACGGGTTTCCATCTGCGTAATGGTGCGATGATTTGGGATATTAATCCATTCGCGCATTGCAATTCGGCCGGAGCGGATAAGTCATTCAGGGAATCCTTTGGCTTTAAGGTCAGCTACCGTTATCCGCGCACTGAAGGCAAATTGCTTTCCAATGCACGTGCATATACCGAAGGACGATTGGCTCGCTCAGCTGCAATTGACAGCTTGCTAAGCCCGCAGGGCCATAATACGCCGCGCGCCATGAAACATGAAAACCCGGCACTTAGACGCTAAATCCGGCTTTAGTATCCTCTTCATTTAACATAATACATATTATACGACTGAGATATGTGGGATAAGGGATAAAGCCTGCTCCTTCCAAGGCCAAATTGCGTGCCCCTTCTTGCCCAGAATCGTGATTTCTTTGAATGGTTTTCATCATTCAAGATACCGACATGAGCACCTATAAGACCAAACCCCGCTACGATATTGAGAAGATTTCCAACGTGAAAACGCTGCCGGATCCTGAGCGGCCTTTTACATTTGCCGAGCTCACTATTGACGGCAAAACGCTGCGGTACTGTATGTCGACGCCGCATAGCCGCTGGCGCGTGAATACCCTCTTCCTTAAGGAACCCACCACCATTGAATGGCTGCATAGCTTTGCGGCCAATGATGTGTTTGTCGATATTGGCGCGAATGTTGGTATCTATACATTATATGCAGGGATGATTGCGGGCGTGCGGGTTTATGCGTTTGAGCCGGAATCCCAAAACTATGCGGAAATGTGCCGCAGTATCTTACTCAATTCCGCGCACCACAAAATAAGCGCATATTGTGCTGCGGTCAGCGATAAGCCGCTGGAGATTTCCAGTTTGATATTAAGTGACCCGATGAAAACCGGTTCCTCATTCAATGATTTTTCAGTGCCCAGCCATGATTATTCGGCGGCTGCGCGCTTTACACAGGGCTGCATTGCCGTATCGCTTGACCATTTGATTGAAACCAAGGCCGTTCCCATGCCCAAACACGTCAAAATCGACGTAGATGGCCATGAAACCAAGGTGGTGGCCGGAATGAAGAACACCCTGCAAAGCCCTGAATTACGGACGGTTTTGTTGGAATGCGACCCCAAATCACCCAGTTGCTATGACATTGTGAAGCGTTTGTTGGCGGCGGGCTGGGTTTACAATGTAGATCAAGCCCGCCTCTCCCGCCATGGCATACAAAGTGCAGATGAAGTAGTGCAGGCGATAGAGCAGGCGAAGTTTGCGGGTAATATTATTTTTGCGCGTGATAAGCGTGATGTGGAATTTGGAACCAAAACACTAGAGCGATTTAGCGCAGCCGAGTTGGAGATCATGAAGGTTTAAGCATGAATTTTGATGCATTAAATCGCGCATTACAGGATACGCTCACGCGGCTCAATCGTGCGCCGGTAAAGCGCGAGCCGTTTTCATATATGATTTTCAATGAATTTTTTACGCCGGAAATTTATGACTACATTTACGCCCACATGCCAACCGCGCAGCAATTTGACGATAGCAAAGCCATTGGCCAAGCCGTGGATGAATACGCCAAATCAGGCGAATTGGCGCGGCGTGAATTTCCATTACAGCCTCGATTTATCGAGCGTTTGAATGGCGAACAACGTGCGATTTGGGGCGCTTTGGGTAATTTTTTTTCGCATGAATTGTTTATGTCGGTTCTGCTTAAACTGCTGGTAGACCCTTCTACGCTTGAAAAACTACAGGTTGAAAAATGGAAGCTTGGCCCAAGTGCCAATCTGGTTGAAAGCACCAAGGGCTATTTTTTAGGCCCGCATACGGATAGCCCGCGAAAAATCCTCACTGGCATATTGTATTTTGCCGCCGATGATACCCAGCCCGATTTAGGCACAGCGGTGTATGCGGCGGATGACCCGAACCGTGTTTCAACCGATGGCGTGCATTTGCCGTTTGATGGGTTCCATCAGGTGGATTATTCCCCCTACCTTCCCAACCGCTTCTTTGCATTTGCCAGAAGCGATAAAAGTTTTCATGGTTTTCAACGCCTGAACATCCGCAATGGACGGCGGATTATTCTGGATTACAAATTGTTCTGCGAAAGCTAGGCCGGAAATTGGCGTTCGGCAAAGGCCGGAACGCTGACAATCAAGCCGCCTAAATCACCGGATGTGAGGAATAGCACCACATCATCTGGCTTTAGTTCACTGCTGATGCGCTGCAATGCCTCATCTGGCGCGGTGATGGCGACGGCATTGCAATTGGCAGCTTTCAGGCGGTTCATGATGTCATCATGGCTGGCCTGATTATGCGTGCCAGCACCTTGGGATGCCGGATGATAGACATAGGTGCGGCTGGCACCCATAAACACATCATCATACCAATGCAACGTATCGCGGCTTCGCCAGCTAAAGGTGTGTGGTTCAAAAATCACCACCAGATTGCGTTTAGGAAAGCCGCGTTTGACGGCCGCGATGGCAGAACGCGCTTTATCATAGGATGACCCGAACCCTTCATACATCGGGATGGATGTTTTTTCCGATTTTTTATCAAGGCGACGAAGCACACCCTTGAAGGATGCAATCGCGGTTGAAAATTGTTCGGGCGTAGTTTGGTTGTTCGCAAAGCAAAAGGCAGCGCAGCCGAGAATGTTTTCAATACTGTGTTCGCCAAGCTGCGTGGTGCTTACGCGGCATAAGGTTATACCAGCATGCACAATATCAAAACTGGTTTTGTCATCATCACCATAATTGATATTACCAGCGTGATAATCCCCTGCCCCAACGCCGTAAGTAATAATGGGGCGATTGAGCGCGCCAAGGAATTGTTTGCTTAAGGGGCCGCTGATGGCGGCAATGAGCGGCGTTTGCGCAGGTAATAACGCCACCAATTGATGAAAGGATGCGAGGTAATTTTCAACGGTTGGGAAAATATTCACATGGTCATGCGCTAACGGCGTGAGCAAAATATGTTTTGGCTTTAAATGCAAAAATTTGGAACGGTTATCGGTATTGGAAGACGGGTATTCATCACCTTCGAATACAAACAAATTACCCTTACCGATTTGGGCGCTGGTGGGCGGCGTGAGTGGAACCGCGCCAACAAAGAATGATGGATCTCTGCCCGCGCTTTGTAAAATATGTGCAAGCAATGCAGAACAAGATGACTTCCCGTAGCTGCCTGCCACCACCACGGAATCTTTATTCTGTGATAACTCGCCCAATACTTCGGGGAAGGATACGATGCGTTTACCAGATGCGATGGCAGCGGCGACTTCGGCATTTGTTTCGGCAACCAGTTTGGCGTTTTTGCCAATGACAATTAAATCGACATCAGCTGGTATATTGCTGGCTGCATAGGGCGTGGAGCAACGCAGCCCTTCCCGTTCCAAGAACAGGGAAATGGGTGGATAGACAGCTTCATCCGAGCCGGAGACAACCCAGCCTGCATCACGTAACAATTTTGCCGTAGCTGACATGCCGACGCCCGCCAGACCAATAAAATGTGCCTTCATTTCTTATCAATTCTGCTTTAGTTTGAATGACTGCTTCGATTATAGGGAAGATTCCATGAATAGAAACGACCAAAAAGGCCCCCTGAAAGGTACAGAAAAGCTGCTGGCGGTAATGGCACGCCTGCGTGATACCGAGAAGGGTTGCCCATGGGACGCAGCACAGGATTTTGCGACCATTACCAAATACACCCTTGAAGAAGTATATGAGGTGGTGGAAGCCATTGAACGTCAGGATATGGTTGGATTAAAGGAAGAGTTGGGCGATTTGTTATTCCAAATCGTGTTTTATGCCCAAATCGGTACTGATAAAAAATTATTTACCTTTGATGAAATTGCGCAGGCTGCCGCCGATAAAATGATTGAGCGCCATCCGCATGTGTTTGAAGACAAGAAGCTGGATGATCATGCCGCCCTCATGAAAATGTGGGAAGGCGATAAACAAGCCAAGCGCGATGCCAAAACTGCCGCAGCAGGTAAAATCCCCAGCGCATTGGATGATGTGGCCAGCACCCTTCCCGCTGTCACACGGGCCGTGAAATTACAAAGCCGCGCGGCACGTGTGGGATTTGAATGGACGAATATCAAGGATATTATTGCCAAGCTGGATGAGGAAGTTGCTGAACTCAAGGAAGTGATTGCCGAACAGCAAACCAAAACTGAGCCGCTCGATCTGGATTTGGTTGACCGCCTGACCGAGGAATTGGGTGATGTGATGTTTGTATTGGCCAATATTGGCCGCAAGCTGCGCGTTGACCCTGAATACGCATTGCGTACCACCAACCGCAAGTTTGAAAAGCGCTTTCAAAGCATTGAGGGCACACTCGCCGCGCAAGGAAAGAAGCCGCAGGATATGAGCCTTGATGAGCTGGTGGGGATGTGGAACACGGTTCGCAAAGCAGGCGTGAAATAAGCCGCGATTAATTAAAGCCCTTCATAATCATAGCGCGGATATCATTCAGCATGGCCTGATTGGGCGCGATGATAATACCGCCTGTGGTATCGCCTGCTACATAAGGGCTGCCGTCATGCTTGCAGAACTGATAGCCAAGGGTTGATAGCATGGATAGCCCTGGCAAATGATCCCACGGCATGCATTTGCCGAACACCGCAAATTGTGCTTCGCCGCGCAAAATTGCCGAATAATCATGACCTGCGCAAATGGATGAGGTGATTTTTGTGAAATGGTTTTCCTGTGATTTTACAAAATCACGATGTTCTTTGGAGAGCAGTTTGTTTCCCAAAATACCTGATAGTTGTTTCAGACTGGTTTGCGTTGGCGGGGTTAGTTTTTGCGGCGCGCCACCTTTGGTAATCCGCACTGCGCCAGTTGTTTTGCTGGCCATGATTAAATCATCATCGACGGGGGCATAAATCCATCCCGCCAATAATTCCTTGCCTTGTACCAGAGCCAACATCACGTCGAATTCGGGCTGGCCGGATGCAAAGCCCATGGTGCCATCAATGGGGTCGATGACCCAGACGGGCTGGTTTTGGGCGAATAAATCCATCTTGGTGGGGTCGGCTTCCACGCCCTCCTCCCCCACCACCACTGTGCCGGGGTAAAGTGCGATGAGCTTAGCCGAGAGAGCTTTTTCAGCCGCCTGATCAGCGACCGTGACCAAATCCTGCGGGCCGGTTTTTTCGGAAATATCGCCCGCCGCAAGGTTGCGCCAGCGCGGGAGAATTTCGGTTGCTGCCACTTCACGAATGGCAGTCGCAACTTTGTTTAAATCTACGTTCATCGCTTTTTTCCAAATTGGGATTGGTAACGGCCCCAATTCGAGGGGCTGAGTTCAACTTCGAGAATAATGTGTTTGGCACCGTCTTTGCGGCCGGTAATGTTGCCGTTTTCATAAAGCCAAGCAAGTGGCGCGCCTTCGCTATAGCTTAGTTTTAGCTCATAAGTTTTGTAGCCGAGCTTTAACCGCTCATCAATCATGTGTAGTAATTCATCAATGCCTTCGCCGCTTAAGGCGGAGATGGCAACGCTGGCGCCCTTTACCATATCGCCTTGGAATGACCACGCACTCATGCTTTCGCGGCCCGAGCGGCGGGATTGTTCCAAAATGATTTGTTTGTCTTCGGGCGGGATAGCATCGATTTTATTCAAAGCCTCAATCACGCGTGGGTCATCGCTTTTGATGTTCAATGTTTCAAGAACATTCTGCACGTCTTCTTTTTGTGCGCGGGTATCTTCATGCGATATATCACGGACATGCAAAATGATATCGGCGTTTTCAACTTCTTCTAATGTAGCGTGAAATGCTTCAACAAGATGTGTTGGCAAATCAGAAATAAAACCTACGGTGTCGGATAAAATTGCCTGCTTGCCAGATGGCAATGCCAGCTGGCGCATGGTGGGATCAAGCGTTGCAAATAGCAGGTTTTCGGCCATCACGCCCGCGCCAGTGAGGCGATTAAACAGTGTTGATTTGCCCGCATTAGTATAGCCAACCAAGGCAATCACGGGTTGTTCGGCGCGTTCGCGTTGCTTGCGATGTAGGCCGCGCATGCGGCGCACATCATCGAGTTCTTCTTTGATTTTGATGATCCGGTTGCTGATTAAGCGTCGATCAAGTTCAAGTTGGGATTCACCAGGGCCGCCCAAAAAGCCGAAGCCGCCACGTTGGCGTTCCAAGTGGGTCCATGAACGAACCAGACGGGAGCGTTGATAGCTGAGCGCTGCGAGTTCGACCTGTAGCTGGCCTTCCTTGGTGCGGGCGCGTGCGCCAAAAATTTCCAAAATCAAACCGGTACGGTCGATGACCTTGGCATTCCATTCGCGTTCTAAATTGCGTTGCTGTGGCGGGGTAATGTTGTGATTAACAAATACCAAATCGATTTTGTTTTCTTTGCATAATGCGCCGATATCGGCCATTTGCCCCTTCCCCATTAGCGTGGCAGGCGATGGGTTGGTTATATTGATGGTTTTGGTATCCACAACATTGAGCTGGATGGCTTCGGCAAGCCCCACGGCTTCTTCCAGCAAGGCTTCGCTGGTCCGTTTGGCGGATGTAAAGCGAAACATTGGCTGAACGATAAATGTGCGTGCCGGTTCGACGGCGGTTAGATGTTCGCGTTCAATCATTTATGTTTTTTTAAAATAGCCATTATTTATTGTGGGTTTTGTTCTGCTTCTTGAGCTTCGAACAAGGATACAGGACCCGCAGGCATAATCGTAGAAATGGCGTGTTTATAAACCAGCTGGATATGGCTGTCGCGGCGGAGTAGCAGCGAGAAATTGTCAAACCAAGTGATGATGCCTTGTAGCTTTACGCCATTTACGAGGAACACAGTAACCGGCACTTTGGCTTTACGTACTGAATTCAGGAATACGTCTTGTACATTTTGCTTTTCTGACATGCTGCTTCTTTTTTATTGTTGTTATTACAGAACGTTATAGGCGGTTGTTATCAGGATAGAAGAAGCTTCAACTCTGTCAAGAGTTCGGAAAGGTCAAATACCCATACATTGGGCTGAAAATCAGGGTTTTCGAGGGCATCTTTGCCTATTCCGATGGTGGTGCAGCCCGATTTGGTACCGCAAATGATATCGGTTACCGTATCCCCCACAAACCATACGGTTTCATAGTGTTTGAGGTTGTTTTGCTTGAAGATGAGTTCGGCAGGGGCTGGGTCCGGTTTATCCTTTTCGGCATCGGTTGCCCCGATGATGCTGGAAAAATAATCATTCCAGCGTAGATAGCGCACTTCACGGCGTAATAAGTCACCGTTTTTATTGCTGCATATCATCAGTTTAACGCCGTGCTGCGTCAACATATCCAGAAGTTCTTCCGAATTTCTGAGTTTTTTTAAACCCTGCAGATGGTTTTCACGGAAGTGCCCGTAGAAAATATCGCGTGCGCGATGCCAATCAGGGCCAAAAATTTCAGGGAAGCTGTCGCGCATGCTGCGTTTGGAATTTTCAATCATGCGATCGACATTCCATAGCGGCAGGTTAAACGCCTTAAGCGCAGCATTCACGCTGTCGGTTAAGGTTTGCCAGTTTTCGATGAGCGTATTATCCCAGTCAAATATTACGGCCTGCGGGAGGCGTTGGAATGCTGACTGGGACATAAGACGAAGAACGGTTGATTAATTGACGTGTGTGGCGGCAATCATTTCTGGTTCTGGAACGCCATGGTTGGAGCCATGAACACCAAGCATCTTGAGCTTGCGATGCAGAGCCGAGCGTTCCATGCCGATAAAGTTAGCCGTGCGTGAAATATTACCACCAAAACGGGTGACTTGGGCGAGCAAATATTCACGTTCGAACATTTCGCGTGCATCACGAAGAGGTAACATCATGATTTCGCCGCCCTTCTCCCACTTCAACACGTTTGGCGTGCTGGATGTGATCTCAGGTGGCAGCATGTCGGCGCGGATGGGTTCATCCTTGCTGTTGTTATGGATAATCAAAATCCATTCCATGGCATTGCGTAACTGGCGGATATTGCCGGGCCATTCATAGGCTTGCAGAGCGGCCAAGGCATCTTCGCCAAGGGTACGCGGGGCAAGGCCGGAGTTTTCAGCCGCGCGGTTGAGGAAGTGCTGTGCCAGCAATGGAATATCATCGCGGCGTTCACGTAATGCGCTCACCTTAATAGGTACAACGTTGAGACGGTAGTATAGGTCTTGGCGAAGCGTTCCTTCGGCCATCAATAGTTCAAGATTTTTGTTGCTGGAAGCAATCACGCGTACATCAACTTGTACCTTGGTGTTGCCGCCCACGCGGGTGAAGGATTGTTCCTGCAATGCACGAAGAATTTTGCCTTGGGTTTCCAGCGGCATATCGGCAACTTCGTCTAGAAGCAATGTGCCGTTATGGGCTTGTTCCAGGAAACCAACTTTACGTGATGCGCCATTCGCGCCTAGCTCTGTGCCGAACAGTTCGACTTCCAGCCTGTCGGGTTGCATGGTTGCGCAGTTGACAACCACAAATGGACCTTCCTCGCGGCGGGACATTTTATGAAGCTGACGGGCGATGATTTCCTTACCCGCACCTGCAGGGCCGGTAATCATTACGCGGCTGCCTGTTGGAGCCACTTTTTCCAATGTTTTGCGGATTTCCTGAATGCTGGGGGACTTACCGATTAGCTCGGTATCGCCTAATTTCAGCTTTAATTCTTCATTTTCGCGTTTCAGCCGATACGCCTGTAGGGCTTTGTCGACCACCAATAATAAGCGGTCAGACTTGAATGGCTTTTCGATGAAATCGAATGCGCCCTTCTTTACTGCGGCAACAGCAGTTTCAATATTACCGTGACCGGAAATCATAATGACCGGAAGCGATGGGTAGGTTTTTGCAATGTGTTCCAAAAGTTGAAGACCATCGAGCTTGCTACCTTGGAGCCAGATGTCGAGGATAACCAGACTTGGAAGACGTTGTGCAATTTCGTGGATAGCAAGTTCGGAGCTGGATGCTTCACGGGTCTTGTAACCTTCGTCGCTCAAGATGCCAGCGACCAGTAATCGGATGTCCGCTTCATCATCTACAATCAGAATATCGTGCGTCATGCTATCCTCGTTTAAAATCATTCATCTGGGCTTAATGCACAGAATCAAAACTTATAATCTATTGTGCGCTGCCCGTTTGGTTTCTTCAACTGCTTCGACAGAGTCTGTTTCTTTGCGTGCATCTTCATTATGCAGCGCGTCTATATGCGAAATAGGAAAACGCAGAGTGACTCGTGCCCCGCCTTCGATTCTATCTTCGAGGGTGAGCGAGCCGTGATGGTCTTCCATAATTTTTTTCACAATCGCCAAGCCAAGGCCAGTTCCCTTTGCACGGGTGGTGACATAGGGTTCGGTTAAGCGATGACGTTGTTCTTTCGGCAAGCCTTTGCCGTTATCTTCAATCGTGATGACGGCATCATCACCAATTTGTTTCAAAGATACAGTGATGAGACCGCGTGGCAAATCAGCAGATTGTTCTGGCGTTTGTCCAAGTGGGGCGCGGCCTTCGATCGCTTCCATGCCGTTTTTAATCAGGTTTGACATGGATTGACTGAGCAAGCGGCCATCGCAAATTGCCATCATCACTTCTTGTGGCAGGTCAGTCTTGATATCTACGTCATTGCGTCCAGCACTTTGTAGCAACACGGCCTGGCGGCACACATCATTCAAATTGGTGGGTTGCATGACAGCCTTTGGCATGCGCGCAAAGCCCGAGAATTCATCCACCATGCGACCAATATCTTCCACCTGACGGATGATGGTATCGAGGCAGGATACGAAAATTTCAGGATCGGAGGTGATTTCCTTTAAATAGCGGCGGCGCAAGCGTTCTGCCGATAGTTGAATGGGGGTTAGTGGGTTTTTGATTTCGTGGGCAATGCGGCGGGCGACGTCACCCCATGCGGCCTTGCGTTGAGCGGCAATCAAATCGGAAACGTCATCGAAGGTGACCACGTAACCTTGAACGTGTTGTTCAACCTGTTCGAGGGATGCACGAACGAAAAATGTTTTGGTCGATTGTTCGTCGCGATGAATTTCAATTTCGCCTTCGACGAAACGCGCCACTGGGCGATCAGAAATTTGTTGCATCAATTCCTGCAGTTCAGGGAGCAAGGACAGCAGTGGTTTTTGCAGCCAATGTTCAATGTTGGAAATGCCAAGCAAGATGGCAGCCGATGAATTCACAAGAGTAATGAGGCCATTATTGTCCACGCCAATCACGCCTGATGATACGCCGGATAACACAGCTTCGGTGAAACGGCGGCGTGTGTCGAGCTGGCGGTTGGCATCAATCAATTCGGTGCGCTGGCTTTCCAGCTGGCCGGTCATGCGGTTAAAGGCGCGGCCAAGAGAGCCTAATTCATCCTCGTATTTGAGGAATTTAGCCTGAATACGGGCGGATAAATCCCCTGCCCGCACCCGTTCGGCCATATCCACCAAGACACTGAGCGGCATGCCAAGTTTGTTGGCAAAATTCATCCCGAACCAGACGGCTACTAATAATAGGAGAAGGGCCACCACGGCAAAGGTTAGAAATAGCCTGCGCTGTAATTCGCCGCCGCGTTGTTTAATGGCGGCGTATTCGGCCACGGCCCCTTCGGCGGTCTCCACATGTTCCAGAACTTTGGATTTAACCTGGCGGCCCACCAACAGATAGGCATCAAAGAGCGAATTGATTTTAGCCAGTGCACGAACCTTATCGTATTTCTGGCCAACCATGACGACAACTTCGCCTTGGCGTGCACGCTCAAGGATATCTTCGGTGATGGGTTCGAATTCCAATGAGAAGCTGAGCGCAGAGCGGCCAAGAATTTTGCCACTGCTATCAAAGACCAGTGCTTCGGTTAAAGAGCGTGCATTTGACTGTGCATCAACAAATTGATTGAAAATACGCTTATTCAGTGCGAATTGAGGTGCTTCACGATTGATGTCGTTAATCATGGCCAAGGTATCGGCTCTAATCGTTTGTTGATGTTCATGAAGGTAGGATTTGGCCACCTCCATGGATTCATCCACGACCTTTTGTACGCGTTCGGAGAACCAGCTTTGAACGCCAAGATAAAAGAATAATCCGGCAAAGAGTGCGACCACCACGGTTGGTGCAACCGCCAGCAAGCTGAACACGCTGACCATGCGTAGGTGCAGCGCCGATTTACCCCTGCCCTGCTTTCGCGTGAGCAGCACCACGCGGATAAGGCGATAGAGGATAAGCCCCGCCAAGGCCACAAGACAGATGAGGCAAAGCGTGAGCAATGTTTTGATTGTGGTGTCACCGCCCATAATCGGCACGCGCAGGGTAATCAGCGCGAAGGTAGCAAGACCGATAAGTACGGAGGCAATGGTGAGCCAGAGGGCAATTTTTTTGAAGGCCTTTTTACGGCGCGCCCAATCCTTTGCCTGCTCCCAAAAAGTGAGCGGCTTGGCATTATCTTGCTGGGTTCCTTGCGGATTCTCCAGATTGGCTGGGAGCGATGTCACGATACGATGTGAGCTGACTTACGCGGCTTTGCGGTAATTATCGCGCGCAGTCGGAATGGACAAATCGCGGATTTTCTTACGTAGCGTATTGCGATTGATGCCAAGCATTTCAGCGGCGCGCAATTGGTTGCCCTTGCAAGCGGTGAGGCTGAGGATGATGAGCGGGCGTTCAACCTCGCGCATTACGCGGTCATAAAGGCCGTTGGCAGGCAGATTAAAACTATGCATTAAAAAATAACTGCGGAGATGGTTTTCAACCGAGTTTGAAAGATTATTGAGGGACATATTGTTCTCCATTTTACTTTTTTAGGTGGTTACTCGTTACGCTGCTAATAAAATTTGTTCGCCGGACAATTGGCTAGAGGTATCAAAGAATTTCTGCAACAGGTCTTTTACCGCAGATACCGTATGCAGGTTATTGACCTCGGCGCGGAACTCCGCACCGCCACGCAGGCCCTTGCTGTACCAGCCTAAATGCTTGCGTGCAACACGCATTCCAGCATCAACGCCGTAATGACTTAGCATGTCATCGTAGTGCTTCAGGATTATTTCTTTTTGACGTTGTAATTCCGGTTCTGGTTGCGCATTACCGGTACGCAAATAATCCATCACTTGTTTGATAAACCACGGGCGACCATAGGAGCCGCGACCAATCATCACGCCATCTGCGCCGGATTGTTTGAGGGCTTCATCAACTTTTGAAAAACTTGTGATGTCGCCATTAACAATGATGGGAATTTCAACCGCTTCTTTTACGTTGCGAACGAATGCCCAGTTGGCTGAGCCTTCATAAAACTGGCAACGGGTGCGGCCATGAACAGTGACCATTTTAATTCCGCATTCCTGCGCGATTTTTGCAAGGCGCGGCGCATTCAAACTATTAGCATCCCAGCCCATGCGCATTTTTAGCGTGACAGGAATTTTCACTGCCTTCACGGTTGCTTCCAAAATCTTGGCGGCGTGTACTTCATCGCGCATGAGGGACGAACCGGCATGCCCATTCACGACCTTTTTCACCGGGCAGCCGAAATTGATATCGATGATATTTGCGCCTAAATCTTCATTGACCTTGGCGGCTTCAGCCATCACTTCTGGCTCACAGCCAGCCAGCTGAACGGCCATCGGGTATTCCTCGGCCTTATGTTCCATCATTTTGAAAGTTTTGCGATTCTCGCGCACGACGGCCACGCTGGCGATCATTTCCGAGACCACCATGCCCGCGCCATAGGATTTGACGAGGCCGCGAAACGGCATATCACTTACGCCGGACATGGGCGCAAGGATAACAGGTTCGGCAATTTCGACATTGCCAACCATAATCGGCTTTAGGCGCGGTGTTGTGTTCACTTCGTTCATTTTCTCAACAGATAACTTTATCAATAAAATCAGGGCGTTAAATTCTGCACAAAAATACAGCAGTTAAAAACCTCGCGCAAGCGAATAACTTGAGGTACACCCTATGCCTTCATATGACGAAGACTATTGAAAACATTGAGGTTTAGAAGTTCATGAAGGATTGCGTTGCATTAATCGTTGCCGCTGGCACGGGCGAGCGCTTTGGCGGGGAGGTCCCCAAGCAATATCAGGACCTTGCTGGTAGCCCTATTTTGCGCCGCTCTATCCTGGCCTTTTTGAACCATCCACGCATCGGACAGGTGCAAGTGGTCATTAACCCCAATCATCGTGACCTATATGATGAGGCTGTGAAAGGTCTCCACCTGCCCGCGCCTGTAAACGGCGGCGCATCACGCCAGGATTCAGTGCGCTTGGGTTTGGAAGCCTTACAAAAAGACAAACCCAAAACGGTGCTTATTCATGACGCGGCGCGACCATTGATTGATGAGCCAACCATCAGCGCAGTATGCGATGCATTGTTAGAACATAAAGCCGTGATCGCGGCAAAGCCATTGGTGGATACATTAAAACGCGGCGAAAACGGGATTGTTCAAGCAACCATTGCCCGTGAAAATTTATGGCAAGCGCACACCCCGCAAGGATTTGATTTTGAAACCATACTTGCAGCACATGAAAAGGTGAAGGGCCAAGCATTGACCGATGATGCGGCAGTTGCTGAGCAAGTGGGCCTGCCGGTTGCGCTTATTCATTCCAACCCGGATAATATGAAACTCACCAACCCAGATGATTTAGACCGCGCACGGAGGCTTTTAGGTATGAATTCATTACATGATGTGCGAACCGCATCCGGCTTTGATGTGCACCGTTTAATTCCCGGCACACAAATCACCATTTGTGGCCATACCTTTGCGCATGATCAATCATTGGAAGGTCATTCGGATGCCGACGTAGGCTTGCATGCGATAACCGATGCAATTTTGGGTACATTTGGCGCGGGTGATATTGGCATGCATTTCCCGCCAACCGACCCCAAATGGAAGGGCGCGGATAGTACACGATTTTTACAGCATGCCGTTGATTTGCTCCAACAGCGCGGCGGTTCGATTGGCCATGTGGACGTAACCATTATGTGCGAACGACCCAAAATTGGCCCGCAGCGAGATGCCATGCAAAAACGCTTATGCGAGTTATTGAAGTTATCGCCAGACCGCGTGAGCGTGAAGGCCACCACAACCGAACGTCTTGGCTTTACAGGACGCGGTGAAGGTATTGCTGCGCAATCAATCGTGACTGCACGTTTTCCATTTAAAGAAGAACAAGCGGCGTAATTTAAGGCTCTAGTTCAAATTTTAGATGGCGTCTCCCACCAAAGCCACTGCCATAAGGCGTGTTTGGACGATTTGATGGAATAAGGGCAGCAATATAAACAGCTAACATTGTTGTGCCGCTCTGCCCTTTATTTTGTGCTGCTGTTTTGCTTTTAGGTGCAGGAGATGTATCGGTAGCACCTGCATCGCTTCTCGACATTGCCCGCATAATTGCATCTGCTCTGCGCTCTGATGCAATCGCGCTTACATGATAAGTCGCATTGGGTTGAAGGTTTGGACGTTTCAAAATGATGTGCGGATCTGGCATCCAATTAAATGGATCAGGCCCGAATGCATGATCGTCATCTATAGCTTTTTGCCGTGCTCTTTTTTGCTGTGCGTCTTCGCTATGATTTGCATGTAACAAAAGCTTGTAAGTAAGTGAAGATGCGCCTGCATCAGGCGCAAAACTATAATGTTCAAATGGTGCAACGCTTAACATGGTTATCACCTATAAAATATAATTAGAGTCTTTATCCTATAACTTTATTTTTTAATTGATTAAAAGCGTGTTAAGGTCGCAGTAGACCAATAAACATTGATACTACTGAATAGGAACGGTTCATGCTTCCCGAGGATTTAGTCAGCCGTGCGGCACGTGTGGTGCAGTTGTTTTCTGAAAGAAAAGAAACGCTGGCGCTTGCGGAATCCTGTACGGGTGGATTGATTGCGGCGTGCATTACGTCGGTGTCTGGATCATCAGCTGTGTTGGAGCGCGGGTTTGTTACCTATTCCAATCTATCGAAAACAGAAGAAGTCTTGGTGCCTGCGGAGTTGATAGCCGCACATGGCGCGGTAAGCGAGCAAGTTGCGATTGCCATGGCGCAAGGTGCGCAAAAAATTGCCAAAGTAAATGTAGGGTTATCGGTAACGGGCATAGCTGGCCCCGGCGGCGGCAGTGATGAAAAGCCAGTCGGCTTGGTTTATTTGGCGATGGCAACTGCAGATGAGGTTGATGTGCGCCGGTTTAAGTTTGATGGCAACCGCGATGAAGTGCGCAGACAAGCCGTGGTAAAGGCATTGTCCATGCTGGTTGCGGCTGGAAATGAGTAATTAACGCTGAAGTTTTTGAACGCTTCTGCCGCATTTTTGTAGAGCAATTTCCATAATGCGTTTTTCATATTTGGCGGTGCTTTCACCAATATGTGATGGATACGATGTGCGGGTGGGTGATATCGAACCATCAACAAATTCATCGATAATCATGCTGCGAAATCTTGAAACGCCAAGCGCAAACTTATAAACACGTACCGTAACTTTCTGTTTATCAACCACGCCTTCACATCCACCTATGTGTAACCATTGGCGTTTATCAACGGCTTCTTGAATAGTGTCTTTCCATAATTTATTCAGCGATGGTTTTGTATCGAGCCAGATGCCAACCGGCATACCCACGGTAAATCCGGCGAGTGCAGTGGCAATGGGAATAAGAAAACGGCGTTTTGATTTTTTGGCCGGAATATATTTATTCGGTAATGCCATGATAAAATCCATTTTCAAAAAAAGCGTTTGAATATCGAATTATCTTACGTGAAAAAATGGCGTGTCTGTGCGGCAACAATACTTTCAAGAACGTGCCCTAATGCTATGAAATAGCTATAAAATATGGATTTATAGGACGAGGAGTGCCGCCCCTACCCGGCGTTTTTCAGCAAGGAGTACATGGTAAGTCCGGCAGGCAGCCCCTGTATCCATGACGTCTACGCCAATCTTTTTCTGACGTAAAATATCACGGATGGATTGCGGAATGGGCGTGATGCTTTTTCCAGTGCCAAACAAAATGACTTCAAGGCTTGGCGTATGATTTAAAAATGCATCAAGGCTTTGCGGAGTGATGGATGCGATATCTGAAATATTCCAGCGTGAGACATGCTCGGCACTTACAAGCAGTGAGTATTCATGAACCTGTTGGCCAATACGAAAGCGGCCAACGCCATATCCTTGAATAATGTTGACGCCGCTGTTTTGAAATTCTGGCGGGGTTGCCATTGGTATTAGGCCTTACGCGGCGGCGGGTTCGGCGCGCCCGGATTTTGCGTTCCGGGAACTGGTGGGCGTGGTTGCTGTGCGGGAGCTGCACCTGGCTGCGCACCAGAAACCGGGGGTCGTGCCTGCGTGGCGGGCGGCGCACCCACTGGTGCCGGACGCGGACCATTAGGTGACATATTTGGAGAAAGCGGGTTTGGCGCGGTATTTAAGGCAGCCGGGGTTGGCGTGTTAATGCGCGCAATCAAACGGTCGATATAGCTGTTGATTTGGCCAACCTTGCCATCACGAATAAGCGAGCGAATGGGATCGCCTGCATTGTTATCTTCAGTATAGATATAACGGATATATGGTCCTTCGGGACGCAGGCTTTGGTGGATGACCGCCGTTAATGCGCTGGCCATATCGTTGGATGCGGCGCTGCCGATCTCAACTTCAGCCATGCGGATGATGGATGTAATCGCCTCTTCTACCGAGCCGCCATGGGTGGTGGTGATAACCAATTGTCCGGTAGTCGCTGCGCGTAATACCTGGCGCGCCGCAGCGGGGGTACGGATTTCACCAACCAGAATGTAACGTGGTGCCCAACGCAAAGCGCGGTTAATTGAATCAACCCATCCGCCATCGTGTTTAACTTCAACCTGAAAGCAGTAGCCGCGTTCGCCAATTTTTCCGGCAAGGTCATATTCAATCGGGTCTTCGATGGTGACCGCGATATTATTATGTTGGCGGCAGTAATCAGACAGTAGTGAGAATGCCGTGGTCGTTTTACCTGAGCCTGTTGCACCTGCAACGACAATCAAGCCTGTGCGGGTAGCCAGTGAACGTAGGGATTCAACAATCTTTGGATTAATGCCCAGTTTTTCAACGGGCGGAGCCTCGTTGGGAATGCGGCGCATACATACCCATTTTTGCCCGTTGACCACCTGACTTGCGGCGCGAAGGCGCATGTTCAGATAAGGAAATGAACCATCAGCTTGTTGGGATTGCTGGATATAAGTAATCAGTTTGATGATATCGCCGCGGCATTCATCGGGTACAAATTGGCTATCACGGCCAAATGGTCCGACCAGACGCGGACGATATAATGCGGGTGAATCCCCGTCGAGGCGGATATACAAATCAGAGAAATCGAGTTCTTCGAGTGCTGTGGTCATGATACCCGTGACTGGACGTTAATTGATATCTACTAAATTGGCAGCGCCTTTGGTTTCGCCATCTTTACCCATGTAATTACCATTAAACGGTTGAGCATGATAGCAGTGAATAGCGATGTAATGATACCGAAGCTGAGAGTTACAGCAAAGCCCTTGATCGGACCGGAGCCGAACCAGAACATCAACACCGCACCAAGAAGCGATGTGACGTTCGCATCGATAATGGCGGACATGGCACGGGTATAACCCGCATCCAATGCACCCATCAGCGTACGACCGTTTTTATATTCGTCGCGCATGCGTTCATAAATCAGAACGTTCGCATCCACCGTGGTACCGATGACCAGCACAATACCCGCAATACCCGGCAAAGTGAGCGTTGCGCCAAGCAATGTCATGCCGGCAAAAATCATTGCGATGTTGAAGATTAATGAAATGACAGCGAACACGCCGAATAGGCCATAGCTAATCACCATCAAGACAATAACAAGTATGATGCCAATAAGTGCGGCAATCATACCATATTGGATTGAGTCTGAACCAAGGCCTGCGCCAACGGTACGTTCTTCAAGCACGGTAAGTGGTGCAGGCAATGCGCCCGCGCGAAGCAATAACGATAAATCTTTGGCGCCTTCCACAGTGAAATTGCCCGAGATAATACCCCGGCCGCCCAAGATAGGTTCACGGATAACGGGCGCAGAAATCACCTGATTATCAAGAACAATGGCGAAGCGTTTGCCGACATTGCTGCTGGAGGCTTCGGCGAATTTCTTTGCGCCAATGCCGTCAAATACAAAGCTAACGACGGGTAGACCTTCTTGAAAGGTTGCTTGCGCATCAGTGAGCATTTCACCCGTCAAGATAACGCGGCGGGACACAACTTCCATGCGGGAGGATTGTTCATCCGCGCTTGGTAGAATTTCAGTGCCTGCTGGGGCGCGCTTGGCCGCAATGTCTGCAGGTGATACGTCATCATTGACCAAACGGAAGGTCAGCTTAGCGGTTTTGCCAAGAAGATTTTTAATCCGTTCAGGGTCATTTACGCCGGGGAGCTGAACCACAATACGTTCATCACCTTGACGCATGATGGATGGTTCGCGTGTGCCGCTTTCATCCACGCGGCGGCGAACGATTTCGATGGATTGTTCAACCACTTGGCGCTTTTTATCTTTGATGGCGGCTTCTGATAAACTGACGTTGAGTTTATTGCCGTCGTTTTCCAGGACCAATCCCTGATCGATGGTAGCAATGATCTTACGTGCCTCAGCCATCTGTTCGGATTTGGTAATGGTAACAGAAGCCTTTTGGCCTTGTTGGCCAAGGTTTTCATAGGCAATGTTTTTGCTGCGTAAATCGCTGCGGATTTGGTCAACCAGGCTATTCACGCGGTCTTGGATTGCCACATCGGTTTTCACTTCCAATAACAAGTGCGAACCGCCTTGCAAATCAAGGCCAAGCGTTACCGCGCGGCTGGGAAGCCATGCGGGCATGGTGCTTTCAAGGTGTTCTTTCGCTTCTTTGCTCAGCACATTAGGGAATGCGTAGATAACAGAAAGAAAGCACAGCGCCAGTGTGAAGATGATAGTCCAGCGGGATAGTTGCAGCATAATTAAGCGTCTTTTTTATCAGTTGAGGTGGTGTCGGCAACGGCTTCGGTTTTTGCGTTAACATTGGTGATGGTATTTTTGAGAACGCGAACCTTTACGTTTTCAGCAATTTCAACCACCACTTCATCGCCGGTATCGGCGCGAACAACGGTACCAAGAATACCGCCAGCGGTCACAACCTTGTCGCCACGGCGAATGCCTTCAACCATGGCTTTGTGTTGTTCGTATTTCTTTTGTTGGGGACGAATGAGCAAGAAATAGAACACACCGAAAATCAGGAATAGCGGCAAGAATTGCATCAACACGCCATCAACGGTTGTGGGCGGTGCGCCTGCTGCTGCGGCAGCTACGGGGGCGGCGGTTTCGGCAAGGGCGTCGGAAATTAAAAAACCAAAAGACATTGTGAGACTCATAAGGTGAGAAGAGAGGATGAAAAGGTATGCGTTTTAATTTAGAAAAAAGCAAGACGAGCCGCTAAATAACAGCTCTTTCAATATAAACGCGCCCCATTTACAATTAAAGCTTATGAAACAGCGCATTCTTATCATTGCAGGGCCAACGGCCAGTGGTAAATCAGGCCTATCCCTTCGGCTGGGCAAGGCCATGAATGGCGCCATCATTAATGCCGATTCCATGCAGGTTTACTCCTCCTTCCCTATTTTAAGTGCCCAGCCCGATGCGGCTGCCCGGGATGCCCTGCCCCATTATCTCTATGGGACGGTCAATGCGCCGACCATCAGCACGGCGGCGTCATGGCGAAGTGATGCAATGGAAGTTATAAAAAATGTATTGGATGCCGGCCAGACCCCCATCGTCGTAGGCGGTACGGGATTATATCTTGAAGCGTTGATGCATGGCATATCCGAAATTCCCGATGTGCCGGATGAACTGCGCCAAAAAGTAATTGTGGAATACGAAACACTGGGTGGTCCAGCCTTTCGTGACCGATTGATGAAAGTGGATAAGGCGGCTGCGATACGTTTGCCACCGGGAGATAGCCAGCGCCTTATTCGTGCATGGGCGGTGTATGCCGCAACCGGGAAATCCATTTCCTATTGGCAGAAGGAAGGATTGATGAGCCCGCCGGAAAGTTGGGAGTTTAAGGGTATTTTGCTGCTGCCAGAACGTGATGCGCTCTACACTGCGATTGATAAGCGATTTATGGAAATGATTGAACACGGCGCGTTGGATGAAGTGAAACAGACGCCCGTGTTGGAGCATCCATCACAAAAGGCATTGGGCGTGCAGGAATTACAGGCCTATATGCGCGGCGAGATCACCAAAGAAGAAGCCATTGAACAAGCCCAGCAATTCAGCCGCAATTATGCCAAGCGGCAGCTGACATGGTTTAAGAACCGCTTCATGAAAAAGGAAGCGGCAGCGGGACGTACGCCGCATATTATAAGTGGCCCAAGCTACAACGAACAATTGATTGCCTTGAATCAATCCAGCCTTTAAACGTGGATTATCTTTTATAATCTTTCCTTCCAACCTTGGTGCTCCCATGAAAAAAATCTCAACCGCCCTACTCCTTGCTACGACATTGTTGGCTTCAACGGCTCATGCGGATTGCTCTAAATTGCCGTCTTATAATGACTTGCAAGATGCATTGAAGAAGAGCGTGAAGCCATCTGGCGGCCCAAGCAATGGCGGCCTTGATTTGAATATGTGGGGTTCGGTTGTTGATCGTGATGGCACCGTGTGCGCGGTTGTATTTACCGGTAAAGAACGCGGTGACCAATGGATGGGCAGCCGCGTGATTTCTGCGCAAAAGGCAAATACCGCTAACGCATTCAGCCTGACGGGGCTTGCGCTTTCGACCGCGAATTTATTCTCGGCTGTGCAACCTGGTAACAGCCTGTTTGGTTTGCAGGAAAGCAATCCCGTTGATACCAGCGTTGCCTATGGCGGCGATATGACTAAGGCAGGAACCAAGCGCGACCCGATGGTTGGAAAAAAAATTGGCGGCGTGAATGTTTTTGGTGGCGGTCTTGCCCTCTACACCGCAAAGGGTGAGTTGGTGGGTGCATTGGGCGTGTCGGGCGATACATCATGTGCAGACCACAATATCGCATGGCGTACCCGTGCGGCGCTTGGCTATGACAAGGTTCCTGCTGGCGTGAGCGCAGATAAAAACGATGGTATTATCTATGATATTTCATCGGGAACCAGCAGAGGCGGCTTTGGCCATCCAACCTGTGGCGGCAAGGAAAAGGCTGTAGCCGAGGAAATCAAAGCCGGAAAGTAACTTTCAGGCCTTTATTTGCGACTTTTTAGCATACGTGGTTGACGGGGTAGTCTTGCATTGACTATTCTCTGCACCCTTGTGGATAACTCATGTTTGCCTATTTTATAAGCAAACAGGTTTACTGCATTGTTAAATAAACAAAAATGGGAAATTCCATGTCGTTACTTAGCCCTAAACCAAAGTCACAACCACAGCCTACTAAGCCAGCTGCGAACCAAGCCGGCAATAAAATCAACGGAGCTGATATTCTGGTCAAGGCTCTGCGTGATCAAGGTGTGGATACCATCTTTGGATATCCTGGCGGCGCGGTGCTTCCTATCTATGATGCTATTTTCAAGCAGAACGATATTCGTCACGTATTGGTGCGCCAAGAAGGCGGCGCAGTTCATGCCGCAGAAGGTTATGCGCGTTCAACCGGTAAGGTTGGCGTTGTTCTTGTGACCTCTGGTCCTGGTGCAACCAATGCCGTTACTGGCCTCGCTGATGCGCTGCTCGATTCCATTCCCATCGTGTGCTTTACGGGTCAGGTTCCAACCCATTTGATTGGTAATGACGCATTCCAAGAATGTGATACCACGGGTATTACCCGCCCCTGCACCAAGCATAATTACCTTGTAAAAGATGCCGATAAATTGGCACGCACCATTCATGAAGCGTTTCATGTTGCGCGTTCTGGCCGCCCCGGCCCTGTTGTGATTGATATTCCAAAGGATGTTCAATTAACCCCGGGTGATTATTTATCGCCAGCACAAGTCACGCACAAAACCTATCAACCGCAAACCATGCCCGACATGGCGGCGATTGAACGCGCAGTTGAAATGATTGCGGATGCGCAGCGCCCGATTTTCTATACAGGTGGCGGTATCATCAATTCCGGTGACCGTGCATCGGAGGCATTGCGCAAGTTTGCAAAGATGACCGGATATCCGGTGACCAGCACCTTGATGGGCCTTGGCGCCTTCCCTGCCAGCGATGGCCAGTTCCTTGGCATGCTTGGTATGCACGGAACCTATGAAGCCAATCTTGCCATGCATGGCTGCGATGTAATGATTAATCTTGGTGCGCGATTTGATGACCGCGTAACCGGAAAATTATCTGAATTTTCACCCGGCTCCAAAAAAATTCACGTGGATATTGATGCAAGTTCCATCAATAAAACCGTTGTGGTTGATTTGCCCATTATTGCCGATGCGGCATTGGCGATTGAGGCGATGATCAAGGTTTGGGAAAAGAAACAACACAAGCCCAACAAAGAAGCATTGGCCAAATGGTGGGCGCAAATCAATGAATGGCGCGCAAAGAAATGTCTGGCTTATAAAAAGTCCGACAAAATCATCAAGCCACAATATGCCTTGGAACGCTTGCGCGATTTAACCAAGGGTATTGATACCTACATCACCACAGAAGTTGGCCAACACCAAATGTGGGCTGCGCAGTTTATGCAGTTTGACCAGCCCAACCATTGGATGACATCGGGCGGTTTGGGAACCATGGGCTATGGCTTGCCTGCTGCTGTGGGTACACAGCTTGCGCATCCAGGTAAGCTGGTTATCGATATTGCCGGTGAAGCATCCATTCTGATGAACATTCAGGAAATGAGCACGGCGGTTCAATACCGTTTGCCAATCAAGGTATTCATTTTGAATAACCAGTGGATGGGCATGGTGCGCCAATGGCAAGAGCTTATTCATGGTGGCCGCTATTCCGAAAGTTACACGGCCGCATTGCCGGATTTTGTGAAACTGGCTGAAGCATTTGGCGGGGTTGGGTTACGTGCCACCACGCCTGCCGAGCTGGATGATGTGATTAAAAAGATGATTGCGGTGACCGACCGCCCCTGCATTGTCGATGTGTGCGTGGATGAAAAAGAAAATTGCTATCCGATGATCCCATCGGGCCGCGCCCATAACGAGATGATTTTATCATCCGACCAAGATGTTTCATCTAAGACGCCTGATGAAGGTCTTGTTCTGGTTTAATGAAAAAGAAAGTTTAAGTATCATGACTGATCAAATTCAACGCCACGTTTTTTCTGTAATCGTAGATGATGAGCCGGGCGTGCTTGCGCGCGTAGTCGGATTATTTTCCGGACGTGGTTACAACATCGACAGCTTGACGGTTGCCAGTGTTGACAAGGAAAAAGGTATTTCACGTATTACCATCGTGTCATCGGCCATTCCGCAAATTCTGGAGCAGATCGAGGCCCAATTGAACCGCCTTGTGCCTGTTCGTAAAGTGGTGGATTTGACGAGCACCGGCCCGATGCTGGAGCGCGAAACCGCCCTCCTAAAGGTTAACAGCACCGGCGAAAAGCGTATTGAAGCCCTGCGGATTGCCGATGTATTCCATGCCAAAACCATTGATGCGACGCTGCAATCCTTCATTTTCGAGTTCAGCGGCACCAATGAGGAAATCAATAACTTCGTGGAACTCATTACTCCGCTAGGGCTTATTGAAGTGGTACGTAGCGGTGTGCTAGGTATCTCGCGCGGTTCAAAAGCCATTTTCTGATATTTCCCACTACCACCCAAAAAAGTAACAAGTCTAAGGAAGGAACTACTATGCGTGTTTATTACGATCGTGATGCTGACGTAAACCTGATTAAATCCAAGAAGGTTGTGATTGTCGGCTACGGTAGCCAAGGCCATGCCCATGCCCAAAATCTTCGTGATAGCGGCGTGAAGGATGTGGTGATTGCCTTGCGCCCCGGTTCAGGCAGCGCAGTGAAGGCAGAAAAAGCTGGCTTCAAAGTAATGACCCCAGCTGATGCAGCCAAGGTTGCAGACGTGGTGATGATTTTGACCCCAGATGAATTGCAAGCCGATTTGTACCGCGAGCATTTGGCCGACAATCTGAAGCAAGGTGCAGCGCTTGCCTTTGCTCATGGTCTCAACGTTCATTTCAATCTGATTGAACCACGCAAAGATTTAGACGTGTTCATGATTGCGCCAAAGGGCCCCGGCCACACCGTGCGCGGTGAATACCAAAAGGGCGGCGGCGTGCCATGCCTTGTTGCAGTTCATCAAAATTCATCCGGTAAGGCTTTAGAGTTGGCATTGTCCTATGCTTGCGGCGTGGGCGGCGGACGTTCGGGTATTATCGAAACCAACTTCCGTGAAGAATGCGAAACCGATTTGTTCGGCGAACAAGCCGTGCTCTGCGGCGGTTTGACCAAGCTTATCCAAGCTGGCTTTGAAACTTTGGTGGAAGCAGGCTACGCACCAGAAATGGCGTATTTCGAATGCTTGCACGAAGTGAAGCTGATCGTTGACCTGATTTATGAAGGTGGTATCGCCAATATGCGTTACTCCATCTCCAATACGGCAGAATACGGTGACTATGTAACCGGCCCACGTATTGTGACCTCCGAAACCAAAGCTGAAATGAAGCGCGTATTGACCGATATTCAATCCGGTCGCTTTGTTCGTGACTTTATGTTGGAAAACAAGGCCGGTCAGCCAAGCTTTAAGGCTATCCGCCGCATTGAAGCAGAACACCCGATTGAAAAAGTGGGTGAAAAACTCCGCGCTATGATGCCATGGATTTCCAAGAACAAGTTGGTTGATAAAACCAGTAACTAAGTTTTCTACTTAGGTTCAGGAGCGGCGCCTTTACGTGACAACGTGGGCGCCGTTTCTCGTTTCTGGTACTTGGCGGGGGCATCAAGGAAGGTGTAGTCCTTTATCACGACGCTGTTTGGAACAACTTCAACCACATCACCAAAACGCACCACAATGCGATCGCCCGGATTGACGTTTACCCAAGCACCGCGATTAAAAATCTTAGAAGGCTGGGTTGTGATATGTGGTAGCAGCAGCACGGGTTCCTGATCATGTCTTTTTCGGTATAAATCCTGCTTTGAATCATCGATTAGTTCTTCATAATGGATGATATCCGTAAGTCTGATACGGTATTTATCGCCTGTGGCAACCAGTTTGCCTTGCTCATTATATTCAATGACTTCAGCAATATAGGGGCCGTTCTTTTCCTTACGGATCCGGCGGATACCATGGCTGATGACGGGAGTGCCGGATTTAATAGCGGCATCATTGAGTGTGATAATGTGTCGGTCGCTGTGACCGATGCTATGAAATATGGTCTGCTGTTCAAGACTGTGCAGTAATTTTACAATCGCATAGTTTTCCAATTCCAAACTCATCATACCTTGTGGCGGAATAGAACCCATTTCAGCGCGATCCAATAAATCCTGCGCAGTGTAGACTTGATAGGAGCTTACTTCGTCATTGCCTGTTGCCTGATTAACTAGCAAACGTGCCAATGAATTGAACTCGCTCTCGGTTAATTCGCAGCCATAGAAGTTATCGTGTGTGGCATCCCAGCGCGGGTTATGCGGGTTATTGATTTGCGAATGAACCAATTTAAAACGCGTGTCGAAATTCTCAAACACGCCGGTGATAATTTTACCGATCATGCTGCGACGGGCATGTTCTTGTCTATCAAATGCGCTTTTCGCCTTAAAGAACGACAATCGGGCAGAAAACCGTGATGGGGCATGCTGTGCAATGACGCCTGTTTCCTCGAGATATTCACGCAACAATGTATCTTTATCGTCTTCAAGTCTTTTGCCAAAAAGCGTGCGTACTTTATCTTTCATCCCGCCAGACGCGGTTGGCCCAGTATGCCCGCCAAAAGTTTTGCCGGAACGATTTGCCATGAGGAAGGATATTTCGCCCGTCTTACTATCGCGTTTGTAGTAAAAAGCCTGTGCGGCAACGCCAAGATTGAGACGAACTTTTTTGCTAGAAAATTGGGTAAGAGCCATACAACATCCTTAAATGAATATGGCTAATTGTACTGTGGATTTGAGAAAGTAATCAGCGTTAACAAGTTACTTTTTGGCAAACAATTCAGCGTCTGTCATCGGTTTGCCGCGTTCTTTGGCGGTTTCGCCCTTCCAGTGTTCTGAAAATTCGCCCAAGGCAGTACCGGCCCAGACATTGTTACCCGGCACGCCTTCGGACAGATTTTTGCAGGTATAATTTTTACGGGCGACATCGAACAGATAACTGTCATGCCATTGCGGCAGGCTGAAGACCAAACCCTGCACATAATAACTATGCATAAAATCAATAATGGCTTTGCCTTTTTCAAGGCTGAAGCCCATGAAGCCGCATTCGCTATGATCCCAATCGCGGCGGCCAAGATAGCTCACTGCCTCCTCGCCTGTTGGCATGAGGGCTTCAATTTCTTCAGGTTTTACGGGGCGCAATAACCGTGCATCGGCATCCCACCAGATGATGTGTGATGGACGAATATCATCAGCCAGCTTCATGGCTTTATCCATGACCTTCTTCAGCACAAAAATTTTGTGACAAAAGCGTGTGGCTTGCAGGCGGTATTCGGTTGGATGATCACGGCCCTTGAATTGATTGATGAAGGCCTGATGGTCGGTGCCACGCCCCAAGAATATTTCGAACATCCCGTGTTCGTGGATGGATTTGCCGTCATGCGATGGTGTATCGAGCATGTGTTTGACCGGGCCATAGAGTTCATCATCGTCTAAACCGACACATAGCTTTACTGCCTGCGGCAGATTGTCTTTCAGGCTTTGCAGGCAGGTACGGGCATATACATTCCATGCTGCATTTGCGAATGTGGTGACGAGCCAGATATGCATGAGTGATTCTCTAATTGTTAAGGCTCAAGCGTAGTTTAAGCCCCTGCCCCTATCCATTGATTTTGTTACCTATTGCACGCGGTAATTTGGTGGCCGATTTGAAAGTATTCTTGTATTTGCAGGCCTTGCCGAAGGCCGGTGAAAGTGCCATATTACATGCCGTTGTTACAGTTTTTTAAAAGGCTTTGATAGGTGTCATCATGACCAAGTTAACGCTTCCCAAAGAGTTTAAATACCTGTTCCTGTACCTCATTGCCATCACGGCAATTAACCTGCCGCAGAGCACGATTTTGCAGGTTAAGCACTTTTTGGGGTTACTTTAGCTACCAAGTGATCCGTTTCGTACATTACCTCGTATACATCTTCAATAGCGTGATTTAGCGCGGCTAAAAGCCGTGTTGAAACTACGCGACAAGCTATCTATATCCATACGACCACCTCAATCTAATCAGGAGAACCTCTATGTTAACCGTTGGTGATAAGTTTCCCGCATTCAATCTTAAGGGCGTTGTAAGCCTTGACCTTAAATCCGCATTCAAAGACTTCACCAATGCGTCAGATAAAGGTAAGTGGAAAATCGTATTCTTCTGGCCAAAGGACTTTACCTTTGTTTGCCCAACCGAAATTTCTGCATTCGGTAAAATGAACAAGCAGTTCAATGAGCGTGATGCAGTTGTATATGGCGTAAGCTGCGATAGCGAATTCGTGCACCACGCATGGCGCACCCATCACGCAGACCTGAAAGATCTGCCATTCCCGATGCTTGCAGATATCAAGCGTGAATTGTCCAACGCACTCGGCATTCTTGATAAGGATGCAGGCGTTCCATTGCGTGCGACCTTCATTGTTGATCCAGATGGCACCATTCAATTTGCATCGGTTAACGGTTTGGATGTAGGCCGTAACGTTGATGAAGTCTTACGTGTGCTGGATGCACTTCAAACCGGTGAGCTTTGCCCATGCAATTGGGAAAAGGGCGATGCCGTTCTGAAAGTTGGCTAATAGCAGACTTTAGAATTACGAAAACAGCGGCCTTCAAAAGCCGCTGTTTTTTTATGCCTAATCAGTGATCCAATCGACCAAGACCCGCGTATAACCTATGTAACATTATTCTGGAGAACCCCCGCCCATGTCACTCGAAGCTTTACGTGAATCCCTCCCCGATTATGCCAAGGATTTGAAATTGAACCTGTCTGCGTTGTTGTCAGAAACCACACTGAATGACACGCAAAAGGCTGGCACGTTTATTTCCTGCGCCATGGCATCACGTAATGCCAAGTTGACCAAAGCCGTGATGGATGAATTCAAAGATAAGATTTCACCGGAAGTATTAAATGGCGCGAAGGCTGCGGCGGCCATTATGGGCATGAATAACATCTATTACCGCTTTCTTCATTTGGCAGAACATGCCGAATATAAAACCATGCCTGCCAAATTGCGCATGAATATTATTGCGAACCCTGGCGCTGATAAAATGGACTTTGAATTATGGAGCCTTGCGGTTTCATCGATTAATGGCTGCGGTATGTGTATTGAAAGTCATGATGCAAAGCTGCGTGGTCATGGCACGGAGCCATTGGTTATTCAGGCTGCTATTCGCATTGCTGCAGTGTTGCATGCCATTGCGGGTGTGATTGAAGCAGAGGACGCGCTAGCCGCTTAATGCTTGATAAGGCCATAACCGATGGCGGTTGCGGCAACGCATAACAGGACAGACGCGGCGATATAACCAAGCGCAACGCCCGTTTGTCCGCTGCGTAACAGGTTGAGTGTTTCAAGGCTGAAACTGGAAAATGTGGTGAAGCCGCCGCACACGCCAACCATCAATAACAATTTATAGGTGTTTTGTGCAGGCTCCGGCAGTTCGGTGAGCCAATTGGCCAATACGCCAATGATGAGCGACCCAATTACATTGATGATGAAGGTGGCCAGTGGAAAGCTTCCCTGCCATGTAGAATTGACAAGCAGACCAGTGCCATAGCGTGCGGTGCCGCCTATTGCGCTACCCAATGCCACCCAGAAAAAGTTCATCACCATTTCAGCTCCGCTATTTTCCGCATGCCTTAAAGCTTGGAAGGCCAAACATAAGTAGGCTGGCCTTCATGGCGCCTTCTGAAGCATTGGGTGGGTCGTAATCGATGCGAATGGTGTTTTCACCTTCTTTTACATTGAATTGTAGAACAAAGTCCGGACGCTGCTCACCATCAACCATGCCATTGATATGCGTTTTCTTGATAGATTTGTTATTCATGCTGAATTCGATTTTCTTTTCTATACCTTTGCTATCAACGCCAGTATTGGCAAACACGCCGTGCATTTCAGTGCATCCTGCTTTGCTGGAAAGCAGATGAAATTGCGCGCCGGGACCAAGTAAGGTTACCCGTTGCAGTTTGTTATTTACGGGCAGGTTTATATAGCGGCCTAATTGCTCCACGGCTTTGATTTGTATAAGTGGCGTGGTGCGCAATCCATCGATATCTGCTTTTTCAAGGCGGCGTAATTTACCCAAACCGATTTCCGCAACGACCTTGCCTGCCGCGTTATCATTTTCGCTGCTGGCAAAGAGGATGAATTCGTTATCTTTGATTTCAAGTTTTGATAGATTGGCCGCAGTAATGGTTTGATAAGCGCGCGGCACAAAATACAAAAGTTTGCTAAGGTCATTGCAACGGAACAGATAGGCCATATCGCGGCTGTTCATTAAATTACAGCGGTTTTCTACATAAACTGCGCTGGCATTTTTGAAATCCTGATTGGATGAAATGGCGTCTACGGCAACGTATTTGAAGTTTCCATCTTCATTCACGCTCCATACCGCTTGATCCTGCATCAGGTTTGAAAAGCTAATCAGGGCTGTGATGCTGGCAAAGGTCATCACAAAGAACCTTGGCTTCCACCATAATATGATAACCGGCAGGGATATCAGCAGGAAGTAGATAACGTTGCGGATAATGCCCAGATTTGGATTGGGCAATGATTGTGCCCAGTAGCTCATGCCGGTTAAAAAATCCATCTTCATGGCGTATGGCAACCCAAACAACATCATACAGAAGAAAATAAGCATGCTGTTGGACGTGATTTCCTTGCGTTGTTGGTCTTGCATACGCATCAATACGATCAACGGCAGGATAATGAATGGTTCTACGAGGCGGTTGGTAATGTAATCCAAACGATGGTCGACGATAATCACGTTACTGAGTGCGGTATAGGTCAGCACGCAAACCAGGGTAAAAAATGCAAACCGATAGAACCCGTCACCCCATGCAGCAGCTTTTTTACTCAACGTAGAAATCAGGAACGCCAAACCCGCCAGCGGCGCGCCTGCATAGAGCAAATACACCAAGCCATTTTTGAAAAAGTTGAAACGGGCAAGGCCGTTATTAAGCTGCCAATGCGGTAATTCAAAAGGCTGTTGAAGAACAAAGACGCTATAACCCACCCACAGGGCAATAAACAGCAAAGGAATATTGAGAACCAGAACGCTGTGCTTGGCTGATTTCTTTTTTAAAATTGAAATGAAGGTATTGATATAAACCGCAACAAATACCGCCCATGCCACTTCTTTGGTAAGCAGTAATAAGCCCAGCAATATGGCAGACCAGATGGCCGAGCAGCGTTTGTCATCATGTAAATATTTATCGTAAAAGTAAGTAAACCATACAAATAGAGGAATAAATAACGCTTCGCAGGATAGCATGGTCGCGTAGGGCAATGTGGTTGCCGATAGCGCCAGAATGATTGCCAGAACGGTTGCCTCTAACCGGCCAATCCCCTCGCCCGCTAATAGCAAGCCGCGAATGGGGAAAACCGCACTGCTCACCACTGCCAATTGAGCTGCAATAAGTACCTTATGGCTGAGCATGAAATCCGGCACGGAAAATGCCAGTGCCATAAGAATGGAATAAAGCGGGCGGAAGGTTGTGTTGGTATCGCTGCTGAGTGCTAGGCGTCCTTCCTCCAATAAATGGCGGGCGCGTTCTGCATAAAGCAGGCTATCAGGCCAGATGGCCACATAGCCTACAAACCAGTGATACAAGGCCGCCAACCCAAGTGTGATTAGAAAAGCAACGCCAAGGAGGGTTTTGTCATGCTGTGAAGAATCTAGTGACGGGATACGCATATGAATCTGTTAACCTCTTGGTAAGGGTTACTGGGCAAAAATTACCCAATCAGGTGTTGGTGGGTAATTATTGCCGGGTCTGTTAATGGGTTTTTCACAACTAAAACGTTATGGTTAATGCGCTGGTTAATAAAGATGAAGTCAAGGTTAGTCGGTCATTTCCACTTTTCCAATCTTAAACGTCCACGTCCTCTTTCTATGGAGTCGTTATCTTGAATCAGCTCATGCAAACCTTACGGAGTTTAGGTGTAGTCCGGCTTGCGGCACTGGGCGGCACCATATTGGCGGTAATCATCTTCTTTGCCTTCATGGCGACGAAGATGTCATCTGGCCCGATGGCACTCTTATATAGTGGTCTTGATCCATCCGATGGCGGCTCGATTGTCAGCCAGCTGGACACCATGAAAATCCCCTATGAAGTCAGCGCTAATGGCACCAGCATAAAGGTACCAACCGAACAAGTCGGCAAAATCAGAATGAGCATGGCGCAGCAAGGCCTGCCCCGTGGTGGTTCGATTGGGTATGAAATTTTTGATCAAAAAGATGGGTTTAGCACCACCAGTTTTGTGCAAAACATTAATCAGCTGCGTGCATTGGAAGGCGAGCTTGCCCGCACCATCAGTACTGTGAACACGGTGCAATCGGCACGTGTACATTTGGTATTGCCAAAACATGAAATGTTCAGCCAGAACGACCAGAAGGCATCTGCCAGTGTATTTTTAAAAGTCCGTGGCGGATCAACCCTTGCCAAGGAACAGGTTGGCGCAATTCGCCAGTTGATTGCTGCAGCTGTACCTAATTTGCAAACCGACAATATCTCGATTGTCGATGATAAGGGCACCTTGCTTGCCAAGGCGATGGATAGAAGCAGCGCAGAAGGCGAAGCATCCACGCAGGAAGAAATGCGCCATAATTTCGAAAAGGCACAAGTTGATAAAATTGAAGATCTCCTCTCCCGCTCCCTTGGTTATGGCAAGGCGCGCGCCGAAGTATCCGTTGAAATGGATTTTGACAAGGTTACCACCAGTTCGGAAATTTATGACCCTGAAGGCCAAGTGGTGCGTAGCCAGTTGACCAAGACCGAAGAAGGTAAATCAACCGAAAGCAATTCATCGGTTAGTGCTGCAGGCAATCTTCCTGCGGGTCAATCGACTGGTGGTGCGGGCACCAATAATGCCAATAACAACAGCGAAGAACAGGTCAATTACGAAATTAATAAAACCGTACGCAGTCATGTGCGGGAAAGCGGCAGCATTAAAAAGCAATCCGTCGCTGTACTTGTAGACGGCGTCTATGAAACCGGCGCGGATGGCAAACAGGTTTATAAACCGCGCAGCAAGGAAGAGCTGGAGCAAATCAAGACATTGGTACGCAGCGCAGTGAATGTGGATGCAACACGCGGTGACAGCATTGAAGTTGTGAATATGCAATTCACCAGTGCCACGGATGGTTTGACGAGCGGCGCAGAAGGTATCATGGCATTTATGACCCCTGAAATGCTGCGTTTGGCTGAATCCGTAATCATGGCGTTGCTTGGCTTGTTGGCAATCTTGCTGGTGGTGCGCCCTATTCTCAAGCAGGTGCTGGATGGCGCAACAACTGCCGTGGGTGGCGAAGCAGGAACCATGCTGGCTAGCGGCGCGCCTGGTGCGGCAAACCTTCTCAGTGGCGGGGCTGCTGGTGGGGGGATGAACAAACTGGCCGCGCCCGGTGCATCTAGCGGTGCTGAAGGCGAAGATGATAACTCATTTGAAAAGATGATCGATATTCAACGCGTCGAAGGCCGCGTGAAAGCATCCTCACTCAAGAAGGTCGGCGAGATTGTTGAAAAACATCCGGAGGAAGCCGTCAGTATCATTCGTAACTGGATCTATCAGGAAAACAAGTAGCGTCAGGTTGTAGTATTTTAGGGAGTTGTCCATGGCAGGACGTGTGAGAGAAGATGCAAGAGGATTATCCGGCCCGGAAAAGGCCGCGATTATGATTTTGTCGCTTGGCGAAGAGCATGCCGCAAAACTTTTCTCGTTGATGAGTGATGATGAAATCAAGGAAATTTCACAGGTCATGGCGACGCTGGGGAATGTCAGCTCTAATCTTGTTGAAACACTGTTTATCGAGTTTGCATCCCAGATTTCGTCTACGGGTTCATTGAGCGGTACGCTTGAATCAACCGAACGCTTGCTGATGAAGGTTCTGGATAAGAACAAGGTCGGCGGCATTATGGAAGATATCCGTGGTCCGGCAGGTCGTACCATGTGGGATAAGCTGGCCAATGTGAATGAAGAAGTGCTGGCTAATTATCTAAAAAATGAATATCCACAAACAGTGGCCGTGGTGCTTTCCAAAGTGAAGCCGGATCATGCCTCACGCGTGCTTGGCACGCTGCCAGAAAGTTTCGCGATGGAAGTTATCATGCGCATGCTGCGTATGGAGGCGGTACAAAAAGAAGTGCTGGATGATATTGAAAAAACCCTTCGCACCGAGTTTATGAGCAACCTTGCGCGTACCAACCGCCGCGATGCCCATGAAATGATGGCTGAAATTTTCAATAATCTTGATCGCGCATCTGAAGCCAAATTCCTTGGTGCATTGGAAGAGCGCAATCATGATGCGGCCGAGAAAATCAAAAGCCTTATGTTCACATTTGAAGATTTGGGCAAGCTTGCGCCCAACGCTATTCAGGCGCTTATGCGTGTGGTGGATAAGGCCAAGTTGCCTATTGCACTGAAAGGTGCGTCGGAAACGCTGCGTGATCTGTTCTTCTCCAATATGTCGGAACGTGCCGCCAAGTTGTTAAAAGAAGAAATGGCCGGTATTGGTCCAGTTAAATTACGCGATGTGGATGAAGCCCAGGCATCATTGGTGCTGGCTGCCAAGAACCTTGCCGCCAAGGGCGAAATTGATATTAGCCGCGGCGGCGAAGATGAGGAGCTGATCTATTGATGACTGATACAGCGCCACAACGGTTTTTGTTCAACACATCCTTCGATCCCGAAGCGATGAAGGCTGAGCAGGAAAAGAAAGCTCCGCCGACCTTCAGCGAAGAGCAAGTGGCCGTTGCCAAAGAACAATCATATAACCAAGGGTTTGTGGCAGGCAAGGAAGCGGCGTTGCGCGAAATGCAAAGCCAGCAAAATGAAATCCTCAGCCATATCCAAATCATCTTTGAACGCATGGCTGATGAAGTTTGGAAAATGGCAGCGCAGAAGAAGCAGGCCGCCAGTGACATCGCCCTTGCGATTGCACGCAAGATTGTCCCCGACTTTGTTCGTAAGCACGGTATGCAGGAAATGCTGGCCGCCATTGAGTCATCGGTCAGTGAAATGGTGAATGAACCACGCATGGTGTTGCGTATATCAGAAGCACAGTTTGATGATATCAGCCGCGAGATAAACGGATTAACAGCGCGCGTTGGCTACGGCGGAAAAATGATTATTCTCGCAGACAACACATTAGCGGCCAATGACTGCCGTTTGGAATGGGCCGATGGCGGAATGGAACGCTCCATCAATCTGGTCTGGTCGGAGATTGAACGCCAGATGCACCGCCACAACAGTCCGGTAGATGTGCATGCAGAACCACATAACGAATACACCCATTCATCACCTGATACGAAGCATCAGGCTCAATCAACAACTAACATCGCCGTTTAACCGCCTAAGGAGCACATAACCATGGCAGAAAAAGAATCCCTTAACCTGAATGAACTGAATGGTCCTGCTGGAAATCCGGATGGGTCTGGCGTCACGATAGAACATCTGGATGCTGTCTATGCCGTGCCGGTTGAAGTTTCTGCCGTGCTGGGCAAGGCGACCATGCCGGTAAGTAGCCTTTTGAAACTAGGCCGCGGCGCTGTTGTCGAACTGGACCGCAAGGTGGGTGAAGCCATCGACATCTATGTAAACAACCGTTTGGTTGCTCGCGGCGAAGTCGTGGTGGTTGAAGACCGCCTTGGCATAACCATGACTGAAATCATCAAGACCGAACGTAAAGAAAACTAAATTATAAAAACCACCAAAGACGAATTTTGAAGTATCTGGGAGTATAAGAAATGCGGTTATTAATTGTTGGAACGATGGAAGGCCCGATTGCAGTTGCTGGCAAAATTGCCCATCAACGCGGCGCGAAGGTATCGCATATCGATACTATTTCCGGCGCAATGAATGTATTGCGTAGCGGTCAGGGCATTGATTTGGTGATGGTGGATGTGCGCTGCGATGTGGCGGACCTTATCAATCAGATCAAACTGGAACGTATCAACGTGCCGACGATTGCATGCGGTATTGGCAATGATGCCGATGCGGCCGTGCGCGCCATTAAAGCCGGCGCAAAAGAATATATTCCCCTGCCCCCGGATGCAGAATTGATTGCCGCCGTTCTTCAGGCTGTTACAGAAGAAAGCCATAACATCATTGCCGGCGACCCTGCGATGAAGGCGGTGATTGAAATGGCCGAGAAGGTTGCCCCCAGCGCCGCATCGGTATTAATCACCGGAGAGTCAGGTACGGGTAAGGAAGTATTGGCCCGTCATATTCACCGCAAGAGCAACCGTGCATCAGGCAACTTTGTGGCCGTTAACTGTGCGGCTATTCCTGATAATCTTTTGGAATCTGAATTATTCGGCCATGAAAAAGGTGCATTTACCGGTGCCGTTGCGCGTCGCCTTGGTAAATTTGAAGAAGCTAATGGTGGTACCCTGTTACTCGATGAAATGAGCGAAATGGATCTGCGTTTGCAGGCCAAATTGCTGCGTGCCTTGCAAGAACGGGAAATTGACCGTGTGGGTGGTAACCAGCCAATTAAAGTGGATGTGCGTATCATCGCCACATCCAACCGCAACATGGAAGAAGAAGTACGAAACAAGCGCTTCCGCGAGGATTTGTATTTCCGCCTGAACGTGATGTCCATTCGTATTCCATCGCTTCGTGAACGCCCATTGGATATCAAGCCATTGTCGGAATTCTTTGCTGCAAAATTTGCTGAAGCCAATGGCCTACCTAACAAGCCCATTACACCAGCTGCACTTCAATTGCTGCAACAACACCATTGGCGCGGCAATGTTCGTGAACTTGAAAATACAATGCACCGCGCGGTGTTAATGTCATCAGGAGATGCGATTGAACCTGATGCCGTTATGCTATCGGGCCAGAGCTTGAATACAAGTGAACACCCCAATGCCGGAGGCATGGCACGCACCGCACAAAGCATTATGAATGCTGGCGCACCGGGCGGAAGTCTGGTTGGTAAGACTGTTGCCGATGTGGAGCGTGATTTGATTATCGACACGCTGCAACATTGTCTTGGCAACCGTACGCATGCGGCCACCATTTTGGGTATATCCATACGTACGTTGCGTAATAAGCTTAAGGAATACTCGGATAAGGGGCTGAATGTTCCGATGCCAGGTGAAACAGGCCGTGCAAATATCGGATAACTCACAGATTTAGGCGATTATGACAAATCCCGTTGGAACAGGTGCAGGTGGTAATGACAGCTTTGATATGGCTGCGTTTAACCGTCTGTTCGCACGTTCCGATATGTGGCTTGCGATTGGATTGATTACCATCGTGATGATGATGATTATCCCCATGCCGACCTTTGTGGTGGATATGGGGCTGACGCTGTCCCTCACCTTCTCCGTGATTATTTTGATGACCGTGTTATTCATCAAAAAGGCATTGGATTTAAGCTCATTTCCGACGGTCTTGCTGATTGCGACGCTGTTACGACTTGCCTTAAACCTTGGTACCACACGTTTGATCCTATCACATGGTAATGAAGGCGCGGATGCGGCAGGCATGGTTGTTGAAGCCTTTGCCGGATTTATTATGTCTGGCAACTTTGTCATCGGGATTATTGTATTTGCAATTTTGACCATTGTGAACTTTGTGGTGATTACCAAAGGTTCGGGTCGTATTGCGGAAGTTGCCGCGCGTTTTACCTTGGACGCTATGCCAGGTAAGCAAATGGCCATCGATGCCGATTTATCATCCGGCATGATTGATGAAGCGACCGCACGGGCCCGTCGCAAAGAATTGGAAAACGAAAGCAACTTCTTCGGTTCGATGGACGGTGCATCGAAGTTTGTGCGCGGTGACGCAATCGCCGGTTTGATTATTACCTTTGTGAATATTATTGGCGGTACCATTATTGGTATGGTCATGCATGGCATGCAATTCATGCAGGCCGCAGATACCTATATCCGCCTAACAATTGGTGATGGTATCGCCACACAGGTTCCTGCACTTATTGTATCCATCGCGGCTGGTTTCCTTGTATCCAAAACTGGCAGCAGCGATGATGGCACAAAGACCAGTATGTTCGGCCAGCTGGGCGCTTACCCGATTGCGCTTGGCTTTACGGCTGCGTTACTTGCGGCCATGTCTTTAATGCCTGGCATTCCAAAAATACCATTCTGGATTTTGGCGGGTGTGCTTGGTTACTTTGCGTGGAAGATGCCGCAACTGCAACGCGCGATGGCTGATAAAGTGGCGATGGAAAATGCCCAGCCTCTTGCCCCTGTTGCCGAAGAACCCATTTCACGTTCCTTGGCGATTGATACCATTCGTATTGAATTGGGGTATGGGCTGCTTGCGCTTGTTAATTCGGAAGCTGGTCAACGCCTTACCGACCAAATCAAAGGGCTGCGTCGCCAATTGGCGAGTGATATGGGCTTTGTGCTGCCATCGGTCCGCATTCAGGATAATTTGCAACTTGCGCCCAATACCTATGTCGTGCGTATCAAGGAAATTGAAGCGGGCCGCGGCACATTACGCCCCGGCATGTTATTGGTGATGGACCCACGCGGCGATACCATAGCCTTGCCGGGTGAACCAACAACCGAACCTGCTTTTGGTCTGCCCGCCGTTTGGGCAGACCCCGGATATCGTGAGGAAGCCTTATTCAAAGGCTATACTGTTGTAGATACACCAACCGTGGTCACCACACATTTGACCGAAATTGTCAAAGACAACATGTCGGAAATGTTGACCTATGCGGAAACACAAAAGCTGCTGGATGAATTGGATAAAGAACATCAAAAACTGGTGACTGACGTTATCCCATCGCAGATCACAATTGGCGGCTTGCAACGTGTATTGCAAAACCTGTTATCCGAACGCGTATCCATTCGTGACTTGCCAAGCATTCTGGAAGGTGTATCCGAAGCCTCTGCTGTTACGCGGAATATCACCGCCATAACCGAGCATGTTCGTGCGCGTCTATCACGGCAGATTTCCGAAGCACAAACACGCGATACCGGATTTATTCCGCTTATCACCCTTTCGCCCGAGTGGGAGCAGGCCTTTGCTGAATCCATTGTGGGTGAAGGCGAAGAAAAACAACTCGCCATGGCGCCAAGCCGCTTGCAGCAATTTATCAACTCTGTTCGTACAACATTTGATAAGCATGCGCAGATGGGCGAAAATCCTGTTTTACTGACGTCACCGGGTATTCGTCCTTATGTGCGTTCCATCATCGAACGTTTCCGTGCTTCCACCACTGTGTTGTCACAGAATGAAATCCATTCCAAGGCACGCATTAAAACATTAGGACAAATCTGATGCGGCTGCGTTCCTTTCATGGCGAGAATTTAGCCGATGCAATGCGCCAGGTACGTGAAGCACTAGGTGCGGATGCAATTATAGTTGCCACACGTGATGATGACCAAGGTGGCATACGGGTAACGGCAGCATTGGATGAAAGCGCCGTTAAGCCCAAAGATGCGCCCACGCCCGTCAATCAACCAGAACCCCAGCCCGTTGGACCGATTAATTACGAACATGATGTGGTGGAAACCATCGCTGATGCGTTAATGCGTCATAATGTGTCGCCAGCATTGGCAGAAACCATGCTGGGTACTGTGACGCATTTTGCTGATCACGATATTCTTATCGCCTTTGGGGCGGCGATGGACAAACATTTTGAATATGCACCGTTGTTTGGTGAAAAAAATAAACCCATTTGTCTGGTTGGTCCGCCCGGCGCCGGTAAAACCCTCACCATTGCAAAAATTGCAGCTAACCGCGTGATGCATAAGAACCGTGTAGGCGTTATCACAACTGACCTCACGCGTGCAGGTGCGGTTGAACAACTATCGTCGCTGACCAAACTTTTAAAAATTGATTTGATTGAAGTGGAAGACCCGCCTGCCTTACGCGATGCCATAGAAACCCATCAGAATGGTGAAATTGTTCTGATTGATAACACCGGCCGTAATCCATTCAGCAAAGGTGATATGTTTGACCTGCGCAAAATGGTGAGTGTGACGGAGATGGAGCCGGTTCTTGTGCTTCCCGCAGGTCTGGATGCGCAAGAAGGGATTGATATGGCGCGGGCCTTTATGGAAGTTGGCGTACGCAAAATGATTATCACCAAGGTAGATATGACCCGCCGCTTGGGCAGTATGTTGAGCATTGCGCATGAAACCGGATTGCAGCTTTGTGATATGAGCATTTCACCCAAGGTGACCGAGCCGTTGCAATCGGTGAACCCTGTTACACTTGCCCGCCTTTTACTACCAGCAGATGTTGTTTCGGCTGCACTAAAATCTAGCAAATCTACCGGAACTGCATAATTGGAGCATGCCATGGAAATAGTACCTTCAAACAAGAATATGCCGGATAAGACGGCTCCTGCTCTGCTTACCTGCCCTAACATGATTGCGGTGGCCAGCGGCAAGGGTGGTGTTGGTAAAACATGGTTTTCAACCACGTTATGCTACACCCTTGCGTCAAAGGGCCAGCGTGTCTTGTTATTCGATGGCGATTTGGGATTAGCGAATGTTGATATTCAATTGGGGCTAACACCCGATCAGGATTTAGGTGATGTTCTGGATGGCAAGATGACGTTGAAAGGCGCCATTACCCATTATCAGGAAGGTAAGTTTGATATTATTGCAGGACGTTCCGGTTCAGGAAATCTGGCGAGTATCCCAACCCAGCGTTTGGCTGAGCTACGTAATGACCTAATCGGCCTTGCAGGGAATTATGACAAGGTAGTTGTGGATTTGGGCGCGGGCGTGGATAGGCCCGTTCGTCTAATGGCAGGGCCTGCAGGGCTTACATTAGTGGTGGTCACTGGTGATCCCACATCACTGACAGACGCATATGCGTTTATAAAGCTAACCCATGCGGCTAACGCATCTGCCAATATCGGTATTGTGGTGAATATGGCTGAAACCACCCGTGAGGGTGAAAAAACCTATGAGACGATTTTGAACGTCTGCAAAAACTTCCTGCATTATCAGCCCCCATTGATGGGCATTGTGCGCCGTGATTTGAAAGTGCGTGAAGCCATTCGTGCGCAGGCACCTTTATTAAAACGTCATCCTTCAACCGAAGCAGCGATGGATGTAGAAGCCATCGTGCGCAAACTTTTGAAATGAGCAGGCTTTGAGCATGTCATGACCGCGCTGCCCCCCGATCAACTGCATGCTATTCAGGCGATTTTAGCGCAGCAAGCACCTGCGCAAGCGGAACAAATTGCCCAAAGCATTGCCGTAACGGTTCAAAGCAGCCCTATCAATGTCAATGCGCTTGCAAGAGCGTTGGTGATTGATGGAACAGCCACCCAAACCAATGCAATAGACCAGTTATTGCTGCGCACCGGGCAAGGTGATTTTTTAGTCAAAATTCCTGCAGCGGCGTTGCAACAACTTCAAGATAACCTTCCTTCCCGTGTTACCCTGCAATTGCGCCCGGGACCCAATGGGCTGGAAGCAGTCTTGGTGGTGGGTAGCCGCGCTGCACAACAAGCTGATCAAGTTCAACAGTCACTTGCATCGAATGCGGCGTTATCTCGCCAGACGTTGACATCAGAAATTCCGAAAATCGGCCAGGTATTTCAGGTTACAGTGCTGCCATCCACCTTGTTATCCAACCTGCTATACAATCAAAATCGTGCGACTGCGCAAAAGCTGGTACAAAATCCTGCTGCGCCCCAAACCCCGCAACCGGCAACTGGATTACCGCCCCAAACCACAGCTGACCCACTATCCGGCGGGGTTAAACAGCAACAAAGCGCATCGCCTGCTCCGGCAAATCCTGCGCCAGTGCAAACCAATCAAAACCCGATCAATAATTTGAATGAAGGCACAGCGAGCAGCCGAAATAATTATGAGCAAAATTCAACACAAGGTAACCCGCAGCAATCCCAACAGAAGTTGCCATCACCCACGGGAGACCAAGCCGTCAAAATTCCATTACCTATCAATCAAACAGATCGCCCGCAATTACTGCCCATTCGCATATTGAATGTGACAACGGCGCAAAGCGAAGTACCGATAGCGCCGATTGATAAATCATTGGTTGCGACGGTTCGTGGGGCAACCCCATCAGGGCAGCCTATATTGACCATTGATGACCAGGTGGTGGTGGTTAATGCCAATAAAAACTGGCCTATTGGAACAAAATTGCAATTGAGTATTGGCGCGGGCGTGGAGCTTGTTACAGAAAAAGAACCCAAAGGCGCGCCCAGCGTTTTTCAAAGTTTGCAGCAAATACTGGAAGTATTAGGGCAGCAAAACCCTGTACTTATCAATGAAGTAAAACGGTTTCGTATTGCACAAGGCACTACGGGACAAGTAGCAGGGCCACTCCTGTTTTTCCTATCAGCCCTTAAGAAGGGTAATCTGGATACGTGGTTAGGCCATGATGTGAAGGAAGCGTTAGAATTATCAGGCAAGCATTCGCTCCTTGCGGCATTAAAAGATGAAATTGAAGGTGGGCGCGCCGGCGCAGTCGATAATATGGGTACGTCATGGAAAGGCACAACGGTGCCCTATCTGGATGGCGATAAATTACAGCAATTCCGTTTTTATGTGCATCAGGACAACCGCCAGCCCAAGCCCGGGCAAAGCGAGCGGGATTTAGCGCGTCGGTTTTTGATTGATGTGTCCCTCACCCGTCTTGGGCCCATACAAATTGATGGCTTGGTCAATCAAAAGAAACTGGATTTGATTGTGCGCACGGTTAACGGGCTTCCAGAAGATTTACGCAATGATTTACGGGTACGATTTGCCCACGCTATGGAGGAAGTGCGTTATACTGGCTCGCTGATTTTTCAGACAAGCAAGCAAGGATGGGTTGAATTGAAAACCCGCCAAGGCCAAACGCTTTCTAAAAATCTGTGATTATTCTTCGCCGCGTTTATGATGCCGCTGGCCGGATTGCTCATCATATGTTTTGTTTTCTGCGGCTTGCTCGGATTTAAGTTTTTCTTCCTGCCAATGTTGTTCAGCAATTTCATAGCGTTTGAGTTCTTCGAACATCATGGATAATTTAACGCGCTCTGCATCGACTTCACGTTCTTTGGCGGATAAATCATGTTGCAGGCGTTCATGTTTTTTGAGCTGTTCTTTGATATACACGCCAAATGAAAAAGCGACTTCCTGGTCAGTAATCTCGGCTGCTTTTGCTTTTTCCAATTCCAAATTCGCCTGCAGGGTTGCAATCGCCATCATAATAGCATCGGCTTCGGCCTGCCGGGCGGCCAGCACGCGGCGTTGCTCATCCACGTGAAGTTTGTGCATTTTAATGAGTGTTTCGAGCTGTTTCATGGATGTTCTGATTCACCAGGGAATGGCGGAACAATTTTACCGTTGTCGATATAGGTTATCTTGTCTGTATGTCCATCTTTATCCACGTTCAGACGCAGCACTGTTTTACCATTTGCCAGCGGGCCATCAAAAACGACGCTCACATGGTCTTTGGCAGATTTTTGTACGTCAATCGGAACAGGTTTGCCCATAACGCGCAACGCTGGCTTAGTGCTTAAATCATCAATGGGTGGGCCAATATCAATTCCATAAATTACGGGCACACGATTATTCGTGTAATCAGCCGTTTCTTCATAAATCACAAATTGAACAGGGTTGGCGGCGTTGGCGATAGCCATTTTGTGGGTAGTTAACCTGTAATTACTTGGCGGAACATGCGGGGGCGTATATGCCCAAACCAGCCATAGATAAAATCCGCCAGCCAGCAGCAGTATGAGTGCAATGATGCCAAGAATAGCTTTCATGTGTTTCAATGATTGAGGCGTCAGCGTTTATTCAAGATGGCGGCAAGCTGTAGATAGCCATCGTCCAGCGTGCTTTGTTCTTCTTTCCGCTGGGCAAGGAAGGCTTCGAGTTCGGGGTTATAACGGATGGCTTCATCGGTTGCAGGATCACTGCCGCGGCGGTACGCACCAAGGCGTATCATCTCCGCCATGTTGTCATACGCAGCCATTAAACGACGTGCGCGGTTGATGAGTTCGTTTTCTTCATCCGAATTACAATTGGGAAGCATACGCGAAATGCTGCGGAGCACATTAATGGCGGGATAACGCCCGCGTTCTGCGATGCTGCGTTCCAGCACAATGTGACCATCTAAAATACCACGCGCGGCATCGGCGATGGGTTCGTTGTGGTCATCACCATCAACCAATACGCTGAATAATGCGGTGATGCTGCCCTCCCCCTGACGTCCCGGGCCGGCACGTTCCAATAATTTTGGTAGCTCAGAAAAGGTGGTGGGCGGATAACCCTTTGTCGTGGGTGGTTCGCCAGCGGATAACCCGATTTCACGTTGCGCCATGGCAAAGCGCGTGACGCTATCCATTAAACACAGCACATTTTTGCCCTGTTCGCGGTAATATTCGGCAATCGCCAACGTCATATAGGCCGCTTGGCGGCGCATCAATGGCGCTTCATCGGAGGTGGCAATGACCAGTACCGAACGTGCCAGCCCCTCCTCGCCTAAATCATCGTGAATGAATTCCTGTACTTCGCGGCCACGTTCACCGACCAGACCAATCACAATCACATCGGCGGAGGTGTAGCGTGCAATCATCGACATCATGATGGATTTGCCAACACCAGAACCCGCAAAAATACCCATACGTTGCCCAAGGCAGCAGGTAAGAAATGTGTTGAGTGCACGAACGCCTAAATCAATTTTTCCACCCACACGCTGACGTTGATTTGCGGGCGGCGGCGGGTTGCGCAGCAAAACAGGATGATCGCCCGGCGGCAATGGCCCTTTATTATCTATTGGCTCACCCAGCGCGTTCACCACGCGTCCCAGCCATTCCATGGATGGCGAGATGGTTGGTTGTGCTTCGGCGACTTCGGCTTTTGAACCAAGGCCAATTCCGTCAAGTGAACTGAACGGCATGAGTAATGCGCGACCATTTCTAAATCCCACAACTTCGGATAAAACGCGGCGGTTACCTTGCGCGATTAAATAGCATCGGCTGCCAACGGATAGTTTACGCTCTACACCTGCGACCTCCACCAGAAGGCCGGAAACAGCAGTGACCCGGCCGTAATGCCTGACGGCTTGGATATTATCTATGTCTGATAAAAGGCGCTGAATCTGCATATATCTCCCCACCTTGTTATTGTGGATTCATAATCTTTTACAAAGACTTAACAACATAGTCACAAGTTTGTTAACGATATTTACCAATTCTTAATGCTTGTTAGTCTTAATTAAGGTAATAATTACTAATGGCCTTTAACGAAGGTTGTTAGTAGTCAATTAAGTAAACGGGAATTGGCGGGGTTTTGTCGGTTTCTGATTAATTAAAAAATCTAACACCCAAACCAAACAAGGGGACGTCCCATGCGTGTATTGCTTGTTGAAGATGATAGCTCGGTTGCCAAAAGTATTGAGCTGATGCTTCAAGCCGAAGGTTTTATCGTTGATACCACTGACCTTGGTGAAGATGGTCTCGAAATCGGCAAGCTATATGACTATGACATCATCATCCTTGATTTGATGCTCCCCGATATTGACGGGTATGAAGTTCTGCGCCGCTTACGTCAGGCGAAGGTGAATACCCCTATTCTTATTCTCTCCGGTCTCAATGAACTGGATAACAAGATCCGTGGTCTTGGATTTGGCGCAGATGACTACCTCACCAAGCCATTTGACCGCCGCGAACTTGTTGCACGTATTCATGCCATCATCCGTCGCAGCAAAGGCCACTCCGATAGCGTTATCCGCACTGGCAAGTTGACTGTGAACCTTGATACCCGCACCGTTGAAGTGGAAGGCCAACCCCTCCATCTCACTGGCAAAGAATACGGTATTCTTGAGCTTCTATCGCTGCGTAAGGGCACAACCCTCACCAAAGAAATGTTCCTCAACCACCTTTATGGCGGTATGGATGAGCCAGAATTGAAGATTATCGACGTATTCGTATGCAAACTGCGTAAAAAGCTGATGCAATCGACCAGCGGCGATAACTACATTGAAACTGTATGGGGCCGTGGTTACGTGTTACGTGACCCACAAGCCGGAGCAAGCGAAGCGCCTGCTGCGCCCCCACAAAAAGAACGCGTTGCTGGATAAGCAACCCAGTCAATCAAAAACCCCGTTGAAGCAATTCAGCGGGGTTTTTTATTTCAGGATAATAGGGTTCTGGCACCCATAAGGCCCATTTCATTATAGCCTTCTTGGGAATAATGCAGGCCATCGGATAATAATCCGCGGTCGCCAAAGGTATGGGCATCGGCATAAATGATTTTGGTGTGCGGGGTGGTTGCAGCCACATGGTCCTGGCCCGCGCGCACAATCGCATAGCCTAAATGGTCGGGGCACATGATGTTGCGCTTTTGGTCAAGGCGGCGGTCAGTACCGGTTTTAAAAATATAAAATGGCAATTCCGGATGAAGATTTTCGCGGTAGCGTTTAATGACCGCCAGTAATTGTTGTTCGTAGTCCGCCTGCGATAGCTGTGCACCCATGGTCATATTGACGGCTTCATTCTCGCCCTGGCTCCATAACACCCCCTTTAAGGTTGCGTCATAACCGGATGCAGCGAGCAATTCCATTGCTTCCTTCGTCTTGGCAATGGAATCCCCCAATAAATCAATTTGTCCATAAAAGGTTAGATAAGCCCAGTGGCCTGTGCCCAAATCTGCATAGGGTGACAAGCCCGAGCCGCCAACGGCCGTTGGGATAAAGCCAATGGTACGGCCAGAAATTGCCACATATTCATTACCAAAACTTGGCCATGCGCTGCCGGTGCGGGCATTACCGACGGGATCGTTGGCATCGCTGATAACGCCGTTATAAATCTGTAAAACTTTCCCGCTAATGACAGGGGGCGATAAATCTCTCTTGCCCTCGCCCACGGCGTTGCTTTGACCGGCGATAA
>JAYRWY010000011.1:0-126415 GCA_041917755.1 Alphaproteobacteria bacterium
ATACACCTTAGCAAGTCCCTACCGGATACTTTACACGCCCAGGTTGGTTTTTCGAGCAAAGCCGAACCAAAAACCACACAAAATACAAGCAAAAACAAAGCTTTATTAGACTTTGCTTTTGTAGCACGATCAACCTTCCGAACAGATTCGGATTTTTCAGGAGAACAGGCACATGTTTGATATCGTCCAAGTTGAACAAGGCCCTAAAGTCATTATTGATCGCTCACGCAATAGCCGTTTGACCAGTTTTGGTCATGCGACACTGGCTGACCGTTACCTGATTCAGCAAGAAGACCCGCAGGACATGTTTGCCCGCGTTTCTATGCAATACGCCGATGATACGGCTCATGCCCAACGCATGTATGACTATATCAGCAATCTATGGTTCATGCCTTCCACCCCTGTGCTTAGCAATGGTGGCACCGAACGTGGCCTTCCTATTTCCTGCTTCTTGAACGAAGCATCTGACAGCCTTGATGGCATTGTTGGCCTATGGAATGAAAACGTATGGCTTGCATCCAATGGCGGCGGTATCGGCAGCTATTGGGGTAATTTGCGTTCGATTGGCGAAAAAGTAAAAGGTGGCGGTAAGACCTCTGGTATTATGCCATTCATCAAGGTGATGGATGCATTAACCCTGGCCATCAGCCAAGGAAGTCTGCGTCGCGGTTCTGCGGCGACCTATCTTCCTGTCAGCCATCCTGAAATTGAAGAATTCATTGAAATGCGTCGCCCAACCGGCGGTGACAGCAACCGTAAATCACTCAACCTGCATCACGGCATTGTTATTCCAGATGCGTTTATGCGCGCTGTTGAAAACGATGAAGAATGGGGTTTAACCAGCCCGAAAGATGGCAGCATCATTCGCCGTATTTCTGCTCGTGGTTTGTGGATCCGCATTCTTACCGCACGCATTGAAACGGGCGAACCATACATGCTGTTCATTGACCATGTGAACCGCGCCATTCCAGAACACCACAAGCTGGCTGGTTTAAACGTAAAAATGTCCAACCTGTGCAGCGAAATCACCCTGCCAACCGGCATTGATCGTTTTGGCGAACAACGCACGGCTGTGTGCTGCCTGTCCTCACTCAACCTTGAATATTTCTTGGAATGGCAAGACCACCCAACCTTTATCTCTGACTGCTTACGTTTCCTGGACAACGTGCTGCAGGACTTTATTGAAAATGCGCCTGACCACATGAAGCGTGCACGCTATGCCGCGATGCGCGAACGCTCAATTGGTTTGGGTGTGATGGGCTTCCACTCCTTCCTTCAGGCACAAAATGTTCCTTGGGAATCTGTGATGGCCAAGGTTTGGAATAAGCGCATGTTCAGCCACATTAAGCGTCATGCTGATCAAGCCTCTGTTATGCTTGCCGAAACCAAAGGCCCATGCCCAGATGCCAAGGATTACGGCATTATGGAACGCTTCTCGAACAAGATCGCGATTGCTCCTACCGCATCCATCTCCATCATCTGCGGCGGTGCCTCACCCGGTATTGAGCCAATTGTTGGAAACTCCTTCACACATAAAACACTGTCGGGCTCCTTCCCTGTTCGCAATAAATACCTTGAACAGGTTTTGGAAAAGCATGGCCGCAATGATGAAGCAACATGGAGCAGCATCACCACCAATGAAGGTTCCGTTCAACATCTCGACTTCCTTGATGAACATGAAAAGACTGTTTTCAAAACTGCTTTTGAAATTGATCAACGTTGGGTCATTGAACTTGCCGGTGATCGTTCTCCCTATATTTGTCAGGCACAAAGCTTGAACATCTTCTTGCCAGCGAATGTTCACAAGAAAGATCTGCATCAAATCCACTTTCAAGCATGGAAGAAAGGCGTGAAGAGCTTGTACTATTGCCGCTCACGTTCAATCCAACGTGCTGAAAACGTGGAAACTGCAAAGGTTAACTTTGGTGCAGCGACCCCTACCAAGTATGCCGCCAATGACGAACCACGCTTACCCATGGGCATTGGCCTTGCCGTTGCGAGTGCAGCAGCATCAATGACACAGCCCTTTAACCATGAAAATAATGATGAAAGTAATAAATACGAGGAATGCTTGGCATGTCAGTGATATACTGATTTTGTTAATCGGTATTGATGGTTGGTTAAAAACAGACCAAACAAGCGTATAGAAAGAGTAGAACCTATGAAGAAATCAAAATCGCTTCTTCCGCTCACGCCAAATACCATGGTTAGCTTCCGTCAGGAAATCGTCGTAGATACGTCTGCCCTTTTACAAAAAGCTGTAAAGAAGCAATTGCATGACAAGCTTCCTGAATTGACCCAAGAAGGTCGTGATATGTCTTACCTTGCCGCGTTTGAAGCGCTGCGTATGTTCCGACATATTACTCAGGAACAAAACACCCATTATTCAGAACACGAGAAAACTCAGTTGGCAGAAGTTGAGGTTGAGTGGTGCCTGGATATTCTGGGTCGTCTGCAACGCGCTGGTAAAATTGACAGCGAATAGCGCTTAAAACTACCCACCGAATCTATCTATTCCCCCTACTTTTTTCTACGTCCCATTCTATATCCATAGCTATGCTTGAGCTTTGTATATCAGTCATTTTATAACCATCAAACGAGCTGTACATGTCCAATCTTCTCACCGCAAATCCTGTCTATAAGCCATTCCATTATCCATGGGCCTATGAAGCATGGCAGAAACAGCAACAGCTCCATTGGTTACCAGAAGAAGTTCCGCTAGCTGATGACGTGAAGGATTGGCACAAGAAACTAACGCCAGGCGAACAAAACCTGCTTACGCAGATTTTCCGTTTCTTCACGCAGGCTGACGTAGAAGTAAACAACTGCTACATGCGCCATTACAGCCGCGTTTTTAAACCAACCGAGGTGTGCATGATGCTTGCTGCGTTTTCCAATATGGAAACCGTGCACATTGCCGCCTATTCCCATTTGCTTGATACGATTGGCATGCCTGAGGCTGAATACTCAGCATTCTTAAAGTACAAAGAAATGAAGGATAAGTACGATTACATGCAAGGGTTCACAGTAGATAACCCACGTGAAATCGCACGCACACTTGCTGTATTTGGCGCATTTACCGAAGGCCTCCAATTATTTGCATCCTTTGCTATTCTCATGAACTTCCCACGCTTCAATAAAATGAAGGGCATGGGGCAAATCGTAACATGGTCAGTGCGCGATGAAACTTTGCATTGCCAATCCATCATTCGCCTGTTCCGTACCTTTGTTGAAGAAAACCAAGGTATATGGACCGAAGACTTCCAGAAAGAACTGTACAAATCCTGCGACACCATTGTGCACCACGAAGATGCCTTTATTGATTTGGCATTTGAAATGGGCGCGATTGAAGGCCTTACCCCGCAGGAAGTTAAGAACTACATCCGTTACATTGCAGATCGCCGTCTGACCCAGTTGGGACTACAACCCATCTACAAGTCAGAAAAAAATCCTCTCCCTTGGATGGATGAAATGCTTAACGGTATGGAACACGCCAACTTCTTTGAAGCGCGCGCCACCGAGTATTCCAAGGCCGCCACCCAGGGAAGCTGGGAAGAAGCGTTCGAATAACGCTTAAAACCCATAATATAAGGCGTTTGCAACTAATTTAACCTGCCATTTCGCTCTCGGAATATGAGAGTATTTTGGTATGGCTGAGAATAAGTACCGCATAACCCGTAGACATTTCTTTGCGCTCGCTGGTGCTGCTGTCTGCACGGCGACGGGCACGTATGCAGCTGGCCAAGAATATTATGACGATACCATTCAACACTTTAATCCAGAACAAACGACTGGACCAAAAATCGGTATTTTGTTCTCCGGCTCGCGTATGCGCCTTAATGCAGCACTCAGACTATATGATGAACATAAGATTGATACCTTGCTGATTGTAGGTAGCCCGCGTTCTGTTGCCTCTAGTGTTCGCCGCACCCGTGCCATGGTCTACGCAAGGCACAGTGATGGAAGCTCCATTCGCAATAGCCGACAGTTGTTTTTTGTGCCACGGGAAAAAAATGATACTGTTAAAGATGCACGAGATGCCTGCCAATGGCTTGCAGATGCGCATGGCGAACGCCCCTTTGATGAAGGCACAAATCTAGTAATTATTACATCAGGCTGGCATGCGTTGCGATGCAATCGCCATTTCCGCCATTTCATGAATGAACAAAACAGACGCCTAACGGGATTTAGGGACAGATTCCGTATCACCACTCACGCGATAGAAGATGATGCGTATACCACCCTGCGTAAGTTTATAAAAATGCGTATGGAAACGTTTTATAGAGGCAGCATACGCATTGCTCGCGCTGTTAACCCCACTGCAACTCCATAGTACAAACGAATCCTTGTTGGATTATTCACTTGGTATGAACATAAAAGTTTAGACTCTAAATCATTCAAAGGCATCCCCATGCTGGAAACAATCTTCACGCCTGAAAACATCACCATCCTAAGCCATCTATCCTATGCCATGTTAGCAGGTGCCTGCATTGGCTTTGAGCGCAGCTATTATGGCCGTCCAGCGGGATTTCGTACCCATACCATTGTTTGCCTTGCCTCGAGTGTATTGATGGTGGTGACCGTCAACCAGTTGGAGTGGATGGGTGCAGCAACCCCAGATGTTATCAAAACCGATCCCACCCGAATGGCACAAGGGATTATGACCGGTATTGGTTTTCTTGGTGCAGGTGTAATTTATAAGGAAGGCTTTACGGTTCGTGGCCTAACCACAGCTGCCTCTATTTGGATAACCGCAGCAATTGGTATCTTATTTGGTGTTGGGCTTTATTTCCCGGCTGTCCTGGCAACGACAATGACTATTGGCGTGCTATCTCTATTCCATCACGTTGAACGTTGGATGCCCAAACATAGCTATGTTCACTTCAACATCAGCTTCCAGCGCAAGAACCGTATGCCTGAAGAAGAGCTTAAGAAACTGCTGCAAGGCATTGGTTTTAGCATTGGCAATGTTAGCTATCATATAGTTGATGATGGCGAAATCTCTGAGTACCGCTCTGTTATCAGAACTAAAGACCATAGCGCGGTTAAGCGTTTGGCCGAGCATCTCATCGCTATGGATGTTGTCCATGAATTTAAAATTGCCCCTTCAGGCGACTAAATTTTAGCTAAATTCTGCGGCGGTATAATCTGCTCAGCCGCACTGCGGCCCGAGCGAATAGCACCTTCTATCGTGGATGGAAGGCCGGTATTGGTCCAATCACCGCATACGACAAGATTGGTATGCCGCGCAGCAATGCCTGGACGGCGAATAACTTGTTCTGGAGTTGCCGCAAAAGTAGCACGCTTTTCCTTAACAATCCGATACGTCGGAACCGACTGACTATCAAGGCCATAAACTTTGGCAATATCTTGCCATAGCAATTTGGCAATATCATCTGCTGATAAATCTACAATTTTCTCAGCCGCACTGGTGGTGGTTGAAACCAAATGTGGCTTTTCAAATATCCATTCAACATTACCGCCGATGACGCCTAAAATTCCTGTCTCGCTTTTGGGGAGAACCGCGACTTTAAAATGCGCATTAACAATACTCCGGAACTCGGTTGGCGTAGGTAGAGACGGCAACATATCATTTACTACCCAAGCCGGCAGTGCCAAGACAACCCAATCCCATTCAGCCAGATGCACATCTTCATCTGCAAATTGCAGTGCTTTGATTTCATCTACTTCAATCCGGATTGCGCGCAAGCGCTTTCCGTAATGAATAGTCACGCCACGGTTTTTTAAAAATTGTTCTGCTGGATCTACAAAACTCTGTGACAACCCTTCTTTTACAATGACTGGCTTGCACCCTATGCCACCGGCACCAAAGGCTTCGCGTAGAACGTTGGCAAACACCATAGCGCTGGCTTCTTCGGCTTGTGTATTCATGATGGCCACTGCCAATGGCTGCCAGAAGCGTTTGTAAAGTACAGATTGAGTATCAAGGCGCTGTACGACTGTTTCCCAGCGATTGGCTGTCATGATGCTCAGGGCGCTTAGATAATCTTGCCAATTTGTATCAGGAATTCGGGCATTGGGATCAAACACCCAGCTCGGAAAGCGGCCCAGTCCCATTTTTAAAGACCAGTGCTGGCCCGTTTGAATATCGGTGAAGGGAAATACTGGCGCGTTGGCAATCTGTAAGGTGTTTTCTGCGCCAATCATCATGAGGTACGAAAGAGCCGCCTCATTACAAGACAGCATTAAATGGTTGCCGTTATCAATCAGACAATCCAGTTCCTTATCATGATAAGAACGGCAACGTCCGCCTGCGTGCTGGCCAGCTTCGTATAGTTTTACGTTATGGCCCGATGCAGACAAATGAACAGCTGCGGATAACCCAGCTAACCCTGCACCAACAATATGAACAGTACCAACTGGCATGGGTTAAAACCACGACTTGATAAGAATGCCAATTTTTTCAAAGGCAGTTAACCCCACGCGAAGACGGGGAAAATCCCAACCGGTCTCCAATAATACGCGCAAGATTTTTTCGTAGTAATCGCGCATCAGGCGCGCTGGCTTCATGGCTTTTTTATTACATTTATCCATCGCTTCATCGGCGGCATCAAAATGCTCTACTGCGCGGCGGGATACAGCGCGGCACGCATGATCCAATGAATGATGCTGCAGGATAGCAGCAAGGTTATCGGTTGGAATTCCGGCTTCCTCAAGTGCTTCAAGGGGCAGATACAAACGCCCACGTAATGCGTCCTCATCAATGTCACGAAGGATATTGGTAAGCTGCAGCGCGCGCCCCAAATGATACGCAACCTCGATACCTGCCTCGGATACTTCACCAAATATACGCACACTGACACGGCCAACGGCGCTGGCGACACAATCGCAATAGGTGTCAAGCTCATCCCATGTCGGAGCCACAATGGTTTGCTGCGCATCCATTTCCATACCATCAATTATGGATATGAAGTCTTTTTCAATCAGTGAAAATTCCTTCACAGGATCAATCAGCAATTCCATGACGGGATGTGTCGCATTTCCTTTAAACAGTTCCTGGGTGTGAATGCGCCATTCCTGCAACATGGCCAAACGTTTATCTGCAGCCAATTCACAATCTGCGATATCGTCTACAACCCTGCAGAACGCATATAAACCAAACATGCCCAAACGGCGTTCATGAGGCAATGCCATCATACCAAGCAAGAATGAACTACCGGAATTTTTGACATGCGTCAGCACATCATCAGCGGTTTTGGCCGTTAGCAGTGGTGAGATGGCTTCATCGGTCATTATAAAAACGCGCGGCAGACGCCGTGTAAAATGGCAAGAAGAATAGCAGGCTTAGATAGCTTAACATTATCACAAAGTGGGTCACGCTTTTCCAGAAGCTTTATTAGGCTTTCAGCCAGTGCATGTATGATGGATGTTTCAAGCTTCAGGCGAATATCCGGCACATGGCGTGGCAAATCACGCGCGATCACCATCATTGGCTTTAATCGTTCCAACTGCATATCTATTACTTTACGCAATGCTGGTGTTGATGCAGCCTTGGACAAATCACCGGGGTTGGTTCCGGCCTTTTCCATATCATCCAGTGGCAAATACACGCGGTCAACTTCACGGTAATCATCCGCGCAATCTTGAACATGGTTGATGATTTGCAATACCGAACATAACGCATCATTTGATGGCCATGCCTTCTCGCCTACGCCATGCAAGGCGAGCACATAACGGCCAACCGGTGATGCAGAATAACGGCAATAATCAAGCAATTCCTGCCAGTTTTGATAACGGCGTTTTACAGCGTCTTGCTTAAATGCGCGCAACAACTCCGAGGCATGCTGTGGCAAAACTTTTGATTGTTGCAAACTTTTGCGTAGCTCAACAGCAACCGTAACATCATCGCCATTGCCAATGAGGCATTCATCAAAGCGCGTCAGGCGTTTGATTTTTTCATCCGGATCCATCAATGGATCATCGCCAATGTCATCTGCCGCACGCGCGAAATTATAATAAGCATGAATATGTGGGCGCAAATCCGCGCGAATAAGAAACGATCCTACCGGAAAGTTTTCGGTGTCTTTGTTTTTAACAGGAGGGTTAGCAATAGCCATTTGACTTAAACCATATGGTTGCATCTTTGATGGCTTCACTTGCTGGGCGGTGGGTATAGCCCAGCTGAACCTCAGCCTTCTTACTGGAAAAATACATTTTCTTAGCGGCCATACGCAGGCTGTCGGTGGTCAGCATCGGCTCAATCTTGGTTAGCATCGCAATCCCTTCCATGGCCATGGCGACAGGATAAAGCGCAGTACGCGGTAGTTTTACACGTGGTGGCTTGAAACCAGCCTGCTTGGCGATCATGCCCAGTATTTGCTCAAGGGACAGGTTTTCACCGCCCAAAATGTACCGTTGCCCTGCTACGCCTTTTTGAAATGCCAATAAATGGCCACGTGCTACATCATCGACATGGGCTACATTTAATCCCGTATCAACATAGGCAGGAATGCGGCCACGCACACTATCAACAATAATACGTCCCGTGGGGGTTGGCTTAATATCGCGTGGCCCAATCGGCGTAGACGGGTTAACAATCACCACCGGAAGCTTTTGCTCCAGTGCCATGTTTTGCACAACTTGTTCGGCAAGAAATTTGGAATGTTTATACACACCAATCATATCAGCTTCAGTTACTGGGGTGTCTTCATCTGCTGGGGAGCCATCCTTGTTATTGCCCAATGTTGCAACTGAGCTAGTATACACAATTCGTTTAACGCCGGCTTTTAAGGCAGCTTCCATCAGCATGCTGGTCCCTACCACATTGGCCTGATACATCTGCTGGGGCTTTGGTACCCAAATGCGATAATCGGCGGCAACGTGCAGCAGGCCTTCACAACCCTTCACCGAAGAAATAAGGGAAGCTTCGTCCTCCAAACTGCCTTCAACCAATTCAACATTTAAATCCAAAATATTGCGGCGATCGCTATTGGGCCGGACAAGGCAGCGTACCGTATAGCCAGCGGCCAGAAAGTGGCGAGCCACGGCAGCCCCCACAAAACCCGTAGCTCCGGTAATTAAAACCTTCATTTTCTAAACCTTTTGTCTTTTAAACTGAACTTCGTTATATAGACTTATGGCCTCAAGATTGGAACAGATTTGTATTGAGCGCGGTCTTAAAATGACCGAACAACGGCGTACGATTTGCCGGGTGCTGTCCGATTCTGCTGATCACCCCGATGTGGAGCAGGTTTACCGCCGTGCCAGTGCCATCGACCCAAAAATCAGCATTGCTACCGTTTATAGAACCATGCGGCTTTTGGAAGAATCAAACGTTATCCGCAAGCACGATTTTGGGGATGGCCGTGCCCGCTTTGAGGAAAGCAGCGACGATCACCATGACCACCTGATGGATGTTAAATCAGGTGAAGTCATTGAGTTTACCAATGAAGCCATCGAGCGCCTGCAAGAAGAAGTTGCCCGCCAACTGGGCTATGAGCTAATTGGCCATAAGCTCGAATTATATGGCGTTAAGATAAAAGATAAGAAATAAAGCACATTTATAAAGGACGGGCGCGATTGACGTGCCCTACTGCTTGCGCTACGTTCGCGTCACAACAATGCCGTTGTAGCTTAGGGGTAGAGCAGGGCTTTCGTAAAGCCAAGGTCGGGGGTTCAATTCCCTCCAACGGCACCATTTTTTTCTGCCCACCACCGACTGTTATCTCCCCGTGCGCAACAAAAAGCCGACTTCGAAACATAAACGCACCAGGTCGAGTTATAAGCCGCGGCCAAGTAGGCGTTACTCGCCTTCCCCATTTAAGAAAATCCGTGAATGGCTTGCAGAAGCCTTGCAGGGACGCAATCTTTTAAAATTTGCATTATTGGGCACCATTTGGGGCTTTGTGATCATTGGGGTGGTGGCGGCATATTTTGCATATGAGCTTCCCGAAATTTTGCGCAAGACAGATTTAAAGCGCAGGCCATCCGTTGTGATTGAGGCCCGTGATGGCACAATTTTTAATCGTTACGGGGAATATCATGGTGACTCATTGGCTATCAAAGACTTACCTCCCTACCTTATTCAGGCCTTTCTGGCCATTGAGGACAGACGTTTTTACGAGCATGGCGGCATAGATATATGGGGCATCCTGCGTGCGGGTGTAAGCAATTTAGCGGCAGGGCATCTGGTCCAAGGCGGATCAACCATTACCCAACAGTTGGCCAAGAACCTGTTCTTGGGCCACCAACGCACGATGCGTCGCAAAATACAAGAAGTGATGCTGTCAATGTGGCTGGAAAACAAACTCAGCAAAGACGATATCCTTGCCGCCTATCTTAATCGCATATATCTAGGCTCTGGTGCGTATGGGGTCGATGCGGCAGCACATATCTATTTCAATAAATCTGCAAGGGATGTGACACTTCGTGAGGCCGCCATATTAGCGTCATTACCCAAAGCGCCATCGCATTATTCTCCATTAAATAATCCAGAAGCCGCCGAAGCACGCAGCCGCGTGGTTATACAGGCGATGATTGATGCCAAGTTTCTTTTACCAAATCAAAAGACAGATATGGTAACGACCACCCCGCTGCCCACTGCCAAACCTGGTGGTGGCGGTGACGGAAAATATTTTGTCGACTGGACCATGGATCAATTAGGCGATCTGATTGATGACCAGGATGAAGATGTCGTTATTCGCACAACACTTGATTTATCCATGCAACGCGAGGCCGAGCGCCAAATTGATGCAATGATTGCCGAAAAAGGCAAGGCATCACAAGTCAGTCAGGCCGCCCTTGTCAGCATCGGACAAAATGGTGCCGTGCGTGCATTAGTAGGTGGACGTGATTACGCAGAAAGTTCCTACAATCGTGCCACCCAAGCACGTAGGCAACCTGGCTCCGCTTTTAAACCTATCGTTTATCTCGCCGCATTAGAACGCGGAATTGATAAAGACGAAAAGCTGCTTGATGCACCATTAAAAATTGGCAATTGGTCACCAGAAAATTATACGGATAACTATCGCGGCGAGGTGAGCATGAAAGATGCACTCGCCCTATCACTCAATACCGCTACGGTGCGCCTTGCAGAACGAGTGGGCGTAAGTCGTATCGAAAAGCTGGCAGCAAAGCTCGGCATTAGCAGCCCCATGCATCATGAATTAAGCGTTGTGCTGGGGACCAATGAAGCCAGCGTCATTGATATGACAACCGTCTTTTCGGTATTTGCGCATCATGGACGCGCCGTAATACCTTATGCGATTGAAAAGATTACAACAAAATCCGGCAAGGTTCTTTATGAACGCGTTTCACCGCCCATGCCACAACTAGTAGATAGCGATAATGTTGAAGCACTTGATGAGATGCTTCAGGCCTGCGTAAGTTATGGTACGGGTAAGAAAGCAGCATTGAATCAGCCCGTATCAGGCAAGACAGGTACTACGCAAGATTACCGTGATGCCTGGTTTATTGGGTATACAGGCCGCATGACAACAGGAATATGGATGGGTAATGACGATAACAAGGAAATGAACAAAGTGACCGGAGGTAGCCTACCCGCGCAACTTTGGCATGACTATATGAAGGCAGCCTATACCCATGAAGAAGAAGACCGTGAACCCGCATACACTAGTGAGCAATCTGGCGGATTTAAGAAATTTCTTGATGGATTATTTGAAGGAAAAATAAAAAGCGAACAAGATTACCCGCGGGACAAGAGGTAATTAATGGCTGTTTATACACGCATATCCGATAGTGAATTGTCCGAGTTTGTTAGCCGCTATGCGTTGGGCAACCTGCGCGGCATAAAAGATATTTTATCTGGTGTGGAGAATAGCAACTTTTTCCTGACACTGGATGCAGGCACCTACATTCTTACGATTTATGAAAAACGTGTTCGAGAAGATGAACTTCCATTTTTCATTAATTTGATGCGGCATTTAGCAACCAAACATATCCCTTGCCCTGCCCCCATTCCTGATAAGCATGGGCAGGTTCTGCAAAAGCTATGTAATAAACCAGCTGCATTGGTCAGTTTTTTAAACGGCAGCATGACCAATGCCATTACAGAAGATCAATGCAGGCAAGTTGGCGCGGCATTAGCCAATATGCACCTGGCGACCACAGACTTTAACGATAGCCGACCTAATAACCTTTCCTTGGAAGGCTGGGCCGCACTCATTACACGTTGCATTGAAAAAGGCGATACTGTTCAGGCAGGCATTACCCATCATCTGGTCAACGAACTTAAATATTTGGTTGATCATTGGCCAAGCATGGGCAGTATGCCTTTTGGCGTTATTCATGCCGATTTGTTTCCTGACAATGTCTTTTTTGCAGATAACAAACTTTGTGGAGTAATTGACTTCTATTTTGCCTGTTCAGACTTCCTTGCATATGACCTTGCGGTATCAATAAATGCGTGGTGCTTTGATGACGGTCATCTGTTCAAGCCAGATTATGCCAAAGCCATGATAGATGGTTACCAATCTGTACGCAGGCTGGATATTCAAGAGAAGTCTGCCCTGCCTGTACTCTGCCGCGGCGCGGCATTGCGGTTCTTATTGACCCGCCTTTATGATCTTTTAAATCATCCAGCGGGGGCTTTGGTAAAGCCCAAGGATCCGCTGGAATATGTGGCCAAGCTCAAATTTTTCCAAGGCAACCCGCATGCAGTCTAAGAGAAACCGTGTCGTGATCTATACGGATGGTGCATGCAGCGGGAACCCTGGCCCAGGTGGTTGGGGCGCTGTGCTGCGATACGGAGATAATGAAAAAGAAATCAGCGGCAGTGAACCTGAGACGACTAATAATCGTATGGAGCTGATGGCCGCTATTATGGCGCTTGAAAGCTTGAAACGTCCTTGCGCAGTTGATCTGTATACCGACAGCGAATATGTGCGCGGCGGCATGACCCAATGGATGAAAAAATGGAAAGCCGATGGTTGGAAAAAAAAAGGCGGCCTGAAGAATGCCGACTTATGGCAACGCCTTGATGCCATTTCAAGCAAGCATGATGTTAAATTTCATTGGGTAAAAGGACATGCCGGCCATCCTGATAACGAACGCGCCGACATCCTTGCGACAACCGCGATTAAAAACGCTTAAGCTATCTTGAGCATCGCTTCGGCGCTTGAAACTTCAAAGCTACCTGGCTTTTCAACGTTTAATGCAGTAACGACGCCATTATCAATCAGCATCGCAAAACGTTGGCTACGTTGGCCAAGGCCATAACCAGCGCCATCCATTTCAAGACCTAGCGCACGAGTTAGAGTGCCATTGCCATCCGGCAACATGGTCACTTTGCCTTCGGCATTATTTGCTTTGGCCCATGCATTCATCACGAACGGATCATTCACGGCCATGCATACAACTTCTTGCACACCCTTGCTTTTAAAGGCGTCAATCTGGTTTACAAAACCCGGAAGATGTTTTGCTGAACACGTTGGCGTAAATGCGCCAGGAACTGAAAACAGAACCACCTTCTTACCTTTCATAAGGCTTTCGGTATTTACATCTTCCAGACCGTTGGTAGTGAGATGCTTAAGGGTAATGGATGGGAATGCTTCGCCAACTTTGATGGTCATTTGTTACTCCAAAAGGATGAAACAGAAGTGTGGAATATGAACGGCTATGGGTTTAGGCGTTTTGCAAAAAACCTGCAAGCCCCCAGCCTATTCGCTGCGTTTTATGGCTATAAACCCGCTTTTTTAAGAGCATCCAATACGGTTTCTTTACTCAGCAGCTCGGGCAATGGCGCACCTTGGGGAAGAGCCGAGCTATAAACCACATTAAAAGGAATGCCATAACGCATGAAGCTTTTTAGATATAAACCAATTGCTTCATCACGTTTGGTCCAATCGGCTTTCATTTTGACAATTCTTGGATTAGCCAACACAGACTGAATATCAGGTGCATCGAGTACCAATTTTTTATTCACCTGACATGTCAGGCACCAATCTGCGGTTACATCGACAAGAACTATTTTTCCTTGTGCAACCAGTTCCGGGATTTTCTTTTCGTCAAATACATCCCACTTATCCGCAGCGTTCTCAGCTTGAGTAACGGTAGGCACGGTTATTTGATTATACAAAACGGTTCCAAGCCATAATGCAGTGATTGCCAGCAGCACACCTAAAAATTTGCGAACATTTTCCATCCATGCGCCGGGCTTAGGTAACAAGGTTGCGCATTTTGGAAAGGCCGCAATCAGCAAGAATGGAGCAGCCAGTCCAATACCCAGTGCCAGAAATATGGCGAGCACCTCTACTGTGCCACCGGCTAGCGCAAAACCTACTGCAGTGCCCAAAAAAGGCGCCGTGCATGGCGTTGCCAATAAAGTAGCAAAAGCACCGGAAAAGAAGTCTTTAGTAAGGCTGCCGTGGCCATGCGTCCAACTAAGCTTATCAGCAAGAATGCGTGGCAACGGGATTTCAAAAAGCCCCAGCAGATTAAGCGCAAACAGAGACAAGATTGAAATAAGGAATATCAAAAATATCGGGTTTTGGAATTGCACGCCCCACCCTACACTCATTCCAATATTCTTAAGCTGGATAATTATCCCAGCCATCACAAGAAATGAAAATATTATGCCTGCACTTGTTGCTAAAAAGCTTAAGCGCACACCCGATGGTGTACCGCCGCCGTGCTTGATGAATGAAATTGTTTTCAGTGCAATAACAGGAAGCACACAAGGCATTAAATTCAAAATCAATCCGCCAATCAGTGCAAAGACAATCATCATCCATAAATTAGGCGCAGCCAATGCCGGGGTGGAAGCCGCGATTGCTGTTGAAACCGGCGTTGGCGAAACGGCTGCTGCTATTCCATTTACCGTCAGCTTCTTTTCAACTGCTGTATGATTGGTGATATCTATTAAAGTGAACGTTAGTTCCTTTCCATTCAATTCCTTTGGTGCATCTTTGGTCAACTGAACGGTTATCGTGTTGGCAGTGGCATCTAATTTTAAGTCACTATATGGCAAGGTTGATCCATCGCCAATTTCGCCAACAATCTCTGCCTCAGTCATAGGCAGCGGCGATTTATATCGTAAGGAGAGCAGGCGCTGGCCTTCTTTTTCTTCAATATTGGCGGCAAGAATTGATAGGCCTTGGCCATCATCCAATTTTGGTACTTGCGCCAGAAATGTCTTTAAAAGACCCGTTGCTTCATCGCCATCAGTTGATTGAAAGCTAGCAGGAAGGGATAACTCCAAACTAAAATCAGCCGGCACACAAATATCCGAACAAACCAATAGTGATAGCTTGGCTTTTAGATCAACGCCGGTGGCAGGATCTTTCTTTGTAATTTTAATTGGGAAAACCACTTCGCCCTGATAGCCATAGGTTTCCAATCCCTGCATGGCATAACGATGCGGCCAAGGAAAAAGAAGTTCCGCCTTCTCTAGGTTGACAGAGTCTTTCCATTCTGGCGCAGGCGGGAAACCTGCATCACCGGGAGAACGCCAATAAGCGTGCCAGCCAGGATTTAATTTTAAATGCATAGCTGCAAATAAGGCACCATCGGCTGTCGCTTTATTCGAAGCAATTAATCGCAAATCACTCGATTGATGATGTTGCCATTCGCCCAGCTGTGCGTGCACAGGCATTGTTGCCAATAAAAAAACGATTACGATTAAACGCATCAGAATTTTCATGACTTATATTCCTTCATTTTTTTGCTTCATTTAAGTGGATACTGTAGCACGAGATTAAGGCAGGAATTATGTTGCCGCCCCTATGATATTCTATTAGGATTCGAAAACATTAAAGAAAGAGTTACAGCTTGAAAGCCACCCCCCTTACTGGCCAATTCCTTATTGCGATGCCAACCATGACAGATCCGCGCTTTTCCCATGCGGTCGTCTTCATTTGTACGCATAATGAAACGGGCGCGATGGGCATCATCGTTAACCGCCTATATGGTGCCATCGATATGAAAGGGCTTTTGGAACAGCTTTCCATCAAAGTAACGGAACAAACACCTGAATACCCCATTTACTTTGGCGGCCCCGTGGAAACTGGGCGCGGCTTTATTTTACACAGCGATGATTACACGCTGGATGCGTCCATGCGGCTTGAAAATGATGTGGCGCTAACGGCAACTGTCGACATTCTTAGTGCCATTGCCGAAAACCGTGGCCCTGAACGGTGCTTAGTCAGCCTTGGATATTCCGGCTGGGGACCAGGACAATTGGAGCAGGAAATACAGGCAGGAGGTTGGCTTACCTCACCCGCTGATATGGATATTTTGTTTGATGAAAACAATGACACCAAATGGGAACGTGCCATCGCAAAACTTGGCTTTAGTCCATGGTTACTGTCAACCGAAACGGGACACGCTTAAGCTTTTAGCTGTCGCATCACTTCATAGATAGCTACAGCCGCAGCATTAGATACATTCAAACTCCCTACTGGTGGCATCGTGGGTAATTTTGCAATCTCATCGCAACTTTCCATAGTCAAACGACGTAGCCCTTCGCCTTCTGCACCTAGCACTAAGGCAACTTTTGCAGGCATTTTAATTTGATGTAGTGCGCTGGCACCTGTTTCATCAAGACCAATGCACCAATATCCGGCTGATTGAAGCTTCTTTAGACTTTGGGAAAGATTACCCATGCGGATGATCGGCGTATGTTCCAGTGCACCAGATGCTGTTTTAGCCAATACACCTGTTTGAGATGCCGCATTACGTTCGGTTACAAGGACCGCGCCAATTCCAAAGGCACAGGCCGAGCGTAAAATGGCTCCAACATTATGTGGGTCAGTTACCTGATCGAGAACCACCAGTGAATCCGGAAGCGGTGACATCATCAACAAATCATCCAATTCGCGGTCAGGGAAATTTTCTGCTTCCAATAATATTCCCTGATGGACTGAGCCCACTGGCAACTGTTTATCGATTACCCTGGCATCCACCATTTCTGGTGATGGTCTTTTTAAGCCAAGTTTTTTTGCTTGTGCGATGATTGATTCAAATTGACGGACACTTGCCTGAGTCAGCACCAAACGTTGGCAATGGCGGTCTGGGTTAAGCCACGCAGCCGATACCGCATGGAAACCATATAGCAAGACGCCGCCGGTTCGCTTACCCTGGTGGCCTGACTTAGGCTTATGCTCCGTTTTGGGGCTATTTTGTCTGGAATGACGCAATCGACTTCACCTTTATAAATAACAACTTTCCTTAAGTTACTGAAAAAAGCGACAATTTGCTACAATCCTTCTTGACCTAGAGGAAAACAGCTTTTAATGAGTGTGGCTCTGGATGGGTGGCCGAGCGGTCAATGGCAACTGACTGTAAATCAGTCGACTCACGTCTACGTAGGTTCAAATCCTACCCCATCCACCATTTCCCTTCACAAACATGTGTTTAGCCCGCCTCCACGGAAGAGCGTGCTTGTTTTTTTACTCAACTGTTGGTATTTGTGACGCATCATCTTTCCTGCAGCGGGGTTCAAACATGACTTTCAGTAAAGGCTTTCTAATTGCGGCTCTTTTTGTGGCATTTATTGCCAGCGGCTACTCTGTAAAAGCAGAAGAAGCAAAGCCCGTAGCCCCGGCACAGCCAGCAACTGCAGCTAAAGCTGCTGTTGCCGCACAACCACCTGCTGCTGCTAAACCTGCAGCCGCTGCTCAAGCAGCTGCACCTGAAACTGCAAAAAAAGAAGAGGCAGCCAAGCCAGCTTTGCCTACGCCATTACCGGTGCCTGGTCCAGAAAAAGCAGAAGCACAAATCAGAGCAGAACAGAAAGTTGACGTCAAAAATCTTCCAAAAAACCTAACCCCACTCATTCCAAATGATGGCGAAACCTTTGTAATTGGAGTTGGTGAAAGCAAACTGATTACAGCGGCGCGTCCACGCAAATGCACTGAAAAAGAAGCTCCTATCTTCGAAAATACAAAGATACGTCTGCCAGTGAGCGAACTAATCAGCTATTCTGATGGCGGCGTTTATGAACGCTTTAGCCGCCGTTGCAACGTACTGATGCCTGCCAGAGCAATCATTGCTACAGGTGTTACAAAAGGTACCGCCAAACTTCTTATCCTTGGCGCAGAACTTACAGTACTCGTAAAGTAAATCACGGCTGATTACCTCAGCCAACGCGGGTGTAGCTCAATGGTAGAGCACCAGTTTTCCAAACTGGCCACGAGGGTTCGATTCCCTTCACCCGCTCCATTTTCACTTAGCTAATCGAACCCTCGTTTTTTTAATACGTGCGCAGCACGGGGTTCGCTTCCCTTCACCCGCTGCATTTTTTCTTAGCTAACCGGACCATCGATTTTTTAAACGTGCGCATCGATGGGTACATTGCCCTTCGCCTGCTCCACTTAGCCAATTAAAATGACATGGGTGATTGTGCAGATGCACATCCATCAACATTATTTTTTCCACAAAAAATGTTCATAAAAAAATTACTATGATTTTTAAACTATCCTTAAGAGCTACGTTAAACCGCTGTAATTATTGATTTTGCAGCGCGCACCATGCAGTGCAGCGATAGATAAAATTTTTTGTAAAATTAATTTTAACGAAAGGTAACTAATCTAAACTCAAAGTCATACGAAGTTTTAAATACTTCAACCAAAGCTGATCTAATTATGATTAATGCGGGTTATTGAAAATGACTTTTTGCAGATATTTTAAGATTAATTTTTTGATCAGCGCCGCTCTTGTCGGCTGCTTTGCGCACATGCCAGCTCAGGCAGATGAATTAACAAAAAATTTCTCAATTGTTCCATCGGGTTTTGGCGCAACAAACAGTGCTTCATCGGCCAGCATCTCCGGAAAAAGCATGAGCAGCCTAACAACTTTGGCTTTATCTGCAGGGCATGAGTTTAATCAAACCGTAAGTCGCCGCCAGAACAAGCTACATAGCTTTAGTAAAGGCGTTGGAACTAGTGAAGTGTTCTTTGGAGACGCCGGTGATATCGAAATTCAGAAAAAAGTCGATAAAGTGTTTGATGCGATTGGCAAACAACTTGGTTTTTCAAAAGACGATTTAGGTAGCGCTCCACAATTCTGGACCAGCGACTTTAAACGCAAGGGTACCGTGGGCAGCGGCGATGGATTTAATAGCTATAATTATGACCTTAGCGGATTTGCAGGCGGTATGGATGTTCGTGCCGGCGATCGTTGGAATTTTGGTGTCGCTGCGGGATACAGCCATGCCTCAAGCAGCTTTGAAGCCTTGGGTAGAACTGCTACCGCCGTGGATGACTACCAAGCATCACTTTATGCAACCTATGAGCATGAATTAGGCTCCATAGACAGTAATGTATCCTTCAACAAATTTGAGACGCACAGCGAGCGAAGCATTGTAGGAAGCGGCTTAAACAACACCGCAGATGCAAAAGGTAAAGGCTATCAAATTGCATGGACATTATCTGCAATGGGTCACAGTACAATTGATAACTTTAATCTAACACCCATTACTGGCTTTACTTACACACATTTGCATCGCGGCGGCATGAATGAAAATGGTGCTGGAATCTATGATTTGCGCAGTGCCGCAACGAATAGCTCATCTCTAAAACCAATGATTGGAATTGATGTGGCACGCAACTATGTCTACCAATCTGATATTCATATCACGCCGGAAATTTACGGTATCTATCGCTATGAAACGATGGATACCACAGAAAGCACCACCAACCACTTACAACAGGCAGAAACAATTGCCTCTACCAGCAGCACGGCCCTCTCACGTCACAGTGTTCAGTTGGGCAGCAGCGTATCAGTAAAAATGGGTGAACGATTCACAGGGAAGCTTCAGTTTGATACTGACCTGCAACCAAGCTCCCATAGCTATAGTGGTATTTTCAAAATCAATTATCATTGGTAAGCGCCCGTCCCTGTGGCGAAGCCAGCACCGTTCTCCCTACGTTCCAAATATCCCTCCAAAACCAGGCATTGGCATGGTGGAAAGTATTTTAGTTATTGTTTTAGAACCAATTTTATTCAATGGTGCACGCCAGTAGCCTTTCTGAGTTATCTATTCAGCCTTTTTTAATAAAACCAGCGCATATCTGACACACCAACTCAATCCATCGTCATGCCACATAGTAGCACTACGCCAAAGAACTCCCGCAAACTGACGCTGATGATTGGCGCGTTGGGGGTTGTGTTTGGCGATATTGGTACCAGTCCTCTCTATGCCGTACAGGCCAGCTTTTCAAAAGCAACGGGGTTGGCTCCTGTACCGGAAAATATCCTTGGCGTTCTATCGCTGATTTTTTGGCTGCTGATCATTATTGTAAGCTGCAAGTATGTGTTGTTTATCATGCGTGCAGATAACAAAGGTGAAGGCGGTATATTATCACTCCAAGCCTTGGCATTACGCAGCACCAATAAATTTAGCCTAAGGCGATTTATTGTTATCCTAGGCATATTGGGCGCAGGTCTGTTCTTCGGGGAAATTATTATTACCCCTGCCATATCGGTATTAAGTGCGGTCGAAGGTCTGCAGATTGTCGATCCGGATTTAACTACTGAAACAACCATATTAATTACCATCGCCATATTATTGCTGCTGTTTGCTTTGCAACGGCATGGAACCTCGTTTATTGGGCGCTTCTTTGGCCCTATTATGAGTGTCTGGTTTTTAACGATAGGTACGCTTGGCGCTTTATCAATAATTCACAATCCTTCAGTACTTGCTGCAATCAATCCCTATTATGCGATTGAATTTTCAATACATCACTTGAATGTGTTATTCCCCATTCTGGGTGCAGCCGTTTTAGCCATTACCGGATCCGAACCGCTTTATGCAGATATGGGCCATTTTGGCAGAAAGCCTATTATGGCGGCATGGTTTTATGTCGCATTGCCAGCACTGGTATTGAACTATTTTGGTCAAGGGGCATTACTATTGGAGCGTCCCGAAGCGACCACTAATCCGTTTTTCTTCCTAGCCCCTGAATGGATGCGTATTAGTCTTGTGGCATTGGCGACATTAGCGACCATCATCGCGTCCCAAGCTACGATATCTGGCGCATATTCCATGGTGCGCCAAGCCATTCAAATGGGCTACTTGCCTCGCTTGAATATTACCCACACATCCGAACACGAAGCAGGGCAAATTTACATTCCGACAGTAAATACCATCATGATGGTTGGTGTGGTGTTGGTTGTATTAGGTTTCAAAACATCAAGCAGCTTAGCCGCCGCATACTGCATTTCTATCACTGGTATGATGATGATTACGGTTACACTTTCCTATGTTGTTTCACGCAAGATTTGGAAATGGCCGGCTTGGTTGTGCCTCAGTATTTGCCTACCTTTGCTGATGCTTGATTTATTACTGTTCAGCAGTAACGTACATAAAATCTCCGATGGTGGCTGGCTATCACTGACAGTAGCATCGTGCCTGTTCTTCATCATGATTACATGGATTGATGGTAGCCGCTTCCTGTTCAAGCAAATCAGTAATGCGACTATTCCATTGAAAGATTTTATCGCATCGCTTCCCAACTTGAAGTTTAATCGCGTAGCTGGCACAGGCATTTTTCTAGTGCGCACCACGGGCGATACCCCTCATGCGCTATTGCGTAATTTTAAACATAATCACGTATTGCATGAACGGGTTATCATTTTAAATATCACTACCAAGGACGTGCCGCGCGTACCTCGCAAGGACCGTTTTAAAATTGTAGATTTGGGTGATAATTTCCTATTGGTAGAAGCCATATACGGCTTTATGGAATTACCCAGCATCCCCCTACTTATGCGTCAATGTGTGGAAGAAGGTCGCCTGCAGATTGATATGGGCGACACCAGCTTCTTTGTGTCACGCACCACCTTAATCCCCGACCCTCATGTGGGCTTGCCATTATGGCAAGCAGTGATTTATAAATGGCTGCATGTTAATTCCGTTCGCATGCATGATTTCTATCGCATTCCAACCAACAAGGTTTTAGAAATCGGCATCCAAATGCGACTTTAGATTCTAGAGGCGATATGGCGATTACTCCAAACCACATTACCAATTTTCGTATTGCGTGCGTTCCTTTGATTGCCTTTGCAATCAGCATCGAGGGAAAGTTTTGGACTACCCTTGGCTTTGTTCTGTTCGTGCTTGCCGCCATCAGTGATTGGTATGATGGATATCTTGCCCGCAAAACAAATACCGTATCCGTATTTGGACGAGTATTTGACAGTATTGCAGATAAATTATTGGTCGGCGGATCAATGCTTGCGCTGGCTTACGTCGGACGCCTTGGCAATGGATTGATATTTGCGGCCCTGATTATCTTACTTCGTGAAATTTTTGTGGCAGGTCTGCGTGAATTTGTGATCCGCCTGCAAGCTCAGAAGCCACCAGAAGAAACCGAAACAGATGTTGAGCCCAAGCAAACTCTTGCTGTAACTGATCTGGCCAAACTTAAAGCCGTACTGCAAATGGTAGGCATTGGAATGCTTATCATCGCGCCATACCTGCTGCACCCCTACTTCGGGATGCTGGGCGGGCTGATATTCTGGGTATCTGCGGTACTTAGTGCGTATACTGGCTGGCAATATTGGAAAGAAGCACGTCCTGCTATTCACGCCGGACTGATTTAACGCAAACCTTCAATGTCGTGCATACGGACCTGCCCAGGACGCTGGCTAGTAATGCTGACCAGCGGCGATACCACAGGCTCAATGGCATCCATCACATTATTCAATCGAGTGATGCTGGCCCCCATCCCTCCAAAGCCTTCTAATAGTTTTACGAATTTAGCTGCAAAGCTTTCTGGTTCGGGGAATGGTTTTAGATAAACCGTATCGTCCTCGGCAACACCCAATACACTCTTGGTATAATCCAGCGCATCACTCAATCCGCCCAACTCATCAACCAGGCCAAGATTTAAGGCCTGGTTGCCCGTCCAAACACGGCCCTTTGCCACGGCAGCGACTTGTTCGTCACTTAAACCTCTGGATGCAGCCACATGCTTTTTAAACTCGGCATAAGTTTCGCCAACCAATGAATCCACCTTAGCACGTTGGCTTTCTGTAAATGGCGCAGTTACCGTCCACAAATCGGCGTTCTCACCGCGCATAATCATACCCCACTGAATACCAAGCTTGTCCCAAAGCTCTGGCGTTCCAGTAACCTTGCCTGCAATTACCCCAATTGAACCGGTTAGCGTTGCAGGATCAGCAATAATGGCATCAGCCTGTGCGGCTATCCAGTAACCACCCGACGCTGCAACATCGCCCATTGATGCAATGACAGGCAGCCCCATATCCTGAGCTTTTTGAATAGCGCGGCGAATGGTTTCAGATGCAACTGCGGATCCACCCGGACTGTCGATGCGCAATAATATGGCTTCGACCTTTTCATCATCCATGGCGTTTTCAATGGCTTCAACAGTTTGATCAGCGGCAATCATACCGCTTTTGGCTGGCCCAGATGATGATTGGCCAATTTCCCCTGTGGCATGAATAAATGCCACTGTTGGTTTATGCTCATCAACGTTGGATTTTGAAAACAATTCATCCCGACGCATTACAAGATAATCTTCAGCACTAACATATGCGGCTTGATTACCAAAGTGGGTGGTAAGAAAATCATCAAGCTCATCTGCATACGCAATGTTGGTTATCAGTTTTTCTTTCAGTGCCACAGTGGCAGTAATTGGCGCAACATCAATTAACCTCATTAGATGTAATGGGTCCACTTGTCGTTCCTGTGCAATGGCATCAACCATTTGCATGTTAAGATCATCCAGAATAGCGCCCAGCATTTCTGCATTGGCGCTGGTAAAATCTTCCTCAGTTAGCATATCCATCGCACTTTTATATTCTTCGCGATGAACAAAATCAGCCTTTGCGCCAATTTTATCCAATGCGCCACGAATAAATGGCGATTGCGCGGCAAGTCCTGTTATACCAACCAAGCCCATGGGCTGCAGCCAGATATTATCAAATGCACTTGCAAGGTAATATGCCTTATCGGCGGCGCCAAACTCGCCAAAGCTGGTTGCAAAAGCATAGCTGGGCTTGCCCTGCTCACCAAAGCGATAGATGGCATCACGCAATTCCTGCACACCTGCCATCGAAATTGCATTTTCACGAAAGTTCCCAAATACCACTTTCACTCGTTTGTCTTTAGACGCCAAATCAATTGCGCTGACCATGTCTTTTAATGACATACCGCTAGCTTTACCTATTGCAGCCTTTATTGGATTAGGCTCCGCACTTTCAGGAACTTCCTTGCTGAAGTCTAATTTCAATATGATGTTGTCTGGCAGATGCGGTTTTTCGCGGGTTAACAGGGTTACCCAACCTGTGACCGACAATGCAAACACAACAAAGCCAAGAAATGCAAAGCTACGGACGATATAAGTCAGGATTTTTTTCATGGTATCAGTTGTACTAGCAAGTTTGAAAATATGCACTAAATTAGGTGCCTCACCTCTATGAGTCACCTAAAACATATAAGCATTATATAAGCATGACGCAGCCTGTACTATTTTGGTTTCGACAAGATTTACGCCTGAGCGACCAGCCTGCTTTGCATGCTGCCGCTGCAAAAGGGCCCGTTGTTTGCCTTTATATTCTGGATGATACCCTTGCATGGTCAATGGGCGGCGCATCACGTTGGTGGCTCCATCATTCGCTTGGTTCACTTAAGGCTGATTTAGATAAAGTGGGCGTGCCGCTCATATTAAAACGCGGAGCCGCAAAAAAAATACTACTCAAACTTGCGCAAGATATTGGCGCACAAGCTGTGTACTGGAACCGGTGCTACGAACCAGCCGCTATTGCGCGCGACACAGAACTGAAAACTACATTAAAAAATTCCAATATTGATGTCGAAAGTTTTAATGGCAGTCTGCTATTCGAACCATGGGAAATAAAAAATGGCTCCGGCACTCATTTTAAAGTGTTCACACCATTCTCGAAGGCATGCTTGAATAGCAAAGCTCCGTCGCTTCCTTTGGATAGACCAAAAAAAATTACAGGCGCCAAGATCGACATCGCCAGCGAACAACTTGATGACTGGTGCTTGTTACCATCTAAACCGGATTGGTCAACCCCCCTAGCAAAAGCTTGGAACATTGGTGAAGCATGCGCACAAAAGCAGCTGAAATCCTTTCTAAATGGCGGATTATTCAACTACGCATCCGGACGCGACCGACCAGACGAAGAATATACATCCCGTCTTTCTCCCTACCTTCATTTTGGAGAAATTAGCCCACGGCAAGCCTTCTATGCAGCACGACATATCGCAGAAACAAATACAGCTACCGGCATAACCAAGCAGGTGGACAAATTTATTAGTGAATTGTTATGGCGTGAATTTTCTTACCATCTTTTATTCGCACATCCAGACCTACCCGATATACCATTGAACAAAACTTATCTGAATTTTCCATGGCAAGAAGATGCAGGCTTGCTATCCGCCTGGCAAAAAGGCCAAACCGGCATCCCGATTGTTGATGCCGGAATGAGGCAACTTTGGCAAACAGGATGGATGCATAACCGCGTTCGCATGGTTGTTGCATCACTACTCATAAAAAATATGCTGCAACCATGGCAGCACGGAGAGGCTTGGTTTTGGGACACGTTGGTGGATGCTGACTTGGCCAGCAACTCGGCCTCGTGGCAATGGGTTGCAGGATGCGGCGCCGACGCCGCTCCCTATTACCGGATTTTCAACCCCGTTCTACAGGGATTAAAATTTGACCCTCAAGGCACATATGTTCGCCGTTTTGTGCCAGAATTAGCCAAATTGCCAGCGGAATGCATTCATGCCCCATGGGAAGCATCCCCGCTGGAACTTGAGGATGCGGGGGTAAAACTGGGCAAATCATACCCCAAACCCGTGCTCGATTTAAAATCGAGCAGAAACCGCGCACTTGAAGCGCATAAGAGAATCAAAATCATATAATTCTTATGTAAAATCATGTTTCTCGGTTAATCCTAGAATAATGATTTACCGCAAGTTACTGATTTTAGCCTTGATTATGTTGCTACCTATTGCATGTCCTGCATGGGGAAAAGATAACGCGTCCATTGAACGCATTTTAAAATCAAGCTCCATTAAAAGTATTAGCCAGACTCTTGATACGCGACTGCTCAGTGAGTTTTATGCAAAGCGCAACTACACACCTGCATGGCAACTGCATGAAGACAGTGCCAAAACCACAGTAAAAGAATTTATTTCTTTCATACGTACAACATTGGATGAGCATGGTTTAGGTGACAGAAATTATGCATTTGCAGCATTAGAGGCTAAAGTTAAATCATCAGGTGATGATGCCCTCGCCGAGGCAGACATAATCGCATCCGATATTGTATTACGAATGGCACGTTCATTATCTGGGCAAGATCCGACACCACAATCTAAACTCCACACATGGCCACTCAAGCGCGCAAAAACGGATATCGCCGGCGGATTGAACAAGGCCATTTCTGATGGAAAAGTGCCGGATTATCTGGAACATCTGGCACCTCAAGTTAAAGCCTATGACAAGCTAAAAGAAGCTCTAAAGCATTACCGAGAAATTCAAGCAAAAGGTGGCTGGATACGCATCAAGCCCGGCGGTGTGGTGCAAGAAGGGTTTCAAGATGATCGCTTAACGCTCATTCACAATCGTCTTGCTCAGGAAGGCTACATGCCTTTTCCGCAACAAGTTACAAAGGATGACACGTATAAAGGCGACCTAGTTCAAGGTATCAAAGATTTTCAAGATACGCATGGCCTTTATCCGGACGGAAATATTGGGCCAGAAACTTTCCGTGCCATGAATGTTTCGACACGCGAGCGTATTGATCAAATCCGCGTTAATTTGGCGCGCATCCGTCAAAGCCCTCCTGATGCATGGGAAGATATTGTAATTAATATCCCAGCCGCACAACTCAGCTATTATCGAAATGGCGAGGCCGTTTACGAGGCTCCGGTTGTGGTTGGCCGCGTTGATCGCCCAAGCCCGCTGGTAAAGAGCGCTATTTATGAAATGATAATCAACCCTTCATGGTATGTGCCCAGCAGCATCGCTGAAAAAGACCTGTTGCCAAAAATGGAAAAAGATCCTGATTTCTTAGAAAAACAAGGCATTCATAACAACGGCCGCGCGGGCGATGGCATGCTCAGACAAGATCCAGGGCCGCTAAACTCGCTTGGACGAATCAAGTTTAATTTTTCAAATCCGTTTGCCGTTTATCTTCATGGAACGCCGCATCAAGAATTATTTGGCAAAGATGATCGCACACGCAGCTCTGGATGCATTCGCCTAAAAGATCCTGCGGAACTTGCTTTGATATTTATGAAGAACAACCCCGATTGGACGCCAGATAAATTGCAACGACGTATCGATAGCATGAAAACTCAACACATCACCCCACCAGAAAAAACACCGATTAAGCTTCTCTATTGGTCAACCATCGTTGATTCCAAAGACCGCGTAGAGTTTTTCAATGACGTCTACGGGCTGGATGCGGAATGGGCAAAACTGCTTTAAATTGCGGCTTCACGTGGTTAATAAAGCATTAACGCGGCTGGTTTCGGTTAATCACCTGGGTGTATTTATTAAATAAAATGGCAGATCGAATGCGAATATGATTCATATGCGCAACATTCGCGAATTTTATGCATATTTTGTCGCACTTTACTTGCATTTAAAGACGAACTGAGAGATGTTCTTCGTGTTATTATCAACGAGCGTTGTTCGAAATCTTTGGTCTTCTAAATGTTGAAAAAGCCTGCCTTAAACCGTCGTAAATTTCTGGGAATGTCTGCTGCCGCACTTACCGTTGGCGCAAGCACTCTGACAGTTCCTGCGCAAGCGCTTCCATTTTATAATTATCCGGTTCGCAAGCTCAGCTTTTTTAATACCCACACCAACGAAATATACACTGGCGCTTATTACTATGCAGGTGGCTATGATCGCTCGGTTATGAGCCAGTTCAGTTACCTGATGCGCGATCACCGGAATGAAGAAGTTGCGCGTATTGACTATCGTTTATTTGATCTTCTGCACCATCTCCAGGCACGCTTGCAAAACTTTGGCGTAGTGCAACTTGTTTCAGGCTATCGTTCCCCGGCAAGCAATGCACTGCTTGCATCGGCTAGCAGTGGCGTAGCAAAGAATAGCTACCACATGCGTGGCCAAGCAACTGACATTCGTATGGACGGCGTACCCACTGAATACATTCACCGTGCCGCACTAAGCCTTGGCGCAGGTGGCGTCGGCTTCTACCCTGACAGTGACTTTGTTCACGTTGATACAGGCCCTGTGCGTACTTGGGGCTACGGCGCTGGTTAAATCGCCGACAATCCGCATCACTTCTCTTTAATCATTTTTGTCTTGGCTGCGATGTAATCCATGCATGCCAGTAAGACACCTGAGAAAATAAAGGTAACGTGGATAACAACCATCCACAAAATTTCCTTATCCGTCACCTTGGCTGTTTCCATAAACACCTTCAGGAGATGAATTCCTGAAATTGCAACAATTGATGCGATTAACTTCAATTTAAGGGACGAAAAATCAATGCTGCCCTTCCAGTCGGGCTGATCCACGTGGGAAGAAGTATCAATTTTGGATACAAAATTTTCATAGCCAGAATAAATAACGATTAACAACAAATTCCCAGCCAATGACAAATCAATCAGGGATAAAACGCCCAAGATGATATTAGTCTGCGTGATATGCTCAATGTCCGAAAACAAGTGAAGCAGTTCCTGAAAGAAACCGATTAAAATTAAAATCAAGCCACCCACTAGCCCGATATAAATAGGTGCCATGATCCAGCGACTTGCGAACAGGCCTTTTTCAATTGCGTGCTCCACAACCAGTTTTGGAGATCTGGATTGTTCTTGAATTTGCTTATTCTGTGTCATTGCATGTGTTCCGGTTAATGAGTTACACGTCGATTACATAGGGCAGGATGGATAATAATCAATAATCATTTAAGCAGCAAGGGATGCTAACTCATTCAATATTTTTTCAACCCCTTTAAGGCGGGCATGCTCATCGGACCATACACGCAAGCAGGTCAATTTTTGGTCTGGCCGTACTTTGATGGTACCACTGTTCTTTTGAATATAATGAACCAGCCGGTCTGGCCGTGCAAATGATGCATTACGAAATCCTATGACAGCACCCTTAGGTCCGGCATCAAGTCGTTCTACTCCGCTTTGCTTACACAACGCCTTAATGGCGACTGTTTCCAATAAATTTTGCACTTCGACAGGTAACGCACCAAACCGATCAATCATCTCTGCAGCAAAGGATTCAATTTCATCACGGCTCTTAAGGTCTGCGGCGCGGCGATACAGATTAAGACGAAGCCCCAAATCAGACACATAGCTTTCAGGAATTAGCACCGACATACCCAGATTGATTTGCGGTGTCCAGCTGTCATCATTTTCATTAGCAACTTCCTTGCCGCCGTGTTTAGCCATGTCGCGTGCAGTTGCGACCGCTTCTTCCAGCATTTGCTGGAAGAGCTCGATACCCACTTCACGGATATGGCCTGATTGCTCTTCACCTAACAAGTTTCCTGCGCCTCGAATATCCATATCGTGACTTGCCAGTTGGAAACCCGCACCAAGCCCTTCGAGTGTACTGATTACCTCTAAACGCTTTTGTGCCGTTGCACTCAACGGCATCGAATTATCATATGTTAAATAAGCATAACCACGCTGCTTTGCACGCCCTACCCGCCCGCGAAGCTGATAAAGCTGGGCAAGACCGAACATATCAGCTCGGTGGATGATAATGGTGTTGGCATTGGGGATGTCTAACCCAGATTCAACAATGTTGGTTGATAATAATACGTCGTACTTAGCCTCATCAAAAGCCGTCATCACATCTTCAAGCTCTGTTGCAGTAAGCTTGCCGTGTGCAGTTACTATTTTGATTTCCGGAACCAGCTCTTGTAGTTGTTCACGAAGTGCAGGCATATCTTCCAGCCTCGGACATACATAGAAACTTTGTCCGCCACGGTAATGCTCACGCATCAATGCTTCACGAATAACCATCGGATCATATGGCAGCACAGAAGTGCGCACAGCAAGCCTATCGACTGGCGGCGTAGTAATTAGACTAAGTTCACGCACACCTGTTAAGGCCAGTTGCAATGTGCGCGGGATTGGCGTTGCCGTAAGCGTTAATACGTGCACATTGGCGCGCAATTCCTTCAAGCGCTCTTTTTGTTTCACGCCAAAATGCTGTTCCTCATCCACAATCAACAGGCCAAGATTTTTGAAATGAATATCTTTGGCAAGTATGGCGTGGGTACCTACAACAATATCTACTTTTCCATCAGCTAATAATCCCTTGGTCTCTTTGCTTTCCTTAGCTGTAACCATGCGGGATAGCTGCGCAATGCGCACTGGCATGCCATTAAACCGTGTCATAAAATTACGGGTATGCTGACGTGCCAATAATGTTGTCGGCACCACCACGGCCACTTGAAAGCCAGCATGTACCGCAGCAAAGGCCGCGCGAATAGCAACTTCGGTTTTACCAAAACCAACATCTCCGCAGACAAGCCTATCCATAGGCTTGCCGCTTGATAAATCATCCAACACCTGACTAATCGCGCGCTCTTGGTCAGCGGTTTCAGCATAGGGAAAGCGCGCGGCAAACTCCTCATAAAGGCCGGTGGGCAGTGCGATTTGTTCACCTTCTTGGATTTGTCGTTCAGCGGCAATTTTTAACAAAGCCTCAGCCATGTCTTTGAGACGCTTTTTAACGCGTGCTTTACGTCCCTGCCATGACACACTACCTAAGCGGTCAAGCGCAACGCCGTCTGTATTTGATCCATAGCGGCTCAGAACATCCAGATTTTCAACTGGCACATAAAGCTTATCCCCGCCTTCATAGCCAATGCGCAGGCAATCATGCGGCGCACCAGTGACATGCATGGTTTCAAGACCCATATACCGGCCAATGCCATGCTCTGCGTGAACGACTAAGTCACCTTCGTTTAAGGCAGATAGTTCAAGTGAGAATTTATCTGACTTGCCATGGCGTGGTTTGGGGCGTTGTAACCTATCGCCCAGAATATCCTGCTCGGATAAAACCAATAAATCTGGAGATGTAAAACCGCGTTCAACCGCCAAGACGCAAACACTTGGCGCGCGCTTGTCGCGTTTGGTAGCTTTTTCAAAATCATCGACCATCTCAAGCTGTGAAAGGCCATGCTCGCGCATGACGTGCACAATGCGTTCAGCTGAACCTTGGCTATAGCAAGCAATCAGAACCCGTCTATCTTGCTGGGCAGTAATAAATTCACTTACCGTCTTGAATAGGTTTGGCGCGTCTTTTGCTCTGGTATCCGCAAAGTCACGTGCACGTAAACCCTGGCAATCAACTGCATTTTGGACAATTTCAGCAATTGGAAATGGCGATAATATTCCAACGGTGTGCACGGCAAGCAAATCATCCCAATCCTTGCGGTTTAGATAAAGCTTGTCTGGAGATAGCGGGCGATAGCTGATTTGTCCGGTCTTTTTTTCTGATTGCTGAAGTGCCTTGCGGGCTGAATAAAAATCATCCACCTGTGAGAAACGCGCATTCACTGCCTCCTCCAGCTGGCTATCCAACATCAGCACTGCGTTTGGAACATAATCAGCAAAGGAGCCCATGCTCGTATAAAATAACGGCAACCAGTGTTCCATGCCCGGATATTTACGCCCGGCACTGACGCTTTCATATAACGGGTCCTTGGTACTAACCCCAAATGCGTCACGATAGGCACTGCGGAAATGTGCGATGGTGACATCATCAAACACAATTTCAGATACAGGTTTTAGAAAAAAGGCATTTTGTTTGTTCAGTGTGCGCTGACTAATCGGATCAAAACTGCGAATGCTTTCAATATCATCACCGAATAAATCGATACGCAGCGGCTCATCCACGCCCGGCGGGAATATATCAATAATGCTGCCACGAAAGGCATATTCGCCTGGCTCACGCACCGTTTCGGAACGGGTAAAGCCATTACGGGCTAAAAATCCTTTTAGTTTTTCAATATCGAGTGCATCCCCAGCCTGTAATGAGAGTGATACATCACGAAAGATGGATGGCGCAGGTACTTTTTGTAACATTGCCTGAACGGTGGTGATCACCAGACGCGGCTGTTTAGGTGTATCTAACAGTTTTGTAAGGCAATCAATACGTGCAGCTAAAATTCCTGCGCTTGGCGATACGCGGTCGTAAGGCAGACAATCCCATGCCGGGAAATTCAAAATTTCAATATGCGGATTAAAAAATGCGACCAGTTGTGCAGTAACCGCCGCCGCCAATTCATCGGCAGCAACATAAACCGCAATACGTGGACGTGCCGCACTGGCTATTTCCGCCAAAATACGCGCGTGGTGGCCAAAGGGCGCACCCGCGAGCGTAACATGGCTGTGTTGGTCAAGATTGAATTTGGAAGCAAACATAATTATGGCTTGTTATAAAATGCGATGAGTTCGAGTAAGGCAAAGTTCTGCTTGATGTAATCTGGCAATGCTTCTTTTAAAGTTATCCAGTTATATAAATCCGGGTCATTTTCATGCATTAGGGCATCATAGGCGTTCAATTGTTCTTGCCCATATCCCGGCAGTACAGCATCCGCAAATCGGCCCATCATCAAATCCATCTCTTTCGTGCCGCGATGCCATGAACGAAAGATAAGTTTTTTGCGCAAATGGTCTAATTCTTGGGTCATTTTATTGCCTTATCACAAACGCCAAACGCCGCCTTGCCCGAAAAACCGGACGCAGCGGATAATACACGCGCAAACTAGCAAAATTGTCAGGGCGTTAAAAGCACCTTATACATAGGGTATGCGCCCAAGCCTTCTTGACCCACTTTTCGCCTCTGTTCAAAGCCTGAAAGGGATCGGGCCGCGGTTTGCTGTATTTATTGCAAAGCTATCAGGCCCACTGGTTGTCGATTTATTATGGCATCGCCCTTACCGTGTCATAGATAGACGCGCTGCCCCGCCCATTATGCGTGCAGAATCTGGGCAAGTGGTAACCCTTGAAGTCACTGTTGAATCCATCCAAATGGGTAAACACAGCACGCCCAGCCGTGTGCGTGTAAGCAACAAAACCGGTTTTATGGATATTGTCTATTTCAAAGCATATGAAGCCACATTGGAAAAACAATTCCCCATCGGTGAGCAAGTCGTTATCAGCGGCACATTTGATGACTTCAATGGAAAAAAACAAATTACCCATCCTGATTACGTGTTACCACTTTCACGTAGAAATGAAATTCCAACCGTTGAACCCGTATACAATCTTACGGCGGGTCTGCCATCCAAAAGTTTGCGCAAGACAATCAGTCTTGCCTTGCAACGCCTACCTGATTTACCCGAATGGATTGATGGCGATTATCTAAAAAAACACAACTGGCCTGTTTGGAAGCAAGCAGTATTGGCACTTCATAATCCGCTATCGGATATGGAATGTGGGCCACAAAATCCCGCGCGTTGCCGTCTTGCCTATGATGAATTGCTTGCCAATCAGCTAGCACTCGCCCTTACCCGTGAAAAAACGCGGGTATTAAAGGGGCGAAGCCTGAAAAGTGATGGTCATTTGCAAAAGCAGTTATTGGCGCAGTTACCCTTCGCTCTTACTAATTCACAAACAGAAGCGATAAAAGAAATAAGTACCGACATGCAAAGCAGCGACCGTATGCTGCGCATGCTGCAAGGAGATGTTGGCAGCGGCAAAACATTAGTCGCCCTTATGGCGATGCTTCAGGCCGTGGAAGCTGGTGCACAAGCTTGCCTTATGGTTCCCACCGAAATTTTGGCGCAGCAGCATTATGCGAGCATCAGCAAAATTATTGGCAAGCTTCCTGTTACCCTGTCGATATTGCACGGAAAACTCCCTGCTGCAGCAAAGCGTGCCGTTCTCGATGCCATGGAGAATGGTAAAGCGAATATTGTCATCGGCACGCATGCCGTATTCCAGGACGATGTACGATTTGAAAATCTGGGGTTGATTGTCATTGATGAACAACACCGCTTTGGCGTGCATCAACGCCTTGCACTCTCCGAGAAAGGCCAAACTCCTGATTTATTGGTAATGACGGCTACGCCTATCCCGCGTACGCTTACCCTTACAACCTATGGGGACATGGAAGTCTCAAAGCTAACCGAGAAACCAGCAGGCCGCCGCAGTATTGATACGCGAACCATAGGGCTTGGGCGGCTAGACGAGGTTATTGATGGTGTTTCCCGCAAACTAAAAGCAGGCGAGAAAGTATATTGGGTTTGCCCACTCGTTGAAGAGTCCGAACTTATTGATTTGGCAGCAGCCACTGAACGCTACGCCATGATGAAGTTACATCTGGGTGAAGAAAACGTTGCATTGGTTCATGGACAAATGAAGTCAGCAGAGCGTGAAAAAGAAATGGAACGCTTTGCCAAAGGCAAGGCCGGGTTACTGATTGCTACCACCGTGATTGAAGTGGGCGTGGATGTTCCAGAAGCCACCTTGATGGTGATTGAACATGCCGAGCGATTTGGCCTAGCCCAACTGCATCAATTGCGTGGCCGCGTGGGACGTAATGATAAGCCATCCACTTGCCTACTACTGTTTGGTGATAAACTTGGCGAAATTGCCAAGGCACGTTTGAAAATGATGCGTGAAACCGATGATGGCTTTAAAATAGCCGAAGAAGATTTACGGCTACGGGGGCCAGGCGAAGTATTGGGTAGTCGCCAAAGCGGCCTTCCCGACTTTAAATTAGCTGACTTATCAGCCCATCAGGAGCTTTTACAAACCGCGCGTGATGATACCAAGCTGATTATTCATAAGGACCCCGAGTTGGAAACTCCGCGCGGGAAAGCCTTGCGTCATCTGCTATATCTATTCCAGTATGATAAGGCGATAAAAACTCTGCGCTCGGGCTAACAGGAATGATGATGCAATTTAACACCACGGTTCTCGTCTTGGCTGCACTTACCGGTCTTTTTCGGTTAGCCGAAATTGCCTATGGCGAATGGAATACAAAGGCCATGATGCGCGATGGCGGGATTGAATATGCAACATGGCAACGCTGGCCGATTTTTATCTGCTATGCTTTATGGCTTGGATTGCTGATAGTATTTACATTTAAATTCTTGCCGCCCAACCCGGTTTTTTTAGGAATTTACGCTGTGTGTGAAATACTGCGTTGGTGGGCGATTGCACATCTTGGCAAATACTGGACAACACGGGTCATTATCGTCCCGCATGGCAAACGGATTACAACTGGCCCTTACCGCTTTCTGCCCCACCCTATCTACATCGCACTGTTCGGTGAGGTAGTTGCCCTATCACTGACTTTCGGACAAATCCACCTTGCAACATTTTTTGGTGGGTTAACGGCACTATGGATTTATTTTCGTCTTCGCGCTGAAAATGAAGCCTTACAGCAGCTAAATTAAGGAATCATTTTCCATCAAAATGCCATATGGCTAGACTATCCTGCATTAATCAATCATGAGGAAAATCTAATGCGCTCACTTTTTACTTTTCTTTTGACCGTTTTTCTTTCACTTTCCTCCCTCGCCATTGCCCAAGGGGTAATGGCTGATAAATCACCGAAAGGACAACCCGTGACCGCACAAGCCCCCGCCACACCAGCAATCAAAGATCCTGAAAACACTCTCTTCCTGGATTTAAAAGATGGACGTGTGATTATTGCCCTTCGCCCTGACCTCGCGCCAAAACATGTGGCTCGTATTAAAGAACTTGTTCGTCAAAAGTTTTATGATGGCCTTCCATTCCACCGCGTAATTGATGGTTTCATGGCACAAGGCGGTGATCCAAAAGGTGATGGTACGGGTGGTTCTGGAAAAAATATCCCCGCAGAATTTTCAGCTGAAAAGCATGTACGTGGTACCGCATCCATGGCTCGAGCAGCAAACCCAGACAGCGCCGATAGCCAATTCTTCATCTGTCTAGATGATGCTTCATTCCTTGACGGTCAGTACACCGTATGGGGTCAGGTTATCTCTGGTATGGAATTTGTGGATCATATCAAAAAGGGTAACAAGGCCAATAACGGCACTGTGATTATCCCTGATAAGATTATCAAGATGCAGGTTGCTGCTGACGTAAAAGAATAACTTTCTCTATTGGCCGGGCGCGAAGGTTCCCCTGCGTTCAATAGCGTCTATTGACCGTTTAAATGCGCGCGCGATCGGGTTATCAGGCGGCAGATCAGGATTTGCCGCAGGGGCTGGCACGCGAGTACCTTCATTTCTTTGTACAGGCGGCTCAATCGGTCCCTGCTGCGTAGTAGCCGGCGCCCTATCTGGTCCAGGACCATCCACAGTACTCGGGGGTAGCGGTGATTTCGCTTTATAGGTCACGTTACAAATCCTTCTTGAGATTGCTAAGACCTCTCAAGAGTACGCAAATGAGCTTGATATTTATTTAATTGACTATAACGGTCCGTATTTATCTTGGCTTAACCATACATAAGGCCGACAGAACAATTACTTGCCCTGCGGCGATGATTGCGGCGTTAGGGATTGGCGCTTTTCACGAACAGCAGTTATAAGCGTTTCCAGCTCATCTAACTCGGATAATACCTTATTTGCTGACTCCCAATCCTGAGAACGCAAGACCGATAATAAACGGACAATACCGCTTTCAATTTCCTGACCCGTTCGCTGGGCTAATTTATCCAGCTGAACAGTATCTGCGGCTGCTTCATACATGGCATGCAGTTCGGAAATAATTGCCGAATTTTGCTGGGTTGATGCCTCACTAGCCTCGGCTTTGTTCAGCATAAGCCAATAACGGCTGCGGCTGATGGGATCACGCAAATTATCAAAAGCCATTTGCACTGCCTCGCGGTGCTTGGCTGCATAGGTTTTTTCCTGTTGGCTGCGAATGATAAAACGCTCGACATTGAATGTGCGTTGCAAGGCCGCATAGTTTTTTTCGAGGCTCGTTAGATCAATATCGACCTTTTTTTCCATGCCCATACGTTGGAAATGGTCAATGTCACGAACCGGCTGAATGCTGCCGCAGTGATTGCAAAACATGGCGCGCACCGAAAGATTTTCGTGACATGACCAGCACAGAAATTCTTGTTGATTGGGTGAAAGTTCAATGACCTTATCCATGCATCGTCCTATGCTGCTTTTGTTTTACTGCTACGTTGATAAAGCTCAAGCCAGTTTTGCGCAAGTTTTTCTAGTTCCTGGCTTATAGTTCCCCATCCAAAACTGACCCTAATCGCAGAAGTGGCACTCGCCTCATCAACGCCCATGGCCTTTAATACCGGTGATGCCTGCACTTTACCACTGGAACATGCCGAACCACTGCTAACCGCAAATCCACCCAAATCGAATGCCATCAGTTGTGTATCGTTACGCACACCAGGCATGTGCACGCATGATATTGAAGCAACACGATATGCATGCTGCCCAAAAACACTGGCATTAGGTACAATAGCTTGAATACTAGCCTCAAACTTGTCACGCCACTGCATCCATTCGCCAGCCTTGGCTAAATCTGCATCCAGCATGCTCACTGCATGCCCAAATCCGACAATTGCCGCTACATTTTCCGTGCCGCCGCGACGACGGGATTCTTGGCTGCCGCCGAGCATTAAAGGTTCTATTTTTATTTGTTCCCCAATAATCAGCGCTCCAACCCCTTGTGGCCCACCAAGTTTGTGCGCAGATAGGCTGAGCATATCCACCCCCAACTCCATAAAATCGACAGGGATGCGTCCTGCACCTTGTACGGCGTCACAATGAACAATAGCGCCATATTGCTTGGCAATTTGTGCTGCTTCTTTCACGGGCTGGATTACGCCAGTTTCATTATTCACAAGCATCACGCTTACTAATGCCTTCGGAGTAGCTTTAAGAAGCTCCTCTAAGTGATTGAGATTAATAATGCCATCGCCAGAAACGCTAATCATTTGCGGTGAAGAGTAAGCGGCTGCACTTTGCATCACGGCGGGGTGCTCGACGGCTGAAACAATCATTGGGCGTTGCTTGATGCCATGCAGTGCCATGTTATTGGCTTCTGTGGCACCACTTGTAAACACAACCTGCGATGGCTTTGCATTATACCGTTTGGCAAGCTGTGCACGCGCATACTCAAGGTGATTGCGGGCGGCCCGTCCATAGCCATGCACAGACGATGCATTACCATGGGCTTGCATGGCTTGAGTGACGGCCTCTATCACCTCCGGCTTTATCGGTGTGGTGGCGGCATAATCTAAATAAATGGGCGTTGCGGTCATTAATCTCTCTAAACGCTGAGCAGCAGAACCTACCATAATTCAAAGCAGTTGTTTTTAATTTCAAGCCAGTCTGCTAGTTTGCTTTTCGTATTGAAATGAAGGGCTTGAGAAGATTTGGCCTAAAAAATGTGTAGTTATTTGAGTAGAAATGCACGAAAACCTTGAAAATTAACGATTATATCCGCTATAGTGCAATTATTAATAAAGTGTAAACAGCGAAATAAGGGTGCCAAGAATGCCAGAAGTACTGTTTAACGGCCCAGCCGGACGCCTTGAAGGCCGTTATAGCCCAGGTAAATCACCAACCGCGCCTATCGCGCTGGTTTTACACCCAAGCCCGCAGCATGGCGGCACCATGAACAACAAAGTTGTGTTCAATGTATACCAATCATTCACCAGCCGCGATTTCGCGACTTTGCGTTTCAATTTCCGTGGCGTTGGCCGCTCACAAGGTTCATATGACCGCGGTGAAGGCGAATTGGCCGATGCAACCTCAGCCCTCGATTGGTTACAAACCATCAACCCAGCTGCTCGCAGCGTTTGGGTGGCAGGTTTCTCATTTGGTTCATGGATTGGCATGCAATTACTGATGCGCCGCCCAGAAATCGACAGCTTTATCTCCATTGCTCCACCAGCGAACGTTCTGGACTTCACTTTCCTTGCACCATGCCCGACATCCGGCATGATTATTCAAGGCGAACAAGACGAAATCGTTCCTGAAGCATCAGTTGCAAAGCTGGTTCATAAATTGTCATACCAACGCGGCATCAAGATTGATTACCGCGTAATTCAAGGTGCTGACCATTTCTTCACTGACAAGACCGATGTTATGCAAAAGGCTGTTGAAAGCTACCTTGACCAGGCGCTGTTCAACCCCGCATCCATGGGTTTTGCAATGGCGGGGTAATCAACCTGTTATGCTAAAAAAAAACCGGCTTCAAAGCCGGTTTTTTTATGTCTTCTTCCTACCAGTTGTGCCTTTAAAACTGATTGGCAACCCCAATATTTCGCGCACCGCCAAATAAGCAAACGCCTGCGCTTCAATCGCATCACCATCAAGGTTCATCTTCTCAATCAAGGTAGGCTTTATACCCGTTGCCTTATGTAGACGCTTCATCATTTCACTGTTCTTGCGTCCACCTCCACAAACAATAATCTTGGCAGGCTTTTTAGGGCACTGCTTCAGCGTTTTGGCAATGGCGTCAACCGTCATCTGAGTGAGAGTTGCTGCGCCGTCAGCTGCATTAAGATGATTTGGAACAAACTTATAAAACTCATTGCGGTCTAATGATTTTGGCAATTTCTTTTTAAAATATGGATGACTAAGGAAACGCCCGATCCACACGGCGTCGACTTTACCGCTGGCAGCAAGCCTTCCGCCTTTATCAAACGTACCTTTATTGTGCCTATGCATCCAGTCATCAATTAATGCATTACCAGGCCCTGCATCACAGGCTAGCAGCACATCTTTTGGGCCAACATAAGTTATATTTGCAACGCCGCCGATGTTTAAAAATACAATTGGCTTTTTAGAACGCGCAGCTAACGCCTGGTGATATACCGGCACCAAAGGCGCACCCTGCCCGCCTGCCTTAACGTCATTCGTGCGAAAATCATAAACAACAGGAATACCGGTAAGTTTATGCAATAATTTTCCATCACCAATTTGCACGGTTATTTTATTTGTGGGGTCATGATGTATGGTATGGCCATGAAAGCCGATGCAATCAAAATCGGATGCGTTTAATTTGCATTTCTTCAGAAGTTTGCGCACTGCAACCGCATGAAGCTGTGTTAGTTTTTTTTCTAATGCTGGCGCCTTGCGTTTGCCCAACACGGACTTCAATTCCTTGCGAATGGCGGAAGGATACGGACAGGTGATAAATGCCCCTGTTTGAATCATGGCTTGCCCATCGGTATGCAGAACCGCCACATCAATGCCATCCATGGATGTACCGCTCATCAGTCCAATGACGTTAAATATCCGCTTTTTAGAGGCGTTGCGCGCCATGCTATTGAATAGTTTTGAAAATTTAGCCATAACCATGATGCTAAAACCATATTATTAAAAACTGAAACAAAAAAAGATGACCAACGCAACCTCGACCTTTTTGCAAACCCTGCATGCCCGGGGCTATGTCCACCAAATCACCGATGAAAAGAGATTGGATGCAGCAGCCAGCGGCAAGCCGATGACCGGCTATATTGGCTTTGATGCAACGGCAGATTCGCTCCACGTTGGAAATCTGGTTTCAATTATGCTGCTTCGTCGTCTGCAACAGGCCGGGCACAAACCCATCGTGCTAATGGGTGGAGGAACCACCAAGGTTGGCGATCCGTCAGGCAAAGATGAAAGCCGTCAATTGCTGACCGAAGAAAAAATTGCGTCAAATATTGCATCTATCAAAACAATTTTTGGCAATTATCTGAAATTTGGCGATGGACCGAGCGATGCGATTATGGTCAATAACGCTGATTGGTTGGATAAACTAGAATATATTTCTTTCCTGCGTGATGTAGGTCGGCATTTTACCATCAATCGCATGCTTGGCTTTGATAGTGTGAAGATGCGTCTGGAACGTGAACAGCCTCTCACCTTCCTTGAATTCAATTACATGATTATGCAGGCCTATGATTTTGTTGAGCTCAGCAAGCGTTACGGCTGTAAATTGCAAATGGGCGGCTCTGATCAATGGGGTAATATCGTCAATGGCACTGACCTTGGTCACAAAATGGCTGGCGCGACTTTATTCGGCCTGACAACCCCTCTAATCACCACATCGTCTGGCGCCAAGATGGGCAAGACAGCTGCAGGCGCGGTATGGCTGAAAGCAGAAAAGCTTAGCCCTTATGATTACTGGCAGTTCTGGCGCAATACCGAAGATGCCGACGTTGGAAAATTCCTGAAACTGTTTACAGATTTATCTTTGGATGAAATAGCGCGCCTTGCAGCACTGCAAGGCAATGAAATCAATGAAGCTAAAAAAGTTTTAGCTTTTGAAGCAACCAAGCTGTGTCACGGCGAGAAGGCCGCTGCGGACGCTGCCGAAACAGCACGTCGTACGTTTGAAGAAGGCCGCGTGGGTGATAACCTTCCAACCTTCTCCATTCCCAAAGCCGAACTGCAACAAGGTGTGCTTTTGGTTGATGTCCTTATCAAAGCTGGCATGGCATCCAGTAAAGGCGAGGCACGCAGATTAATTGAAGGCGGCGGAGCAAAAATCAATGACATAGCCATCAGCAACGTGAACGAAGTGGTTCGCAGCGATGGCAGTGATATCAAGCTTTCAGCAGGAAAAAAGCGCCACGCACTAATTAAATGCGCCTAATCCACAGCTCTTATCCATTACATGGTTAAAAATCATTAACTGAAGTAAGGGTTTATTATTGAAATTTATCAATAATAGACCGTTGCAATTGATGATTTTGGACGTGCATGGTCACCCCATTTAATACCCAACCGACTGCGAATGGAGCCTCGCTTGACGATGCGTTACGCGCGTCGGGTATAGAATTATTACCCATCACGCAGCGTTTATATTCCAATCCACGCGCTTTAATTTGGGTAAACAAACCAAATTTATTTGAAGATTTGCGGATGTATGCTGAATCTCACGGCATACACGATACATTTCCAGATGCCGCCGTCATCAATCGCCTGCTTGCCACGCGTGATCCCAACGACAGGGCAATCGCAGACCGCATCATGACCGACAGCGTCATGCGCACGGCACGGGAAATCAGCAATCGGTCCGATGTTGGTGATATTGCAAATGCGTTTGTGAATGCGATGGCACCGCGTAATAATCCTGATACAGCACAGTCGCAAATTGAAGCTGCAATTGATGCGGCAGGTCCAAGGCATCCCATCTATGCGGATATGCGTCGTCAATACGACGAGATACTTGAAAGTGGCAATCAAAACGATCCAAGACTGACCAGTCTTCGTGTGAATATGGCGCGCATACGCCAACAAGGCTATCAAGACACTGTTGCGGCAAACTCCATCAATATCAATATTCCTCAAGGTTTTGCGCAATATAACATCAATGGCATGCAAGGAAATTCACGCGTCATTATCGGTGAGCCTCCAAGGGATGGTCAACCTGTACGCACCACGCCTGTGGCACGCGGTTACATTGAAGGTATGGAAATTCAACCTACTTGGTACATCCCCAATTCGATTGCCCAGCGTAAAGGATTATATGATCCGCAATTTCTTGCCAACTTACGCAGTGAATATGAACGTTCCGGCGTACAAGGCAATTTATATACGTTTACCGCGCCGAATAATGAGCGCTACACTGTGGATTGGAGTAAATTCAACAATCCACATGTTAGTCCATTCTCGCAACCCCCGAGCCCTACTAATCCGTTAGGCGCAATCAAAGTCATGCTAGGCGGTGAATTTGGACGCAACAGTATCCGACTTCATGACACAGTTGCAGCGGCGCGCAGTGACAGCTTTTCACAATATGCGCAAAGTTCTGGGTGCATTCGTGTACAAAATATTGCTGAAGTTGCGGCCGCACTTGCACGAGACCCCGGCATTGGCCAACAAAATGGCTATGCCAATAACAGGGATTTCTTTGCCGCGATTATGCAGCCAAATTCCAACCCAGCCAGTGGACGTCCGGAATGGCAACACCCGCAATTTGCCAATGCGCGCATTCCTGTTCAGCCGCGCATAGCTATTGAAACAACCTATAATACCGTCACTTGGGATGCACAGCAGCAGCGCGCAGTCGTGCATCAGGACATCTACCGGCGCGACGTACAAGCTGATGTGCGATCCCGTAATGCCATGCCGCCTATTCGTCTTGCACAAGATACTAGCCAGCCTATCGAGCAGCCCATTGCAGCACGCAATCAATTACCTATATCACCTCGCGCACAAACCTGATCAGGGTTTGGCGGGCTTTGGCTGATCCATTTTGGTAATATCCTTATCCATAAACAGGATATTCTTTAAAATACCCGGCGCGAGCACAGATACCGGATTAACGGATACTTTTGCTTTAGCTATCGGGCCTTCCACACGGTAGGTTGCCGCAAACAACCCTTGGCCATCACCACCCGTTAAAATATCGCCGACCAGAGGGATTGCCGACAAAATTCGGCTAATGAAATAGACCGGAATAACCTGTCCTTCTAATTCCAGGGTGCTATGTTGCAAATCAATCTTACCTGCTGTGGTAAGGCCAAGTGAACCACTGGATGTATGTGCCTTGGTGATTACAATCGTATCCCTACTCCAGACATATTCGCCTTCCAAATCTCCAAATCCAAGGCCTTCACCACCCAACATAGAGGCCAAACCGTCAGGTGAAATTGCGCTAATGAGCTGCGCCAATGCAGGCATGTTCAACACTCGATAATTATCGAGTTTTATATGGCCAAATATATTGCGTAGTTTATCACCAGGCTCGGACTTACCATCAATTGTCAATTTACCGCCAACCATGGTGTCTGTTACATCCAGTGAACTTAAAATGTTCCCAAGGTTTGGTGTCGACATTGACAGAATGCTACGACCTGCAGATGGCTTTAAACTAAAATTAAATGGGGTTTTATTCTTAGCCGTTGCATTAACATCAAAACTTTCCCAGCCGAATTCATCACGCGTTGCTTTGATAGAAACATTATTTAATTCGGTTTTTGCACCTGTAATGACTCGTCTTACTTGCATATCTACTTGCAATGGCGTCGGTGTTTTTTCTTTATCCGGATTGGTTTTTTCCTGGCCATCACTGGCATCAAACGCATGACGGATGTCGATCGTATCACCCACAAGGCGCAGCGAAGGAACGCCATCCTTGCTGCGCGTATACTCGACTTTTGCGGTGGTCGCATCAAGCTGCAGTGGATTGATGGTCATTTTAGAAAGGTGCTGATTGGCGTCAAACATCCCGATCCCATCAATGGCAACATTTGCACCGCGTACCTTCAACTCGCTTAGCTGCATGGGCTTATTACCGCCCCATTCCAATGCGGTTGAGAAATTAAATGCCGTACCAGCAGGTTTTACATAAAACAAATCGCGTATATCCAAACGCGTTGCTGTGGCATCGCCATTAATGGCAAGCCTTGAACGATCTACGCCACGTTCATAGGTTACATTCACCGGGAAAGGTTCTGCGCTGGTCATGGACAGCTCGATGCCAAACTTTTTAATATCATCTGCCTTGGCATTACCTTTAATCACCGCCTTGCTCAACAACACATCTGCTTGCGGTGCAAAACGTTCTACCCAATCAACATTCGATGGAACGCCATTTAGTGCCGCATCCCCTTTAAAGGTTAGGCCATCCTTATCTACTTGTAATTGAACATTCCCGTTGCTGACATCGATTAAGCCTGCAACTTTTTGCATTGCGCCATCAGTTACCTTCGTGTCTGCTTTTAGTTCTATCTGATCAAACAGCAGTTCTTTTAACAGTGGGAATGACATATGAAGCAGGCCATCAACATTTCCGCTTGTATCCTTTGGATTAATTCCGATTTTCTTGGCATAGCCCATGGGCTGACGATCTAATACATCCAGAAGCGCCGCAGCAGGCGCTGAAATATTTGCATCAAGCGTGATAGTTTGAATATCTGCATCCAGCCCCGTAATAACCACATGCGATGGCTTGATTTTTATATCTCCTTGCTCGCCAGAACCGATTTGAATATCAAACCCCTTTTCATTGAAGGTTCCCTCAGCATTCATTTTCTGGATATTTGGCAAAGGCTTCCAGCAGGTCATTTCAACATTGCTGACTTTAATTGTACCGTGCACATCTTTTAATGATGCCGCCGACGCGTCATTATCTGGCACGCTGAGGGCAAGGTTCAGGACAACATCATCAAGCTGACCTTTGTGTATGTTTTCCAATATCCAATCACGGGCATTTTTTCCCGCTTGTTCTGGCCAAATGTCCGGAAATGCCTGTACCGGTAGATTTGAAACCTTGAAAGTAGCATTTACATCACGCGGTGTAGATCCAACATGAATATTTGCATCCCCCTGCAATATCATTTTATCAAAATCGATGCGAACCGGCTCGACACGCAAAATATTATCATTTTTGTTGTACCGCGCCACGATTTGACCAGCCTTAAATGGTAATGGCTTGGCGTATAAATCCGGGATTTTGATATCACCCTTATCAAGATTGATATTGAGCCCGCCATCAATAACTGTTGCATCTTCATCCAGCAAGACAGTAACCGAGCCGGTCAATGATGATGAAATAAAATCGAATGGCTTCAGTTGGGCAATACTGCCAGTAAACAATGCGGGGTTCAGATGATCAAACGATCCCGTCGCAGTATAGGTCCTATCCTTTGAACTATAATTCAGCGCAAAATCAATGGCGGTTTGCATTTTGTTTTTGCTTACGATCATGGCTGCTTTGCCTACATAATCGTTTTTAACACGCTTAAGCGATAACACCGGCATCGCAAGATTCCATGTTATCTGCTTTCCTTCATCATTCATGGTCACGCCACCATTAATGACGGTCAGATTGGCAAACAGACCAAGCCCCGCCGTACGGGTATGCGGCGAGTGTAGCAATTCTTTTAAAATCTCTCTTAAATCGTCTTGGGTAACTACATCACTTGGGGCATCTGCTGGTTGCTCTGAAACTTCCGGGGCTTCATCCGTGTTCATGGCACCCAGGTGTAAGGCTCCGGCAGCATCAAGCCGTAAATGCATTTTAGGATTTTGAATAACCACATTCCATGGTGAATGCTCTTCATCAAAATACCCCATCGGACGCAAGACCAGCAATATCTCAGGTATCGTAGCGATATTCTGTTGGAGCTTATCGACAAACTGAATGGTATCCAGATCGAGCACGGCTTTGCGACGCTCTTTATCCCATGTTAGTGAACTGTGACCAATTTTTGCATAAACACCGTTCTCTGGACTGCTCAGCAGGTTTTCGAAAACCGGGGTCATTTCTGTAATCTTCATCGGCCCCATCATCAATCGGCCGGCCAACACCCCAATACCGAGCAGGACGATAGCACAACAAAGGGCTATGCCCTCCAATATAACAATCAATGTAAGTTTTAAGTGACGCATTAGAAATCGTAATAGAGAACTAAAAACAGGACCGGAATGCCTTGACTCTTTTATATGGTATCATCATTTTCAACATCGCTTCTATAGTTTTAACATGCAACATGGTGTAAAAATGGCCTTATCCAAACCAGGTAAACCCAAAGCCGCTTCAAAAAAAGCCACCCCGAAAAAGACGATTAAAACAGTTACGAAACTACTACCGAAAAAAGCCTCCAAAACTACGGTAGCCAAATCGGCTCTTGCTGTTGGCTCTAAAGCACCTGCCATTGCTCTAACCACCCTTGAAGGTAATATTAGCCTTGCTCAACTAAAAGGCAAAAATGTGGTGTTATATTTCTACCCTAAAGATGACACACCTGGTTGCACCAAAGAAGCCTGCGGGTTTCAAGATAATCTTCCGAAGTTTAAAAAAATGGATGCCGTTATTATTGGTATTTCCAAAGACAGCCTTACTTCCCATCAAAAATTTGCAAAAAAATATAAGCTAGCATTCAACCTTGCAGCTGATGAAGATGTAAAAATTGCTTCGGCTTTTGGCGTCTGGATTGAAAAGAGTATGTATGGCCGAAAATATATGGGCATGGACCGATCCACATTCTTGATTGATGGAAAAGGCATCCTTCGCAGCATTTGGCGCAACGTTAAAGTTCCAGGACATGTTGAAGAAGTCATGGAAGCTGTAAAAAAACTAAAATAAAACCCCATGGCATCACCTACCCTGCTCAATCTTCATGCCACCGATCCCGATAAGGAATTTATCGTGCGCGCGGCTGAGGTTTTGCTGGCTGGTAAATTAGTGGCGTTTCCGACCGAAACCGTATACGGGCTTGGTGGCGATGCCACAAATGAAGATGCCGTGGCAGCCATCTTTGCGGCAAAAGGCCGACCCAGCTTTAATCCGCTAATTGTGCATGTTGCTGATGTTTCACAGCTCTCAGCATATGTGGAAATGAGTGCACTTGCAGAAAATCTTGCAGAACATTTTATGCCGGGCGCACTGACATTGATCTTGCCCCGCAAGAAAAACGCCAAGCTTTCATGGCTGGTAAGCGCAGGCATGGATAGTCTGGCTGTTCGCATTCCGTCCCATCCTGTGGCACGGGCGTTGTTGCGTGAAGTGAACCGCCCTATCGCTGCACCTAGCGCGAACCGATCTGGTAGTGTAAGTGCTACCACGCCATTACATGTATTAGAGTCTCTTGGTGATAAAGTTGATTTAATCTTAGGCGCCGGACGCTCACCCATTGGTCTTGAATCTACTATTTTGGATATCACAGGCACAAATCCGGTTATCCTTCGCCAAGGCGGTGTTACCCAGCATGAGATCGAGAATGTTATAGGTCATGTCGGGATATTTACCGGACACAGCCAAACCCCAACATCCCCTGGACAATTGCAAAGCCATTATGCGCCCCATGCGCTTGTCAGATTGAATGCAACAGATACCAAAGCACATGAGGCTTTATTGGCATTTGGCCCGGTTATTGGCGTAAAAACAGGCGGCCATGTATTGAATTTAAGTGAGCGCGGCGATTTGCATGAAGCCGCCGCCAATCTTTTTGCTATGCTGCGGGAGTTGGATAAACCAGATGTTACGTCCATCGCGGTAATGCCTATTCCTGAAACTGGATTAGGTCTTGCTATCAATGATCGTCTTCGTCGTGCTGCTGCACCAAGAGAATAAATATGAAGGAACTACTGGACAAACTGACCACATTACTTGGACCTGGTGGCATCATCACGGCCGAGCAAGATAAAGTAGCTTATCTGCATGAATGGCGCGGGCGTATCAAGTCAAACAGCCCAGCTGTACTATTACCTAAAACTACAGCTGAAGTTTCTGAAATCGTAAAACTATGCGCGGCAACCAACACTCCTCTCGTTGCTCAAAGCGGCAATACCGGATTAGTGGGCGCATCTGTACCAAGCGAAGATAATTCATCGCTGTGCATCAGCCTAAAACGTATGAACTCCATACGCAGTATCGATACCTCTGATTTCAGCATGATTGCCGAAGCAGGTTGTATTTTACAGACCATTCAAGAGGCAGCATCGGCACAACATCGCCTATTTGCTATGACTTTGGCATCGGAAGGATCTGCTTGCATAGGCGGCCTAGCAGCAACCAATGCGGGCGGGTCATTTACCCTGCGCTATGGAAATATGCGCGAACAAATTTTGGGATTAGAAGCCGTGTTGCCAGATGGTAGTATCTGGAACGGGTTACGTTCACTTCGCAAAAACAATGCTGGATATGATTTAAAACAATTATTGATTGGTTCGGAAGGCACGCTGGGAATTATCACGGCCGCCACTTTAAAGCTTCTGCCAAAACCGGAGCGAATTGAAACCGCATTAATTGCCCTTACCAGCCCAAATCAGGCGATTGAAGTGCTTGGTAAGTTGCGCTCGGCCAGCGAAGACACGCTTGCTGCCTTTGAATTAATGCCACGCATCGCGATAGATGCCGCAGTAAAATTCTGCCATCAGCGAAATCCATTTCAAGCAGACTGGATTGCGTTGATTGAAACACACTCCACATCCGGACGCAGCGAGAATTTGCAAGCTGTATTAGGCGAACTGCTTGAAGCAAACCTAATCCAGAATGCTGTGGTATCCGAAAGCATTGCACAAAACCGCAGCTTCTGGGCCTTAAGGGAAGCAGTAGTCGCTGCCCAGCAACATCTAGGCGCATCTTTAAAACACGATATATCATTACCAATTGGCCGGATTGCAGATTGCATCGAACAAGGCAGCGCCTTAGTTGAACGCATTGTTCCTACTGCGCGTCCCTATACGTTTGGTCATGTTGGCGATGGCAATATCCATTTCAATATCAGTCAGCCTGAAGCCATGGATAAAAACGTGTTTATAGCCCTACGTGAAACAATAGCTAGCGCATTACATGATTTGGTAATCAGCCTTGGCGGCTCAATCAGCGCGGAACATGGTATTGGACGTTTCAAAAAAACCGAATTTCACCGCACTGTTTCGCCCATAGAATTGCAGATGATGCAACGCATCAAAGCAACACTAGATCCAAAAGGGATAATGAACCCTGGCGTCCTGTTCTAATTTAGGACAGCGCGCGTTGACGCGAAACCCAAACATAACTTGCAAAAACCAAGCATTGCAAAAGAAACGGCCATGACTTTGCTGGAATAATATTTACTAGCTCTAAAATATTCATGAGATCACCGAAGTTTTATTGTTATATCTATCATTTCCCATTGCACCGGTTAGTGCATTATTCATATGCACCTGCGCAAGGATCATTGTATTAAATAAAGTATCAGAGGTATTATTTTGCTTTAGTACTTGCTGTAACACATCCATATTCACAGTGACGTTATCACTGGTATTACTTGGCATGCTTTGTTCTGGCTCACGATAGAACGCAGGTGAAAACACTGCCAAATCCCTTGTTGGCGCTGGCGGAACTGCAGACGCCACCGCAATCATTGCAGACGGTTTGTCATCAAACTTGGCTGCAAAGCGATTATAAATTTCTTTAAGGCTTAATGCCCGACCGGTCTTGGAATAAAATACATTTGGGTTGGCTTGCGCTGCATCGGGCAGAAAATCTGCCGCTGGTGCATTGGGCGCAGCCCGCATTTTATTTAAGAATGTCGATGCCCCACCTGCACCCAAGAAATGAGCCATGTACAATTCCGTGCTGCCAATTGTTCCGCCAACTGACGCATCAAGATAATCTTTGTTCTCTTTTGTAAACTCGGCCGCCATGGCTGATGACAAAATGGGGTCATGGCGTAGATTTAAAATTCTTTGGCGCATTTCCGGGTCTGCCACATGCAATTGCCCGTTCTTTTGCGTAATTGCGCCTGCCTCTTCTGTCAGGCCGTAATTAGCCCCATGGTCTTTGACCATCTTAAACCAGGTTGACTTGATGAACTGAAACAAACCGCTCGCGGAACTAGTACTGGCCTTAGCATTTGGGTTTAAACTGCTTTCTTGGTCTGCTTTATTGAGCAGATAGGCAAAATCGACCCCGGTTTTAGCACTGGCCAGCTTAATGGCGCTTATGACTCCGCTCTTGCCAACAGATTGATTTTGCTGGCTTTTAGCATATTCACTGATACCATTCTGTAATGCTGATGCTGACATAATCAATCCTTCCCTTAACCCTTTATTGGCAAAGACCGTGCCAAATTTTTTGATATGACCTACACCCCTCCGATTAATGACATTCTTTTTGTTCTCACCCGCTTGATTGGCCTAGATAAACTGGCCTCGCTGCCCGGCTATGATTCAGTCAGCGAGGACCTGACGCGATCAATTTTGGAAGAAGCAGGCAAGCTGGCAGCAGGCACATTTGCCCCGCTAAATCATGCCGGTGATAAACAAGGTCTCAAATTTTCCAATCATGCCGTAAAGATGCCGGATGGATTTGCCGACGCATACAAAGAATATGTTGATGGCGGATGGAACGGCCTGTCATTCAGCGAGGAGATAGGTGGGCAAGGACTGCCTGCCACCCTGGCAATGCCAGTACAGGAAATGTTGCAAACTGCGAATCTCTCGCTTGCGCTGTGTACATTACTTAACCAAGGCGCGATTGAACTTCTTCATACTCATGGCACACCTGCGCAAAAACAAACCTATCTACCAAAGATGGTTAGTGGCGCATGGTCAGGCACCATGAATTTAACTGAACCCCAAGCAGGTTCAGATGTCGGTGCGGTGCGGTGCAAAGCAGTAAAAGACGGCGCTAATTATAAAGTCCAAGGACAAAAAATATTTATCAGCTATGGCGAGCACGATATGGCTGAGAACATTATTCACCTTGTTCTTGCTCGGCTTCCTGATGCGCCTGAAGGCACCAAAGGATTATCACTGTTCCTTGTTCCAAAGTATCTGGTCAATCCAGATGGATCACTTGGTGCGCGCAATGATGCCTATGCCGTTTCGATAGAACATAAGCTTGGCCAACATGCCAGCCCAACTTGCACAATGGCCTATGGCGACAAAGGCGGTGCATTTGCCGAATTGGTGGGCGAAGAAAATCGTGGCATCGAAGCCATGTTCGTCATGATGAACAACGCACGTATTGGGGTTGGTGTTCAGGGATTGGCATTATGTGAGCGCGCGATGCAACACGCCGTTGATTTCGCGCGAACCCGCGTGCAAAGCAAGCCTTTGAAAAAAGGCGCGGACAAACCTGTTACAATTATCCAGCATCCGGATGTCCGCCGCATGTTAATGACCATTAAATCACAAACCGAAGCAGCGCGCGCTCTTGCATACAGCGCTGCATTCGCCATCGATAGTAAGCACCAGGAACGCGTCGACCTTCTGACCCCCATTGTCAAGGCATGGATTACCGATTTATCTAACGAACTCACCTCTACTGCCGTACAGGTATTTGGCGGCATGGGTTTTGTAGAAGAAACCGGCGCGGCACAGCACATGCGTGACGCACGTGTATTGGCCATTTACGAGGGAACAAATGGCATTCAGGCAAATGATTTAGTCTTTCGCAAATTAGCCCGTGATAATGGCAAAGCATTTAATAGCTACGTTACTGAAATGCGGGATATTGCCAATAAACTTTCCATGGATACTGGTGATGATGCCGCGCAGATTGCTATCCACTTAACTACTTCGCTTAATCACCTCGAGCAGGCCGCCAGCCATCTATTATCACTTGCCAAGTCAGATATGAATGCCGCTGCATTCGCCGCAGTCCCATTTCTGCGTTTATTTGCATTGACCGCCGGCGGGGCACGCATGGCAGAATCAGCCCATATCGCGCTTCAGGAACTACGCAGCCCACAAGGCTTCTCAGCAGATTTTATGGAAAGCAAAATTATCACTTCACGTTTTTATGCGGAGAGCATCTTGCCACAAACGGCTGGACTGCTACCTATTATACTATCAAATCAGAACGGCGTAATGACTATACCAGATAGTTGGTTTTAAAAATGACCACAAAAATATCATTTTCGGAAAACGATCACTGGCGTTTTGGATGGGGCAAAGGACTGTACAATTTTAATGAACAGCAACAGCCGTTATGGGTAACCTACGGCCCCTGCACAAGACAGCCAAAAGCTTTCAACGAAGAAGTTGCCATTGCAGCAAAGCGTATTGCTGAAAAAACAACCAAGCCTATTTATGTCGCAATGAGTGGCGGGATTGATTCAGAACTCATCGCGCGCGCCATGATTGATGAAAAAATTCCTTTTAAACCAGTGATTGTGCAATTCGACCATGATTACAACAAACAAGATATTTCTTATGCTTTTGAATTTTGTAAAACGCACAACCTTACCCCGGAAATCATCCAATTAGATATTTTGGCCTTTTTTGAAAAAGCGACCGAAACGCCTTACATCCTGACTAATTGTGCGCATTTAATGCAGATGCACATCATGCGGCATGTTTTTAAATATGGCGGCATGACAGTTATTGGTGTGGGCGAACAACGTTATGCGCAAGCGAACGGAACAATTAATGTCCCTGTCCCTCTTGAACGGATTGCCGTTACCCATTTCATGCATACGGAACAGATAGAGGGCGTATCAGCTTTTTATTGTTACACGCCAGAGATCATGTTGTGCCTTTTACGTGAAGCAAAAGAAATTGGCTTTGATGAAATGACCCTGTTTGCACATAACATCAAGGAAGCCATCTACCACAAATATTGGCCTGATTTGCCACCACGTCCCAAATATTCTGGCTTCGAGCAGGTATATGAAGGCCGACTGATAGCCCAGAAAAAAATGAGAAAAAAATTACAGAAAAAATACGGCTCAAGCGTGTTCAACAACTTCTCAATACCGATAAACGAATTGGAAAAGCAGTTAGCTGCAGGTTTGCCAACAGGCCAAGAATAACAGACTTAGTGCTTCTTCACGCCAGTCTTACAGGTTTGCCAAGCAAAGAAGGCTACTGTTGCCAAAATCAAAACGATATCAAGACCCATGTATAATTCTCCGGAAAAGCTTGTCGGATGATTATACGCGCATGGCGATGTTTAACAAGAGCGTCGTGTCAACCTATATCGGCTTTTGAACGATACAGCCATACCATCCAAGCCCTTTATACGTTTCGTAACCAGGGGTCAGCGCAAAGCCAATGGTATTACCTTCCAAATCAACATAACTTCCCGCATTCTTCTGTTCAGTTTGCAGTGGGATAGATTGTTGTAAAATCCCATTACGGTCACTGGATGCAATCACACGGTGCCTGCTATCCAGCAATAAACAACGGGTACGGGTCTTCTCATCATCGGCAAGACGTATGGAATCTACAACAGCCTGACTTTGTGCCTGCCAATCAAAGAAGATTCCCAAAACGCCAATGACCTCACCCTTGCTATCGCCGTCCTTACGAATAGCAGCAGAATACGTAGCCACCAGCTTATCTTCCAATAATGGATTGGCGGTGATGTCAGCAACCGCAAAATCATCTCCGCTTTGCGTTGATTTAGCTTGCTGAAACCAGCTCTCTCCGGCAACAGACGAGCCCTGCACATTGCTGTAACGCTCGGGCCTGCCATTGGCAATTACATTTCCATTCTTATCGGCAATCCACAGGTCCAGATAAACGGTATAAGCGCCAAGAATAACGCCAAGGCGGCGGCTGGCATAATCGCGTGTAATAGATGTTGGGTTCTGCGCACAGTCGACGACGGCGCTATCTGTTGCCCACCACCGTACGTCGCATGAACGTTCATACAAATTACGGTCAATAATATCGATCATGTTAAGCGACAAATCCGCAAGACGCTGACCACGCACATGGCTAACCAGCCGCTGGCCAAGTTCATTTAGCTCATCAACCCGCTCGGCCATTTCTTCTGTAAGGCTTTTAGAAATGGTACTGATTTGTTCTGAGATTTTACGAACCTCTTCGGCCACAATCGAAAAACCCTTGCCGGCCTCACCTGCGCGCGCGGCTTCGATCATCGCATTTAAGGCTAAGATTCGGGTGGTAGCAGTAATAACCTGAATTTCACCTACCCGTTTGCTGGCTAGATCCGAAACTGCTTGGGATAGCTTGAGAATCCGCTCTGGCATTGTATTTTCCTTGAGGTGGTTACTATGGTAATGCTTCTTATTAATAAGTAAAAAACTATAAAATAATAATTAAGGTTGTAAAATTATTTTTTATCATTCATTGTTAGCTCCCGTGTCATCAGGCGTTTGTTTTCGCAAATCCTGTCTTTCTTTAATCATAACTGAGGCTCGACATGGGAAATCCAATAATTACAACCATTTCAAGCAAAGCTCGATACGGCTTAGCCGCTCTTGCTGCGCTTGCTTTCACCCCTCTTCAGGCATTTGCCGAAACCGCTGCTGCGGCCCCTATACCGCTTAATAGCGGCGATACAGCATGGATGCTCACAGCTACCGCTTTGGTACTGATGATGACGATTCCTGCCCTCGCCCTATTTTATGGCGGTTTGGTACGCAAGCAAAACGCTCTTGCAACTTCGATGCAAAGTTTTGCAACCTGCTGTCTGGTTGCAGTACTTTGGGTTGTAGTTGGCTACAGCCTTAGTTTTACCAACGGCACTACCACGATGCCTGACGGTTCAACATTTATTGGCGACTTATCTCGCTTACTGTTTAGTGGTGTAGACCACACCGTTGCCTTCGTACTGGGTGCCGGACTTGATAATGCGGTTAAGACCACCATTCCAGAACCAGTGTACATGATATTCCAAATGACCTTTGCGATTATCACACCAGCACTGATTGCGGGTGCCTTTGCTGACCGTATTAAATTTTCGGCACTTCTGGTGTTCATGGGCGCATGGTCATTGTTGGTTTATGCTCCAATTGCCCACTGGGTATGGGCACCTTCAGGTTGGTTGTTCAAAATGGGCGCTCTGGATTATGCAGGCGGTACCGTTGTGCACATCAACGCAGGTGTTGCTGGCTTGATTGCCGCAATCATGATTGGCCGCAGAAATGCAAATAACAGCCAACACGCCCCCTATAACATCATCTTCAGTTTAATAGGCGCATCCCTGTTGTGGGTTGGTTGGATTGGATTTAATGCTGGTTCAGCACTTGCTGCTGATGGCCGCGCCGCGATGGCTGCTACAGTTACCATCGTTGCTGCTGCTACTGCTGCAATCAGCTGGATGGCTGTGGAATGGTCTGATCGTGGCCGACCAAGTATCTCGGGTAAAATCACCGGCGCAGTTGCAGGCCTTGTAGGTGTAACGCCTGCATCCGGCTTTGTGGATGTATCAGGTGCGCTTGCCATTGGCTTCATCACTGGCGTGCTTTGCTATCTATCTGCTACTCGCTTGAAGAATATCTTCAAATACGATGACAGCTTGGATTGCTTCGGCGTACACGGTGTGGGTGGTATTATTGGTGCCATCTTGACCGGTATCTTTGCATCAAAGGCTATCGGCGGCGTTGCGGGCGGCATGGATCAAGTGCTTATCCAATTGGCTGCTGTTGGTGCAACCATCGCATGGTGCTCGATTGTATCGTTTATCATCCTGAAGTTGGTTGACGTTACCATTGGCCTTCGTGTGGATGCCGAGACCGAACAACGCGGTCTGGACGAAACACTCCATGGTGAGCAAATCCACTAAGGACGCCTAAAAGCCTTATATTTCAATGGCTTTAACATCAAACCGGCCCTCCATCTGGATGGCCGGTTTTTTGTTAATTTGGCTGCTAATTGATTGACTTTAGAGGCCAATTTTCAGTATGGTCACCGCCTGAAATCAATTTAGGACAGTTACAATGGCAAAAGTTAAAAACGCAATTCAGATGGTTAGCTCGGAAGGTACCGGCTTCTTCTACACCACCAAAAAGAATCCACGCAAAGCTGAAAAGCTGAAGCTAAAGAAATATGATCCGGTAAAGCGCAAGCACGTTGAATTTACCGAAAGCAAGATTTCACGCGCGAAGAAGTAATCTTCTTCGGCCAGCATGAAGTATCTATATGAATTATAGACATCATTTTCATGCTGGCTCGCTTGCCGATTTAGTCAAGCACATTACCCTATCCCATCTCCTTAAACGTCTTTGTCAAAAGCCCGCGCCATATTGCGTGATAGATACGCATGCAGCGGCAGGCCTTTATGATTTGCGCGCGCCAGATGCCACCAAGACGGGCGAGGCAGATGCAGGCATCTTTGCATATCAAAAACTTCCACCACATCCCGCGCACCAGCCATTCAACGATGCATTGCATGCTTGCGGAACCAATGTGTACCCAGGCTCCCCTGCCATTATCCGGCATTATTTGCGTGAGCAGGACAAGCTGATTGCGATTGAAAAACACCCAGAAGACGCTCTGAAGTTACAAGATGCATTGGCGCATGATGCGCGCATCCATATCCAAACGCGTGATGCTTGGGGCGCCATGCGCGCGCTTATCCCCACACCAGAAAAACGCTTATTGGTATTTATCGACCCGCCTTATGAACAACCGGATGAAAACGAACAAGCCTTCAAAGCCATTAAAACTGCACATACGAAAATGAGCCATGCCATGTTTGCGCTGTGGTACCCGCTTAAAGATGCGGTTGAAACAGGAATCTTGCAGGAACGTTTTGCAAGCAGTGGCATTAAAAAAATCTTGCGCGCAGATGTACCATTTTCAAATAAAATCCTGCCAAACAAAATGAATGGCAGTGGGATGATTATAATCAATCCACCATTTCAAATCGAAGATGATCTGCGCGCAGCCTACGGGGCACTCACACCGCTGTGTGCGCCAGATACAAAACCCGCCATTATTGATTGGCTAGCTGGTGAATAACCTTAAGGCTTAGGGGAACATCGGCATCAAATCGATGCCCGTTGTTTCTGGCAAACCAAACATCACATTCATATTCTGAATGGCTTGTCCTGATGCACCCTTTACCAGGTTATCTTCTGCGGCAATGATGATGGCGCGGCCGGAAATCCGGTCTGCGGCGACACCCACCGCGCAGATATTGCTACCACGCACATGACGCGTGGCGGGAATGCTGCCGAATGGCAATACCTTCACAAATGCTTCATTTGCATAAACGCGTGTTAACTCTGCGTGCAAATCCTGCGCTGTTTTTCCTGCCGCCAGTTTGACATAGATGCTGGATAAAATCCCGCGGTTCATCGGCATTAAATGCGGGGTGAAATTCACCACTACCGCACTGCCTGCTGCTTCGCTCAAGCCCTGCTCAATTTCTGGTGTGTGGCGATGCGTTGCCAGACCATAGGCGTGAATACCCTCGCCCACCTCCGCATATAGGCTACCAACCTTGGCTTCACGGCCTGCACCCGTAACGCCTGACTTACTATCAATAATGATATCATCCTTGCTAATCAGCTTTGCTTTAAGCAATGGAATAAGCGGCAATTGCGCCGAGGTTGGATAGCAACCGGGGTTGGCAACCAGACGTGCTTTCTTCACCTGCTCACGGTAAACTTCGGTCAAACCATAGACCGCCTGCTTTTGTAGCTCCACGGCGCGGTGTGCATGGCCATAGGTTTCGGCATAGCTGTTCACATCACTGAGCCTAAAGTCAGCTGATAAATCGATAACCTTCAAATGCTGGGGAAGCGCAGCAATCACATCTTGCGTCGTGCCATGCGGCAAACAGCAGAACACCAAATCCACACCCTTCCAATCCACCGCATCAATTTTGACGAGCACGGGAAGGTTCTCAAAGGCGAATTGCGGGAAAACAGTGCCTATCGGCTGGCCAGCGTTTTTTTCAGCCGTGAGTGCTACAACCTTGGCATTGGGGTGACGCAGCAAAAAGCGCAATAACTCCGCGCCCGTATAACCACTTGCCCCGAGAATAGCGATCCGAATGTGTTGAGTGTTTCCCATAGCCATATTCCAAAAAGTAGTAAACAAAGCCCAAAAAGAAAAGGGCGCCATTTCTGACGCCCTTTTTTCCAAATTTGGAAAGAACCGCGTCAGCGTTTGCTGAACTGGTAACGACGACGTGCTTTGGCACGGCCGTACTTCTTACGTTCAACCATACGAGAATCGCGGGTCAGTAAGCCAGCCTTCTTCAAGGTGGTGCGCAATTCTGGATCAAGGTAGGTCAATGCGCGGCTGATGCCGTGCTTAACCGCACCTGCTTGGCCTGAAAGACCACCGCCAGCAACCAATACTTCAACGTCGTATTGACCGGTACGGTTGGAAACGCCAAATGGCTGTTGCACGATCATCTGCAGAACGGGGCGTGCGAAGTATTCTTTCACATCGCGGCCATTGATGGTGATCTTGCCTTTACCTGGCTTTACCCATGTACGTGCAGTTGCATCTTTGCGGCGACCGGTAGCATAAGCACGGCCTTTTGCATCGATACGGATTTTAACAACCTTAGCAGGCTCTTCCTTCTTGGGGCGGAGCGCTTCGATTTCTGTAATAGCTTTAATAGCAGCGGTCATTTCGCGATCCTTTTATTCTTGGGATTAGCAGCAGCAAAATTCAGTACAACGGGCTGTTGTGCTTCATGGGTGTGCTTTGGTCCTTTGAACAAGCGCAAATTGGTCATTTGCTTACGTCCAAGTGGGCCCGGTGGCAGCATGCGTTGAACAGCTTTTTGAATAGCGCGTTCAGGGAAGCGGCTGGTCAAGATGTAGCCCATGGTGCGTTCTTTAATACCACCAGCATAGCCAGTGTGATAGTAGAACACTTTCTTACGGAGCTTATCACCGGTCAACTTTACCTTCTCGGCATTGATGATGATAACATTATCACCGCAATCAACGCTTGGGGAATAGGTTGGCTTGTTCTTGCCGCGCAAGATGGTTGCAACTTCTGCAGCCAGACGACCGAGAATAACGCCATCTGCGTCAATCAAGATCCACTTTTTTTGCTCCGGCGCATCTTGGGTGCGCATCGCAAAAGATTTCATGTCATTAATTTTCATATGTTTACACCTGTTATTTAAAACGTGACGTGTTTCTAGGGGATTTAGGCTGCACATGTCAACAAAAACATGCATTTTATGTGTGTGGTAATATAATACCACACACATTCTTGGTTTTATTGGGCTTTGCAGGCAGGTGGATTAATTAAAGCCGTATGCGTGGGTCGAACTTATGAATTCGGATGGTTGCATACTGATCACGCCGTGGGTCAAAGGAAACTGTGCAGCGCGTACCTGGCTGGGTGATCTCAATCCCTACTTCACTTATCATGCGTTGTAAAACGGCAAGCCCACCAAATGCATTCCCATTATCACATAAATCAGTAGGCCTATCGAATTTGAGCGAAATAGCCTGACGTTTTTCGCCAACGGCCACGCGTGCGTTTGGTCCAACTTCGTCTTTGGGAACACTATGCGGTTCCAACACTACTTCAGCTTCAACACTATTCATGTGCATTATTCCTTAAAAAATTATTTTTTAAAGAATACCATTAAAAAACGAAAGTATATGTTGGGTTTATTTAAGCGATACAATTAACCAATTATAGTAAGCATCGTTAACATCGCTGACATTCAGTGCAGCGATGCATGGCGTGTCATAGGAATGAAGGGCTTTTACTGCCGCCTCCACCGCTTTAAATTTATCGGCTGTGGTTTTAAGAATAAGCACCGCTTCCTGCTCACTCACCACCGCACCTTCCCACCTGTAAATGGATTGCATGGAGGGAAAAATATTTCCGCATGCGGCCAGTTTTTGTTCAACCACCTGCCGTGCAATATGCTCCGCCTGCGTAGCATCGCGGCATGGTACATAAATGAAGATGATGTCTGGGTCGGCCATATAATAAAATTACAGCATTACGGGGTAATCGCAACCTTCAACACGCCGTCCCGCTGGTGACTGAATAGGTCATAGGCTTTTTCAATGTCATCCAGTTTAAAACGATGCGTTACCATCGGCTTTAAATCTACACGGCCACCCGCAATCACATTCATTAAACGGCGCATACGTTCCTTCCCACCCGGGCATAAGGTGGTGATGATTTTATGATCCCCCAGCCCGGCGGCAAATGCACCCAGTGGTAATTTCAAATCATCCGAATAAACGCCAAGGCTGGATAAGGTTCCACCGGGACGGATGGCACGCAATGCCCATTCAAAGGTTTGCGCCTTGCCCAATGCCTCAATCGCCACATCCACCCCGCGCCCACCCGTCAGCTTCATAATTTCATCTATCGGGTCTTGCTTGGTGTAATCAATCACCACATCTGCGCCCATGCGTTTGGCCATGGCGGCACGCGCGGGCACAGATTCCACGCCAATAATCATTGTTGCGCCTTTTAACTTCGCCCCAGCGGTTGCGCACAAACCAATCGGCCCTTGGGCAAATACCGCCACCGTATCGCCAATACGGATATTGCCGCTTTCTGCGCCGCTAAACCCCGTCGACATAATATCGGGGCACATCAAAACTTCCTCATCACTCAGGCCATCGGGCACGGGCGCTAAATTCGCCATCGCATCGGGCACCAGTAAATACTCCGCCTGTGCGCCGTCAATGGTATTGCCAAAACGCCAACCACCTAATGGCTTCCAACCATGGGCATGCGCGCCGCCGCATTGTGAATGACATCCATCTAGTGATGCATAGCTATGCCCGCTGGGCGTAATTGCACCCGCAATCACGCGCTGCCCTTCCTTATATCCCAAAACTGCACTGCCGAGTTTTTCGATAATTCCCACGGGCTCATGGCCAATCGTCAATCCTTTGGCAACCGGATATTCGCCTTTTAATATATGCACATCGGTGCCGCAAATGGTGGTGGTGGTTATGCGTATCAATGCATCCAACGGCCCGACATCAGGAATGGGTTTTTCTCCAAGCACAATACGACCGGGCTCAACAAAAATGGCGGCTTTCATTTTCTTGGTCATGGCAAACTCCCCTTTGAATACGGCACAGGGATAAGCTTAGGCCTAAATCAGGAAACCTGAAGTGCGACATTTCGGAGCAGGTCAATATGCGGCATTTCAACTGCATAAATGGTCGGAACGACAGGATTTGAACCTGCGACCCCAAGTCCCCCAGTTGTCGGCAAGAATTCTAACGTGTTGGAATTCAAGAAAAAACCAAAAATGAATTTTGGGTATTATAGTGCCCTTTGGCATATAGAACCCCGACGCTAATCCAGATACAAACCTAAGAGCAATACTAGCTATTATTTGCCAAATGCGGCATTTGCATTCCTACAAGTCTTTCTGAATATTCCAGAGCCAAATCTTCCTGAGACATATCTTTCAGATTTGAAATATCTGGTGCACCACTCAAAAATTCCAAGAGTTTCTCTTTAGGCGTGTGTTTATACGTATTGTAATAAAATAAGAACAAATCATAAGGATCTTCAATCCGCTTACCAACATGCTGGACTACTCCGAAGAATGCTTCCGGGTGCGCTTTATAATCGTTAAATGCTTCTTCAGACATTGGTTGCCTTAATAAGTGCGAATGCCCATCGTTTGTTGAAATTGCTATAATCATCTCTTTACTATCTTCACTTACCGTAGCGGCTGTTACTGTGCCTATTAGTCCGTCTTGTTCTATCTCTGTAAAATGGTAAGTCTCTCCAATCATTATTCGATCATAAGACTTGCCTACAAGACTTGATGGCAAACTGCCATCAAATGTCGCAGGAATTTGAGGATATTTGTTAAAGGCATCAATTACTGCATGAGCATCTGAATGTTTCATTTTGCGACGATGTAATTCAGATATGCGTATATTTCCTTCTTTTCCAAAGTCAGGAATTCCAAGTCCAAAGGCCATCAAAACATGATTAGGTTCATCGCTATGTAAAACACGATGAAATGGAATATTTGTTACAAAAATATAAGAAGCCTGACCTTCTTTTAAATCTTTCTCTTTCATATCTAAACGCTTTGCTGCCTTATCTGTCCAAGGCGGGGTTATACCCTTTGGTGATGGATCAACATTCACATCAACAAAAATCATGCGTTCATCTTGAGCTGGCTTTCCAAACGCATCGTTTATATGCTTTGTTATCTGCCCAGTTGGATCAGAATTTGGTGCAGTGCCATCGTCTTTAGTTTTGCCTAAAACACCTTCCACGGCGCGCATTTTGCATTCGACCCAGTACTTTTTTCCTGTTTTTTTGGATACTGCCGCATATTCGCAGTGTTTCTTTGTATCGTCCGTCTCATCTTCCAAAATTAATTCAAAACCAGCTCTTATTAGATTATTAGCTACCATTACTTCATAATAAGCACCTTGAAACTGCTTTGGATCTTTCAATCTCTTGATGAGGCGATCTTGAAGTTCAGCGTTATTTTTGAGAAGGAACAAGCTATATGCAAGCCCCATATAACAGTAAACAACTCCCGTCATCACACTCGACTTTACTTCGCCAGGCTTTTCTAAACCCAAGACATTTTTCTGGTACAAGCAATATTCATGATACCATTGCATTATAGGGTGACGATCCGCATATGGTTTGAGGATCTCAGCACTTCCCCAGTCACCGCCTAATATTGTCTTTATATAGTGCGACAAAAAATCGGCCATTGTTTTCCATTCAGGGGAATGAAAAACAGTATCTCCAACACCTACCATTTGCTGGTCTTTAAATTTCATGGCCATTATAGGTCGCCCTAAGCCTTGCTGCTGTTCACGAATTAATTCAGCGGCCTTCTGACGTTGCAGTCTCATTTGCATTTGCTTAGAAATATGATTTGCAAATGAAGGGGGGAATCTTGCTGTGTTAATTAATGGGTTGCCACAACACTTCTTGTATTTTTTGCCACTACCGCAAGGGCATGGCTGATTACGACCTATTTGCACTTTTGTGACCCGAGTAGTTTAGCTCATATGACCTTAAGGCTAGCGCAAGCACGGGTTAATTAAAATAACTGAGGGATATAGGGCTCCAGCCCCGACGCTTGCCCCGACGCCAACAAAAAGACTTCGGCTCTAAGTCAATTTTGAGCCGTCTAACTTATTGAAATAAATGGTCGGAACGACAGGATTTGAACCTGCGACCCCAAGTCCCCCAGTTATAGCATTTTTTTAAAAAACGGCAATTTTATTGAAAAAAGGATTAAAAACTTCTCCGTTTTCGCTCCAATAATTACTGAAAGCGCATCCAAATGCGCATCCAAAATTGTAGTTATTTTCTATTCAATGTGAATGGAACAACAACACCTTCAACATTATGAGATTCATTATTTCGTTGTGAATTAATTGTGAGCCTGACTAGTTCACCTGCACGCTCAGAGAACCAACCTGGAGGAAGTCCTGTAATATTTTCTACATCACCTGAAGACATAGTAAATTCAACATTACGAAGATCAGACTTTGTACGAATACCAGCGTTAACTACTAAATTAATTGCATCAGCCATTATACGCGGATCAGTCATTTCCCATGCTTGATCAAGCGGCTCTTCACGGCTCCAACCCTTTGCGGAATATAGTTTATATAAATCTATCGAATGATCTTCTGTTATCACTTCAAGATCTAATAAACGTCTGATTTGTGCTTTCACAGAAACACGCCACCGTTCTTTCAAGGCCAACAACGCAGCAAGTGATGGCCGCTTTACTTCGTAAGGAAATGTAGTTGATGGCAAAAGCAGAGCTCCACCCAAACGAAATGCTTGAGATTCTATGAATTTCAGATTTTTCTTTAATTCTTCTTTTGAAACATTGGCGTGCAAAATCGCATGAGCTAATTCATGGGCAGCATCCATTTGACGACGTGGGAAGGACATTTTATCGGTAGCAAGCAAGATATGAGGACGGTTTTCAGTATCAGACCAACTGCACAGACCATCCAATTTGGATGTTCCCATTTCAATAACACTGACAATAATACCAATACGTTCAAGAAGTGGTACAAGATCTGGGCACGGACCTTCACCCAAATTCCAATGGCGCCTTAAATCCAAAGCAATCCGTTCAATATCTTCATCACGAAGCTGTTTATAATCTAAACCGCCAAGAACATCCGGGATATCAATCTTAGGAAAATCAACGTAATGCTGAAGTGTTGCACTGATCTCATGCATCCATTCCATTTGCGAATGTTGATAATCAAGGTCTCTATTAAGAGTACTGGCAAGGGATCTGTGGAACATCGGCTTGCTGCTGTCATACACAGGTCGAAGGAAAAATTCGCGTCTTACATTCAGCGCACCGGCAAGTAAAGTAAGAGCTTCAGCATCAGGCGCGTAAGTACCATCTTCCCACCTAATCACGGTGCTTGGATTGACGCCCAAAAAACGAGCCAACGCAGACTTGGTAGCAATCCGACGTGCTTTTCGTACTTGAATCAATCTATCTGGCACAAAGCCAGGTGTTCCTATTCGCATAACGTTACCTTAATTTGAATCAGTTAAATTATTCTGCATGAGGCGGAATAATTAGCTCTTTTTATTTTTTTCGATTCCAGGTGGCTTTGGCGCTTCCGGTGGAATGAATGGTTTTGGAGCCTTCTTAAGCGATACGCCCACGACTGGGAAAGATGGGTTTGACGAAGGATTCGGGGCATCCGTATTCGCATCGGCAATGCCTGTCATAAACTTCTCCAGCGGCTCGTAAAACAAAAAGCTCTCGTACTCTGCATCAACGACGCCCATTGCAATTTCTTCAATTTTGCCAGATTTTTTCTTGTCGCGTGCAACAAGAAACAAAGCAAAGAGATCACCCATTTTTGCGCTCGTCCCATCAAAGTCAAGGCGTGGTGATAAGTGGTAGTTCACACTTACACCAGATAAACGAGACATATTCTTTGAAGGAACAGTATTTGGTTCAGGCATCGCCGCAAGCGCTAAAATTACACCAACACCATCTTTTTCAAAACGCATAAATGGCTGAAAAACCTTCAAATCAGTTTTTGGAATTAACCCGCCATCTAGTTCACGACCACCATACAACGCACAAACTTCTACAAATCCCTGCTCCATCATGCGGAAGCGCGCCTGCCCCTCTAACTCGCGCGCACGTTTTTGATCCAACCCCGATTTATCACGTACCATTTCAAAAGCCTTGATGGCTTCAGCTTTAGTTCTGTCTTCAAGATCCAGCACCAAATCCTTTGTAATCAGTTTGCGTAAGATGTGCTTGATGTTAGTTTTTAGGGGAGAAGCCATAGTAGTACCTCAAAATGTGAAAAGTGCGCGTCACACGATTTATACCTATTTTTTGTGCGCAAGAAAAGAAGTTTCTTCATTTTATTTGCGCGAGCCTATCCTAATAAAGCACAAATCAAAATAACCCCTATAAACATTGGGCCAACTGAATATTTTGTTATTAATAAAATGAAAAAGCGCATCCAAAAGCGCATCCAGCCTAAAAAGACTGGGGGTCGGCTTTGAGCTAACCTATTGAAATAAATGGTCGGAACGACAGGATTTGAACCTGCGACCCCAAGTCCCCCAGACTTGTGCGCTACCAGGCTGCGCCACGTTCCGCCAATAAATAAAGGCTTCAGCAAACGCTGAAAACCGACTGGTAATCAGTCTTATAGCCAAAAGAATGGTATCTGGCAAATGGGTATATAAGCCCGTGTTTATGGGGGTTATTTACGCGACGATTTCAACGCGCAGCATATCCCGCAGCGCCATCATTTCTGCCAAGATACCCAAAAGCTGTTCTTTCTTTTCAGGTACAATGCTTGGAACAGGCTGTGGTGCAACCTCGACCATCATCGGCTGTTCGGCACGCGCAGCAGGAACAACATCCAGCATAATTTCTTCAAATGCGCCCAACTCCGGCTCAGCAAATTCTGCTTCCACCATTTCGGCCACATCATCAAGACGCTTAACGGGCATTTCTTCATCACCCGCGTCTTGGTTGAATTCTTCCTCAGCAAACACTTCAACCGCGGGCTGCGCTGCACTTGCCGTCACCTGTGGCAATGACAACAGTGCAAGCCCCTCTACAGGCTGCTGTACAGGCTGTTCAAAATTAAATTCCAGTTCCTTGGCAGTTTTTTGTGCCAGCGCAGCGGTTGCGGCATCCACCATATCCTGCGCCATATCTTCCAACGTTGGCGCAGCAGGATTTGTAATTCGGATAGGCTGTACAGGCGTTACCAATTCACTATGAATTTGCGTAACCGCAATTAGTGTTTTTTCAATCTGGTCGTTATTGGCCTGGTCTTGCGCAAGTTGCTGTTCGTTGATGCGCGTTGTGCTTTGTTCAAAGGCATCACCAAAATGATGGCGGCCTGCATGCTCTGCAATCTGTCCGCCAATCGCACCATAGGCCATGGCAAGCGCAGATGGCGCAGCCGCCGCAGCTTGAAGATATGAAGAAATCGAAAGCGGCGCGACATCCTGCAATGCTTTTTCAAACGGATAATTTGGCAAGCTGGCAATCGGGCTGGCATAGGGCACAAAGTTGCTGACCGCTTCTTGGCGCTTTTCTTTAAGTAAACGTTGAACGCCTTTGATGGTATACCCCTGCTTGTAAAGATAGTTTTTGATGCGCTTTAAAAGCTCTATATCTTCAGGACGATAATAACGACGGCCACCGCCGCGCTTTAATGGGCGAATTTGCGCAAACTTGCTTTCCCAAAAACGCAACACATGCTGGGGAACATTGATTTCATCGGAGACTTCGCTAATGGTGCGAAACGCGTGGGAAGATTTACCGTACGAATGCTCAGGCCCATCATGCAAACCGCTTTTCGCAAAATCATCGTTACCAAAATCATTGGACGCTTCTTGTGCTGATGAGCTTAAATCCATCGAACGGCCTCCTTGGATGAAATGCGGTTAAAGTCAGATTGCAGGTTTAGTTTTTTTGGTCGGTCGTTTTTTGGTTGATGCGATCTTTGAGAACATGCGATGCGCGGAATACCAAAACGCGGCGTGGCTTGATGGGCACTTCCTCGCCAGTTTTCGGGTTGCGACCAACGCGTTCATTTTTTTGGCGTACCGCAAAGGTACCAAAAGATGAAAGCTTCACGGTATCATTGGCTATGAGTGCCAGACTGATTTCTTCCAGCACGGTTTCAACCAAAACCGCAGATTCATTGCGGGAAAGGCCAACTTCCTGATAGACGGATTCACTTAAATCCGCCCGCGTGATGGTTCGTTCTGTTTGGTGTTCTGTCATGGTGCGCCACCTCTCGATTCAGTATATTTATCAAGATGGTAACCTGATTTGGGTGATTTGCAAAAGCCAAAAAGCGACGCGGCCACAATCTTAAGCCAGCGATTCAGCGGGGACAGCCTACCAGCGCAGGAGCACCGCGCCCCATGTAAACCCGCCGCCTAAAGCCTCTAACGCCAATAACTGGCCGGATTTAAAGCGGCCTTGTGCCACCGCACTGGCCAATGCCAGCGGAATAGACGCCGCCGATGTGTTACCGTGCTTATCAACGGTAACGATAATTTTTTCCATGGGCATATCCAGCTTATCTGCGGTTGCCTGCAGGATACGAAGGTTAGCCTGATGCGGCACCAGCCAATCAAGGTCGGTGACCGAAAGATTGTTTTCCTTAAGGGCATGCAATACCACATCGGCCATATGGTCCACCGCATGGCGGAATACTTCGCGGCCTTGCATTTTAATACTGCCTACTTCCTTACTGGATGATGGGCCACCGGTTACATACAGAAGGTCATGCTGACGACCATCGGAGAATAAATGTGACGACAAAATACCGCGGTCGTTGGTATCGCCCTTCCCGCTTTCGGCTTGAAGCACTACGGCACCCGCACCATCACCAAATAGAATGCAAGTGGTGCGGTCATTCCAATCCAGCAATCGGCTCATGGTTTCTGCGCCAATCACCAATACCTTGCGCACCAACCCGCCACGGATCATTTGGTCCGCAACGGTCAGTGCATAAATAAATCCGGAGCACACCGCCTGCACATCGAATGCAAAGCCACGCGTCATGCCCAAATTGCTTTGTACACGCGTTGCCGTTGCAGGAAATGTTTCATCCGGTGTGGTAGTTGCAACAATGATGGCATCAATAGCATCGATGCCCAACCCTGCATGCGATAGCGCAGCTTGCGCAGCACGCGTTGCCAAATCAGATGTTTTTTCACCGGCTGCTGCTACATGGCGCTGTTTGATGCCGGTGCGCTGCGTAATCCATTCATCATTGGTATCAACCCGCGCCGCCAATTCAGCATTGGTAAGTATGTTTTCCGGCAGAGCTGATCCAACCCCTTTGATCACCGAACGCAAAACGGTCATGGTAGAACTTCACCTTCAATAGCTTTCACAGTCGCATCCGGCAATGCGCCGTACAGTTTCGCAAACTCATCCTTAATACGCTCATTAAGGCCTTCTTCAATCAACTGTGCTGCAACCAATACAGAATTCGTAAAACCGCGGGCATCGGTTCCGCCGTGGCTTTTTACGCATACGCCTTGCAACCCAACCAGCATCGCGCCGTTATAGGCGCGCGGATCCATACGTGCCTTCATTTGCTTGAATGCACCAGTTGCCAGCAACGCACCAATTTTAGCAAGCAGTGATGTTTGCAATGCTTCCCTCAAGAAGTTGGCACAGAGTTTAGCAGTGCCTTCAATCGTCTTGAGTGTGATGTTGCCAGTAAAGCCATCTGTGACTACCACATCCACATCACCATGCGGAATTTGATCCGCTTCAACATAACCAATGAATTTACCGTGCAGCGGCGTTTCACGCAAAATGGCGGCGGCCGCGCGCAATTCGTCATGGCCCTTCATTTCTTCGCTACCAATGTTCAATAGACCGATGCGCGGCTGCTGAATATGCAATGCGGCACGGGCATAAAGACTGCCCATGATTGCGAATTGAACCAGGTTATCAGCATCGCACTCCAGATTTGCGCCCATATCCAACATCACGCTGCGACCGGTCATGGTCGGAACGGTTGATACAATCGCCGGGCGATCAATCCCCGGCAATGATCCAAGCACGAGCCGAGCAAGAGCCATTAGCGCACCGGTGTTACCAGCACTCACCACACCTTGCGCCTGACCGTCTGCAACCGCATTAATAGCAAGGCGCATGCTGGAATTACGGCCCTGGCGCAGCGCCGCCGAAGGCTTCATGTCACCGGGGATGCTGTCGGGGGTATGATGGAAAATTACATTGGTTAAGTTGGCATGGCGCGCAATGAGAGGGCGCACGCGCGCCTCATCACCAAAGATGCGGAACTTAATATTTGGGTTAACTTGCAGAGCTGCTGCTGCGCCATCAATGACGGCATCCGGGGCTTTATCCCCGCCCATAGCATCAAGCGCAATGATTATTGGTTGAGGCATTAGCGTTCCCAAATGGGAGTGCGAAGAAACAATACGCAAGGCGGTTGGTTAAGCGAACGCCATCAACCGCGAACAATTAAGCGGCTGCTTTGTCTTGCTTGCTGTGTACTTGACGGCTGTCGTAGTAACCGCAAGAACCGCATACGTGGTGCGGACGCTTGATTTCACCGCAGTTTGCACATTCAGAAGTGCCTACAGCTTTTAATGCATGGTGCGAGCGGCGCATGTTGCGCACTGACTTGCTGGTTTTTCTCTTTGGTACGGCCATATCGGTAACCTTTAACTTTGTTCAATTCTCAAACGTCCATAAAACGTGCTGTTTCTTACCCAACCGCATGGGGAAAAGCAAGAACATCCTTCACTATCATACATATTAATGTTTTTATTAATAAATTGAGGGCCTTTTCAATCAGCCAAGATGCGCTAAATCGTTAACAATACTGGAGAATACATGGCCTCATCACCCCAAAACGCAAAAACCAATCCAGCCAAATTGGCGGTTCTTTTCGGCGGCTCCGGTTTTGTGGGTCGGCATATCGCGGCGGCGTTGCGCAAGGCGGGCTGGAAAGTTCGCGTTGCGGTACGCGACACTGAAAAGGCAAGACATCTAAAAAATATTTCGCCGCTCATTGAAATTGTTGAATGCAATATCACATCCCCCACTTCCATTCATGATGCCATGCAGGGTGCTGATGCCGCTGTAAACTGCGTGGGCATTCTGGCAAAAAATGGTGCACAAAATTTTGATAACATCCATGTTGATGGGGTCAATCATATTTCCAATGCAGCAAAAGAATTGGACATTGCGCAACTGGTTCATATTTCCGCAATTGGTGCGGACGTAAATGGTATTGCCAGCTATGCAAAAACAAAAGGGCTTGGTGAACAGGCGCTATTAAAAAACTTCCCGCGCGCGGTTATCCTTCGCCCATCGATTGTGTTTGGCCCTGAAGACTCCTTCTTCAATCGGTTTGCGGCAATGGCCCAACTATCCCCTTTCCTTCCTGCCATTGGCGGCGGCCACACAAAATTTCAACCTGTATTTGTTGATGATATTGCAGATGCGGTTGTTGCTGCACTATCAGGAAAAGCCAAAGATGGCATGGCTTATGAATGCGGCGGACCAGATGTTTATAGTTTCACAGAGTTATTACAGCGCGTAGGCCGTTATACCCAGCGCACCACCATTCCTGTGCCGCTGCCTTTCTGGTTTGCAAAATTGCTCGCCATTGGCACCAAGCCATTTCCAATTCAGTTACGCCCTATTACCTATGATCAGGTTTTGCTTTTGAAAAATGACAATGTCGTGAGCAGCGCTGCCATAAGTGAAGCCCGTACGCTACAAGGCCTTGGAATTGATCACCCCAAACAGATTGATGCGATTGTTCCAGAATATTTAACGCGATTTAAAAATTAACTCGCACCCATTAACCACTACATTTTTCTTACTTATCGATGTTTGCATATGTGGCGGTTTGACCTGTTGCAATACCGTGCCATGCCATATAACCGTTATGCATATTTGATGAATAGCGAGTTATATAATCATGCCAGCCAATAAATTTTATTCAGATGTAACATCCATCAGTAGATTACTTGAGGAACGTAGTTATTTTGCCATTCGTCCAACTTTTTCTAGAGATAGCGCGCGTGCAAGACTGCCGATAGCCCTGTCATTGCGCCGATCCGAACGCAGGATGTCATATAATCCGGATACTATAAAATCTAATCCGCTGATGGCAGGATCAGCAAGCTATTCCTACCGTGCACAAGTCTGTGAAGTTAGCGCCAATCATGATGGCACATATTCAGTTACCATGCCCGTTACCGAACGTATGCATGTGCCTGGTGCAGAGGAAGACTTGGTGCTCGGAGATGGCATATTCATCATCGGCAAAAATCTGGATGGATTACATCTCAATCTAGCCTTAACTAATCTTTTTGCAGTGGCAGGGTATTTCGAAAGTAATAGCATGTCGTATCGCGCAACCAAAGCAATGATGGAAATCACAGGTATTACTAAAAAAATTCCTGCACCCATCGCGCAGCTATTTCCTGCACGACGCACCATTGCAGCGCATGCCGTTAAAAGCAGGCATGGACTCGAACTACGTATTCAGGTTGCCTGAAGCTACTTCTTTTTTTCTTCGTTTTTCTTTGCACGAAATTCAGCAAGCACAGCAAATGGATTAATTGGCTTGCCACCAACCTCTACTGCGCCCTGCTTGGGCACTTCAAAAACGACGCCGGGTTTACGTGGATGTGGATCAATCGCCAATGCAAGATGCTGCGCGGTTAATTCGCCCAAATCGATTTCACCATTGGGCAAAATGGGTTCGGGTGAACTATCGTCATCAATTGCCATATCTTCAGTTTTGGGAATGCTGTCTGGACGCGCAAAATAGGCAGTGAAGTCTTCTTCCACCAACGCTTCAAATGGCTCCAAGGTTACAACACAGTCTTGCACCACAACCGCTTGAAAGTGCCCTTTTACTTCCACCATCTCGCCGGAATGAATACGCTGTAAATGCAGCTTAGCCGCCAGACTTTTAATCGCTACCACGCCCATGCGTTTGGCCAGCGCCTCCAATTCCTCTTCATTGGCTTCAATACGTTCGTCTTTATCTTGACCGCGTAATTTATCTACCGGGAATAAGCGAGAAAATTCTACTTCAATATGTTCCATTTTTGTTATGCCTCGACATGCTTGAATGAAAGCTGCCCATTCATGATGTCGTCCATGGGTTGTAATGCTAATGCTTTTGTTTGTTCCGCAATATATTCCCGCATCAATTCCAGTTTGGCAAGGTCTGTAGATGTTGCCGCATATAAATTGCGGTCTAAGGCGCGCAATATCTCTTTTTTATCAGGGCTTGATAATGCGGCATCATAGGCTTTCATGCGACCATAAAAACCTTCCATGAACAATTTCATGCGCTTCAGAACGCCAACATCCCCCACCCCCATCTCACGCAGCGTGCGATCCAGATCACTGACCATAAAATCTACCAGACCCTGTTTGATGGCATGGCCTTCATGACCTAAACGTTGCATCACCATGAACATGTGCAAAATAAGTGCTTCAAAACGGGTTTCAAAATCATCATTCAGGCCATATCGCACAAAAAATGAATCCGACCTCGACTGCGCCATGATAGCGCCATAAAGCAGCGCAATTTTCTGCGGGTCTGGTTCATTTTTCAGAAAGAGTTTGAAAAAGCTTTTCATAAGCGTATGTTCTAGCAAAACCAACTTGAAGTTTGCCATGTTTATCTTTCACTTCTTAACCACCACGACTGCCATATTGATGCTGGGCCTGACCCTTGCGTCATGTACCCCTACGGTTGCAAAGCGTGGCAATACCATAGAAGATGAACAATTACAGCAAATTGTGGTTGGCCAAAGCACGCGCGAAGATGTTGCCAAGGTATTGGGCACACCAACACAAATGGCAACCTTTGATGACAAAACATGGTACTACATTGGCCAGCGCACGGAGAAAGAAGCTTTTTTTGAACCTGATATCAAGGAACAAAAAATAGTAACTATTGATTTCACGCCGGAGGGCAAGGTTTCATCGGTGACAAAGGGCGGCGCGGAATTAGCCAGAGACATTGATACCGTGAGCGTTAAAACGCCCACCTATGGTAAGAACCTAACCATCTTGCAACAACTGCTCGGCAATATCGGAAGGCCAAGCATTCCAAAGGGCAAAGAAGGTAAATAATTATTCCGCTGCCATTTGTTCGTTCTGGAATTGCGCTTCAATCCATGCATTGACCTCGGCGATTAATCTACCCAAATCGCGTTGCAGCACCTTGAAATGCGCTGTTTTCTCCAAATTTTCTTCGTTCATGTACAACGCGCGATTGATCTCCAGTTGCACACTGTGAAAACCAGCACGCGGATGACCATAGCGGCGTACAATCTCAACTCCTTTATAGGGATCATTATACGCAACACTATATCCCATGTTCTTTAAAGCATTGCTCAGCATATCAATAAACTCGGGCTCGGATGAGGTATTATCTCTGTCGCCCAAGATGAAATCAGGCCGCATATTTGATACCGCATTGGATGGCATGGAATGACAATTGATGTGCCACACACTTCCAAACTGCCGGTGCGTATCATCAATAATTTTTTTCAGCGCCGCATGATATGGCGTATAGCATTCCTGTATCCGCTTTTGAATTTCAATGGACGATAATTTAGCGGCATACACATCCTGCCCTCTGCAAAGATGACGAATAAGTCCATAGCCAGCAAAGGTTCGCTCGGTTGGCTCCAATGCAAACGGCAAAAGGCCATTAATCATGGTGGGGTCAAGATCATCGATTGCGCGATTAACGTCAATGTAACTGCGGGTAAAATGCGCCTTTAACAGCGTAACGCCAAGTTTGGGCGCGTCAGAAAACAACTCGTCCACATAGCAGTCTTCGGTTTGTCGTAACCACAATTTGGGAATGATGTAATGAAAATCGTCCGGATAAACTGTACCGCTATGCGGGCTATCAAGAACGAGCGGTGTTGCGGCAACTTCCGGCTCAACAACTTCAATCATGGGCGATGATAATACATTTCGCATATTATTTGCCATATGGACATCCTTCCCGTCCGCACGACGGTGCATTTTTTACCATAAAGGCATTACATGTTGAACATTGCACAGTATCCTGTACATCAATCGCAGCTTGCGATGCCGGTTTGGCTTGCGTCGTAGTAGTAAATGGTGAGCGCGAATTGATACCCGAACCCGGCGCTTCTTTTGCCATGCGGCGCACGCCAGAAATTACTACCGCAGCTAAAATACCAAAGATAATCCATTGCATGGCATCATTTTACTGAGTTATGAAAACCATGTCACTGGGCTTTTTTATCGTCGCCCGCGTTTCTTTGGCTCAAATCGCTTAGATGCACGCGCCACAGGCACAGCCAAGCCCAATTCTTTCGCTTCTAGCCTGTGAATCTCATCACGCAGACGGGCGGCCTCTTCAAACTCCAGATTACCTGCGGCTTTCAGCATTTTCTCATTCAACGTCTTGAGGTGCGATTTGATATCTTTACCAACCAAATCACCTTCTGCTGCGCCGGTATCCACACTCAGATAATCACGCTCATACGCAGAATGCAGAATATTGCTGATTTCCTTTTTAATTGTTTCCGGCGTAATGCCATGTTTGCTGTTATATTCTTTTTGTTTCTCACGGCGGCGGTTTGTTTCATCAATCGCGGCTTGCATGCTGCCGGTGATACTATCGGCATACAAAATTGCGCGGCCATCCACGTTACGTGCGGCGCGACCAATGGTTTGAATAAGTGATGTGCGCGAACGCAAATAGCCTTCTTTATCTGCATCCAAAATGGCCACCAACCCGCATTCAGGTATATCCAATCCTTCACGCAGCAAGTTAATACCAATAAGAATATCATGCACCCCAAGGCGCAAATCACGGATGATTTCAATACGTTCCAATGTTTCAACATCACTGTGGATGTAACAAACCTTTAAGCCCGCCTCGCCCATATATTCGGTCAAAGCCTCGGCCATTTTTTTGGTAAGCGTGGTTACCAATACGCGCAGGCCTTTTTCAACAACCAAACGACACTCGGCGAGCAAATCATCCACCTGATGTTCAGTTGGGCGGATGATAACTGGCGGATCAGTTAGCCCCGTGGGCCGCACAATTTGTTCGGTGAAGACACCGCCTGTTTGTTCCAATTCCCAAGGCCCTGGCGTTGCAGACACATAAATCGTTTGCGGACGGAATGCCTGCCATTCTTCAAACTTTAATGGACGATTATCAATACAGGATGGCAAACGAAAACCAAATTCCGATAAAGTTTTCTTTCGTGCATAGTCGCCCTTATACATCGCAGATAATTGCGGGACCATCACGTGGCTTTCATCCAATATCAGCAATGCATTTTTTGGCAGATATTCAAATAAGGTTGGCGGGGCTTCACCCGGTTTTCGTCCCGTGAGATAGCGTGAATAATTTTCAATGCCCGCACAACTTCCTGTGGCCAACATCATTTCCACATCAAACTGGGTACGCTCGCCAATACGCTGCGCTTCAATTAATTTTCCTGCCTCGTTAAATGCTTCAACCTGCAATTTCGCATCACGTTTGATTTGTGTAATTGCCTGATTAATCGTTGGCTTTGGCGTTACGTAATGGCTGTTGGCGTATAGTTTTACAATATCCAGTGTGGCGACTTTTTCGCCCGTTAGCGGGTCTACTTCGGTGATGGCTTCTAATTCATCACCAAAGAATGATAGCCGCCAAGCCCTATCTTCCAAGTGTGATGGGAATACTTCGACCGTGTCGCCCCGCACACGAAAGAAACCGCGTCCAAAGCTGTCATCATTGCGTTTATAATGCATTTCAATGAGTGAACGCAGCACATCATCGCGTGATCGCGCTTCGCCTTTTTGCAGCACCAATACCATCTGACCATAGGTTTCAACCGAACCAATACCATAAATGCACGATACCGATGCAACGATGATGACATCATCACGTTCTAATAATGCGCGCGTGGCGCTATGGCGCATCCGGTCAATCTGTTCATTAACGCTGGACTCTTTTTCAATGTAGGTATCGGTGCGCGGCACATAAGCTTCAGGTTGGTAGTAATCGTAGTACGAGACAAAATATTCTACAGCGTTATTTGGAAAAAATGATTTCATTTCACCGTATAACTGGGCTGCCAGCGTTTTATTGGGCGCCAAAATCAAAGTCGGGCGCTGAACTTTCTGAATAACATGTGCAATGGTGAAGGTTTTACCAGACCCCGTCACCCCCAATAGCACCTGATCCTTAACCCCTTCTTCAAGCCCTTTCAGCAACTCGGCAATCGCCTGCGGCTGGTCACCTGCAGGGGTATAGTCAGATACCAACTCCAGTTTTTTGCCGCTTTCAGGGCGGAATTCAGGGCGGATAACCTCCGCCATCATGGGATAAGTTGTTTGATTAGTCATAATGCAGTTTAGCCTGATGAAATAGCACTTGCAGCAAATTTATTTGGCTTCATATTGGTGTAATCAACTGATTTCTCAAGAGCTTCCCGAAGGTTTTTAAAGTAATGACAACGCTGGTTCGTATCGCCCCATCCCCTACCGGATTTTTACATGTTGGCAATGTGCGCACCGCGCTCATGAATTGGCTGTTCACCCGCCAACAAGGTGGCAAGTTCATGCTTCGCCTCGACGATACCGATATGGAACGCTCAACGCAGGCCTTTGCAGATGCCATTGAACGTGACCTGAAATGGCTAGGCCTTGGTTGGGACTTGTTCGCCAAACAATCTGACCGCTTTGCCCGCTACACCGAAGTATTAGAACAATTCAAAGCAGCTGGACGCGCCTACCCTTGCTTTGAAAACCAGGAAGAACTGGCTTTGAAACGCAAATCGCAACTCAGCCGCGGCTTGCCACCCATTTATAACCGTGATGCATTAAAACTCACGCCTGATGACATTGCAGCAAAAATCGCCGTAGGTCAAAAACCCCATTGGCGCTTCAAATTAAACGACACGCCTGTGGTATGGGATGATTTGGTTCAAGGCCACAAATCCTTTCCCGGCGGCGCACTAAGCGATCCAGTTTTGGTACGTGAAGATGGCGTTCCGCTTTATACATTCTGCTCGGTGGTGGATGACGCCGATATGAACGTAACCCATGTCATTCGCGGTGAAGACCACGTTGCGAATACAGCAGTACAAATTCAGATTTGGGAAGGCATGGGGAAACCTGTGCCAACCTTTGCCCATTTACCGCTTATCACCCTGGCCAGCGGCGAAGAATTAAGCAAACGCCTTGGCAGCATGAGCGTCGCATCCCTTCGTGACGAAATGGGCGTTGAGCCATTGGCCATTGCCAGCTTACTTGCCAAGACGGGCACATCAGATGCGATTGAAGCCGCCACTTCCATGGATGATCTGATCAAAAGCTTTGATTTCAAGAAAATTGGTCGCTCCCCGCCAAAGTTTGACACCAAGGATTTGATGCGCATCAATGCACGCATTATCCATCATATGAGCTATGAGCAGGCCAAACCGCGCTTGGATGCTATGGGCCTTAGTGCGGTGAATGAAGCATTCTGGAATGCCGTTCACCAAAACATGACCCAGTTTAACGAGATTAAAAACTGGTGGCATATCACCAATGAACAACTGAGCCCCAAGATCACTGATGCTGATTTTATCAAGCAAGCGATTGATACACTGCCTGCAGGTCCATGGAATGACACAACATGGAGCACGTGGACAACCGCGCTGGGCAAAGCATCCGGCCGCTCCGGCAAAACCCTATTCATGCCGCTGCGTCTTGCCCTTACCGCACAAGAACACGGCCCCGAGATGAAGGTGATGTTGCCACTCATTGGCGAAGCGCGCGCACGTGCACGCCTTGCAGGCCAAACAGCATAAAGGCGTTCTATGCAACTTTATAATACTCTCACCCGCACCAAAGAAACCTTTACGCCAATCGATGCAAAAAATGTTCGCATGTATGTCTGCGGGCCTACGGTATATGACTTCGCGCATCTTGGTAATGCACGGCCTGTGGTGGTGTTTGATACCCTGTACCGTGTGCTGAAATCACATTATCCAAAGGTAACCTACGTTCGTAATATTACGGATGTGGACGACAAGATTATGGCTAAAGCCAAAGAAACTGGCGAGCCAATCGACAGCATCACCGCGCGCACAACCAAAGCCTATCATGATGATATGGCGGCTCTGTTGGCATTGCCGCCAGATATTGAACCTCGCGCCACGGCACATATCCCGCATATGCTGGCCTTAATTGATACGTTGATTAAAAAAGGTCACGCCTACTCGGTTGATGGCCACGTGTTATTCAATGTGCCATCCATGAGCAATTATGGCGAACTTTCCCGCCGTTCACGCGATGAATTGATTGCAGGCGCACGCGTCGAAGTTGCGCCCTATAAAAAAGACCCATCTGACTTCGTATTATGGAAACCCTCAGCCCCCGATCAAGTAGGATGGGACAGTCCCTATGGGCGCGGCCGCCCCGGTTGGCATATTGAATGCTCCGCAATGGCTAAAGAACATCTCGGTGAAACATTTGATATCCATGGCGGCGGTCTCGATTTAATTTTTCCGCATCACGAAAATGAAATCGCACAAAGCCGCTGCGCGCACAATAATGCGCCCCTTGCCAAACTTTGGATGCATAACGGCTTCCTCACCATCAATAATGATAAAATGAGCAAATCGCTGGGTAACTTCTTTACCGTGCGCGATTTATTGGCGATTGCCCCCGGCGAAGCGTTACGCTTAGCCTTGCTCACGGCGCATTATCGTCAACCCCTCGATTTCAGCGAAGATGCTTTAAAAATTGCCAAACACACACTGGATGGTTGGTATAGCGCCTTGCGTAACGCAAAAGACGTTCCAATTGATAAATCCATTCATGCGCCTACAAATTTTACTGCTGCGCTTGATGATGATTTAAATACACCATTGGCATTCTCAATTTTACATGATCTCACCAGCCAACTGAACAAAGCCAATGACGCGAAAACAAAGTCTGATGTTAAATCAAGCTTATTGGCGGCGGCCAATCTGATTGGTTTTTTAACGCAGGATGCAGACGCATGGCTGCGCGGCCCCAGCTCACAAACTGGCATTAGCGAAGCTCATATCCTTGCGCAGATTGAAGCCCGCAAAAATGCCAAGGCCGCTAAAAACTTTGCCGAAGCCGATCGTATCCGAAAGGAATTACTGGATGCAGGCATAATTCTGGAAGATAAAGCCCAAGAAACCCTTTGGCGACGGGCTTAATTGCACTTCTTAAACAATGCGACTTGCCTCTGGCATCCCGGCCCCTGTTTGTATAAGATTTATAGACGTTTTAACCGGAGAAGATGATGCAACTAATGAACGCTTTTGCTCGCAAACAAAATCAGCTTGGCTTTAATCTTATCGAAGCATCCTTGGTGCTTGGCATTGTTGGTCTGGTCATTGGCGGTATTTTCGCAGCGTGGAGTACGGTGGCATCCCAGCAACGTGTTCGCAAAGCAGCAGATATGACGACTGTTATCGTGGGTCAAATTCGTACTGCCTACGCATCACGCACCACTTTTGATACAACGGACACAGCAAGCGGCACCACCTTTACCCAGGCTTTGGTCGATGCGAATCTTATTCCAGTTGATTATATTGTGAACAGCACTGTTAAAAACCCTTGGGGCGGAAATGTATTAATTACGCCAGACACAACCGGGATGAACGTCAGCTATTCCTCAATCAACACGTCTGACTGCAAAAAACTTGCCAGCATGATTTTAGGTAATGCAAAAACTCAAGGTTTAACGCGTATTGACAGCACATCAATTACCAACACCACAACATTTGCTTCTATTTCTGCAAGCATCTGCTCTGGCGGCAACTTGAGTTTATACTTTTTACTTAAATCGAACTAATTTTACTTACTATGCAAAAGACCAATCGGATTACGTTATTTGACACGACGCTGCGTGACGGCGCACAAACCCAAGGCATCGACTTTTCATTGTCAGACAAACAAGCCATCGCGCAGGCGCTGGATGATTTCGGCATGGATTACATCGAGGGCGGCTGGCCCGGCGCAAACCCAACAGATGAAGCCTTCTTTGCTAACCCGCCCAAGCTGAAAAAAAGTATTTTCACTGCATTTGGCATGACACGCCGCGCAGGGCGTAGCATGGATAACGACCCAAGCATGACAGCGCTGTTTGCGGCCAAGGCAAAAGCTTATTGCATCTTCGGCAAAAGCTGGGATTTCCAGGTTCGGGAAGCCCTTGGCATCACCAATGAGGAAAATCTGGAACTCATTCGCGATACATTTGCCGAAGTAAAAAAACGCGGCGCCGAAGGATTGTTTGATGCCGAACATTTCTTTGATGGCTATAAGTCAGACCCTAAATACGCAATGGCCTGCCTACATGCAGCGCACAGCCAAGGTGTACGCTGGGTTGTATTGTGCGACACTAATGGCGGCACCTTACCCGATGAGGTTGAAGCCATTGTACGAAAGGTTGCACAAGAAATTCCCGGTGAACAACTTGGCATTCACGCCCATAACGACACTGAAAATGCAGTTGCCAATTCACTGGCGGCGGTTCGCGCAGGCGCACGCATGGTTCAAGGCACCTTAAATGGCCTTGGCGAACGCTGCGGCAATGCCAATATTATTTCACTCATCCCTACCCTAAAACTTAAAATGGGTTTTGATGTTGGCGTTGATGATAAGGCGTTGACCAAACTTACCCGCCTTAGCCGTGATTTCGATGAACGGTTAAACCGCCCCGCCAACCGCCATGCGGCTTATGTTGGTGAAAATGCATTTGCACATAAAGGTGGCGTGCATGCTTCTGCAGTTGAAAAGAATCCGAGCTGCTATGAACATCTTGATCCAGCCGTAATAGGAAATGAACGCAAGATTGTTGTCTCCGATCAATCCGGTCGTGCGAATGTGTTGGCACGCCTGCGTGACTTTAATATTGAAGTCGACGCAAAAGATCCTCGTGTAATGGCATTGGTCGACACCATCAAACAACGTGAGTATGAAGGTTATGCCTATGATGGCGCCGAAGCCAGCTTCGAGCTGATTGCACGGCGCATGCTCGGCAAAGTGCCAACCTATTTCGAGGTGCTTAGCTACGCGGTCACCGATGAACGCCGTTATAATGCCAAAGGCGTACTCGCAACAGATTCAGAAGCCAGCGTTAAAATCCGCATCGGCGATCAAACGTTTCATACCGTCGCCGATGGCAATGGCCCTGTTAACGCCATCGACCGCGCTTTGCGCAAAGCTCTGGAGCCCATCTATCCCAAATTATCAAACATCCATCTGACAGATTACCGCGTACGCATTCTGCATGCTAATGATGCCTCCGGCGCGATGCCACGCGTGTGGATTGAAACCGCCTTGATTGGCAAGTCAGAGCCGCATTGGGCAACAGTCGGCGTCTCCACCAATATCATTGATGCATCGTTCGACGCTTTGGGCGATAGCTATTACTACTATCTGTTGCGCGAAAATGTTCCCGCAGCAAAGTAATCCGCAACATATCGGCTCGGTCAACGCGCCGATTATCATTCTGGTTCGCCCGCAAATGGTTGAAAATATTGGCGCCACTGCGCGCGCCATGATGAATTGCGGTTTGCATGAACTGCGCATTGTTGACCCTCGGGATCCTTGGCCGCTATCTGCCACATTGCAAGAACGCCGGGATTCATCATCAGCTGGCGCAACCAGTATTTTCGAAACAACAAAGCTGTATACATCCACACGTGAGGCCGTCGCAGATTTAAATATGGTCTACGCCCTGACGGCACGAACACGTGATATGGTCAAAGAAACGTTCACCCCACGCGCTGCGACACAGGATGCTTATACGCGTCTTGGAAATGGCGAGCGCATTGGCCTGCTCTTTGGCCCAGAACGCACAGGCCTTATTAATGATGATTTGGTCTGCGCCGAGAAACTGGTCAGCATTCCTGCCAATCCTGAATTTTCATCGTTTAATCTTGCTCAATCCGTTCTGATTATGGGCTATGAGTGGTTTACACATGCCAACTCCACACCTGCACAATCGGTCAATTACGGTAAAACACGTCCCGCAACCAAGGACGAGTTGTTTCACCTATTTGATCATCTGGAACGTGAATTGGAAGATGGCGGGTTCTTTACTTCACTTGAAATGAAGCCTGCCATGACCCAAAATTTACGTAATGCCATTTTGCGTGCAGAACTGACCGAACAAGAAGTGCGAACATGGCATGGGATGGTGACCGCCCTTGCGCAGGGACCAAAAAAACCTAGAAAGTAATGTATGACCGACGCTCCAAAACAGCATTATCGGATTTTATATTATCGCGGCACGGGCAGCATTACGGGCATCAGTGACTTGTTTATTGAAATGGACAAAGCCCCACCTGAAAATTGCCCCGGGTCTTTTATTATATCAGATGCAGAAGCGAAACCACTCGACTGGGATACCTTAAAAGAAACAGATTATGTAAAAAGTCTTCATCCCCTGACTCAGAGGGCTATTGAGAATTCAATTAAGGAAGAGCTGGCTAAATCAGCACGCCCGGTAAGCGGCAAACAAGCAATGATATTGGATACAAACCGCAATGGCTAAAACCATCCTCATCACTGGTGCAGCACGGCGCATTGGCCGCGCCATGGCCATCCATTTTGCATCACTTGGTTGGCATATTGCTGCACATTATGGTTCTGCTCAAGCCGATGCACTAAGCCTGGAAGCTGAAATCTCATCCAAAGGTGGTACCATTTCTTTATTTCAAGCCAATTTTATGAAATCCGGCGAAGCAGAGCGTTTATTCAAAGAAGTTACAAGCCGTTGTGGTGCGCCCACTATTCTTATCAATAACGCTGCGCGATTTGAACGTGATGATGGCGGCATGACCGAACAAAGCCTACATGACCATATGGCTGTTAATGCCACCGCACCTATCACACTTGCCCAGCTGATGCGTACAGGCACCGTGACCCCGCGTTTTGTATTCAATATTCTGGACCGCGTTCTGGATTGGTCATGGCCACATCTGCCCGCATATGTGCTAAGCAAACTAGCCTTAGAAGAATGGACCAAACGAAACGCAACCGCCTATCAGCCAGAAATATTTATGTTTGGCCTGCGCCTTGGCCCCACCATGCGTAACCCCCGCGAGAGCGAGGCACATTTTGAAAAGGCGATAGCCACCCAAACTGCAACTAATGTTGCCGATATTCTTTCATCAATAGATAGGATGATTGAGCACCCAACAGCACAATCTTCCTTACAGGATATCTAATCTCGTTTATCAACAGGCCTCGGTTTTCTTTACGTCTGATTAGCAATCTGGTGTTCGTTTTGTGAATAAAACGTCGAAAACTCAAAAATGTTGTTTGGTTTGAATAGTATGGTTAATTGGCCTATTTGATTATTTTTTAGGCAAACAGTGAAAAGAAGCGGTTTATATGGCCATAATTGCTAGTTTTGTAATTCTATCCCAAGACTTATCCACAGGAATCGTGGATATAATCATCCCATCATGAGCAATGAAGACCCAAACAATCCCAACCGCGTAAGCCGCAGTGCCAAATCCCTGCCTGGCGGCACGGATGACATGCCCAGTGGCGGCTTTGCTCGGGGTGCTACTGTTATCAAAGAATATCTAAAAAATATTCCTGTCAGCCCTGGCGTGTACCGCATGGTCTCGGCAAAGGGTGATGTGCTGTATGTAGGCAAAGCCAAGAATTTAAAAAAGCGGGTTACCAACTACACTCAACTGGAACGGCTCACTAACCGTATCCAGCGCATGGTAGCCCTCACCCAGCATATGGAAATCGTGGTTACGCATACTGAAAGCGAAGCCTTACTACTGGAAGCCAATTTCATACGTCATTATCAGCCGCCGTTTAACGTGCTGTTGCGTGATGATAAAAGTTATCCATATATCCTCATCACGAAGGATCATGATTTCCCGCAACTGGTAAAATACCGCGGCAGCAAAGACCGCAATGGCTGGTATTTCGGCCCATTTGCATCCAGCGATGCTGTGACTGAGACGATGACGGTGCTTATGCGCGGTTTTCTACTACGTAATTGTAACGATACCATCTTCTCCGCACGCAAACGCCCTTGTTTGCAATATCATATTAAACGCTGCTCCGCGCCTTGTGTGGGCAAAGTGAGTAAAGATGACTATGCCCAGCAGGTCAAAGATGCCCGTGACTTTTTGCAGGGCAAAAACGATAGCTTATTGGCTGATTTGCAAACCGACATGCAAGCCGCCAGCACGGCAATGGATTTTGAAGAAGCGGCCCGCCTGCGTGACCGCATCAAAATTCTGGCCACCATTCAGGCAAAGCAGAATATCAACCTAAATGGTGTTGGTGATGTGGATGTGATTGCATTGGCACGTGATGCAGGACAAACCTGCATTCAGGTCTTTTTTATTCGCAATGACCGTAATTACGGCAATCGCGCTTTTTTCCCGCAGGCAGATGCAGCATTAGAAGACAGTGAAATATTGGCAACCTTTCTGGCGCAGTTTTATTCCGATAAACCAGCCCCCAAACAATTATTCATAAGTCAGCAACCCGATGACATCGAACTGCTCAGCGATGCGCTAAAAACCGATATTGCCGTTCCAAAGCTTGGCGATAAAAAAGGCCTTGTCGATATGGCCTCACAAAATGCGAAGGAAGCGTTGGCACGTAGGCTCGCGGAACGTAAAAGCCAAAACGTCTTGTTGGAAGGCGTTGCCAAATGTTTCGGCCTTCCCGAAGCCCCTTCACGTATCGAGGTATATGATAACAGCCACACCTCAGGCAGTTATGCCGTGGGCGCGATGATTGTAGCTGGCCCAGAGGGCTTCATAAAAAAAGCATACCGTAAGTTCAATATTAAAGGCACTGAACTAACCCCTGGCGATGATTACGGCATGATGCGTGAAATGCTCAAACGTCGCTTTACACGCCTCAATGCCGAAGCAGATGATAGCAACACACCTGATTTGGTGCTTATCGATGGCGGCGCAGGCCAATTAACCGCCGCTTTAGAAACCATGGAGGAATTAGGCCTATCGGATATTCCCGTGGTTGGAATTGCAAAAGGCCCCGATAGAAACGCGGGACGTGAACGTTTCTTTATGAAAGACCGTGCTGACTTCCAATTGGAATCCCGTGACCCAGTTCTGTATTTCCTGCAACGCTTGCGTGATGAATCGCATCGTTTTGTAATCGGCAGCCACCGCGCCCGCAGGGTAAAGGCGATTAGTAATTCACCTTTGGATGGCATTCCGGGCATCGGCCCCACGCGTAAGAAAAAGCTTTTGTTGCATTTTGGTTCTGCCCAAGGCGTTGCCAAGGCTGGCCTACCGGATTTAGTCCGTGTGCCCGGCATCAGCGCCGAACTGGCTAAACAAATTTATGACTATTTCCACAGTGGCTAATAGCAGCGCTTTAGTCTTTTGGTAGAGGACGCAGCGTCGGGAATGCGATTACTTCACGGATCGTAGGGCTATCTGTCATCAGCATCACCAAACGGTCAATACCGATACCAAGCCCACCCATGGGCGGCATACCAAAAGCCATCGCTTTCAAAAACTCTTCATCCACTGGATGCGCCTCGGCATTACCCGTATCGCGCTGCGCGGATTGATGTTCAAAGTTTTTACGTTGTTCACGCGGGTCGTTCAACTCTGAGAAGGCATTGGCAATTTCCCAGCCATTTACATAGGTCTCAAAACGCTGTGCCACTGCCGGACGGTCGGGATAGGCTTTGGCAAGCGGTGAAATTTCTTTTGGTAAATCCATAACATGTACTGGCTGGATAAGCTTTTCTTCCACCCGTTCACCAAATACCGTTTCAACTATCTGCCCCCAATTTGCCTTGGGATCTATGGCGACTTTCAATTTCTTGGCTTCTTCGCGTGCGGCTTCCACAGTGGGGAAGTTATGGAAATCAACGCCAGTATGTTCCTTGATTAAATCGAAGATAGAAGCACGGCGGAATGGCGGCGTAAAATCCAATTCCATATCATTAAAAATACATTTGGTAGAGCCATGCACCAGACGGCACGCATCAGCAACCAAATTTTCGGTCAATGTCATCATGGCTTCAAAGTCAACATAAGCCTGATAAATTTCAACCGATGTGAATTCAGGGTTATGACGCGGGCTGATGCCTTCATTACGGAAAATGCGACCAATTTCATAAACTTTTTCCGAAATACCGCCAATCACCAAACGCTTTAAATGAAGCTCGGTTGCGATACGCAAATATAATGGGATATCTAAAGCATTATGGTGCGTATTAAATGGCTTGGCCAATGCACCACCTGCAACATTATGCAAAATCGGCGTTTCAACTTCAAGAAAGCCTGCATCATCCAAGCTGCGACGCATCGCCGAGATAATACGGAAGCGGTTACGCAAGGTCTGGCGCGCCTTATCATTTGCAACCAAATCCTGTTCGCGGTGACGATAACGGAATTCGGTGTCCTTCAATCCATGATACTTTTCCGGGGGTGGTTCCAATGCTTTGGCAAGAACCGTAATCTTGGTGGCATCCACGGTGATTTCACCGCGCGGCGTACGGCGCACAATCCCCTCAACACCAAGAATATCGCCTAAATCCAGAAGCTTTAAAAGCTTCAAGGTACTTTCCGGCGCTTCTTTTAAATTATGGAAAACCTGAATCCGATCTGTTGCATCCAACAAATCGATAAACATTCCATTATTACGAATAGCCATTGCGCGGCCAGCAATGCTTACCGACACATCGGTTTTCTCGCCATTGGCCAGATGCTCAAATTGTTTTTTGATATCTGCAGCGTTATGGGTTTTATCAAACTTAGTAACCTCAAACGGATTACCATAATCCTTGGTCATTTCCGCAAGCTTAAGATTGCGCTGCGCAATATGATCGTGGTCCGCAGGCGCGTCTGTGGCTGTTTCAGGCTTCTTGGCTTCTTGCATAACTATCTCGGCTACAAATAAAAACCGTCATACCAGCCACCCGCAAATAGGCAGCAAATATGACGGTTATGAAGATTAGTGTTTAACTGCGTTTGGATCTGCAGCTGGCGCTTCTTTTGCGGGTGCTGCTTTTTTATTATTTTCCATTTCTTTCATCATCTTGCGTTGTGCCCGTTCTTTGCTGGCTTGTTGCTTGATTTTAGCCATCAGGATAGAGCGCTCTTCTTTGTTCAGCTTACTGATTTCAGCCATGATGTTTTTAATGGTTTCTTGCTCAGAGGTTTTAAGGCGCTCATAGCGTTCACTTAAACGTGTCTCAGCTTTTTTACGCATTTCATTGCGCTGTTCCGGGGTCATTTTTTTCCAACGATCACGCATCTTGCCAACTTGCTTCTCGCCAACAGGCTTTGCGGCTTCTTTTGCTGGCTCGGCTTTCGGCTCTTCGACTTTAGCTGGCTCTGCGTTTACAGGTTCTGCCTTTGGCTCTTCATGGGTGGCGGGCGCTGCAACTGGCGCTGGTGCGGCTGGTGCAGGAGCTGCAGCAGCATGCGGGGCAGCGGCATGTGGCGCTGCTTCTTCCGCCACAACTGGCACAGCAACCATTGCAAGAAGTCCAAATAACGCAATTGATAAAGATGCAGAACGCAACATTGATAGCCTCATGGAAGGAAGAGTGAATATAGTGGGGCAATCATACTGAGACGTTTTAGCGTTGTCTATCAGGAACAATCACTTCTTTTTCAGTGATTATAACGTCCAGTCGCTGGTCATATTTGCCAGTCGGCACCAATGCAACTTCCTGCTTGGCAAAGGCTATTCCCACTGCGGTTACCTTTTTCTGCTCCCGCAAGCTTTGCAAGGTCGCATCATAATATCCGCCGCCATATCCAAGCCGTGCGCCCGTTCTATCAAAAGCCAGCATAGGACAGATCAGAATATCCGGAATGCATACGGCTTTATCTTCGCTTGGAATACCGATATTCCAAACATCGGGAATTAATTTATCGCCAATGGCATAAGCACGAAATAATAGCGGTGTGGCACGGGCACCGGTGATTGGCAAGCACAGCTTATGCCCACGGGCTTGCAAAGCTTCCAAAAGTGGAATGGGGCTAATCTCGTTATTAATTGGCGCAGTACCCGCAACAACCCATTCAGGCGGCAAGGCTTTAAAATAAGCCAGAAAGTTATCCCTAACGTGAAACGCAGCATCAGGCGCCTCCTGCCCTGCCCGTTCACGTAAGCCCGCGCGGACATCTTCCCGGAATTTCTTTTTGAGCTCTTTGATATTCGGCATTGCGCCCGTGATCTTGAAGAAAAGGTGGAAGTAGCCACGAACAGCCGTTGGTACAGTGTATCCCTCACGGCCTGCAGGTGCAGGTGGGAACCATATAATAAGACCACGGCCTTATCAGAGACAGTCCCCTAGAGGTTTGACTTATGGGCCCTGGGGATGATTGACCTCACGAACTGCATAGCCACTTCCAAAGCCATTGTAACACAACGGCTTAGTGGCTTTCAATCCTTGCAGATATGCTGTTTATGCGCTGGGACAAGTGCTCAACTGCTGTAACTAATAAATCTTCTTCCGCATCAAGGTTACTTTTTTCCTGCGCGATTAACTTGTCTTGGCTTGCCTTTGCTTCCAACACTTCATCAGCGAGCATTAAGCCAGCCAATAAAAAAAGGCGAACCTCGCCTACTGTTCCCTGGCTCGATGAAATGGCAATACGCATTTTATCTTCCACCATGCTAGCCAACTCACGCACACGTGCATGCTGGTCAGGTGGACAAGCCAATTGATAGGAACGACCCATCAGGGAAATTTCAATCATGTTTTTATCCATGCGCTACTCCCCCACAATTTTTTCTAAACGAATAATCGCCTCATCGAGACGGTTGGCGACCAATGCCGTCAGCTCGCGTTGCTTGCTTTCCCGTGTCAGGGCTTCTTTTTCTTTAGCCATGGCCTGGCTTTCACGGGTTACAGCCTGCGTTTCCCGTTGTTGAGCCTGCTTGAGTGCACGCTCTGCCGTTTCGCTGGCTGCCTTTACACGCTTAGCCGCACGCGCCTCAATCACCTTATCCAGCTCTTTCTGGCGGCGCGATAATGCCTCCACCAGTCCATCGATGGATTGATCAAGGTTTTCAAGGGCAGTTTTCAAACGATCCAAGCAGCTATCCTTACGAATTAGATTCGTAAAGATGATGGTAACTAAGCCATTCGGATTCGGTCAATTCATTCCGAAGCAAGAAAGGTTGATTTGCGCAAATCAGTTTTAAAGGACTACGCCACCTTAAAATAACTTTGGATTGGCTCGAACTGCATATTACCTGCTTGCAACGCAGCAATACCCTGCACCACAGCGCTGGCTTCGGCCACCGTGGTGTAATAGGGAATCTTATTAAGCAATGCTGTCTGACGCAGGCTGAAGCTATCCGCCAAGGCCTTGGCACCCTCGGTGGTATTCATTACCAACTGGATGTCACCGTTAATCATGGCATCGACAATATGCGGTGACCCTTCCAATACCTTATTGATGCTGGTTACTTTAATACCAGCTTCCTTAAGTGTCTTGGCAGTACCAGAGGTGGCAACGATATTGAACCCCATACCAATAAGCTGGGTTGCGATGGCAATTACGCTCGGCTTATCGCGGTCACGTACGGAAATGAATACATTTCCTTTGAGCGGAAGATTTACCCCAGCGCCAAGTTGCGATTTGGCAAACGCCTTGGGGAAGTCCACGTCAATACCCATCACCTCGCCGGTCGATTTCATTTCAGGCCCCAGCAATACATCTACACCAGGGAAGCGGCTGAACGGGAATACAGCTTCCTTAACTGCCACATGTTTATGTGTATGTGGTTTCAAGTTGAAGCTAGCCAGTTTTTCACCCGCCATCACACGTGCGGCGATTTTTGCAACCGCCACACCTGTTGCCTTGGCAACAAATGGAACGGTACGGCTGGCACGTGGGTTGACTTCAAGGACGTAGATTTTTTCGTCTTTCACTGCAAACTGAACATTCATCAAGCCAACTACACCAATGGCTAATGCCATTTGTTTGGATTGCTTGCCCATTTCATCAATCAGCTTTTGTGACAATGAATATGGCGGCAAGGAACATGCGCTATCGCCGGAATGGATACCTGCTTCTTCAATGTGCTCCATCACGCCAGCAATATACACATCTGTGCCATCACAAATCACATCTACGTCAACTTCCGTAGCATCAGATAGATAACGGTCAATTAAGACAGGGTTTTTACCCGATACTTGCACCGCTTCAGTTGCATAACGTTCGACCTGCATTGCAAGATTTTCAGGGCTTTCACCACGAATAATCTGCATTCCACGGCCACCCAAAACATAAGATGGGCGTAGCAGAACCGGATACTTCGCGTTTTCGCTCACCGTAACGCTCATTGATTTAACTTCGGCGACTGAATGCGCAATGCTATTTTCTGGCTGACGCAAATTTAGCTTCTGCAGCAATTGCTGGAAGCGTTCACGGTCCTCGGTTAAATCAATCGCATCGGGGGATGTGCCAAGGATGGGGATATTGGCGGCCTGTAATTCATCCGCCAGCTTCAATGGGGTTTGTCCGCCAAACTGCACAATTACGCCCATAACCGTGCCTTTTGATTGTTCAATACGTACAATCTCAATCACGTCTTCTGCCGTTAATGGCTCGAAATACAGGCGGTCGGATGTGTCATAATCCGTCGATACCGTTTCCGGATTACAGTTAATCATGATGGTTTCGATACCTGCTTCCCGCAGAGCAAACACCGCATGAACGCAGCAATAATCGAACTCGATGCCTTGGCCAATACGGTTGGGGCCACCGCCAAGAATGATAACTTTCTTTTTCTCGCTTACCCGTGCTTCGCTTTCTGCACCCAACCCTTCATAGCTTGAGTACATATAAGCAGTTGCAGATGCAAACTCACCGCCGCAGGTATCAATACGTTTATATACTGGACGTACATTCAATTGATGACGAAGTGCGGCAATATCCTGCTTGGTTTTACCAGTTAATGATGCAAGGCGTGCATCGGCAAAACCCATCTGCTTAAGGTGCATTAATTCTTCTGCAGTTTTTGGCAAACCATTTTTCTTGATATTGGCTTCTGTATCCACAATTTGCTTAATCTGCTCAAGGAACCACGGATCAACCTTACAAATGCTGTGAATATCCGCCACACTCATGCCATGACGCATTGCTTGTGCAATCACCAATAGGCGGTCATGGGTTGGCTTACCTAACGCTTCACGAAGTACCAACGGGTCTTTATCCGCACCCGGTAAATCAATGTCATTAAAGCCGTGCAAACCAGTTTCCATGGAACGCAACGCTTTTTGAACGGATTCCTGCCAGGAACGGCCAACCGCCATCACCTCACCCACTGATTTCATTGCAGTGGTAAGCAAAGGATCGCAGCCCGGGAATTTTTCGAACGCAAAACGCGGGATTTTGGTAACGACATAATCAATTGTCGGCTCGAATGATGCCGGGGTTACCTTCGTCATATCGTTCTTGAGTTCATCAAGAGTATAGCCCACGGCCAACTTCGCGGCGATTTTTGCAATTGGGAAACCGGTAGCCTTGGATGCCAACGCAGATGAACGGCTCACGCGCGGGTTCATTTCAATAACAACCATGCGGCCATCGGCAGGGTTCACCGCAAACTGTACGTTCGAACCGCCAGTATCCACGCCAATTTCGCGCAGCACCGCAATCGATGCATTACGCATAATCTGATATTCTTTATCGGTAAGCGTCAGTGCTGGCGCAACCGTTATGCTATCGCCGGTGTGAATGCCCATCGGGTCCACGTTTTCAATGGCGCAAATGATAATGCAGTTATCTGCCTTATCGCGCACCACTTCCATTTCGTATTCTTTCCAGCCGAGTACGGATTCTTCAACCAACACTTCGGTCACCGGGCTTGCATCCAAGCCGCTCGCCACAATGTCATTATATTGCGTCTTGTTATACGCAATCCCACCGCCAGTACCCGCCAAGGTAAAGCTGGGGCGGATAATAGCGGGCAAGCCGATTTCGGCCAACGCCTGCTGTGCTTCGCCGATGCTTTTTACAACGCGGCTCTTGGGACTGGTTAGGCCAATCTTATCCATCGCATCGCGGAACAGCTGGCGGTCTTCTGCCTTTTCAATTGCGTCCTTCTTCGCGCCAATTAATTCGATATTCAGACGCTTTAATGTGCCGTCTTTATCCAGCGCCATAGCGGTGTTCAACGCCGTCTGACCGCCCATGGTCGGCAACAATGCATCTGGTTTTTCTTTTTCTAAAATCTTTGCCACAATCGCCGGTGTAATTGGCTCAATATAGGTTGCATCCGCCAGATTGGGATCCGTCATAATCGTCGCCGGATTGGAGTTGATAAGGATAACGCGGTATCCTTCAGCCCTCAGCGCCTTACATGCCTGCGCACCCGAATAGTCAAACTCGCACGCCTGACCAATCACAATAGGGCCCGCCCCGATGATGCAGATGGATTTAATGTCTGTTCTTTTAGGCATGTGCTGTTCCTTTATTTACTTAAGCCGAAATTTAAAATGGGAATGATGGAAATATGGTCGTCTGTCCATGGCAACGGGCTCACATCATCAAGTGATGTCCACCCGTTCTCATCAATCAGATGTTTAATAAGCGCCTGATCTTTGCTTAACACCGCGTATTCACTTGCTGTTTTATTGGCAATGCTTTCATCAGGCACATAATATTTTACAGCGCCGTGCATGCGCATTTGTTTGGCTGCACCAGCCGCGACATGGCGCAGATTCAAATAGCGATTGGATATGTGCAATACCAACGCACCTGTTTTATCCAGTCGCTGCTCATAAATCTTGAACATTTCATGAGTTAGCAGATGCACCGGAATAGCATCTGATGAAAATGCATCCAGCAGCAACATATCATAGTAATTTTTATCACTGGCCAATGTCATGCGTGCATCGCCAATCACGATTTGCGCCGGACAGTCATGCAGGAAGGTAAAATATTGCTTGGCTAATTCTTCAACACCTTTATCAATCTCAAAATATCTGATTGATGCTGATTTTGGCGGCATGCATGCAACCGCCCCCATGCCAAGCCCAACAATTCCTACATGCTGCGGCTTCATATATTCCACCACATCATCAAGCCCACTGCCTTTTGTATAATACAAATGAGCATCCGTCGTAACGGATGGGGTGCGCTGCTGCATGCCATGGCTGGTCGTGCCATGCAATAATGTACGATAGACAAAACCATCTTCAAACGTTCTATCCATCACACGTTTTACGCCAAAAAAATCGCGTTGCATGGCTAAGGGTTGCGGCAATACAAGCAACACAATGCCAATCATTACAACAGCACTCACCGCCAATACCGATGGCAACATGGTAGACAACATCAACGCCACCACTAATACAACGGGAGTCAGGTTCATAATGATGTCAGAACGCAGGTTTTGCATAGCCAATAAAATGAACGCCGCGACAAGCGTAATAAAAATCAGAATATGTAGTTTTTTTAAATTTACCAACTTCAACCGCGCCAAATCGTCCTTCCAATTCGGCAATAGGGTAATCAGCAGAAATAAAACGAACTCAAGCGGTAGCGGCAGAATAAATGGCACAACAAACACATTAAACATCCCGCCGAGCGCACCGCCCAACGCAAGTGTCAGATAATAACCCGTTAAATGCTGCGCAGATGGACGCAACGTCGCCAAACGTCTATGGCAACGCCATGCCGTTAGGAAAAATGCAGCCAAAATAAGCGCAATATCAAAAATATGGGATGGCTTGAAACCAGTGTACAGCTCGCGGAAAACATAAAAGGCTATCAAGAAAATCTGCGCAACAACCAAATCGTCGCTAAAACGGTCTTTGCGGGAGAACGCCAATACAAAGGTCAAAAGATACAGCGCTAAAGGCACCATAGACAGCAGTGGCAACGGCGCAATATCGCTGATCAAATGGTTGGTTGCGCCAAACGACAATGCGCATGGCATAAACGAATAAAATAACCACTTAAGATATTGCGGCTTCACCTCTTGCTCTTGCAAGGCATGCTGAATAGCAATCGGCTTTGTACAAAGCATAAAGCACGCAGCAAGCAACACAACAAACCCACCTGCCCCCCAGAACCATATTGTCTGGCTTATGCTCACGCCAAATAATGGCTCAAGCAATAAGGGAAAGAGTAACAATCCGGCAAAGCTACCAAAGTTACTTGCGCCATATAAAAAGTACGGATCCTTTGCATCTGGCTGCGGAAGGCTCGCATAAAGGTTTTGCAGCATCGGGGAAATCAACGATAATAAGAACAAGCTAACGCCCGACAATCCCATCAGCACAGTAATGACTGAATGGGCGTTTATTGCTGTCACCGCGCCCAATGATGTAACCGTTGGATACAACACATGCTGTGCTGTTGCACCAGCAACCAACACCGCAGATAATAATAATGTGACCCATGCTGGCCACTGCCGTATAATATGTGCCGCAGCATACGCTGCCAGCAACACCGTTTGAAACACTACCAGCGATACAAGCCAAACCGTGGGCACACTACCAAAGGTCGGCAGCATAATGCGCCCTAACATCAGTTGCTGCCAAAACAACAATGCCGCCGCCAACCCCATCGTCAGGCCAAATATCACTCGCACAAGGTTGGTGCGCCCAAGGCTTTGGGATGTGGTTGCGGTCTCCTGCATCATACTTTTTTCTGGTTAGGCGGCCTTACTTACTCTGGCGCGCATTAAATCGACAAAACGTTCAAACAAATAATGACTATCTTCCGGGCCAGGCGAGGCTTCAGGATGGTATTGCACTGAAAATACTGGTGCGTTTTTCACTCGCACACCTTCATTGCTGCCGTCAAACAGACTGATATGCGAAACCTCCGCATAGCTTGGTAATGTTTCCGGTAACACCACAAATCCGTGGTTCTGACTGGTGATTTCTACCTTACCAGTCGTTAAATCCTTTACGGGGTGGTTTGCACCACGGTGACCTGTCGCCATCTTCTTGGTTTTAGCACCCAAGGCCAACGACAATAATTGGTGGCCAAGGCAAATGCCGAATAATGGCAAGCCACTATCAATGACCTTTTTAATTACCGGAACGGCATAAACACCTGTCGCCGCTGGGTCACCAGGACCATTGGACAGGAATACACCATCTGGCTTCAATGCCATGATTTCTTCAAATGACGTCGTAGCAGGAACAACCGTCACGCGTGAACCCGTTGCCGCAAGGCAGCGCAGAATGTTCAGCTTTGCACCATAATCAATCGCAACCACATGAAATTGCGGCTTGGTCTGCTTTTGATAACCACTGCCCAGCACCCAATTGGCTTCATCCCAATTATAGGCTTTTTTGCAGGTGACTTCTGGAACTAAATCCATGCCGTCCAGACCCGCGAATTCTTTTGCTTTCTTTGTGAGTGCCGCAATGTCGAATACGCCTTTGGCGTTGTGCGCAACAATCCCATTCACAGAAACCTTGCTATCACGAATGCGATGGGTCAATGCGCGCGTATCCACGCCGCTTAATCCAACCAGATTATTTTTGACCAGCCATGCTTGCAGATGTTGGGTTGAACGGAAATTAGATGGCTGCGTGATATCATCGCGCAAAATCAAACCGCGCGCGGCAACTTTTTGTGTCTCAATATCCTCTGGGTTGGTTCCGGTATTACCAATGTGTGGGAAGGTAAAGGTAATAATTTGTCCGGCATAGCTGGGGTCAGTTAAAATTTCCTGATAACCAGTCATGGAGGTGTTAAAGCAAACTTCGCCAACAGCCTCTCCTTCTCTACCCAATCCCCTTCCCCAAAACACTGATCCATCACTTAATACTAAAACAGCATTGGCAGCGGTGGGTTTTTGTGGATAATGGGGCGCGGTTGGTTCGGACATATCGTTTTTTCTTCTTTTTCTATATATATAGGTAAAACGGCGAGAGTATCCACACCTAGCCCCGCCCCCGCAATCGTTTTTTATAACTGCAGTAAAACCTAAGGAAATAGCCATGTTACGCGAAAAAATTACCGAGTCCCTGAAGGCCGCCATGATCGCAAAGGACGAAGCCAGCGTTTCAACCCTGCGGATGATTAATGCCGCCATCAAACAAAAAGATATCGATGTCGCCCGCCCACGCGGCGACCAACAGATTTCGCCTGAGGAAGTTTTATCCCTTTTGCAAGGCATGATTAAGTCACGCCGTGAGTCAGTTGACCTGTACACCAAAGGTGGCCGTCAGGAATTGGCCGACAAAGAAAATGCCGAAATCGCTGCAATTGAAAAATTCCTCCCCAAGCAAATGAGTGAGGATGAAGTGCGCGGCGTGGTCAAAGGCCTCATCGCATCCACCGGCGCATCCGGCATCAAGGATATGGGAAAAATTATGGGCGTTCTAAAAACCCAATATGCAGGTCAACTGGATATGGGCAAAGCCAGCGGCATTATCAAAGAGATGCTAAACGCCGCCGCGTAATTTCGTTGATTGGAATACATGTCCACCTTCGGCCCCGCCTTTCTTGATGAATTACGCAATCGCCTGACACTGTCAGAAGTGATTGGCCGGCGCGTGAAAATCACGCGTGCAGGGCGCGAATTCAAAGCGTGCTGTCCCTTCCACAAAGAAAAATCCCCAAGCTTTACTATCAATGATGCCAAGGGTTTCTTTCACTGCTTTGGCTGCGGCGCGCATGGCGACGTCATTGGCTTTACCATGCGGCAGGAAAACCGTTCATTCCCTGAAGCGGTTGAAATTCTGGCGGGCATGGCGGGCATGCAGGTGCCCAAATCAAGCCCCGAGGAAGCCAAACGATATGAAGAAGAAAAAAATCTTTATACGTTGATTGATGAAGCCGCCAAATGGTTTGAAGAACAGCTTCGCATTCCATCGGGCCGCATCGCACTTGATTACGCCAAACGCAGAAATCTATCGGAAGAAACTATCTCCCGCTTTCGTTTGGGCTATGCCCCGAATGATGCGCAAGCGCTGATAAAATATCTAACTGCCAAGGGTTATAAGCCACAGCAAATGGTGGATGCCGGCCTTGCCAAAAAATCCGAACGCGATGATGGAATTTATAGCTTCTTTCGTGGCCGTCTGATTTTTCCGGTCGGTGACAGACGCGGCCGCGTGGTGGCGTTTGGCGCACGTTTATTGGAAGGCGACGGGCCGAAATACATCAACAGTGCCGATCACGGCCTCTTCCATAAAGGCCAATTGTTATACGGCTTTTCTAGAGCCAGAGCCGCTGCCGCCGATGGCAAGCCACTCATTATTACCGAAGGTTATATGGATGTAATACGGCTAGTGGAGGCAGGCTTTATGGGTGCCGTCGCGCCGCTCGGCACTGCGCTTACCGAAGAACAAATCCAGTTGCTGTGGAAAATTATTCCAAAGCCACCAGTGCGCCCCGACCTGCTCAATCACATTCCTATTTTATGTTTTGATGGCGACAATGCTGGCAGCAAGGCGGCAGAACGTGCGCTTGAACGTATCTTGCCGCACATCGCCGCAGACCAGTCGGTTCGCTTTGCTGCCATGCCCACAGGTGAAGACCCCGACACATTGATTTTGAATAAAGGCCCATCGGCGATGCAGACGGTGCTGGATGCTGCCCTGCCCCTTATTGATTTCATGTGGCAACGCACAGCAGGCGACCGACCGCTCAATACCCCGGAAGACCGTGCTGGCTTCCGCCGCGCGCTGGAGGCACGTGTCTCACTTATTAAAGACCGCGCATTGCAGCAAGATTACCGCAATACGGTTCAAGAACGGTTGCAGCAAAATTTCAGTGGCCATGAAAGCCGCCCATACAACCAAACCCCATATGAAAAACGTGGCGGCAAAAATAATTCAAATTCAAAATCTTATGGGCGTTCCTTCATGCCGGTTATCAAGCCGCGCCCGCTACCCAACAATCTGCAGGAACGCATTGTTCTAGCTCTGCTCATCAATCACCCCGCGCTGTTTGTAGAAATGGAGGGGGCATTGCATAACCTACCCATTACGGATGCGGGATTAGACCCGCTGCGGCAGGGTATTTTCGATTTCATGGCAGAAAACGACCTCGATCATGAAAATCCAGCCGTTTTGCGTGATTATCTGGAACGGGCAGGCTTTGGGCAGGCCTTAGCCAAGGTTTTAAGCCCAGATTTGTACGTTCACGCCGGGTTTGCCCGCCCAGAACGACCACTCAGCGCCGCTTTGGCCGGTTGGCACGACATTTGGAACCGTCATTTACGGGTTTTGCTTCAAGATGACCTCAAAAATGCCAGTCTTGAGCTAAAAAACACGGGTGATTCGGCTGTCCTGGAGCGGATTTCACAGCTTCAAGCCATGCTAATTGACATGGACGAAAAGGCCGAGCGTGAAGCGGCAGAAAATTAATTAATAAAGCCCCCCTCTCCGTTTGAACCCTAAAAAATCATACATATATACTTGTACAGGCACGGTTCAGCCAGTAAACCTAAAGCCCTGAGTTAGTAACGTGTTCATAAGGAAAGGGATTTTGCCGTCCAACCAGGTCACCCGGCATTTCGGGATTAAGAAGATCACTCAGCGTTCGGACGTTAGCACAAATCTCAGACCTCTTAAGTTCCACCATCACCGTGCGAGTTCGCGCGCGTCAGTTGTTCGGCTGCGCGCATAGGTTTGTTGTTTTTAATTCGTGTAATCCATTTAGGAAAAATCATGCCCCATAAGAAGAATACGCAAAAACCTGCTGCAAAAAAATCAGCCGTTAAAGCATCCGCAAAAGTTTCTGCAAAAATTGCTGCAAAAAAATCATCCGCGAAAGCTGCGCCTAAAAAGGACGAAAAGAAAAAACCTATAAAAATCGTCGCACAGAAAATTGTGCCTCAAAAGTCTGCCGCCAAGAAACCAGACTTGAAAATCGTGCCAAAAGGCAAGGTTGATGAAAAGAAAAAACCAGTAGAACAAAAAGTTCTGCCCAAGAATTTCAAACGTGTCGATATGAGCAAAGGCAAGCCGACCGAAGCAGGCGCCGCCGAAGCCCCCGTATTGGATGACGTATCAGCTGATGCACTGAAAAAGCTTATCCGTAAGGGTAAATCACGCGGCTACGTCACCATTGATGAAATCAATAAGGTGTTACCGCCCGATCAGGTTTCATCCGAACAAATCGAAGACACCCTAGCCCTCTTCTCCGAAGCTGGCATTAATGTCATCGAAAGCGAAGAAGAAGAAGGCGAAGATAGTGCCGCCGATGAAAAAGAAGCCAAGGATGATGATGAACAGGCTTCCGGTAACATCAACGAAGAATCCGTAAGCCGTACCGATGACCCCGTGCGTATGTACTTGCGCGAAATGGGTTCAGTTGAACTTCTTTCACGCGAAGGTGAAATTGCACTCGCCAAGCGCATTGAAGCTGGCCGCGAAATGATGATTAGCGGGATTTGTGAATCTCCGCTCACTATTCAGGCGATTTTGGCATGGCACGAAGCCTTGTCCGAAGGGAAGATGCTCCTGCGCGAAATCATCGATTTGGAAGCAACCCATGCCGATGAAACAGGCGCACCAGAACTCCCTGCCCTTGCCCCTTCGGGCGGTGAAGGCAGCCTTGCGCTGACCCAAGACGAAAAGGATGAACCCAAGAAAGAAGGCGAAGAAGGCGTTGAAGGCGTAGGCGAAGACCTTACCAGCGAATTTGATGATGAAGAAAACAGCCTTTCTCTCTCCATGCTGGAAGAAAAGCTGAAACCTGGCGTCATGGATACGTTTGCGCGCATTGCGGTGACCTACGCCAAGCTATTCAAACTGGTGGCACAGCGCCATCAGGCCTTTATGAAGGGCGAAACCCTTTCCAAGCAATCTGACCGTAAGTTTGAAGAACTGAAGGTTGAGCTGGTTGATCTGGTTCGCACTATTCGTTTCAACAACCACCGCCTCGAACAACTTGTACAGCAACTCTATACCCTCAACCGCCGCCTGATTGGCCTTGAAGGTCGTTTGCTGCGTATGGCAACCGATTGCGGCGTTTCACGTGATGAATTCCTGGCACGCTACTATGGCCATGAATTGAACCAAAGCTGGCTGGCAGCTGTTATTGGCCCTCAGGCAAAGACCGGCAAGGAAGGCCCTTCGGCTTCCGTTGTTAAAGGCTGGACACGCTTTGTGGAACGCCACAACGAAGAAGTCGACCGTATGCGCGCGGAAATCACCGCGATTTGTAACGAAGCTGGCCTGCCTCTTCCCGACTTCCGCCGGATTGTCGCAACCGTTCAACGTGGTGAAAAGGAATCTGCACGCGCGAAGAAAGAAATGGTTGAAGCCAATCTTCGTCTGGTTATTTCGATTGCCAAGAAATATACCAATCGCGGCCTACAATTCCTTGATCTTATCCAAGAAGGTAACATCGGCCTGATGAAAGCCGTTGATAAGTTCGAATACCGCCGTGGTTATAAGTTCTCGACCTACGCAACATGGTGGATCCGTCAGGCTATCACCCGCTCCATCGCCGATCAGGCACGCACCATCCGTATTCCGGTGCACATGATTGAAACCATCAATAAGCTGGTTCGCACCAGCCGTCAGATGCTTCATGAAATCGGCCGCGAGCCAACCCCTGAAGAATTGGCTGAGAAATTGATGATGCCTCTCGAAAAGGTTCGTAAAGTTCTCAAAATCGCCAAAGAGCCGATCAGCCTTGAAACCCCCATCGGGGATGAGGAGGATTCGCATCTAGGCGACTTCATCGAGGACAAAAATGCTATCCAACCTCTCGATAATGCGATTCTGGGTAATTTGCGTGAAACCACCACAAGAGTGCTTTCTACCCTAACCCCCCGCGAAGAACGTGTTTTACGCATGCGCTTTGGTATCGGCATGAATACCGACCATACCTTAGAAGAAGTGGGCACCCAGTTCAGCGTAACCCGTGAACGTATCCGCCAAATTGAGGCAAAAGCCCTGCGTAAGCTGAAACACCCATCGAGAAGCCGTAAATTGCGCAGCTTCCTGGATGACAGATAAGTCCGGCTACTTATAAAAGTACAAAGCCCTCGCAGTGATGCGGGGGCTTTTTTTATGCCTGTTTAATGCTTTTTGTGATGAATCAAGGAATTAGGGCTGTTTTTCATAAAAAACCCCGATTTACGGAGCCCCAGAAATAAAATACCCCGCCAATCTTTCGACGGGCAGGGTATTAAATTTAAAAGTAAGCAATCGCTTATCGCGGACTACTTCTTTTTAGCTTTTTTCTTTGCAGCTGGCTTCTTAGCCGGTGCTTTTTTAGCAGTTTTCTTCTTAGCAGCCATTGTATACCTCCAGGTTGTCTAAGTTACGGATTTGAATTTCTCACATTTAAAAAAATGTTCAATCTTTTTTTTCACTATTGCATCTTGAAAAATGCATTTTTGTGACGATAACGGCAAATTCGTGTCTTCGATGCAACGCTTTTGGCGTTTTACCCCTCTTCTCTACCGCAATCGCGAGATGATTCTGCATATAAGAATCGAATTTTCTGATTCCAAACTGCATTCCTCACGATGATTTTTTGACATTCAGGCACAAAGCATATCGACACACATATTATATATGTCGTCCCGCAGCAGCAGAACAGAATGCGAAAAAACACTGCTACTATTGGCGTTATCTGCAATATCAATTTTCTGCTAACCATCTTTTACCGCGATGGAATGCCAAAGAATCTCATTCAAGGGTAAGATTCTTGGTCAATAAAAAACCCCGCCATCTCTGGCAGGGTTTTTTATTGGTGGGCCCGGCAGGATTCGAACCTGCGACAACACCGTTATGAGCGGTGCGTTCTAACCGCTGAACTACAGGCCCTTTTTAATAAAAAAGTAAGAAACAAAGCTCCCTACATGCAGTCCAAATGCAGGTGCATTATAACTATTTAGGAGATAACGGAAAGTGCTTTTAATGCGCTATTTAAAGGCTTAATTGCCTGCTTCCGCTACATTGCGTGCGTGCATTTGGCTACTGGGTTTAGCAGCTGTGGTGGGCTGATTGCGTTCAACCCATATCATAAGTTCTTTTTTGAAATTTAATGGCTCTGCAATGTGGTCAATGGGGGTGATCCCACCACCGGTGCCATGGACAAAGATTGAACCAAACCCAAGGATACGTCCCCAAACTGTCTGGTCAATATTGGCACCTTCCACGCGATTGAGCATCACTTCGAAAGTATTACGGCTGATAAATCCGGTTTTTGCAATCACACGGCGGTTAGTAATGGCCAATTCCGTACTGATAAACCGCAGATATGAATGCGCGATCATGCCTACACCACCAAGAACAAGTGACACACCCGTCCACAAGAGGTAGCTGTGCATTTCACCTGCAAGCCCCAGCAAGAATGTTTCATTGAGAAGTTTGGGCGTCAGTAAACACAAGAATGCGCCAAAGATGGCACTGGCAAAGCCCGGCACAAAAATAATCCAGTGCAAGGTTCCTGCATATTCGAGTTCTTCGCCATTCAGCAGAACGGTTTCAACATATGAGCGCGACATGAAATACCCTTGCTGTTGCGACGTTATTTGCGCCAACAAGGGAATTTCACCCGTTTTGTTTTAACAATTTCTTAATATTGGCAGCAGTTAGTGATGCGCTAACCAACGTTCAACCTCTAAAGCGGCCATACAGCCCATTCCTGCAGCTGTAACCGCCTGACGGAATACCTTATCCTTAACATCGCCGGCCGCAAATACGCCTTCAATGTTGGTTGCCGTGGAATCTGGGGCTGTAATGATATACCCCGCATCATCCATCGCCACATGTCCTTTGAACAATTTGGTTGCCGGGTCATGGCCAATGGCTACAAACACCCCATGTACCGGAACCGTTGTTACGGCATTGCTCTTCACATTCTTGACCTTGATGCCTGTCACGGACTTATTGGGAACCATATCCCCTACAATTTCATCCACAATGCTATCCCAGATGATTTTGATTTTTGGGTTGCTGGCCACGCGATCTTGTAAAATCTTTTCCCCGCGGAAGCTATCGCGGCGGTGAACCATGGTCACGCTATTAGCGATGTGGGAAAGGTATAGTGCTTCTTCCATCGCGCTATTCCCACCGCCAACCAATGCCACGTCTTTTCCTTTGTAGAAAAAACCATCGCAGGTTGCACAAGCCGACACACCAAATCCTTGGAATGTTTTTTCGCTTTCAATCCCAAGCCAACGTGCTTGCGCGCCAGTTGCAATAATCACGGCATCTGCAATATACACATCCCCGCTATCGCCCACGCAGCGGAAGGGGCGTTTTTTGAAGTCTACTTCGGTGATGATGTCATAAATCAAGGTTGTGCCTACATGCTCGGCCTGCTTTTGCATTTGCTCCATCAACCATGGGCCCTGCACCGCTTCGGCAAAGCCGGGATAGTTTTCAACATCGGTGGTAATCATCAATTGGCCGCCCGGCTGCATACCTTGCACCAAAACGGGTTTGAGATTAGCGCGCGCGGCATAAATCGCAGCGGTATAACCCGCAGGGCCAGCGCCAATAATAAGTACTTTCATTTTATGTTCAGTCATTCGAAACCCTTAACGCCAAAGGCGCTGAATGGAGGAGATATAAGGATTTATCTAGTTTAGCTTGCCATGCAGTTCAATGCCTAATGCAAGCCACTCCGGAATGCCCAAAAATGCCTAGAATCCGAACATATGGTCAATGCAGAACGCCTTATCACCGTTCATCAAGCCATGATAACCAAATAACCTGCAAGTGATATCCCGTACAATCACATAGCCACCCTCGCCCGCTTCAGCCAGTTGTGCCGCTGTGAACGTCTCACTGACCTTCCAGAACTTCGATCCGCTGCATGGAATGGCAATCTTCTGACGAGCGATTTCTTTGCCCTCATTCGATGTTAAAATCAAATCAGTTGTTGATGTACCATGCCATGGGGTCGACGCCGGATAAACCAGATGACAGAAGGTATCGTATGGTTTGTGCCCTAACCGAAGGAATAAACGGGTGGAAAGACCGGGCGCACGGCCAACATAACTTTGCGGCTCGTTCTTATAGGTCAGCACCGTATTAAACATATGCCCGCCAAAGCTGCTTTCGGCAACATGGCCATTATGCTCATCGACAAAACGGAACAGGCCATGAAGCCATCCATCTGCTTCCTTGCCAGCCTTGAAATCATAAACCAACTCCACATGGCCCCGGCCTGATGGCAGCGTGACATTGTTTTGCTTCAATACGGCTTTCACATCCAAAAGATGTGCATGATTGCGTGGCAGATTACCAAACGCATATTCCGTCACCTTTGTGCCATTCGCGTCATAAATGAGCGCAGCAAGCGGAAGATGTTGTTGATCTGTTGCCATCGGTGTTGGCAAAATCAAGCTATTAAAGCGGTCTAGTGGCAATATTGGCGATGGAAGAATGTATCCCTTCCCCATCTCGGCACTAATTTGGCTAAGCATCGGGTCTGGCTTCAAATCACTGCGTTCCACATTCACATGGGCAATGCGCTGGCGACCGTTGGCCTGAAACACCTCATAACGTGGGCGCACAAAATATTTACCTGAATGTACCTCTACTTGCTGCGGCCATTTTGCCTTGGGCAATAGCTTGCTCACCGATAGACGGTAGACTGCAAACGGCGCAATAGGCTCAGCAAGGCGAATGATATCGCTCTCGCCCATAATATTCATTCCCACCTCACCGGCAGGAATTGGGAATGGCTGGCTGTTTTGTACCCACAACACCACATCCTCGCCTGTATCTGACGCTGGCAACCCGGCATAAAGGTCAGATGGCCATGAATTTGCATCATGTGTACATGACAGCACATCATCAGCATCGCCATAGGTATCAAGGGCATATTTTACAATATCGTGCCCGGCGATATTAAACGCATGAACAAATAACTGGCCCGTAAACTCCGGCAATTTGAAACGCTTTCTTATTTCAGCACTATCTAAAATAAATGCACTCTGCGCACCGCCAGCTTTTTCAGTCCATTCTGCCAAAACTGCCCCGCTGCCATCGTATAAACGGCACCAGAACTGCACATCCTTTGCGCCATACCCGCCCCAGTAATTGGCGCTGACCAACCGGGTGTGATGGCCTGCGCTGTCACGGAAAAAAACAAAGTTGGTCGAAAAATTAAGCGGCGTGAGGTAGCGTGATTTATCGCTCAGCATTTCAGCTGGCAGCTTTAAATCATCAAACGATACAATCTTGATATTAACTGGCAATAAATGGCGGATATGATCTACCATTTTCTGCGCATCAAACGCGGTTACAAAAAGATGCGTCGCATTTGTTTTGGTGATTGCCGTAATAAGTTGCGCTGCTTGGCCCGCAAATGCAGATGCTTTCTTCTCGATATTCTGAATGTAATATCCAACAACAGGCAGTTTTGTAATGTCATAGAACTGCGTAAACGCTTCCACCTGCGCCATGGGGTCATAAATTGCCACTTTGCCCTTGGATAATTCGGCAAGTAACGCGCTGACCTTTGTGGCAACCAACGGATGGCTAATGGCTTTAAAAAAGGCATTACCGCCATGGATATTGCTAAACGTTTCAATTTGGATGGGCATGGATGATGTCTGGCGTTATTTGGATTTAAGGCGTTTGAAAAATGCCGATACACTGTGCCGCAAGCGCTCGCGTATCACAACCCCTTGATCTGTGACCCAATTTAGCTGAATAGAACGGCGCTGACCTTCAAATGGCTCATGGCCATGCCATGCATCGGGGGTATTAATAAAAGCCAGCAGCGTGCCTTCTGATGGCGGAACCTCTGCAATATAATCATTCAAATTATCAGGCCCACGCAGCATACGCAGACGACCACCAGGCGCCTCCCATTTGCCATTTAGATAAATAAGTACTGTCACAAGCTTGGTCTTACTATCGGTATGAATTTTACCATCACGCGCGCGGGCTTGGCCGCGCACCGTAATCATGGTTGGACGCTTATCAAGATTGATGCCAAGTTTGCTTTCCACTGCTTTACGGAACTCGTTTCCGCGTAGCTCGCGCATAAAGGCCTCAAAGCCTTTTCCAAACCGCAATGTCTCTAATGGAAAACTTCCTGGTTTCGAAATTTCAGGAAAGTCTTTTTCAACTGCTTGCAATGTCTGGTTATCCACAAATCCAGGGACAATCATGAACGGATAAGGATGGCGCGTTACTGGCGCGGCGTTTAAAGCGTCATAGTTTAGCATAAATGTCCTTGAAGATTATTCAGTACAGAATTGGTACACATATGAATAATCACGACCAGGACATTTCATCACGTGCATATTGTCGCAGGCTAAGTTACTGAAATCATGTATTTTTTGTCGCAAACGCAGCACGAACAATTCCCGCCACGCGCGTCATTTCATCAAGCGGCTGCGCCTTCCATGAATCCGAAGGCGCAAAACTACCGTCAAATATCCGGATACGTCCTTCCGACAATAGCCGCTCATGAAAATGAGAAAACTTGTCAGAATGCCCTGGCAACTGCGCCACATAAACAGGCTTACCTGTGCGGCATGCCTCAGAAATCATGTTGATTGAATCACACGTCACCACAATCGCATCTGCAAGTCCGAGCATACCATAATATGGGTTATCGCCCTTACCATCCCAAATAGTATGTGAACAATCATGCAGCAGGGCTGACAACAGTACCATGCTTGCATCACCTGTGCGTCTTGATGGCGTAACCAGCAAACTTGCTTTTTCATTTTTGGATAGCATTGCCAATTGCGAGCCAAGCTGCATCATCACGGGTGGGTCTAGCCTGAACACACCATTTGATCCACCAAGTAACACAGCGACATAGGGGCGCGGCAAATGCGCATAATGCGGCGCCCATTTGGCAGCCTCGGCTTTAAGTATGTCAGGCGTTACGCGGTGTAATGCGCCCTGCACTGATACCACGTTCTTACCTTCCAGCTTGTCGTGTTCTGGCACAATCACCATATCAAAATAAGATGTCGGTATGGCGGGGTTTTGAATTTGCACCAGAAATGTTTTTCCGCCACTCATCTTCTTGATGTGCAGCGCGGGAATAATACTTTGCCTTCCTGTAGCAATCACCATATCCGGCCAAGGTGGCTGTATCTTGTCGCCCTTGCGGCTGAACGCCATACGCGTGAAGATATTTGCGTACGGGCTAAAATCACGCCAAAACTTTCGCAAACGCACACGTTTGATAACTGGCTTCAAGCCAAGCGCCTCGGCAAGGCCAACGCATTGGCTTTCCATGCCTGCTTTGCCGTCGGTGACTACCCAAACCGTTGGTGAAAATGGCGGTTCCAAACTAGGTGTGCTTTATTAAAAAAGCAGCCATCAATGAAAGCAGCACTATCACGCTGATAACGCCAACTGCTGCAGCTTTAGTAAAGGTCGACCAAAGCTTTTTGCCGTCTTCAACCATCGGCTTTAATTGTTGCTCAGTTGGCTGTGCATGTGAACTCATGATATCCTCCAAATTTTAAAGAGCCATTTTTCTAGATAGTTATGCAGGATTCAAGAGGCCTTTTGGCGCAATAGAATCTGTGTGCTTTCTGATTATTTTACCGTCTTTATAGGCAACATCGCCCTGAGCAATCAACTTGACTGCATATGGATATGCCTGATGCTCATAGCTCAGTACCCGTGCCGCCAGGCTATCTGCCGTATCATTTGCAAGAATTGGTACCGCCGCCTGCACAATCATTGCGCCCGCATCCACCTCTTCTTCAACGTAATGAACAGTACATCCGGAAAACAATGCCCCGGCATCCAACGCCCGCTGATGGGTGTGCAATCCGGGAAATGACGGCAATAACGATGGATGAATATTAATCATCCGCCCGCGCCACTTATTAATCAGATACGGCGATATGATACGCATGAAGCCTGCATTGCATATGAGTTCAACACCAGCTTTCTGATGCGCTTCATCCAATGCAATTTCAAACGCCTCTCGTGTGGCATATACTTTGTGGGGTATGGTGAGTGTTGGAATTCCTGCGGCCTTGGCTTTATTCAATCCCTCTACTTCAGGGATATTTGAAATCACCAACACGATTTCAGCGGGAAAGTTTTTATCTGTGCAAGCATCAATCAATGCCTGCAGATTACTTCCGCGCCCTGAAATTTGTACGCCGAGCTTTAGTTTGCGCATAACGCCTCAATTTTTTCAAAACGCATTTGCTCGTCTGTTGTGCCGCGCGCTTCCACTTTACCAATAACAACATTGTCTACACCGGCAGCACTCAGATTGGCTTGCGCCTTTGCTGCATTTTCTGCAGCCACCACAACGACCATCCCAATACCGCAGTTAAACGTACGCACCATTTCTTGAGCAGGGATTTTACCTTCTGATGCCAACCATTTGAATACAGGCGGCAACCCCCATGATGTACAATTAATGGTAACGCCCAAACCATCTGGTAAAACGCGCGGAATATTTTCAAGTAATCCGCCACCGGTAATGTGCGCCATCGCATGAACAGAAACTACCTTACATAACGCCAATAATGGCTTTACGTAAATGCGTGTTGGGCGAAGCAATGCCTCGCCAAGTGAAACTGTTTTTTCAAATGGCGCAGGCTTCATATAGTCATGACCACCGTCTTTGACAATTTTGCGCACCAGTGAATAGCCATTACTGTGCACACCATTGGACATCAAACCGATAACAACATCTCCGGCTTTTACATCTTTACCGGTGATGACTTCGTCACGCTCAACCGCACCAACAGAAAAACCGGCAAGGTCATAATCATGTTCGGCATAAAGTCCTGGCAATTCTGCCGTCTCGCCGCCAACCAGTGCAGCGCCTGCTTGTCTGCATCCTTCGGCCACGCTGGCAATCACACGCTCAGCCACATCGACATTCAGTTTTCCGCACGCATAATAATCCAGAAAGAACAACGGCTCCGCACGGCTTACAACCAAATCATTCACGCACATCGCCACACAATCAATGCCGATGCCATCGTGCAATCCGGTCTCCAATGCAATTTTCAGTTTTGTACCCACGCCGTCGTTGCTGCTGACGATTAATGGGTCTTTGTATCCCGTTGCCTTGATGTCAAAAAAGGCACCAAAGCCACCCAACCCGGCATCTGCCCCGCGACGCGCCGTAGATTTTGCATGTGGCTTAATCCTACGAACTAGCTCATTTCCAGCATCGATATTAACGCCGGCTTTGGCATAAGCATCTTGAGGTGCGCCTTTGGGGTTGGGGCTTGTCATGGTTGTCCTGTTATAATTACTAGAAATTGCCACAAACTTAGATATGATAAGTGCCTCTTTTACCTAAGGTTGTGACTTTTGCCAATGCTACGTTTTACCTTCATTTTTCTGCTGTTTTTACTGGCTCCCATGACGGGGGCTGGGCTTGCTCATGCAGCATCCACCTCTCCGCTGCCTACCGTTTCTTCTGCTCCGGCCAACACTGCGCCGGCGGCTAAAGCTGTGCCCGTACCAAAAGATGCCCCAGTGCCAGCAGCAGTTTCAAAAATTGAACCTGCAGTAAGCGATACCTCGAATGGCGAAGTTTCAACCGATGATCCCTATACCGTACACGGCGTAAAAGTTGATGTCACGGCAGAAACGTCCATGAAGGCACGCGATAAGGCGTTCACCCTTGGTCAACAAACAGCATTTTTGGCGCTCGCCAAAAGTTTGACCGATGATGAAAAAATAAAAATGTACGATGAAGCGCAAATTGCAAAACTGGTAAAAAGTTTTGAAGTTGAATCCGAACGCGCGTCCGGAACGCGTTACTCGGCGACACTGACCTATCACTTCAAACCTCAGGCAACTGCTGCACTACTTGGCAAAAATGGCATTGAGGTATCCGATGATCCATATAACAGACCCAAAAAGCGTGATGGCATTGAAGCTCTCAGCGCAACCACCATGCCACCTGAACGCATACTGATTTTGCCTATCTTGCGTGCCCCTGACCGCAGTATTCTATGGGAAGAAAAAACGCCGTGGCACCGCGCATGGGATTATGTCCTTTCCGATAGACCCGCGCCTGATTTGATTATACCAGAAGGCACCGTTGAAGATGTTGGCGCCATTAACGCCAATGAAGCGTTGGCAGGCCTCAACCTCCCACTCACGCGTATCATGCGTAAATATCAAGCGCGCGGAGCTTTGGTTGCAGTATTGATGGCCAACAACAACATGCCCCAATCTAACCAGACTCTATCTGTTCAACTTGCACGCTTTGATGTTCAAGGAAAAATGTTAGGTACCATTGTTATGCCGGTTCCTGCACAACCAAACCGGAAAGATATGGAATGGCTGCAAGCGAGCGTCATGAACTCGATAAACGCATGGCGGGATAATGTTGCTAAAACCTCGCAGCAGCCGATTGTGACTACTCAAAATGTGACAGGCGTAAATAGCCCCACAACAACGACTGCAACGGCGCCTACGGCTGGGCAGTTCCTTCGCGTGATGCTGACGGTGCCTTTTGCAAACATGGAAGAATGGGCAGCCAAGCGCGAAGCATTGCAAGGCGTACCAGGCATCGCCAATCTTGAAGTATTGCGCATGAACCGCTATCGCGCGGTTGTGCAAATTGATTACAGTGGCGCACAGTCACAGCTTGACCAGGCCCTGACCACACGCAACATGCAAATCATGCCAACCAACCCGCCCGATGGCACATATATGTTAAGCAGCACTGGCCAACCCCAAGTGATTAATGGCGCCACTGGTCAACCTGTATTCAGAACGGTTTACCCAACTCAACCCCAAGGCCAAGCCCCTCAAATGGCACCCGGACAAATGGTTCCAGGACAGATGGTTCCAGGGCAAATCCCGCCAGCTCAAATTCAACCCGTTGGTCAACCCGAATTGCTGCCAGACCAACAACAAGATATCCAAATCCAAGACCCCAATGACAATCAACGTTTCCAACAATAATTATCGAACGCACCCTGCATGACTTACCAACAACCACAATCTGATTATCACGTACGGTTTTGGCTACTCGCTATTCTGGCTTTTTGTGCCATCTTGTGGTTGCTTTCAGGCGTACTCACTCCCTTTGTGCTGGCATTGGCTATTGCCTATTTTCTTAATCCCATCGTCAGCGCAATGTGTAAAATTGGTGCGCCACGCTGGCTTGGTGCATCAATTGTGCTGTTATTATTTATTTCCTTAATAACCACCGCAACGCTTTTGCTGTCACCAATTATCCAAGCTCAGGTCATCGAACTCGTCCATTCATTGCCGGGCTATGTCGATACCCTGCAAAAGGAATTATGGCCACGGTTAAAAGATGTTCTGGAACATGTCCCAACCGTAGACATGGCAAAACTGCAAGATGCATTTAGCCAATATGGAAATGACATCGTTAAATTTTTAGGACAATTCCTGGGGCAAGTCGTTACTGGCTCCATGGCGTTGCTTGATATTTTAGCACTGATTGTACTAACGCCCGTTGTTGCATTTTATCTCATGCGTGACTGGACCAAAATGCTATCCAAGGTGAATGGTTATCTGCCCGTCCGTCATGCGCCCACTATTCGTAGGGAACTCAACAATATTGATAGCATGATTGCAGGCTTTATCCGCGGGCAAGCGATGGTCAGTCTGGCTCTGGCTACCTATTACAGCATCGCGCTCAGCCTTGCTGGACTGAAATATGGCATGGTGATTGGCCTCATCAGTGGCTTTTTATCCTTCATCCCCATTGTCGGAACACTCACCGGCATTATCGCCAGCTTGATCATGGCGTTTATTCAATTTGACACAGCCGGCGAGATAGCGATAGTCGCCGGAATATTTGCATTTGCCCAAATTCTTGACGGCTATTTCCTCACACCCAAACTGGTTGGCGACCGTGTTGGCCTACATCCCGTCTGGATTATCTTTTCGGTTCTGGCTGGTGGCAAATTATTGGGCTTATTGGGTGTGATTGTTGCCGTTCCTTTTGCTGGCACCATCGCCATTCTTATCCGTCTGGGCTTGCGCCAATACCGTCGTAGCAAGTATTTTAGCCCCATCCCATCATCAGGTCATTAATTGATGTGCGCTCAGAAAAATCCTTCTGTGCAAATTCCGCTTGCCTTGCCTGTTGATCCCAGCATGGGCGAAGAAGATTTTCTAATAACCCCCAGCAATCAAATTGCTGCCAGCTTCTTGGGCGGCGCGGATGTTGCACTGTTACTTGGTGCAAAGGGAACAGGTAAAAGTCATTTGGCGCGTATCTGGCAACAACGCTACAAAGCACAATTATTCAATATCACGCAAACCGCTATTGCAGCTCTATCTGGCGCTGTACTGTGGGAGGATGCAGACCGCACGCTATGGGATGCTGGCACACAGGAAACCGCGTTTCATTTGCTCAACACCATTAAAGAAAAACGTATCCCGCTACTTATTACTGCAACCACCCCGCCCAGCCAATGGCCATTAACATTAGCAGATTTACGTTCGCGCTTACTGGCATTGCCCGTTGCCCAAATCGACATGCCAGATGATATGTTGGTCGCAGGATTATTGCTAAAACATTTCAAGGATAGGCAACTGCGCGTTAGTGAAGAAGTACTGAATTTCATTATTACGCGTATAGCGCGCGACGGCGCGATCATCGAACAAACCGTCAGACAGCTAGACGAGCAATCGTTGGCGCATAACCGCGCCATCACCATACCGCTTGTAAAAACAGTACTGGATGCTGGTTAAGCCGCGCAGGCCGCAAAACCTTTTTGTAATTCATTCACTGGCAAATCACGGCCAATAAATACCAATCGGCTATTTTTATTCTCATTAGCTTTCCACGGGCGTTGGAAGCCGCCTTCCTTGACCATGTGCACGGCTTGGAAAACAAAACGATCATTCTGACCAGCTAAATTTAATATGCCTTTTGAACGCAAGATATTTTGACCGTTATTAGCCAACACATCGCTAATCCACGCATCAAATTTGTCTGTATCAAGCGGCTTATCGCTTTGTAATGAAATGCTGCTGATCCCTTCATAATGGGTATGCGTTTCTTCATGTTGATGATGCTCATGGGTATGCTCATGCGCATGATCATGTCCGCAATGCTCATCATGTACGTGGCCTTCTTCATGGGAATGGTTGCATAAAAAATGCGGATCAGCTTCTAAAATACGGCTTAGATCAAATGCACCGCGGTTTAGAATTTTATCCAATGCAATACTGGAACGCTCAGTGCGATAAATTGGCGCAAAACGGTTAATAATCTTGATAGTATTTTCCAGTTCAGCCAATGCTTTGGCATCCACCAAATCCGTTTTATTGAGCAAGATAACATCCGCAAATGCAATTTGCTCCACGGCTTCTTTGCTATCATTCAGTCGGGCAGACAAATGCTTGGCATCCACCACTGTCACCACCGCATCCAGCTTCGTGCGTCGAGCCACATCTTCATCAACAAAGAATGTTTGAGCAACAGGCGCAGGGTCCGCAAGCCCTGTGGTCTCAACAATAATCCCGTCAAAGCTACCCTTACGCTTCATCAGATTGCTTATAATACGAATAAGATCGCCGCGCACTGTGCAGCAGATGCAACCATTATTCATCTCGAATACTTCCTCATCACTATCGACAATCAAATCATTATCGATACCAATTTCCCCGAACTCATTCACAATCACGGCATACTTTTTGCCGTGCGGCTCCGATAAAATACGATTTAACAAGGTCGTTTTGCCTGCACCGAGATATCCGGTCAGCACAGTTACGGGGATTTTGGTGTCAGCGACGTTTGGTTCCATGACGAATTCCATATTTTATATAGATTAGATGGGTTCTTTCTCATACAATCCGCCTATTAAGTCTAGTGTTATTAGAGAGCATTTCAACTATGTCACAAACTATCCTTGTTGCAGGCGGCGCCGGATATATCGGTAGTCATTTTTGCAAGTTGGCAGCTGAAAAGGGCTACACGCCTATCACCATTGACCGGCTGACCAGCCCATCGCCGCGCGTGGAGGCATTCCGCCGTGCCAGCGTACAATGGGGCCCGCTTGAAGTTGCTGATATTGGCGATACAGACACAGTACTTGGCATTATAAAAAAATATAAACCTGTTGCCGCCATCTGTTTTGCATCACTTATTGATGTTGCTGAATCCGTCGCCAATCCAGAAATGTATTGGGAAAATAATTTTTACAAAGTAATGCGTTTTTTTAAAACGCTCGAGCACGGCAATCTGCGTCATGTTGTTTTTTCATCCACGGCAGCAGTATATGGCAACCCCATTGAGGCGCGCCCATTGACAGAAGACGATATGCTTGCCCCCATCAATCCCTATGGCATGACCAAACTTGCATGCGAAATTACCCTCCAAGGTCTATCTAATCGTCTGGAAGCATCCGATGCGTTTATTGATGAACTGAGCAAACGCGCCCTTAGTCTTGATTACGCCTATCCTGAATTGCGCATCTCGTTATTTCCATGCCTAAAGAGTGTTATCTTCCGTTATTTCAATGCAGCCGGCGCTGATAAATCTGCCGCTATAGGAGAAATGCATGAGCCAGAAACTCATCTTATTCCCAATACCATACTGGCGGCTCAAGGCGCGCGTGGAACACCATTCACATTAAACGGAACAGATTACGCAACGCCGGACGGCACATGCGTTCGTGATTATGTGCATGTGGAAGATTTAGCACAGGCTCATATCCAAGGGCTCGAACACTTATTGGGCGGTGGTAAAAGCGATGTGTTTAACCTGGGCACTGGTCGTGGGTACAGCATCAAACAAGTCATCAGCAGCGTTAAACAGATAACCGGCAAAGATTTCATGGTTCATGAAGGTCCACGACGCATCGGTGATCCCGCCTATCTGGTTGCAAATGCTACTAAAGCCCAGCAAGTACTTGGCTGGAAACCAACCCACAGCCTAGATGAGATTATAAATACCGCAGCTGCATTTCACAGCAAGCACGGCTAAGCGGCATTTTCTTTAGCTGGCTCTTTGCCGTAGTACATCACGCCTAATTTGATGTTTTCTTCGCCATGCTCACGCCGACGCTTATTTGTATCGCGCAAACTATAAATGCAACCGCAATATTCCTGCTGATAAAAATGCTCACGCTTGGAAAGTTCAATCATACGCTCTGCGCCACCTTGTTTGCGCCAGTTATAGTCCCAATATGACAACCCCTCATAACGTGCTGCGGCGCGGTGCCCACATCCGTTAATCTGGTTCATATCTTTCCAACGCGAGATACCAAGACATGAAGTAAAAAGATTAAACCCGTGTTCATGGGCATAGAGTGCAGTGCGTTCAAACCGCATATCAAAGCATTCCGTACAACGCTTACCCTTTTCTTTTTCCCACTCCATGCCCTTCACGCGCTCAAACCAATTATCGACATCATAATCGGCATCGATGAAGGGAATATTCATTTTTTTTGCAAAGCGGATATTTTCTTGCTTGCGCAGCTCGTATTCTTCGCGGGGATGAATATTGGGGTTATAAAAATAAATCGTAATGTCCAGGCCGCTGGCCACCATCGCTTCCATTACTTCGCCCGAACAAGGCGCGCAGCAAGAATGCAACAATACTTTATCTACACCATCTGGAATGGGCAATTTCATACGTTCAACGTTATTCATCGTGCATCAGATTCCAGTGAGAGGAGATAGCGTTTTTTTGATAGCCCGCCGGTATATCCGCCAAGAGACCCGTCATTACTAATAACGCGGTGACAGGGAACAACAATGCATAGTGGATTTTTGCCATTCGCTGTCCCCACTGCGCGGCACGCCTTTGGGTTACCAATCATTTCCGCAACATCTTTATAGCTTGCGGTTTTTCCAAATGGAATTTTTGATAATGCACGCCAGACTTTTTTCTGGAATGGCGTCCCATGCGCATCAAGCGGCAAATCAAATTGCGATAACTCGCCTGCAAAATATTTTTTCAGTTGCGATTTGGCCTTTGCCAAAACTGCATCATGCGCCCCCATTGAAAGCTGCGCTTTATCAGCCACCGGCTTGTCGGCAATCCGGATACCCGTCAACGCCTTGCCATTACCTAGCAGGGTCAATACGCCCAAAGGGCTCTCCATGGTTTGTGCGTAAGCCACTTGTTTCATTGCCGTTTCTCCGCTTTTCGCAAATGCGAGCTTCCAAGTTATGCAGTAAAGACTTGGCCCAAATCAACCCCATAAGCGAATAGGCTTGCCAGAGTTAAGGGTTTTGGGGTAAAAGACCATTCACGTTTGCCTTAAGACTACCGCCTAGATACTACTATCTTGCCGTACGACTTTGACAAACTTTTGGGGCATCTGCCCTTAAAGCAAAACTAAACTGGCAAGAAGGAGTACACTATGCCATCAGGTACCGTAAAATGGTTCAACGCCCAAAAAGGTTATGGATTTATCACACCAGACGAAGGTGGCCGCGACGTGTTTGTTCACGTTACCGCTGTTGAACGCGCTGGCATGGATGGTCTTCGTGAAGGCCAAAAGATTTCATACGAAATCGCCACACAAAAAGGCAAAGAATCAGCTGTAAATCTTAAAGCTGTATAAGCCTTTAGAAAAGATTCTGATAAACTCCTCGGAACCAAAATTCCGGGGAGTTTTTTTATGCCCAAACGGCTATTGAAATTTGAACACAAAACAGAAGCGGTTCTGCCCCAAAGGCAATGGTTACTGCGTATCGCCAACACCGCTTGGCTCGCTTTCTTTATTATCGCAACGGCCTTAGCAGCCGGAGTCATTGGCTACCACTTTATTGCAGGCCTGAAATGGGTTGATGCCATTCTTGAAGCCTCGATGATTTTAGGCGGCATGGGGGCGGTTTCTCCAATGCCGGATGACGCCTCTAAACTATTTGCTTCTGCGTATGCACTTTTCAGCGGCCTTATACTTATAAGTGTCACCGGCGTTGTCCTTGCTCCATTCCTGCATCGCATGATGCACCACTTCCATGGCCCTAATCAGTCAAACGACGGTACAAAGCGATGAGCGGCCTTTTAAAACTGAACCGAGAAGATACGTTGTCCGTCGCCGAATTAAAGGCCGAAGGTCTGTGGGATAAACATTATATATCTGCCATCGGGCTAATACCGCTTTTGCAAAAGCTAGGCCCTGCCATTAAAGGTCTTGAAATCGGCGTTTGCCGCGGCGAGAACATTGCCCGCTTTCTCGAAGATTGCCCCAACATCGCACATATTGATGCAGTTGATCCTTTTACAGCTTACGACGATCCCAATGGCGGCATGGACCAACCCATGATGGATACATTCCATGCCCTGACCTTGAAAAACTTTTCGGCGTTTCCTGGCCGCGTCACGCTGCATCGCATGCCTTCAGTTGATTTTGCACGCACCGTTCCAGATAATTTTTACGATTATCTCTTTATTGATGGCGATCACTCATATGATGCAGTGCGCAGCGACATAGCCGCATGGTATCCCAAATTGAAAACGGGCGGATTATTTTGCGGACATGATGTGCTAGTTAAAGATGTGCAACGTGCAATTGTCGAATTTCGTGATGCGCACGCTATCACCACACCCGTTCAGCTTTGCGCCAATACAGTCTGGTACTGGCAAAAGCAGACCTGAAAAACAAATGCGGCGCATCGATAACCACCGCTTATGATGAATTGAATCTACCGCTTGGGATTCGAATTAATCCGGCTCCAACAAATTCGGACATGCTGCAAACCCCGATAAATTAAGGGTTTTTTGCATGTCATTTTTAGATATCTGTGGATTAAGCCCATTTCAAAGGCATTTTTATGCATTTTTTTGCACGAATTGCAAAAAATGCTATCGACAAAGGTGTTTAAAGGTGCTGAGAATTCATTCGTTCAGTGGCGTGATTCTAGGATGTTCAATAAAACCCTATAAATACGCCATACTGAACGAACACTATTTCATCACTTCGAACCCTTAAAAAACAGGACCCCTGCTCATGGCTACTGCAACACAACCAACCGTAACTCTGAAGCAAATCGCAGCTGAATTGGCTGAAAAGAACGATATGCCAAAGAAGACCCTCAACACCCTGATGGAAGGCCTTGTAGCTTCCCTCGTTAAGAACCTTAAGAAGGGCAACCGCGTTCGCATGGCTGGCCTCGGCATCTTGCAAGTTCGCAAGCGCGCTGCTCGTATGGGCCGCAACCCAGCCACCGGAGAAACCATCTCCATCCCAGCAAAGAAGAAGATTGCTTTCCGCGCTGCTAAGGAACTTAAAGAAGCAGTTGGCAAGTAATTGCTGATAATTATACGCATATTTGCGGAATAATGAACAAAACCCACCCTTTTCAGGGTGGGTTTTTTGTTGCGCTTTTAATTACAGGCTTCTATAACCACACCATCGTTTGACTTAGATGACCGCCTTTTCTGATATTAGATGCTGTGCTGTCCTTTAGACAAACTGAGCCTTTAAAGCTGGGCATGATGCCGCAGTTTTCGAAATTGGCTCTTTAACACAGTGGTCACTAGGTGCAGTTCAATCCGAACCGCCCCGCGCACGCATATGTGCTGATCTCGATTTTAAGAAAGAATACCCATGTCATCTTTTAAAGACTTTGCCTTGCCGCAAGCCCTTCAGCTTGCCATCGAAAAACTTAACTACACCACCGCCACCCCGATCCAATCCGAAGCCATACCCCCTGCCCTTGAAGGCAAGGATATTTTAGGTACTGCCCAGACCGGTACAGGCAAGACAGCGGCCTTTGCCATTCCACTACTCGCCAAACTATTTGAACACCCGCAAGCAACTGCTATCGTTTTATTGCCAACCCGGGAATTAGCCGCACAGGTCGAAAAAGCAGTCAACGATTTGGCCAATGGTTCTGGTCTACGCTCCGCTCTACTAATTGGCGGTGATTCCATGGGCAAGCAACTTAACCAGCTTCAGAAAAAACCTCGCGTGATTATTGGCACGCCAGGCCGCGTAAACGACCATTTGAAACGCGGCACACTCAAACTATCCCATGCAGAAGTTCTGGTGCTTGATGAGACCGACCGTATGTTGGATATGGGCTTTGGTATTCAAATTGAAACCATCATCGAAAAAATGCCAAAACAACGTCAAACCCTGATGTTCTCGGCAACCATGCCACATGAAATCATCAAGCTGGCTGGCCGTTACCTTAACAATCCGGTTCGCATTTCAATGGGTGAAACCAACCAGACGGCTACCAATGTAGAACTCAAGGTTGTTGAAACCGATGACGGTAAAAAATACGAACATCTCATTCGTGAACTCGGCGAACGCAACGGCAGTGTCATTATTTTTGTTAAAACCAAATATGGTGCCGACCGTCTTGCAAAACGCTTACGCGGTGACGATCATGAATCCGATGCGTTGCACGGTGATCTGCGCCAACATAAACGTGAAAAAGTGACCCGCGCATTCCGCGATCAAAAATACCGCATTCTTGTAGCAACCGATGTGGCTGCACGCGGGCTTGATATTCCGCACATTGAACACGTTATTAATTATGATCTTCCACAAGCACCGGAAGATTTTATCCACCGCATCGGACGCACTGGCCGTGCAGGCGCAAAGGGACAAGCAGTTAGCTTTGTGGCGCCATCTGAATCACGTAAATGGTTTGCAATCGAACGTTTATTAAACCCGAATGCAAAACAGGGTAAATCCTCTAGCGGTAACTACGAAAAACGCGGCTCATCCGGCGGCTATAAAGGCAAAGGTGGCGGCTACAAAGGTGGAGAACGCAAATCCTTTGGCGATCGCAAACCCTTTGGTAGAAAGCCTTTTGATAAAGAACGTAGCTTCGATCGCGCAGAAAGCGGCGAACGCGACTTCAATAAAAAGCGTGATTTTGTCAAAAAGCCATTTGTAAACAAACCAGAAGGCGATAACGAAAACTCGGCGCCTCGTTCATTTGCTAAAAAGCCATTCAACAAAGAACGCAGCTTTGAGCGTGACGACAGTGAACGCAAACCCTTTGGCGAACGTAAACCATTCGGAAAAAAGCCGTTCAACAAAGAGCGCAGCTTTGAACGTGACGACAATGAACGCAAACCCTTTGGCGAACGCAAGCCATTTGGTAAAAAGCCGTTCAACAAAGAGCGCAGCTTTGAACGTGACGACAATGAACGCAAACCTTTTGGTGAACGTAAGCCATTTGGTAAAAAACCTTTCAACAAAGAGCGCAGTTTCGATCGTGCTGAGGGCGGCGAACGCAAACCCTTTGGCAAGAAGCCCTTCGACAAAGATCGCCGTTTTGGTAACGACAACCGCAAAAGCGATGATCGTCGCGGCGATACCCGTTTTGAAAAGCGCGACGGCGAAAGAAAACCATTCGGCAAGTCGGGAGCCAAGGGCGGCAAGCCGAACTTTGGTAAGCCCTCTTTTGGCAAGCCTGCTTTCGGTAAAAACCGTGATTCAGCAGGCGGTAAGCCACGCTCGTTTGCTAAAAAACGCGGATAAGACGTCGCACTTCATATCAAGATGATACCAAGTGAATGCCATGAACTTGCCTTAATTAGGGTCAAGATTCTTGGCATCACAGTCCTTACTGTATCACCCAACTATGGAGCCTCACTATGACCAAGCTTAACGCCATCACCCTCGCCGCAGTATTTGCAGTTGCAAGTGCATCAAGCGCATTTGCATACCAAGTAACTGGCCCAATCCTTGAATTGACCGACAGTAAAATTGTTGTTCAAAAAGGCAAAGAAAAGTGGGAATTGGCGCGCACCGGCGCGACCGAAGTTCCGGTCGATGCCAAAGTTGGTGACAAAGTAACGATTGAATACGGCATGAATGCTGAAAAGGTTGAAGTAAAGACCGGCGCAAAGAAAGCTGAAAAACCTGCCCATGAAACCAAAGCAGCGCCTACAGCTGCGCCAGCGGCACCAGCAGCCATGAAGGCTCAGCAACCGGTTAAGGCACCAGCTCCTGCGGTTGCTCACTAATTTAGTGGACTAAGTAATTACAGAAGTCACCTTTTGGGTAATCCCTGAAAGGTGACTTTTTTTATGCCGACAATAATGCGTCCAGTTCAAGCCAACGTTGTTCGGCATTTGCAAGCTCTTGGGTGGCCGCCGCATGGCGCTTAGTTGCTTCATGGAATGCATCCACATCACGCGCATAAAAATCAGCATCTGTAAGCAATGTATTTAAATCTGCAATTTCACTTTCCAATGATGCAATTTTATCCGGCAATCGTTCCCATTCATATTGATGCTTGTAGGATAGCTTAACTGCAGGCTTTGCCGGCTTTTCTTCAACTGGCTCAACTTTCACTGCCTGCTTGGCTTTTGGTTTTTCTGCCTCTGCTTCGGGGACTGGCTTTTTGGCATCGCGCTTTTGTTTGAACATCACATAGTCTTGATACCCGCCGATAATGCCTTCCACATGGCCATTCCCCTCAAAAGCCAACATCTTGCTGACCGTCTGGTCGAGGAAATCACGGTCATGGCTAACCACAATCAAGGTGCCGGTATAGCCCGCCAAAATATCTTCCAGCATGTCCAACGTATCCATATCCAAATCGTTGGTGGGCTCATCGAGAATCAGAAGGCTGCCGGGATTAGCCAAAATCTTGGCCAGCAATAACCGGTTTTTTTGTCCGCCGGATAATGTGCCTACCGCATGGTGAACCATTTTGGGATCAAACATAAAGTCTTTCAGGTAACCACAAATATGGCGGGTTTTCCCCATCACATCCAAATGGTCACTGCCATTAGGGCACAGTGTTTTGTGCAGGGAGTTTTCAGGATTTAAATCTTTACGCTTTTGATCAAAATACGAAAATTGCAAATCCTTAATTAGTTTGACCTTACCCATATCTGGCGCCAGTTCTCCAACCAGCATTTTAAGAAAACTGGTTTTACCTGAACCATTTTTGCCAATGACGCCAATACGGTCACCGCGCATAATACGCAAATTAAAGCCATCAAAGATGACCTTTTTGATATCCCCATCTTCGTAAGTCTTATGAACCTTAAAGAACTCCGCTACGATGCGGGTTGACGAAACTTCTTCTTCCTTCAATGGCGTAAATTCAATTTTGGATAACATCCGCTGCAGGGAGTTTTTATCGGCGCGTAATCTATCACGCTCAATTTTCATCAACTCCACTCGGCGCACATTGCGTTTGCGGCGGGCTTTTACGCCCCTACTCGCCCATTCTACCTCTTGGTCTAAAACCTTCTGGCGGTTTCTTAACTCGCGTTCTTCATGTTCCAATAACTGGGTAGACCATTCTTCAAAATGGCTAAAACCCTTCGGGCATACACGCAACCTGCCTCTATCCAGCCAAAATACTTTGTCCGACACATTACCCAAAAACGCCTTATCATGGCTAATACACACAATCGCGCCATGGTAGTATTTGAGATAGGTTTCAAGCCATTCAATTACTTCCAGATCCAAATGGTTAGTTGGCTCATCCAGCAATAAGATATCCGGGCCTTCAACTAATGCCCGTGCAAGTGCGGCTCTACGCAACTGCCCGCCTGAAAGCGATGCCATTTTATCTTCAAGATTCAAATGCAATGGCGCAATCACCATCTCAATTTTATAATCCTGTGCCCCGTCTTCATTATCCGTGTTAAGGCCTTCAAAGACAAAATCGTAAACGGTTTGTCCTGGCTTAAAATCAACTTCCTGATGTAAATAGCCAACGCTGGTTCCTTGAAGTTGCCAACGCGTACCTTCATCCAATTCTTTTACGCCTTGAATAATATTCATCAGCGTGGTCTTACCCACACCATTTTTGCCAACAAGGCATATCTTCTCCCCTTCACATATGGAGAAGGAGAGGTTTTCAAACAGAACCTTTTCGCCATACTGAATGGCGGCGTCCTGTACGCTGAGCAATAGGGTTGAGGCCACGAAAATCTTTCAAAAACTTACTTACTGCATAGCTAAATAGGCCTTTAATGGCTTGAAATCAAAGCAAACCTTGCATGAATTGGCAAAAAACCATAAATAAAAGCCATGAAAAAACAATCCAAAAGCAGCCCAAAGGTTACATTGCTCGGCAAGCAATCCACCCTTCCCCAATCGCCAGAAGAGGCAGTATTGGAGAAAGTGCCTAACCCGCACGCCGATACCTATTACGCCGCACGCTTTACCGCGCCAGAATTCACCTCTTTGTGCCCCGTAACAGGCCAACCGGACTTTGCCCATCTGGTAATCGACATGGTACCCAATAAGTGGCTGGTCGAAAGCAAGTCCTTAAAACTCTACCTTGCTTCTTTCCGCAATCACGGCGCCTTCCATGAAGACTGCACTGTGCGCATTGCTAAAGATATCGCAGCACTCATTAAACCTCATTGGCTGCGCATAGGCGGCTATTGGTTCCCACGCGGCGGCATCCCGATCGATGTGTTCTGGCAAACCGGAAACTTGCCAAAAGGCGTATGGATACCCGAACAAGGCGTCGCGCCATATCGTGGCCGTGGCTAATCATGGTCTATTCGGTCAAAGAAATCTTCAAAACACTTCAAGGCGAAGGTGGCCAAGCTGGCCGAGCCGCTGTGTTTTGTCGCTTTGCCGGATGTAATTTATGGTCAGGCCGCGAAGAGGACCGCAGCGAAGCCATCTGTAACTTCTGCGATACTGATTTTGTCGGCACCGATGGCTCAGGCGGCGGTAAATTCGCCGATGCCGCAGCCTTGTGCGGCGCCATCACCTCCTGCTGGGGTAAAAGCCTTGAACGACGGCTCGTGGTCTTCACAGGCGGAGAGCCGCTCTTGCAGTTGGATGATGCCCTTATTGCGGCTATGCACAAGGCTGGCTTTGAAATTGCTGTTGAAACCAATGGTACCATTCATGCCCCGGATGCCATTGATTGGATTTGTGTAAGCCCCAAAGCAAATGCAGAACTCAAACAAAAAGCCGGTAAAGAATTAAAACTGGTATACCCACAACAAGGTATATCTCCATCAGATTTTGAAAATTTGCCATTTGACCATTTCTGGTTACAACCTATGGATGGACAAAACCGTGACAAGAATACCGAACTCGCTGTTCAATATTGCTTGAACAATCCCCGTTGGCGGGTCAGCCTTCAAACCCATAAATTGATGGGAATTCCATAATGTATGAACTCAGTAAAGAATTTCGTTTTGATGCAGCCCACACCCTGCACCGTAATGTTGACGAAAAAGAAAAAGAAGGCAGTCGCCGCATTCATGGCCATTCCTACCGTGCGGAAGTTACCGTACGCGGCCTTCCTGATCCAAAAACTGGTATGCTAATTGACGTCTATCAATTCGAAAAATCGTTTACCGAAGTACGCGATGGCTTAGAACACCAATTCCTTGATGATATTAAGGACCTTGGTCCTGCCACCATGGAAAATCTTTGCGCATGGATATGGAAGCGTCTGGCTCCAAAGCTCCCGACCCTGTGCCGTGTAACCATCCACCGCGATAGCGGTAACGAAAAATGCGTCTATTTCGGGCCACATTCCCCATGAGCTCCGCCCTTGTCCTCTTTTCCGGCGGGCAGGATTCAACGGTCTGCTTGGCTTGGGCACTGGAACGGTTTGATACCGTCCACACCATTGGCTTTGATTACGGCCAACGCCACAGCATTGAGTTGATTTGCCGTAAAACCATTCTGGACAAGATTCCATCCCTGTTTCCACAATGGGCCAAGAAACTGAAAAATGACATGCTGATTGATTTGAAATCTCTCAGCGCAATCAGCGAGACATCACTCACTCGTGAAACCGAAATCAAATTTAATGCCAATGGCCTGCCCAATACCTTTGTGCCGGGACGTAACTTGCTGTTTTTCAATTATGCAGCCGCCCTTGCCTACCGCATTGGCGCAAAACATCTCATTGGCGGCATGTGTGAAACGGATTATTCAGGCTACCCTGATTGCCGTGAAAACACGCTCAAAGCTTTAGAACAAGCCATTAATTTGGGCATGGGTGAAGCATTTGAAATTCACACACCCCTCATGTGGGTGAATAAGGCGCAAACATGGGATATGGCGAAAGCCATTGGCGGACGGCCACTGGTTGATCTTATCATCAATGAAACCCATAGCTGCTATAAGGGTGATCACACCACCAAACACGCATGGGGTTATGGCTGTGGTGCTTGCCCTGCTTGCGATTTGCGCAAAGCCGGCTTTGAGGCATTCCAAGCCAAATAACTATTATTCAAAAATCTTGGTTGCTTTGGGGCGAACAAACAACGTTTCATCACGCTTGATGTTCAATTTATCAATCACGCTCTTGGGTACTTCAGCCTGTAATACACGGTTGCTATTGCATTCCAATTCCATTTTCACCAATGGCCCCGCGGGATTGATATGAATGACCTTCACTTGAATGCTGTCGGCATCCATCGGCGAACGGGTCACCAGCATTTCATGCGGACGCGCATACAATTTAATTGGTTTTGCTCCGTCAGGAATGCGTAAAATCCTGCGCTTTTCGGGCAATAACAGGCTCTCGGTTTCTTCATCCTCTGGCCCCTGCGCAAGCTCTTCCTGGCTATCTACCACATCGGTTTCAGCAATATGGATTTGTCCATCACGGTCCTTCCAACCGTCAAACTCGTTATAATTGCCCATAAAGTCGTATACAAATGCGCTGGCGGGGGAATGATAAACTTCTTCTGGCGTTCCCACCTGTTCAATACGGCTATTGTTCATCACCACTACGCGGTCAGCCACTTCCATGGCTTCTTCCTGGTCATGGGTCACGAAAATACTGGTGATGTGCATGTCGTTATGTAATTTGCGCATCCATCGGCGCAATTCTTTACGTACCTTTGCATCCAATGCGCCAAACGGTTCATCCAGCAATAAAACTTGCGGCTCGACGGCAAGGGCGCGCGCCAGGGCGACGCGTTGACGCTGACCACCTGATAATTGGCTTGGATATCTATCCCAAAAGGCTTCCAAATGAACAAGGTTGAGAAGTTTTACAACTTTGCGACGAATACTATATTCCGATGGGCGGATTTTTTTATTGCGTACACGTAGACCAAAGGCAATGTTTTCAAACACTGTCATGTGCTTGAACAGCGCATAATGTTGGAATACAAAGCCCACATTGCTGTCTTTATTCGCGCCTTGCTGTGCTTCTGCACCATCAAACTCCACATGCCCGCTATCCGGAAAATCAAGACCAGAGATAATGCGAAGAAGGCTTGTCTTTCCAGAGCCAGATGGCCCCAGTAATGCAACCAGTTCGCCTGACTTAACCTCAAGGCTTACATTATCAAGCGCCACGAACTCTTTGTATCGTTTGCTGATGTTGATGGCTTTAATACCCATACTACGTCCCCTAAGTCGCTACTCGTTTGCTTTTTGCGCTGTATTTTTCAACCCACCGTTTCAAGATGAGGGTAAGAACAGCCAATAATGTCAAAATGGATGCGACAGAAAACGCTGCCACGAAATTGTATTCGTTGTATAAAATTTCAACTTGCAAGGGGATGGTATTCGTCTCACCCTTGATATGGCCGGATACCACCGACACGGCGCCGAATTCACCCATCGCGCGGGCGTTGCACAGCAACACGCCGTAGAGGAGCCCCCATTTAATGTTGGGCAGCGTCACCCGCCAAA
>JAYRWY010000012.1:0-9489 GCA_041917755.1 Alphaproteobacteria bacterium
ACACAACAACACACCATACAGTAATCCCCAACGGATATTGGGCAATGTAATGGTCATAAAAGTACGCCAACCCGACGCACCAAGCAAAATAGCAGCCTCTTCTTCTTCCGTGCCCTGTTCCTCCATCAATGGAATAAGCTCCCGCGCCACGAATGGAAAGGTCACAAAGATAGTTGCAATAACCAATGCAGGAACAGCAAATAGCAATTGGATATCATGCTCCAAAAGCCATGCACCAAATACCGACTGTGCAGAGAACATCAACGCATAGATTAATCCGGAAATAACCGGTGATACTGAAAATGGCAAATCAATCAACGTTATCAGCAAACGCTTACCCATAAATTCAAACTTGGTAATCGCCCAGCTGGCGCAGATACCAAATACGATATTTAATGGTACTGCAATTGCCGCCACTAACAATGTCAACCGGATTGCCGATAACGCATCTGGCTCAATAATACTGGCCCAATAGGCATCAACACCCTTGCGCAGTGCTTCAGAAAAAACAGACACTAGCGGCAAGCCAATCACCGCAGCCAGAAATAGTATTGCAAGCGCGATAAGTGTCACCCGTACCCATAACACTTCGCCAATCGGCTTGCCTGCACGTTTTTGCTGAGGAATAGAAAGCGACATTAATGCTCCCTCAACATGCGGGTCTGACCCCATTTTTGTAATACGTTGATAAGGTAGAGCATAATGAATGAAATCGTCAGCATCACAATCGCCAACGCAGTCGCCCCCGCATGATCATATTGTTCCAACTTGGTCATGATAAGCAGCGGAACGATTTCCGAGACCATCGGCTTATTACCCGCAATAAAGATAACCGATCCATATTCGCCTAATGCACGTGCAAAGGCCATCGCAAAGCCCGTCATTAATGCAGGCGTAATATGCGGCAAGAATATAAGCAGGAAGATTTGTGTTCGGGTTGCGCCAAGGCTGGCTGCCGCCTCTTCTAATTCGCGGTTCATATCTTCTAATACAGGCTGTACAGTACGCACCACGAATGGCAGCCCCACGAATACGAGAGCAATGCTGATACCCAGCGGAGTGAATGCTACTTTAATACCCAATGGCTCTAAATACTGCCCAATCCAACCATTCGGCGCATATAATGATGTGAGCGCAATACCAGCCACAGCCGTTGGCAACGCGAATGGCAAATCGACTAATGCATCAAACAGTTTTTTAAATGGAAAATCATAACGCACCAAAACCCATGCCACGATTAGACCAAACAACACATTAATCAGTGCCGCCGCCAGCGCCGTTCCAAAACTTACCGCATAGGCATGCAGCACACGGTCTGCCGTAATGGTGGTGATAAAATCTGCAAATGACAGCTTTGCCGTTGAAAAAAACAAACCTGATAATGGCAATAAGACTACAAGTGCCAAATACACAAGCGTAAAGCCCATGGTCAGGCCAAAGCCCGGCAATACGCTTGGTCGCTTAAGTTGTTTGAAAAATGATGATGACAATACGCTCATTTGCTACTTCTTTGACAGCTGATCAAACAGCCCGCCATCATCAAAATGTTTCTTTTGCGCCTGTTTCCATCCACCAAAATCTTTGATGGTAGTCATCACAATCACCGGAAACCGATCCTTGTATTTGGCAAGCACCTTCTTATCTTGCGGACGGTAATAATATTGTGCAGCGAGTTCTTGTGCTTCTGACGAATAAAGATAGCTCAGATATTCCTTTGCCGCCTCGGCCGTGCCCTTTCTATCGGCATTCTTTTGTACAACCGCAACAGGTGGTTCAGCCAAAATGCTGCTAGCGGGTACCACAATATCAAACTTATCTTTACCCAGCTCATTCACGGCCAGATATGCTTCATTTTCCCAAGTAAGCAATACATCGCCTATTCCACGCTGAACAAAGGTAGTGGTTGATCCGCGTGCGCCCGCATCAAGCACCGGAACATGTGCAAATAGCTGCTTCATGTAATCCATGGCCTTTGCTTCATCGCCTGAAAACTTCTTGATGGCATAAGCATAGGCCGCCAAATAATTCCAACGTGCACCACCTGACGTTTTTGGATTGGGCGTAATCACCTCCACGCCATCCCTAATCAAATCACTCCAATCTTTAATAGCCTTGGGATTTCCCTTTTTTACTAAAAATACAATCGTCGAGGTATAAGGTGAGCTATTATTAGGAAGCAGGCTCTGCCAGTTTTCCGGCAGTAAGTTACGGTACTGCGCAATCACATCGATATCATAGGCAAGCGCCAAGGTAACTACATCCGCCTGCAATCCATCAATTACCGCACGCGCCTGCTTGGCCGAACCACCATGGGATTGCCGCACTACAACTTCATCGCCTTTTTTTTCTTTCCAGTGTTTTTGAAACAAGGCGTTGTAATGTTCATAAAATTCCCGCGTCGGATCGTAGGACACATTCAGTAACGCAAGCCTGTCGGCAGCATAAACAGCATGCGGCTGCATCAGTCCAAAAAGCAGAACAAGCGCAGCAAAACCCGCTTTTAACATGGCGTACTCCAAAAACTATTTATGCTAAATCGAGAATTGAGGTGTTATCGAGCACCTCGGCCATGGCATCACGGACTTTTTTCATGGTCTTGCGAATGGTGCATGCGCGCTCATCCTTGCAATCATCACATTTTTGATATGCGGTAAGACTGGCACAGCGCACAGGCGCCAACGGACCATCAATAATGCGCATCAACTCTGCGACGCTGATGTCTTTGGCTGGCTTGGCGAGATAATACCCGCCGAACACACCGCGCTTGCTCTCAACAAGGCGATTACGTTTCAGTTCTTGAAGAATGTTTTCCAAAAATTTAATGGGCACGCCTGCTTCTTTGGCAATGACCTTGCTCTGGATCATATCTTGCTTGCTTTTGGCAAGCACTGTCAGGGCACGAATGGCGTATTTGGCTTTCATAGACAGCATCAGGAAGCTCCAGCATTTGGCGTGTAAATGCTGGTTTTAATCCAGATACCATATCAAGTAAATAGAGTTTATCGGCTCCCGTAACCGTTACGCGGCCTGCTTCAACGTCTGGAACAACATATCTTTGAGATTTAAGCGGCGTTTTTTGAGCTGTTCGGTATGCTCATCGCTGGCATTTTCCACACCCGTTTCAATTCTAAGAATATCTTTGTTAACCTGATTGTATTCTTCAAATAGTTTGGCGAAATGGGCATTGGTCATTTTCAGCGTATGAATGGCGTCCTTATATTCGGGAAATTCGCTGACAAAATCATGGGCTTCGTTAATCATTTGGGTTAGCTCCTAACTTAACTATCAATGTAGCGATACTAGCCCGTAATGCGTTATTGCGCCCCATGGCAAACTGCCGCAGGCCAAATTCAGTAAACTTGGTATTTACAGCGGATATCGCCTATTTTTTTGACAAAGCCACCCCAAAACGCATAATCTCGCGCCATGACATACACCGTTGCCGCCCTTTACCGTTTTACACCGATTGCAGATGCATCTGCACTTCGCATGACCTTGAAAGATGCCTTCACCAGATTGGACATTTGCGGGTCACTGCTTGTTGCGCCCGAGGGAATAAATGGCACCCTGGCAGGCAGCGAAGAAGGCATCCGTGCGATGCTTGATTTGCTAAATCAAACAACAGGATTAACGCGTGAGGAGGTCAAATTTTCATCCTCACCCTTTAAGCCGTTTGATCGGCTAAAGGTTCGTTTGAAAAAAGAAATCGTAACCTTCAAGCAGCCAAGCGCCAATCCACATGAACGCGTTGGCACCTATGTTGAACCAAAGGATTGGAATGCACTCATCAGTGATCCATCCGTGGTTGTGCTGGACACCCGCAACACCTACGAAACCATGGTGGGCATCTTCGAAGGTGCCATCGACCCCAATATCGAGCAATTCACCGACTTTGCAGATTTTGTCACAAAAACACTTGATCCCAATAAGCATAGCAAGATTGCCATGTATTGCACTGGGGGCATTCGTTGTGAAAAGGCATCTGCCTATATGCTCGCTCAGGGCTTCCCAGAAGTTTACCACCTCAAAGGCGGCATCCTGAAATATCTGGAAGAAATTCCACGCGAAGAAAGCAAATGGAATGGCGAATGCTATGTGTTTGATCGCCGCATGGCCGTTGGCCATGGCCTTACCACGGGCCAGCACAGCATGTGTTTTTCATGCGGTTATGCATTGAACGATGCCGATTTAAAGCATCCACTATATGAAGCTGGCGTTTCCTGCCACCATTGCCATGCAACAACTAGCGCAGATGATAAAGCCCGCTTTCGCATGCGTCACACTCAAATGACTGCAGGCCAAACAGGCGCGACACCTGCGCATAAAAAAGCTGGTTAAGCTTGATGGACGCTCACAAAAAACCATCTCCTACCGCATCCAAAGTGGCGCGTCCAAAAAAGCCCACCCCCATTACATTCAAACTTTTTTTCCTGGTTGCCGGAATTTTGTTAGCTGGCGCAGCTATCCGCTATCTTGAAGAAAAAAACTTTCTTCAACACCTGCAACAGCAAGCTCAAGAAAAACAAAAGATGCAGGAAGCTTTGGGCTGGGGCAGCGAGCTGAAAATTGATAAAAAGGTCGAGCCCCTTGCAAAAATTCGCTTCATGCTGAGGGATAAAAACCACGCCCCCATCAAAGGAGCCTTGGTTCAAATTACCCTGTCCCATGCGGCAGAAACCAAGGATATCCTGACCCAAAATTCCATTACCCTGCCGCTTACCATGGTAGAGCCCGGCGTCTATCGTGGCCAAGCTAAGATACCTCTACCCGGCGAGTGGGAAGCCTCGGTGAGCGCACAAATCGGCGACAGCTCATACCAAATCAGCGAACGGCTAACCCTGCCCTAATACTCCGCCCGCCTAACTGCTTAATATTTAAGCAGTTAGCTATATTGCCCTTTTAGAAAAAGCTACGCTGCAGCTCAGATATCAGATTCACTTTCACACTGAAGCAACTGTTCTGCATCACTATTTGGTCAGGCTTTTTTAATTATTTGCCTTAATACTCGATATAGCGGCACAATCCGAATATTAAGACAAGATCAGATAACGGAATAGTTTATGTGGAAAATCATCTTTGCGGTTTTGACCGTTGCCACCATGTTCATGGGGGTAGATTGCTCGGGAAAGTCGATGAAAGTGATGGAGGCGTGGACGCACCCAACCTCCACCGACACAAAAAGCGTTGAAGTATACCTAACCATACAAAACCGCATGGGCGCACCCGATACACTGACGAATGTCACCACTTATGTTGCCGAAAGCGCAACCATCATGACCACCACCAACGTAAATGGTGTCTATTCATCCGCTCAAGTACAGTTTCTACCCATCGAAGCGGATAAAGATCTCGTGATGCGTAAAAACAAAACCTATATCTTGTTAGAAAAACTTAAACAGCCGCTTGTTGCGGGTGAAAAATTTCCGGTAACACTTACCTTCGAAAAAGGTGGCCAGGTTCTGGAAGATGTACACATTCAACCCGCTGGCACTCTGACCTTCGGTAAATAAATTAAGGAACATGCTTTGGAAGATTTAATCGTAAAAGACAGCAATGGCACCGTATTAAATGATGGTGATAACGTTACCCTTATCAAGGATTTGCCAGTAAAAGGCACCTCAACTACACTTAAACGCGGCACATTGGTAAAGAATATTCGCCTCACTGATAACGATGAACTGGTTGAATGTAATGCCCAAGGCATTCGCGGCCTTGTGCTTAAAACCTGCTTTTTGAAAAAAGCCTAATTATCGCTCGATTTCTACCATTACTTCATTGCGACGTAAAAATGGTAACGTCCATGGCGGATTATAAAATGCATAAGTCATCGGTGAAACAGTGCGCAATTTTTGCTGGTCGATAAAAGCACTCAACTTATCACTATGAAGCTTGATGCTCTGTGCCTCTGCAAATCCCGAAAAACGCAACACCGCATATCGCTTCATTGGCACTTCTTTTAATACCACCGCCGAATTGTTCGGCTTTGGCAATGTGTCCAACGTGTATTCACTGGGCATAACAAACTGCACAGTCCATTTATCTTCGCTGCCTTGCTGTATAACAGGGGCCGTCATGGCAATTTTCTGATTAGGCTGCTGGATAACTGGCGCGGTCATCGCAACTTTTTTTGCTGGCGCGTTATTCCCGAAGATAAAATCAGCAATCAAACGGAAGCCGGCCTCAATTGCCTTTTGCCGTTCTCCATTTACTTCGGCTTGCGCAACTATCATCGGGGCATAATCCCTCACCTCAATATCATCGTGAGTTGATACAACTGGGTATTTTGCCTGTTCGACGTCACTCACCGAGATACTCCACCAAACCGATGCAGCCACCAAACCCAACACGATCAACAGTGCGACCTTGCCCATCATACCAACTCCATATCTATTGATTGCAATGAGATAGCTTTCAAATTGAATTATACAAGGCCACTCTGGCATCCAATTTTGTCCTATTAATGAATTGACAAAAACGGCTTATTTTATAAAGATAAAGGCAACTTAGGCGACTAAGTGCGTAGGATTTGAGGGTCAGCTTGCAACTACGATAAAATTGCTAAAGCGCTACAGCGAGGAAACGTGTGAAAGCCTCGAATAACATGACACTATCATGTTATGCGCTGTAGTCCCCGGTTGGACCAGATTTCATTTGTCTGCATTCAACTGACCACAAGGACTATTGGCGCAGTTTATGTTCATCAACATACACTGCATCGGTTTCAACCAGCGCACAAAGAGTGCGGCGGTTTTTCTGTGCGAGTGAGAATTTGGTATGGCTAGTCAGTTTCAACCCATCACACTTCAAGTAACATCCTCATTGCGCAGGCTGCGTTCACAGCTGCTTGCCGCATGGCCACCTGCGCCAAATACCTCGCAGCGTCTTCGTGCAGTAAAAACAATAACCACGCATATTAAAGACTCTCTGCCAGCAGATTACCAAGGCGATGTCAGCGTCTTTCTAAGCAACGAAGCTGAAACAATTGCCAATCCTATTACACAAGGCTTCCTATATCATCTAACCCAGCAACAAATTGTTACGCGCCAAATTGCAAAAAAGAATAACAACCTCGCCTTGGTCCAGATACAGGTAACAACCGCAGAACAATTCGAAGAACCTGATGAAACACAGGATGCAGAGCAAACACCTCCCGTTTCACGTATCGAACAAATCAAACAATGGCAAAAAGAAACCGTAAAAGCGATGTTTCAAGCCATGGCCGATACCGCCATCACGATGGAAGCACAAACATCGCTGCGTGGAGCCATGGCTGGTCTTAACAAGCTCGCAGCATTATTAAACAAGGCCACCGCTGCAGTAAAACAAGCGCAATCACCAGTAAAGGGCGCGGTTCAAAAAACCGCTATGCGCGATATTGCATCCACCCTTTCTGATTTACGCAGCACGCTTTCTGCCGCTAGCCATAATGGTAGCCTGAAACCACCCACCAAATCGCAAATGGCTCTGCGCCAACAACTTAATAAATTGGATAAAATCGCGCCAGCACGGACATCCGTTAAGCCTGTTGTAGTAAAAGCACCAAAAGCCAATGTTGCTCAAGGCACACCAAAGCAAGCAGCCGTAACATCGACTACTTTGAAAGCTACCGCTTCCAAAGCATTACCTGTTACTCCAAAGGTAAGGCCAGCAACTGCGCAGGCGAGCAGATTATCAGCAAGAGCCATTCCTGCACAAACATCTCTGCCCGCACCATCAAGGCAGCTCGCGCGTATTACTATCAAACCCTTGGCACTCAAACTTATCACAAAGCCTGCTACTGCACCGATCAGCAGCATCAAAATTAACATCCCGCGCGTAACACCGCGCCTTGTATCAATCCCTGTGTGCTTCATTGCACGCATTCCGCTGCGTACCTCGCCAATACCTGTTCAAAAATTTTCTTCTGTTACCACAAAAGCCATCATCCAAAAGCTGGCTGATAAGCCTGTAGTAAAATCATCACCGTTAATTGCCATACAGCAGGTAGCAACGCAAACGCGCTCCACACCGCGCTTTCAAATCAGCCGGCCATTGATTGCACAGCTTCGTGTCACGCCGTCAGTCATCGCCGCTTATCAATTATCCGTGGCTAAAACAGCATCGCCGCAAACCACCACAAAAGCAGATATAGCCAAGCCCGATACGACCGCGCAAACCCAGCAAGCCAAAGCAGCACAGCCTACCAGTCTTCAAACGAAAGCGCCGGCCACCAGCCGCCTTGCCGTTCAATCACTGGGCTCTAAAATTCCACTACGTACTACCCGCGCACCTGCTGTTTATGCAGGTTTGAGCCTGCCCACGCCAATATTACGCCAAGCACCACTTGTGTTTACACAACGTATTACTACTGCAACACCCGCGCCCGCTATCTTTACTGCTCGCACCATTCCGACTGCCCCTGTAGTTGCGGCAGCGCCAGTCTCAAACCCGTATATTCCAGCGCCGCCAGCGACCAAGCCAGCTACTTCTCCAGTTAATGGCAATATTGTTGGAATTGATACTGGCACACCTTTAACGACTGTTCATGGCTCACCTGCACCTACTAATACACAGCCAACAAATCCACAGCCGGCAAATCCACAAATAGGCCAAGAGCCAAGAAACGCAGAACCTACACCGCCGCCTTCCTCTGTTGGTAAGGAAACGTTGCCAACAGGAGATCGTCAAAAAGAGCCACGAAATCCAATTGGTGCGGGATTAGATACGAGCGGTGTTGCACCAAACATCGTCAATCCACTACCTACAAATCCAACTAACATTAATCGCGATAGACCGATCGCTCAGACGATCTCAACAACAGGTGCTCCCACAGTCATTAAAGCCGCGGTGATTGAAGGCAAGGCGACTGAAGGCACAGCGGCACCCGCAAACCCAGTAGATGCCAGCAAGAATAAACCGACTAACCCAGCCCCAATCACAACGCCTGAAGCCGTGCGTCTGCAAAAGCTTGATGTGTCCAGAACTGAGCCGACAAATAATAATCCTGCATTACCTCCACAGCCTCCACAGCCTCCGCAGCCGCCAGCAATCCCTAAGGAAGCAGCACATCCGTCAAATGTTGTACCATTTAAACCCAAAGATCCTGAGCGGATGCCACCTCCACCCTTTCGCAATGATGACTTCAAAGAACGAAGCCATAACCCAAAAGATGATAACGTAATCCATATTGCAGATACCGTACTGCCCCGAGATAGGCTCAGAAACTTAGATAGAACCGGGACTCTCAAGGAACAATTTCAAAATGACATTTATGGTCTTCGAGCGGCATCTGGCGGAAATAATTTCTATGTAGAATTTATGAGGGTCGACAGTTCGGATAATAACAGCAGATCCGCTCCCACATCTGGGAGTTATCCACGACATATCACCGCCTCGCCCGACAGACCCGAAGAACAAAACCCAGGTCTAAGTTTGCTCGGCAAGGTCCTTGATAAAAACCAATGCGGATGATGAATATGCAAGAATTTTATCTCATTCACCTGACTGACA
>JAYRWY010000013.1:0-132608 GCA_041917755.1 Alphaproteobacteria bacterium
CCAATAATATGAAGGAAGTCTATGATACGGTCATTAAGGTGGCCGATGAAAAAGCCAAACAGCCGCTGCGGCTGCTTAGTTGGAAAGATGTGCATGCTAGTTTTGTGAACGCGCTGCAGGTTGAACGTAACGTGATGTTCCTTATCCTCACGCTCATCATTCTGGTTGCGGCCTTCAACATCATCTCCGGCATGATTATGCTGGTGAAGGACAAGGGCAGGGATATCGCTATTCTACGTACCATGGGTGCAAGCCGTGGGTCGGTCATGCGCATTTTTTTCCTGTCGGGTGCCTCCATCGGTGTAATCGGCACGATTGCTGGAGTATTACTGGGTGTCGGCTTCAGCCTGAATATCGAAAATATCCGCCAGGCTTTACAGGCCCTAACGGGAACAGACCTATTCTCGGCTGAAATCTACTTCCTGTCGCGTCTGCCATCAAAATTGGACGTATCCGAGGTTATTCAAGTGGTGATCATGGCGCTTAGCCTGTCATTCCTTGCCACGCTCTATCCATCATGGCGCGCGGCGCGCCTCGATCCGGTGGAGGCCCTGAGATATGAATAGCCCCATAAGTAATGCTGTCTTGGTTGCCAGAGATATCCGCAAAAGCTTCGGCATGGGTGATAACCGCCTTGATGTACTGCGCGGCGTGAATGTTACACTTAATGCTGGCGAAATGGTTGCGCTGGTAGGGCCTTCTGGTTCGGGTAAATCCACCTTGCTGCAAATCATCGGTCTGCTTGATAAAGCCAATGGCGGCGAATTGATTATCGCAGGTGAAACCGTCATTGCCGATAGCGATGACCAGCGCACGGCTTTGCGGAATAAGCGGATTGGTTTTGTCTACCAATTCCATCATTTGTTGCCTGAATTTTCGGCTCTGGAAAATGTTAGCCTGCCGCAGATGATTGCGGGCAAATCCCCGGCCGATGCTGCGGCGCGTTCAAAAGAATTGTTAACAAAAGTGGGGCTGGAACACCGTTTAACCCACCGCCCATCCGAGCTATCCGGCGGGGAACAGCAACGCGTTGCTATTGCGCGAGCCCTTGCAAACAAGCCACAACTGTTGATTGCCGATGAACCAACCGGCAACCTTGATCACGCTAATTCGATGAAGGTCTTTAACGTTTTGCGCGAAGTCTGCGTTAACGAACAGGTTGCGATTCTCATGGCGACCCATAATCTTGAATTGGCGCAACAATTAAACCGTGTTATTGAAATGAAGGACGGCATAATTTCGTAACGCGGTTTTATATCCATGGCTTCAGGCGTGCAAGCGATGACAGGCAATCTATCCCGCGACGAACAATTACGCGGCAGGCAAAATGTACGCAATGCGCTGCGCAACTTCACCAGTGAATGTCTGGTGTTCTACAATCCCAAAATCAATATCGAGGAAATGAACGATTTATATGATCGTCCATTGGATATTGTGCTGTTCCATCGCACCAAAGGGCTGATGGGCGTGGCGATTAAAAGCGGTGAAATTGTCGAAGAAAACGGCACCTTGGTCAGCCAGTATCAGCCATCCAAGCAGTATTACAAAATCATCGACCCGATCAAGCAAGCCAAGAAGGCCATGATTGCATTTCTCGATGATTGCGACCCATCGCTAAAGGAATATGTGCCGATTAACGTGGTTGTATTCTATCCCGATACCCATCAATCGGAATTTACTACCCCAAGCCCGATGTTCCTGTTCGAGGAACATTTGGGCATGCGCGAATTGCAAAGCCATATGCTGGATTTGTTTGTTGAGCCATGGGATACGGACAAAGCCCTTAAATACGCGGCTAATGCCACGCGGGTGAAGGAATACCTGAAAAACCACAGTGATAATAACATCGAACGCGTGGAGCGTAAGGAAACCCTGACCAAACTGGGTGTACGCGAAGAAAAGAAGGCGTATCAATTACCACAAAAGCCAACCCCCGGTGCTGCTAACAAAGCCGCCGCAACAGGGCGTGGTGCGCAACGTGGTCAAGCTCAGGCGAAGACCAAAGTATCCCAGCCAAGGCCAAGTAATCAGATGTCAAAAGCAGTGCGGGTTAATCCTGACCTGGCTGCGCCGCCCATTGCGGTGCGTAAGCGTGTGGACTTAAGCATCGAGCCGGATAGAGGCGTGTTTGGCTTCCTGCACAACATCGAAGACCGTATTAAAAGCGAAGAACGCGTGGAACTCAGCGGTGGTCAATGGGGCATGATGATTGCTATTGCCGCCATCATCGTATGCGTGGCTTACTTCATTGGCCGCAATGCTGGCATCATCCTGCATTCCCACTAACTACTTGCTGATATGCAAGTTGGATAATGAATCCCCAATCGTCTGGAATGCCTTATGCAGTGTTTCAGAATCCGGTGAACTAAAGAAGTAATCCGGCTTGGTTGCGCATGCCTTGTAAAGGTTCTCGATATCCCTATCAATCAGGTCATAGAGAATGGTGTAGATGATAATACCTTTTGCTTTCATGGCATTGCATGTGGCAAGGGTACGACGATCAAGCTCGTCTACTGCCGCACTACTGCTGGTTGTATTCAGTTTTCCATCGGATAGATACCAATAGCTGGTACGCACGCTGTTGCTCATGGTGTTTTGACCGTCGGTCAGCAATACCACCACTTTTTGCATTTTCTCTGTACCATAATCCAGCGGCAGATCATTGGCATTCATGGTGCCACCCCATAGGCCACGCCATTTTGGTGACAACATGCGCCATGCCCAATCTGCTCCTAAATTGACGTGGGTGTTACCTACGGCAACCATGGAACTGATACCAGCAAGGATATCCATTTTCTGGTTCGTCATGGGTGTCACTACCTGCGGGCAATTCTTATTCGGGCCGCGTGAAGATGTGATGGTGGCATATCGAATAGGATTATTTCTGGTAATCCATTGGTTATTGCTGTCGCTTGGCCAATAATATGCGCGCAGCTTGTTTGCAGTCGTGGTGGGTGGCTCATCACCTTGATCAAGGCCATTTGCCTGTGCATCCACACAACCACCCCATGTGGTTGGTCCCCAGTTGAAGCTGGTGTTATCCAGCCAGTCGGTATGGCTTCTGCCGATATTGACAGTCTGGCTAAAGGGAACAAGGCCAATCCACAAATCGTCTTTAACGACATTACTGTTACCAAACAGAATATTGACTAACTCCGTCGCGGAGTTCTTCAGATTGGTCAGCTTCTGTCCTGCCATCGAGCCGGTGTTATCCATCGCCAATACCAATTCAAGACCTGTCGATGCTCTAGCAATTTCGGTATGTGCGGCAACGGTCATGGTGTTGATACCTACAATGCCCATGAAAATGGTAGGGATGGTGGCGCTGGCGGTGATAATTGGCGGCTGGTCTGGTACGTTATTGGTGAATTGCAATGGTGCAATGTTGGCGTCCATATAGCCTTGCGGGAAATTCACGTTAAAGTAATTCTGTGCAACCAGTTCTACTTGCGTTGGCTCCGCATTCACAATCGAACCCGCCGCCAATGCAGCTGAATCGAGCGTATCTGATAGCTTGGCCTGCGCCATCTGCGCTCTGGCATAGTCAATTGATGCCCCAACTGATGAAATAACAGCTGTAAAGGCAAGCGCAATAATAGGGCCAGCGACACCACGTTGGTCACGCAAGAGGGCTTTTAGAAAATGCATCATGGCCATTCTCCTATTATTGACTTGAAATAACGTCTAACGCGCCCAGACGCGGTTTATAAAACGCATATTTGTATAAATTGGGATTGCTGCCGTTAAACATATTGGTCACCAGATTTTCATGCGCGTAGTAAATTTCGGCAATAATCACAGTTTCCTTTTCATTCAGGATAAATCCTTCCGGCAGCGGGCTGGCAAAGCCTGGCCCACCAAAATTGCTATGGGTATTTTGTAATGTCCCGCCACCTTCATATTGCCACGCAACTTTCGGCGTATCATTGGGTTCGCGGTGTACGGCGGTAATAATCACATGGCCACGTTCATTGAATGGAAACGGTTTCATGATTTCACTGGTCGCAGAAAGGATGTTGTCCAGCTCGGCTACTGTAATGGCTTCGCCTTGGGCTACCACGTCGGCAACGGTGTGTGCCATTTTCTCGGTGCGTTCATTTATCAGCACAAAGTTTGAAATCTCAACCACGCCCAAAAACAACGTCATCATCATGGGCAGAACAATCGCAAGTTCAATCGCGGCAACACCGCGATTATCCTTTATAAAGCGACTGAAAAAATGGCGTTTTGTCATAGCTCAACCATAAGGTTCGTTGCGCACTACAATGTGCGATGTCAGGTTAATCAGGCCGTCATTGGCCAATATCTCGCTCAGGAACGGGGTCATGACTTGCCAAGGATAGGAAATTTCATAGACAACAATTTCGCCTGCCACACCCAGACCGGTGGTGCCCATATCGCTATCCCACCCGCCATTGGCATTCACATCGGTATAGCTCTCGCCAGCATCATATTGGCCGTTGCTGTTGCGATCGACATAAGGCTCGGCCTTGCCAATATCGCCAAAAGCTTTGTACACGCGGGTTACAATTTGAATTTTTGCAGGATCAAGGAAACCGGATAAACGTGAATTGATGCTATTCCGTATGGTTTGCTCGCGCGATACATTCGCTTCCACATATCCGGTTTTACCGGTGCGCGTACCGGTGTTGGCGGCGTTTTCCAATACGTTTGCGGCCATGAAGACCATCGAAAATTCAATAATACCGAAAATGAAGAAGAGGAGGATGGGGAGCACAAACGCAAATTCGACAGCAGTAATACCGCTGTCGTTTTTTCTGAAACGAGATAATAGGTTGCCTTTTACACGTTGTGCTGTCGGCGTCATATTCCGGTCTGTGTGGTTGTGAATGCACATACCATATCAGCCGCGCGCTTAAGGTTTGTTTAGGAAATAGGTGGATTTTTCCTAGATTTTACATGGTTTTACTTCCAAAATCGAAGTAAACCGACCATGCATCAATAGGATAACAATCGTATTATGCTTAAAGGGGAATTAACCGCAAAAAATACTAAAGCTAAATGCTTAGTATTTCATCAGTGATGTCCAGAAACGTTCCAACTTGCGCAGCAAATCATTGAGCGGTGCAAGATCCGTATCGGCCAGAGTCGCTGGGCTAAGGGATGCGATTTGCTTGTCGAATTGTTCCTTCAACATTTTATGAAGAACCAATCCTTTTTCAGAAAGCTTCACACGAATGGAACGTTTATCGTGCGGCGATTTTTCCTGAATGATGTAATTGTTTTCCGTCATTTTCTTGACGTTGTATGACACGTTGGAGCCAAGGTAGTAACCGCGCACGGTCAATTCACCCACGGTCATTTCATCTTCGCCAATGTTGAACAGGATAAGCGCCTGGACGTTATTGATGTCCTGAATATTGCGGCGATCAAGGTCGATTTTCACCACTTCAAGGTAGTAGCGGTGAAGACGTTCAATAAGCAGAACGGTGTCGAGATACGAGTGACGCAAGGCAGAACTCCTGAAATTGGGTCTAGTCTTAGGGTGACGAAAGGACGGTTCAAGAAGAGAAACAACTTGATAATTACGTGTCTAAACAGAATATTAGAATCGTCCTTACCAATTCGTTAATAATATCAGGACAATATAAAGTTACAAGAACGGCCAGCGAGCCTTTAAAAGAGGATTGCAAAGCCTTCATATCAACACTAAAAACTAGCGTTACGTAGTACCAATGAATATCTAGATAACCCAAAAGTTGCCGGTTTAGCTCAGCGGTAGAGCAGCGGTTTTGTAAACCGAAGGTCGGGAGTTCAATCCTCTTAACCGGCACCATTTTCCCTAGTACTATTTTCCAGTACTATTTTTTGATTATTCATCCCTGCGCACGCTCATACCGGAGCCTATTGTTCATGTCCCTTGTCAAACGCACCCGTCGCCCTAGCCAGACAAAAATTGTCGCGACCCTAGGCCCTGCAAGTTCATCGTATGAAAAAATCAAAGCGTTATTTGATGCGGGCGCCGATGTGTTCCGTTTGAATTTTAGCCACGGCGCGCATGATGATCACCGTGAACGCTACAACTTACTTCGCAAGCTAGAAAAAGAATTCGAACATCCCATTTCCATTCTTGCTGATTTGCAAGGCCCCAAATTGCGCGTGGGCACATTCAAAAATTCCAAGATTGAATTAAAAGCAGGCCAGGCCTTCCGTCTGGATATGTCAACCGAACCCGGTGATGAAACCCGTGTTCATCTTCCGCATCCTGAAATTTTTGCAGCGATTAAAGAGGGTGCGGATTTGCTTATGGATGACGGTAAGGTTCGTTTGCGCGTCACCAAGCACGGCAAAGATTATGCCGATACAGTTGTTATTGCCGGTACTGCATTATCCGACCGTAAAGGCGTGAATGTGCCATCGGTTGTGCTGCCGCTTTCGGCGCTCACCGAAAAAGACCACAAGGATTTGGCCGTTGCGCTTGAATTGGGCGTGGATTGGGTCGCGTTATCCTTTGTGCAACGTGCTGAAGACGTTGAAGAAACCAAGAAAATTATTGCAGGCAGAGCAGGGCTGGTCGCCAAGATTGAAAAGCCATCTGCAGTACAAGAACTCAAAAAGATTATTGAAGCCGCTGATGGTTTGATGGTGGCGCGCGGTGATTTGGGCGTAGAAATGCCACTCGAAGATGTGCCGGGCATTCAAAAACGTATTATTGCCAAGGCACGTAGTGCAGGTAAGCCAGTTATTGTTGCAACTCAAATGCTGGAATCCATGATTAGCGCGCCAACGCCAACGCGCGCCGAAACTTCCGACGTGGCGACTGCCGTGTATGATGGCGCAGACGCCGTGATGTTATCGGCTGAAACTGCCAGTGGTGCTTACCCGTTTGAAGCAGTCACGATGATGGACCGTATTATTTCCCGCGTGGAGGAAGATAAATTCTACCGCTCGCAAATCTCCAACTACCATCCATCCTTGGAACAAAACACATCCGATGCAATCACGGCTGCCGCACGCCAAGTGGCTGAAACAGTGGGCGCGGTGGCGATTGTCACTTACACAACATCTGGCTCTACAACCCTGCGTGCTGCGCGCGAACGCCCGGCAGTGCCCATTATCTGTTTGACCTCAAAAATTCAAACCGCACGCCGTTTGGTGCTGTCATATGGGGTTTACCCTATTTATGGGCTTGATGCGAAAACCTTCCAAGAAATGGTGTTGTATGCGTGTGACCACGCACAAAAGCATCAATTGGCCAAGAAGGGCGACAAACTGGTGATTACCGCTGGCGTGCCCTTTGGCACACCGGGCAGCACCAATATTCTGCGTATTGCTGAAATCACCTAGTCACTGAATGTAACGAACCGAGAATGCGATGAAGCCAAGCGCAAGCGTGGCTGTAATCGGCGTATCTGTGATGTATTGAAGGATTAGTGAATGGCTTGCTTCATACGGCTGAGCAAGTAACTTGGATCTTTCTTCCAGGTTTCTACCAGGGTCTTGGCCGTATTCACATCAAGCTTGTCGAATGCAGCAAGGGCAGAGGACAATTCTTTGGGGTTCACAATTTGCTCGCCTGGGCGTGCGCCGCGGCTCAGCAAGAAAATGGATACGAAGCTTGGCTTGTCTACTTCAATGGCTTTGCACAAAACCGATACAGAACGGCCGCCATCTTCTGATACCATCATATCAACCAGCGATACATCAAGGCCGGTCTTCATACTCAGCATGATGTCAAACAACTTAAAGAAGCCCATGCGCAGGGATTGGATCATCACGCGTGGATTAATCGCTTCGCGTTCTTCAAACCATTCGGCAACCTTTTGCATGGCAAGGTTGTCATTGCGGTCATTTTCCATGCTGGAGAGCAGGTCATTGACGGAATTTTCAAGTGCCTGATCCACCTGGCCGGCGGTAATACCAAAGCGTGCAACAATGGTGCGGCGTAATTCTGCGCCAACCCACCAGTATAATTGCTTGCCCATATCTGCGGTGAGCTCAGGGCGATTAGTCAATGGTTCGTGCAATTTTTTGCCAAAGCGTGCAGCTTCGATCATCACATGTAATGTGCGTTGCGAAAGTTTTGCGCCAAGGTTGCTGGCAACGGCGGCCATTACGTCGACATCGCCGGTGGCAACCAATGCATCCACCACGGCTTCACTAATGGTGGTGCGTTCGCCAATGGAAAGGGCATGGTCTACGCCGCGTGCTTCAACAACGAAAATCAGATCTTCGTCTTTAAGACGTGCGCTATTCACAAGGATAGGTTTTGCCACATCCGAACTTGCATCGCATGCAAGGTTCAGTAATACGCGGTGTGGAACATTCGCCGAAAGGGATAGACGCTGCGAAAGCATCTGTTTGACTTGCACACTGGTATTACCCACTAGCTCATCAATGATTTCGTTGACCAGAATTTGTTCACGATCGCTCAACGCGTTATCGGAAAGGAAGATATCAGCCAGAATGCCAGCCAGCTTGACGCGGCTTGGTTCAGAACGCTCTCTGGCGAGATTGAAGATCTCAGGTAATTTTTCGCCGATTGTTACGTTCATGTTATAATTTGCATTCTTCCAATTTCGTAGGGGAATTGTACCAAAATTCCGCCTAATTTATTAATAGACCCAGTAAACACTTTAAGTGTTAAAAAAACCTTCATTTTGGATACAATTGCAATAGTTTCATGAGATTTTATGGTTAATTTCAATTAATTACGCAGGAATTTTCGGGGGAATTTAGTTCAAATTTTATGGGTCATTTTCCGATTTTTAACAGATGTTAATGCTGTTTTGTCGCATCTGCACACAATCCAAGCAAATCAAGCAGATAGCCGAATAAGATTCAGGTGACGGGTTAACCAAACTGTGTTTTATCTCGGCAGCTCAAAAATTTCATGCCGCACTATTTCTTTTAAAATACTCCCTCGATGCAGAATCGTTTTTCCAAACCATTACGCCTAGGCACCCGTGGAAGTCCGCTGGCCCTTGCGCAAACCAACACGGTACTTGCATTGCTACGCAGCAATTATCCGGAGTTGAACGAGCAGGGAGCAGCAGAAATCATCATCCTAAAGGCCTCTGGCGATCACGTGATTGGCAGCAAGGATGAACGCTTAGTTGATATAGGCGGCAAGGGGCTGTTCACGAAAGAACTGGAAGAAGCCTTATTACAAGACCGTGTAGATATCGCTATTCATTCCATGAAGGATGTCCCCACATGGACGCCGCAAGGCTTGGTGATTGCGGCAACGCTCACCCGTGAAGACCCGCGCGATGCGCTTATAACCCGCGGCATCAGCAGTTTTGATTCTTTGCCACAAGGCGCGGTGGTGGGTACATCCAGCCTGCGTCGCCAAGCTCAGCTATTGAATAAGCGCCCGGATTTAAAAGTTATTCCTCTGCGCGGTAACGTCGATACGCGCATTTCAAAACTGGAAGCAGGGCAGGTGGATGCAACCTTATTGGCCTATGCGGGGCTTAAACGTCTTGGTATTGCGCAACGCGCAAATGCAGTTTTGGAAACCAATACCATTTTGCCGGCCGTATCGCAGGGGATTATAGGCCTGCAAATCCGCGAAAAAGACGAAACGTTGCGGGCATTGCTGGGCGTCATCAATTGCGCGGCTACTCATTCATCCATGTTGGCTGAACGTGCCATGCTGGAAGTATTAGATGGTTCTTGCCATACGCCCATTGCCGGGCTTGCCGTGCATGGCGATAAGGGGTTGTTCCTGCAAGGCCTAGTGGCGCATCCAGAAGGCAAAGGGGTTTGGGCGGCTGCACAAACCGCGCAGCCGAACGATGCCATCACCCTTGGCCGTGAAGTTGGCCGCAAGCTGCGTAAAGATGTCCCTCAAGGTATTTTACCTGAATAATATGAAACCCGTCATCCTCATCACCCGCGCGATTGAACATTCTCGGCAAACCCAAACCGATGTGCAGGCACTGGGTGCTGATACGCTGTTGGATGGCCTGCTTACCATTGTACCCATTGAAAATGCCGAGCCCATTTCTGCAACCACGGGTGCCTTGATTATCACAAGCCGTAATGCTCTGCAGGGTCTAAAAAACCTCAAAAACATTGATGAATTACCGGTTTTCGTGGTGGGGAAGGAAACGGCTGCGTTGTGCGCCGCTGCGGGGTTTAAAACCATTCGCGGGATTGCCGAACAATCTAATGAATTGCCAAAGCTGATTATGGCGGCGCAATCACCCCATGCTGGCGCATTGCTTCATGTTACATCCGAGCATGCACACACCGATTTTTATGATGCATTGCTGGATGCCGGCTATGGGATTGAACAACGTCTGGTCTATGCCGCCAATGCGGCAAGTCAATTCAATGCGGCAACCCTCACGGCGCTTCAACAAGGCACTCTATGGGGCGTGCTATTTTATTCCGCACGCACCGCCCAAATTTTCAATGGTCTTGTAGCATCTGCAGGGTTTGAGTCCAAATTGGGCAGATTGAACGCCTGTTGCCTAAGCGATGCGATTGCCAGCACGCTTGATAAGGCGAAATGGAAAGCGGTGGTGGCATCCAAATCACCCACCCATGCATCGCTAATGGATACCCTGCGGGATTGTCTTGCAAAACCCGCCTAGAACCCACATTCTAGTAGGGATTTCAAATTATTGGTGTCCCGCATGACGAATGAAACCTCATCGAATTCCATCCCTGCCATTACCTCATCCGCGCCAAAAGCAGCGCACAGCGCTGGCTCTACCAGAGCAACGCTTGCCATCATTTTTTCCTTACTGGCGTTGGCTATCTCCGGCTATCAGCTATGGTCAAGTATGGATGAAAAGGAAGGGAAGGTTATCTCGCCACTTCTGACCCAAAAATCATCGGATGGTGAGTTGGAAAGCCGTCTAAAGGCACAAGAAAATACCCTGACGGTGATGAACGATACTTTTAAAAAACAAATTGAAGCAGTGGAGCAAAAACTGAATGCTGTTCCGGCGCCCAAAGATATCTCGCCGGAAATTGCAGGGGCCGCTGCAACGCTGCAAATCAAATTAGCCGATTGGGAAAAACAAAACGCCGAGCTGCGTCAGCAACTTAAAACCGAATTGCTAAATAAATCCAAAAACATCGCTGCTCTATCCATTCTGGAACATGTCAGCCGCAAGGCACAGTTGGGGCTGTCATTTCAAAATGACATCAAGGAACTGGAAAATGTGGTGGTGCCAAACCAAACCTCCGCTCATGCCTATAATCTGCTGAAAGGGTTCGATAAACCGCTCAGCTCAGATACGGCATTGCTGGCCGAACTTCATAAACTGATCCCTGATTTTCTGGCCCGGGAGAAACTGGATAAAACCGATAACATCTTGGATAAAATTGGCATTCAGTTGCAAAAACTGATTGTTGTTCGCCGCAAGAACGGCCAGGTCAATGATGAAACCCCAACTGGAAAAGTCCTGGATGAACTGCAAACTGCCATCATCAGTGGCGATTGGGCCAAAGCTACCAGCATCGCATCCACTTTTGCAGAAAAAGATGCCGCACATCTGCCCAAAGATTTCCCTGCATGGCACAACAAATTGCGTGACCGCGCCTTAACCGAAGAAGCTGTCGATGCACTTCAGCATCTGGTGCTCAACGAACTGCAAGGTGTAACCGCACCACAAATCATGGACGCGCCAAAGACAGATACAAAGCCCGCTCCGAAATCTGATGCACAAGAACCATAAATGCTAAAACTCGCTCTGTTCATTCTTAAACTCATTGCGCTGGTCTTTGTGGCCGTGTGGGTGGCTGAACGTGCCGGAAAAATTAGCTTTGAATGGAAAGACAGCGTCATTGAAACCTCTGCGGCACTTGCACTGGGTGTGGTGGCCTTGATGATGGTCATCTCATATAAGGCTGCAAAGATGATTGCCACCATCCGCAACACGCCGCGCCTCTACCGCATGCATAATCATTTGCGCCAACAACGCATGGGCCAAAAATTATTATCCGATGCACTTGGCGCATTCTCTGAACAGAAAAAGGGCAAAGGCCTCAAATTCCTGCGCAAAGCTGAAAAACTTTTGGGCCCATCGCAGGTCGTCGATCTAGTCAAAACCCATGTCGGTGAGCCGGTGCTAAGCGAGATGCCATCCACCAGCAACCTGATGGAAGCTACATCGCCTTATGCGTGGAAACAAATCATCGAACAGCATTTGCGTGATGGCAAAGAAACCGAAGCGTTGCAAACTGCAAATACTTTTGCCGATAAACATCCGCAATTGCCGCTGGCTAAAAAATTATTATTCGATGTATTGGTGCGCTTAAAAAACTATGACAAGGCATTGCAAACACTGGAACTGTTGCGGTTGCACCATTCCATGCCGCGCCGTGAATGGCGTGATACCAAGGCCGCACTGCTCACCGAACGTGCACGCGATGCGTTGGAACATGGCCATGCCGCACAGGCTTTTGAATGGTCCTTACAGGCTGAACGGTTGCATCCATTCTGGGTGCCAACGGTATTGATGGCAGCGCGCGCGCTCGCCAAACAGGATAAAGCCAAAGAAGCAGCCAATTTAATTGAACGTGCATGGCCCAATTGCGGGCATGAACAGCTGGGAGACGTCTATTTGTCGCTGCGCACGGGCCGCAATGATTTACAAAAAGCCCAAAGCGCGGAAAAGCTGGCTAAGAACAACCCAAATAATGAAGCCTCCCGTTTGCTGGTTGCACGCGCGTTGACCAAAGCTGGCTTGTGGGGGCAGGCTCGCAGCATGGCACTGGCATTATCCAAGGAGCACCCGCGCCGCGATTATTTTGATTTATTGGCGCATATCGAAGACATCCAGACGCAGGATAAAGTCGCTGTTGCCAAATGGAATAACCTTGCATCCTCCGCGCCACCGGATGAGGCATGGGTATGCACATCCTGCAAACAACCTCACGGTGAATGGCAAGGCAGCTGTGCCTCATGCCACAGCTTTAATACGCTGTCATGGGCAACGCCACTCAACAAATTATCCATCGTACAGAAATAAGTGCCACGATTAGCCCGAACTTGGCGTAATCGCTGGCCGTTGTTGTGCTTGCAGAGGTTCTTGACGTAACTGGTCCTTTAATTCACGTACCATCTGCGCCGATGCGCGTATCTGCCGTGCAATGTCGGGGCTTTGTACTGCTGCCTGCATCAATGTCTGATGGGCCTCACGCGGAGAAAATCCCGTGCGCTGCGAATGATCGGTTGGAAGAATAACCATATTGTTTCCGGCCCGCACCATCGCAGGTAGTAATTCACGGTATGGGCCAACACGGCGCAATGCCTCCATCTCCATTCCATCGGAAATGGCAACCCCTCTAAATCCGACATCGCGGCGAAGTGATTGAAAGGCGCGTTGCGACAGGGTCGCGGGCAATCCGTTATCAGAAAATCTGCTATGGGTTGTGTGGCTCATCATCACGCCACCTGCTTGGCTGGCCAGCCGTCGATAAGGCTCCAGTTCATTGGGGTTCCAGCTGGCTTCAATATTACCGGGCCCAACATGGGTGTCTGCGGCCGTCCCGTGGCCTGGATAATGTTTTAAAACAGACAGAACACCTTCCTGACGATGTGCCCTGATAAAGGCTTCGCCCATACGGGCCACTAAATCCGGGTCGGTGCCAAAACTTCTTCCAGTTCTTCCCATATACTGGTTGGCGCTCGACATATCTACGACAGGCCCAAGATTCATATTGATGCCGTTCGCTCTAAGCTCGCGCGCCATGTTGCGGTAAATCTGCTCGGCTTGCGCCATATCTCTTGCTGCAATCTGCGTCATTTGAGCGGCCGATGGAAATCCGGCAAACCCCTTATTAGCAGATAATCGCTGCACCGCGCCGCCTTCTTGATCTACCGCAATTAAAAGAGGGGAGTTTGGCGGCGCTGCGGATTGAAGATGCTGCGTCAATCGTCTGAGTTGTTCAGGGGAAACAATATTATTTCCCATTAAAATAATGCTGCCCACACGGCCTTGACTAATTAGATTGCGGATTTCTTCAACGCCTGCATCCCCGGGACGCGTTCCATTAAATCCCGACATCAATAATTGTCCGGCCTCTGCATCCGTGATGGGGGCACGGTTCACCAACTGGTTATCGGGCGGACGCACCCCTGTAATGGCCGTAATTGTTCTGCTGGTCATCGGTTTAGCTTAATTGTCCAAGCCTAATGGAGGCTTAACTATTGATTAAAAAATCCTTCTGGCCTTTTTAAACCACCGGCCTATATCAATTATATCAGTGCGTTATAACGGGTTCTTTATGCTGCCAAGCTTGTTCGTGTCACACGGTTCACCCATGTTGGTTTTTGAAAAAGAACCCGCATCTGACTTCCTGCGTGACGTGTCAGCTACATTGCCGGTGCGGCCACGCGGCATTGTGGTTATCTCCGCACATTGGGAAACCACCCGGCCTGTGGTGATGACAACACCGTACCCTGAAACCATTCATGATTTTGCAGGCTTCCCAAAAGAACTTTACGAACTGCATTATCGCGCTGCAGGTGATGCGGAATTATCAAACCGTATTGTCACATTACTAAATGCAGCAGGAATAGATACGGGCACAGACCATCACCGTGGCCTTGATCACGGCGCATGGAACCCGTTGATGCTGATGTATCCTGCAGCAGATATTCCGGTGGTGCAGCTATCGGTGCAACCGCATCATGATGCACGCTGGCATTATGAAATGGGTAAGGCCATCGCGCCATTGCGCGAAGATAATATCCTTATCCTTGGTTCAGGTAATCTTACCCATAATCTGCGTGAGGCTTTTCGCGCCCATCATGATGCGCCGCCCAGCTGGGTAACCGAGTTTTCGCAGTGGATTGCAACGCATGTGAGTAGTGGCGACATCAACAGCCTGTTGCATTGGGCATCTGCCCCGCACGCGCTAAAAAACCATCCAACGCCAGAGCATATCTTGCCTTTTTTTGTAGCGATGGGGGCGGGTGGCACGCCGCTCCATGCACAGCACCTACATGACAGCATCGATTTGGGCGTCTTGGCGATGGATGCATACAGCTTCGGCACACAGGCATAAAAAAACCGCCGGCATTTCTGCGCGGCGGTTTAATTAAGCGGTACGCAGATTAATCTCTGCGCGTACCCATGAACTGCAACATGTATTGGAACAGGTTGATAAAGTTCAGGTACAGATTAAGTGCGCCGAACACGGCCATCTTGTCGTTCATTTCCTGGCCATAGCTTTCGGAATAATTATCCTTGATGCGTTGGGTATCCCATGCGGTCAATCCAACGAAGATAATGACACCCAATACCGAGGTGATCAGGTGCAACATACTGGACATCAAGAACAGATTCACAATACCTGCAATGATAATGCCGATAAGGGCCATCATCAAAAAGCTACCCATCTTGGTCAGGTCAGCCTTGGTGGTGTAACCCCAAAGGGAGGTCGCACCAAACATGGCAGCTACCACAAAGAAGGTATTCGCAATGCTTGCACCAGTGAAGTACAGGAAGATGCTAGACAGCGAAATCCCCATAATGGCACAAAACACCCAGAACATGCTTTGCAGGGTTGATGCCGATGAACGTTGCGTCGCAAAGCTCATGAACAGCATGAAGCCCAGCGGGGCAAACATGGCAATCATACCAAGGATAGTAGGGCGGCGGGTGATGGCATCAAAAAACACCTGACTTACTGCAGGCGTGTTAGCAATGAGCCAGGCAACAAGGCCGGTCACGGCCACGCCCAATCCCATGTAGTTATAAATTCTTAGCATGTGGGCGCGAAGGCCTGCATCAATTCCTAGACGTTCAATGCTTGCAGTATCTGCGCCGCGATTGAATGGGTTATGCGTCATTTGTCGTTTCTCCATATACACGCAAGGGTTAAACCAACGGATGTTGTCTTTTGCGTTACGGGCAGAAATATAGCACTGATTTGTGGCGATTCAATGGAATATGAAAATTAATCATTCATATCAATATGTTACTATCGGGTAATTAGCCCCATCGCCATACGAGAGAAGAAGTTTTTCGCGGGCGGAATTTTTTCAATGATGGCAAGGCCAAAACGGCGCGCCAAACGCAGCGGCATAAAATCATTCGAGAAAAGTTTTACCAACACATCCGTCGCGCTCATGAAGGTGAAGTGGTCAAGCTGTCTGCTTGCTTCATAACGCTCAAGTACATCCATCGCGCCGACATCGTCTTGCGCGATAAAACGCTGCTCGATTAAATCACCCAGCACGCCAATATCTCGTACACTTAAATTAAACCCTTGGCCGGCAACGGGGTGCATGCCATGCGCGGCTTCACCAATCAGGGCAAGACGCGGCGCATGCAGCTTATCCGCCAACATGAATTTCAGTGGATATTGCTGGCGCGGTGATACCAACGACATATCGCCCAATTCATCGCAGCCACGTTCCTTAAGCAGTTTGGTGAATTCATTTTCGGGCATGCTACACAATGCAGCGGCTGTTTGCGGGCGCTCGGTCCACACAATGCTGCAACGGTTATTGGTCATAGGTAATACGGCAAACGGCCCACCCGGATAGAAATATTCCAACGCCAGATTATGATGCGGGTTGGTGTGCTGAATACTTACCACCACAGCTGTTTCATTATATGACCAATGGCGCGCTTTGATATTGGCATGGTTACGGCAGAATGATGCCTTGCCATCTGCGGCAATCAATAATTTTGCGCTTGGCGTGCTGCCATCATCCAATGTCAGCGTGACGGCATCATCGCTGTAGGAAATATCCTGAATGGTTGCAGGGCAGGCGAGGGTAATGTTTTTAAGTTCAGCAATGCGTTCAAATAAAGCGCGGCGGAAAATTGTATTCTCCACGATATAGCCAAACGCATCATCTCCCACCACGGCACTGTCAAAATCCAGCGTAAGGGCGGAACGTTGATCGGCCACCCGAATATCATCAATCGGGCAGGACGAATCTTTGATGGCATCCCACACCCCGCATTGTTCGAGCACAAGGGTGGAGCCATAGGCGATCGCTGTTGTCCGGCCATCAAAGGCCATGGTGGTCATGCGGGCCTGCGCTTCTTTTTCAACCACCAATACGCGCATGCCCGTACTACCAAGGCGTGTCGCCATGGTAAGCCCGGCAAGGCCGCCACCTGCAATCATCACGTCAAAAGATGTGTGCGATGCAATATGAACGGGTGATTTTTGTTTCTTCGATGATTTGCGCATAATTGACCATAGGCGTTGATTGCTATAATTTAGGCGGAATTTCTGGATACACAACCCACATGTTTCACGTGCGACAATTGGAGTTATTAAAATGAAAATGGTTATTGCGGTCATTAAACCTTTCAAATTGGGCGATGTCAGAAAGGCCCTGAATGAAATGGGTGTAACCGGCATGACCGTAACGGATGTTCGCGGCTATGGCCGTCAAAAAGGCAAATCCGACGTCTATATGGGTCTGGATAACGCCAATTCATTCGTTAATCGCGTAAAACTGGACATTGCCGTTGAAAATGAACGGGTTGATGACGTTGTTGATATCATTTTAAAGGCTGCTGGCAGCGGCAAGGTTGGAGACGGTAAGATTTTCGTCTATAACGTCGAACAAGTCGTCCGTATCAGTACCCATGAACGAGATGCCTCAGCCATCTAACTTTTGAAATTTATATCATGCGTTTTCTTCTTATTGGCCTTGCCATTATCTCCGCGCTTTGCGGAATGCCCGCTTTTGCACAAAACACTGCCGTCGCCCAAAAAGTAGAGGAAGCCCTCAAACAGACCGAAGGCGCCAAGCCCACCGAGGAACAAATCAATACGGTTATCCAGACATTGGAAAACCAGGCCGAACGCGATGCCTTCCTCAACAAACTCAAAGCGTTTCAAGCCGCGACCCAGCAAGAAAAGAAAGAACCCGTCATCCCCAGCGTGCAGGCGCTCGATGCGATTACCTCATCCATGACGGCGGCCAGTGCCAACTTCACTATGATTGTGCGCGGCTTTGCCGATTTGCCGCAGGCCTCCCGCTGGCTGCAAAAACAATTTGATAGTGAGGAGGCGCGTACAGCCTGGCTTAACTTTTTTGCGCAGGCCGCCATCGCCATCATCGCCGGTTTGGTTGCCAAATATCTGGTAAAATGGATGTTGCTGCGTCCGCGCCGTATGCTTAGCCAACTGGATGTCAGCACCCTTGCATCGAAAATCGCTGCATATCTTGGGTACCATCTATTGTCATTATTACCGGTCATTGCTTTTACGGCGGCAACTTTATTTACCCTTGGGGTATTTGAACTGCCCCCCAAGGCCAGCAAAGCCATGGTCGCTTTCCTTGATGCGTTCATCGTACAACATGTGATTACGTGGATGTTGCAAATGATCTTTGCCGAACGTGCTCCGCGCCTGCGCTTCCTTCCGCTAGCTGATGAAAGTGCGGCTTATCTCTTTGTATGGTGTACGCGTTTATCGGCTTTTATTGTCTTCGGTTTTTTCCTGTCGCAAGCAGCATTGTATTTGGATGTTCCAAAAGGCTCGGTGCATGCCTTCTCATCCTTTATCGGCATGATGATCACCTTGATGGTGGTTATCATCGTGCTGCAAAACCGCGCGCAGGTTTCCAGATGGCTACGCGGTAAAAGCGAAGGCGATGCCTCCAAAACCTTTGTACAAACCACGCGCGCCCGTATTGCCGATGTATGGCATGTGCTCGCGATTGTTTATCTGGTGATTGGCTATGTAATTGCCGCGCTGGACATTGAACAAGGCTTCACCACGCTGATAAAGGCCACCCTGGTCACGATAGTCACCTTTATTGTTTTCCGCTTTATCTTATCCAGCATCGATCATCTGGTGGATAAGGGCTTTGCTTTGCCAGAAGAATTGAAACGTCAATTCCCGTTCCTTGAACAACGCACCAATTCCTACCTGCCTATCCTTGAACGCGTCGTGAAGGCTTTTGCTTGGATTTTTGGTACTCTCATTATCCTATCTGCGTGGGGCTTTGATACAGCGGCATGGTTTGCATCACCCATCGGCAAAAAAGTTGTCTCGGCGGCGGTATCCATTCTTATCACGCTATTCTTTGTCGTCGTCGCATGGGAATTCATCAGCAACGGCATCGACAGATATTTGCAAGGTGAAGACAGTCATGGCCGCCGCATTGAACGCAGCGCGCGGATGCGTACATTGTTGCCATTGGTGCGCTATGCCGCGCATGTGATGCTGATTATTGTTGCCAGCTTTATCATCCTTTCCGAATTTGGACTTGATATCACGCCGCTTCTGGCTGGTGCCGGTATCATCGGTTTGGCGGTGGGTTTTGGTGCTCAAACGCTGGTGAAAGACTTCATCACCGGCCTCTTTATTCTACTCGAGGATACCTTGTCGGTAGGCGATGTGGTGTGGATTGGTGAACATAAGGGCGAAGTTGAAGCCTTTACCATCCGCACGTTGCGCCTTCGTGATGTGGAAGGCCGCGTACACTCCATCCCGTTCAGCGAAGTGACCAGCATCATCAATCTCACCAAATACTACGCCTTCATTCTTATCGAAGTGGGCGTTGCCTATGATGTCGATTTGCAAAAAGTCATGCGCGTGATGAAAGAAGTCGCCGATGATTTGCGCCAAGACCCGATGTTCGCGGTCTATATATACGAACCGATGGAAGTGTTGGGGGTTGAACGGTTTGATTCATCATCCATCGCGGTACGTGGCCGTATGAAGACCGAACCCAAACGCCAATGGGCCATCAAACGTGAATATATGTTGCGTCTAAAAGCTGCATTTGACCGTGAAGGCATCGAAATTCCATTCCCGATTACCACCAATATTCATATGGCGCGCACACCGCTGGATATGCCATTGGTGGAAGCCGAAATGAAAAAATAGAGTTAGGGTTGCAGGCTGAATGCTTCCCATCCGTGGGAGCCCAGGCGCTCCAATGCCGGAAAGCGCGCCTTATACGCCATTTTTTTGCACTCCTTGATCCAGTATCCCAGATATACGAAATACAAATCCTGCGCCTTGGTTTCTTCTATCAATCGTAAAATCAATTCAGTGCCCAGGCTGCGTTTTTCCTGCGCAGGATCAAAGAAGCTGTAAACCGCAGATGTCCCGTTCACCAAACGGTCAATCAGCATCGCGGCGATGATGGTGCCGCTCGCATCTTCCAGACATAACAACTCGGCATTGTCGCTGCCTTCATTCATCATGGCGATAAAATCATCCAGATTCATGTGCGCCATATCACCATCATTGTGACGAGCCTGTTGATAGGCCGTGAATAATGTAAATAGCGGTTCGGCATCCCGCGTCGAAATAATTTTGGTTTTTAAATCCATATTGAGTTTTGCAACCTTGGCCAGATTGCGCGTGGCTTCAAACACATGCACGGCAATGCGCACCGGCACACATGCCATGCAGGTGGGGCAGGCCGGACGGTAAATAATCGTCTGGCTGCGGCGAAACCCGTGCGGGGTGAGCTGGCTGGTCAGGATGAAATCTTCTCTGGCCTTACCGGATAAACGGGCAAAAATCTTTTGCTCCACCTGCCCATCAATATAGGGGCAGGGGCTTGGCCGCGTTAGATAAAAGGGCAGTTCTTTTAACTCATCGCCAATAAAAGACATGCCTAACAGTATGCCTAAAATTTGAATTAATTGTTAAGCAAGATTCAGGCTTGGTTAAACGCGTTAAACTATATTCAGAGGGTATTTTTTAAAAAGGATATTCCTATGACTGATTTCAGGCAAGCTGCTGGCGTTGTAGAGCCATCTCGTGGTGCACAAATTGCCCCGACTGTGCCCAATGCCTTGGCCATCAGAGCACGCTTTAATGATATGCGCATCGCCATGGCAATTGATTCCCATAGCCGCAGAACAGCAGGACATGACTGGTTTGAAAATCGTGCCGGAGGCATGGAAAATTTCAACAGACTGCAAGAACATGTATTAAATCCAAATTTTGCAGGCGATGCTTCATTTCCAAAAGAAGCGGTTGATAGATTGCGTACAACCATGAGTGCATCAAATTATAATCCCGCTGAAGTAGAACGCATGGTGCGAGGCATCGTTACTCATGCATCGATACCAACTGATTCAGGAATCACGCGGGAACAAAGTCAGCAATTGCAAAATCTAATCGAGCGGACTGTCCCATCCGCGCAAGAACCTGCTGCACGCCAGCAGCCTGTTGTGCCGCCACGTGTTACGCCAACCCGATAAGAGACAGGACCCGCACATGCCAGCCATCACATCTGAAGTTACTGCCACGATGCAAGCAGGCGATGATTATCGTGGGCCTGCAAAATCACCTGCAGACTTCTTTGTAACCGAAATTCCAGCAGCCTTGCGTGGTGGTAAGTCACCAACGATTAATGTGGCTGCGCTAATGTCACGCAGCGTACAGCCGCAGCTTAATGCGTAGGCAGTGGTGCGGTTAACCTCGGCACTGATGATGGCGATAATGCCTGCGATGGCTGTGCTTTAGGGTCGGGATTACTAAAATCAGCAGGAGCAGGAAGAGCAGGCGCATCCGATTTGGGTGCGTTTTCTGTTTTGGGCTCATCCGTCTTCACATCACCCGGCTTGGCGTCCTGGCCATAACGGCGCAACAACACAATGCTGATGCGGCGGTTCTGCGGGTTCTTGGTGTCGTCCTTCATCAACGGTTCACGGTCAGCTTTGCCGCGAATATCCGTTACGCGGTCTTCGGTAAAGCCGCCCATCATCAATGCCATCATACTGGAATAAGCACGGCCTGCAGATAATTCCCAATTGTTGCTGCGTGAAATACCGCGGTATGGCGTGCTGTCGGTGTGGCCTGCAATGGTAATTTTGTTGGGCAGGCGCGAGATAACCCTGCCTACCGTAACCACCAATTGGCGGCTGCGTCCGGTTAAGTTGGCATTGCCCGTTGCAAATAACGAATAGCCATCTTTATCGACAATCTGAATGCGCAGGCCCTCGGGCGTACTATCAATCAACAAGTTATCTTCCAATGATGCCATTTCGGGCGAATTTTTAATGGCTTGGCGCAAAGACTCTTCGGCCTTCTTAAAGCTTTCTTCTTCGCGCTTTTTTGCTTCTTCCAATGCCTTATCGGTCATTTTTTCTGGCGGAATTTCTTCTACGACCACTTTTTGAATGGGCGATACAGCTGCGGCATCATTGCCTTGTTCATTTTTATCGGTTTCGGTTTTACCATTACCCGTCGGACCGTCAGATCCATCATCTTTGCGGCCACCAGCAAGACTTTCTTCGGGTTCAGGCAATGCTTTGCTCACGCCAGGAGGGGAACTATCGGATAGTTGCGCGCCCGGCGTAGTCAAACTTTGGCCACCGAAAACACCACCAGCACCGGATTCAGATTTTGAAATGCTGGCTGGTGCAAAATAATCGGCAATCCCTTTGCGCTCCACATCGGTCGTTACGTTGAGCAGCCATAACAGCAAGAAGAACGCCATCATCGCCGTCACAAAGTCGGCATAGGCAACTTTCCACGCGCCGCCATGATGGCCATGACCACCTTTTTTGATGCGTTTGATGATGATGGTGGTGCCGCTATCGTTACCTTTGCCAGCCATGGGTGGACTATCCTCTCAACTAGCCGGGTGCGGGGAGCTGCGATGTCGCTTCTTCCATTTCCAAAAAGCTTGGACGCAAATCGTTCGGGATGGATTTGCGGGCATATTCAATCGAAATGGATGGGGCATACCCGCCCAAATGAGCCAGCAATCCCGCCTTGATCACTTGATAATACTTACCGTTCAGGGCGAATTGCGCATTCAGTGCATTGGCCAATGGTGCCAGATACCCATACGATACCCACACCCCGAAGAAGGTACCCACCAACGCACCACCAATCATGTGACCCAATACTTCAGGTGGCTCGGTAATCGATCCCATGGTTTTAATAACCCCAAGCACCGCGGCCACAATACCCAATGCGGGCATACCGTCAGCCATGCTTTGAATAGCGCCTGATACTTCATGTTCTTCTTGATGGTGCACTTCGATATCCTGATCCATCAAGGCTTCAAGCTCATAAGGTTTATCTGCGCCCAATGTTACCAGACGTAAGTAGTCGCAGAAAAATTCAACCGCATGGTGATCTTCCAAAAAGCTGGGGAAGGGTTGAAAGACCGTGCTTTCTTCCGGCTTTTCAATATGCGCTTCCAGCGCCAACATGCCTTTGGTTTTTGCCAGCTTGAAGGTTTGATACAGAACCGACAGGAGGTCGATATAACTTTGCTTGTTATGTTTTGGTTTTTTAAATGCCATCGGCAACAGCTTGCCAACGCGCTTCAATGCAGCAGGGGTATTGGATGTAATGAATGCACCGACCGCAGAGCCAAGAATAATAATGAACTCGAACGGCATCCACAGCACGGCAAGATTGCCGTGGTCAAAGGCATAGCCTCCCAGCGTACAGCCGATAACAACCAAAATGCCGATAATTGCGTTCATAGGTAGTTTTCAATCAAAGAAAAAAGTTTGAAACAGGCTCAAATGAGGTAGCGCGAACTCACTTCATAATTTGCATCATTTAGTATTAAAGAGAATTTAACGAAGTTGAACAAATGATGGAACTCATATAACGTGGAATACGTTACGAACTAGAAAGGAACAATCATGGCGATAATGGACTGGGCTGCATGGTGCGTGATAGCGGGGCTATCATTTCTTTCAATCGGTGGATTGCTCATTTGGGCGTATGGCGATTCGTTGAATCCCAAAAAGATCGAGGTATCGCTGTCATTATCCAACAGCACGCCAAAGCCAAACTTTATGGGCGTGATTGTTTACGGCGTAGCACTGATGGTGCTTGGCCTTGGCTGCCTTGTGCAGGGAACGTTATTTATTCTCGGCTAATCAGCTTAGCTAACCTTGCTAACCAGTATAGGCAGCAACGCATAGTAAATCGCGGCAAGGCTGCCGATCATCAATACCAGATAAGTTGTCTGCGTTCCGATGATGCGCATTACATTTGCCGCGCTGTCTTTACCCACGCCATATGCATGTAAGATGCGTGCAATCAGTAACATCAAGCCAAGGGTGTGCAGCACTGGGTTTGGCGCGCCATGCATTTCAATCAAGAACATCAACAACAGGCACATCGGCACAAATTCAACGAAGCTGTGCTGTGCGCGTTCGGCACGTTTCCACAATTCTTCATTGCGTGCGGAGCTGTTGATGGCGATGCGAATATATTCGCGGAAAATATTAAGAGATAGAACCAGCAACAACAGACCAAATAGTCCTGCATAAAGAATGGTTACGGATGGAACGTATTGCATGATGACCTCACATAAAAAGTGTGTGGGGAAAGGTTATGCGCTTTTCTTGTTTATATCTATCGCTTTTTGCAGTTCCTTTATTCCGGCAACCGGCCCATTGGCGTGATTCCACACTTGGCCAATGACTGCAACAAACTCCACGCCGATTTGTACCAATGGCGTGCAGTTCTGCGCGGTGATTCCGCCAATGGCCACACATGGGGTTTTTACTGCAATGACCCAATCTTCAAACACGGAAAGGGGGACGGGCGGGGCGTTTTCCTTCGTGGTGCTGGGGAAAGCCGCGCCAAACGCCACATAATCCGCGCCTTCTTCGGCGGCATCCATGGCGGCATCTTTGCTGGCATAACAGCTCACGCCAATAATTTTATCTTTACCCAAAATACTGCGCGCCATGGTGTAGGTCATGTCGTCTTTACCAATGTGCACGCCATCCGCGCTAAAGCGTTTTGCCAAATCCACACGGTCATTCAGAATGAACGCAATATCCCGCGTCCAGCAAATTGGCATCAACGCATCCACCGCGCGTTCCCATTCATCAGGTGTTTTGTTTTTGAGGCGCAGTTGAACGCACGCCACATCCGCAGCATCAAGCACCGCCGGAAGCTGCTTGGTTATCTCAGGCAGCTCGAATTCCGGTGGGGTAATGAGGTAGATGCGGGTCATACTATTGTTTTTGCAATGTAACCATCATGATTTCAGGTGGTACCATAAGCCGGATAGGAATGCCCGTGCAACCCAGTCCACTGCTGACCACCATGTCATTGCCATTTTCTTGAATATGGCCATATAGAAAGCGTAGGCCGTATTTTGAAGGCACAACTTCTTTAATAGCGCCAATAAAAGGAAATTGAAGCTGCCCAGCATGCGTGTGCCCAGCCAAGGTTAGTGCGGCACGTGATGGCATATCTACGAAGATATCAGGATTGTGTGTAAGCATAATTACTGGTGCATCATCTGTAACTTGTTCCAAGGTTTTATTGATGCTCGGTTTTTGCCACCACAAATCTTCTAGGCCAGAAATCCACATGCGCTGTCCATTGCAATCGATAGGTATCGAACGATTTTCAAGTACTGGAATGCCAGTTCGCTTGAGAGCGTCAGGCCAATCACCGGGCGGATGCATATCATGATTGCCTAAAACGGCATATGTGCCGCACTTTGCGGATAGTTTTTTAAGTGGAGCTAGCGCAAGGTCTGGCTTGATTTCAATCCCAAGTTTTCGTGTGCCAACATAATCACCAAGCAATACAATTATGTCTGGTGCTTGCTGGTTTGTATTTTCAACAATGTTATCCATGTGGCCTACGGTCATCCATGGCCATGTCATATGTAGGTCTGTGAGCACCGCAATTTTCAACGGTTTTGGGTGTGTCCATTTTTTAGTGCTAACGGTCACTGTATTAATATTGAGCATGTTTGGCTCAATAAGGCTTCCATAGCACAGAAGACAAAAGCCCACTGCCAATACGCTGTAAACAATCCAATCTCCAAGGGTGAATTTTTTGATTGGCACAGAGCGTATCCTCAGTGGGCTTGGTATTACGCCTTGCCTTGGTAGATTTTTACCAATTCATCCAGCAGCTTTAATGCATCTTCGCGCGGACGCTGGAAGGAGTTGCGACCAATGATGGAACCGTTGCCGCCGCCATCACGAATAGCGCGTGCATCATCAAACACACTGCTTTCGCCCTTGGTTGCGCCGCCGCTGAATACCACGATGCGACGGTTGTTAAAGCAGCATTGCATGATGTGCTTCACGCGTTCGGCTTGGGTTGCCTTTGGAATAGCCTTGGCTTCATACACTTTCTTGTTTTCGCCTGGCTCCAGGAAATCAGTTGGCAATTTCACCTTAATAATATGTGCGCCAAGCAGTGTAGCCATGTGCGCCGCATAGCTGATTACGTCAAACGCTGTTTCGCCGTCCTTAGAAATGTTACCGCCACGTGCGTATGACCACAATACAACGGCCAATCCATTGGCTTTTGCTTCGCGGGATAATTCACGGAATTCCTCGTATTGGTCATACATCACATCCGACCCTGGATAGATGGTGAAGCCGATTGCCGAGCAGCCCAAACGCAACGCATCTTTCACGCTGGCGGTTACAGCTTGGTCGCAGCCTTCTTTTTGGCGTGACAGGCTGTTGGCGCTGTTCATTTTCAAAATGGTCGGGATAGTACCCGCAAAGGTTGATGCGCCAGCTTCCAGCATGCCGAGTGGGGCGGCATAAGCATTCAATCCGGCATCAATCGCCAATTGGAAGTGATAGTGGGGATCATAGGCTTCTGGGTTTGGCGCAAAGCTGCGTGCTGGGCCATGTTCAAAGCCTTGGTCAACCGGAAGAATAATCATCTTACCCGTGCCGCCCAATCGGCCAGTCATCAACATGCGGGCAAGGTTGCCCTTGGTGCCTGGGCAATCGCTTTCATAATTATCGAGAATTTCGCGTACTTTACGGGTCAGTTTCATAGGGATACCTATCAGGGGGGATAGAATTGAAGTTTGAAGCTGTTTCATTAGTGGATGTGAAGCCTAATGGCAAATCTTCTTTGCAAGTTGGGGGAAGAAAGTTTCCATTAAAATCGCCCTATAACGCCTTGATTCATAAGCGCTATTTTGCCTTTTAAACGCTTGCTTTTCCTGTATGCCAGCCTACACTGCGGCAATTAGAATCATTTGAACGTTTTTATGGAAAAGCCAGAGAAAAATAATGAGCAGTAACCAGAACAATTTGCCGCCTTCATTGCCCCCTTCAAACAGCAATACGCTGCCCATTTCCATTGAAGATGAAATGAAGAAATCCTACCTCGATTACGCGATGAGCGTGATCGTGAGCCGTGCGCTGCCCGATGTGCGCGACGGATTAAAACCGGTTCACCGCAGAATTTTATACGCCATGAAAGATGGCGGCTATGACAGCTCCAAGCCTTACAAAAAATCTGCCCGCATCGTCGGTGACGTGATGGGTAAATATCACCCTCACGGTGATAGCGCGATTTATGATGCAATGGTTCGTATGGCGCAGGATTTCTCCATGCGCCTGCCGCTCATTGATGGTCAGGGTAACTTTGGTTCGATGGATGGGGATCCCCCAGCGGCGATGCGTTATACCGAAGCGCGTTTGGGTAAAACCGCTGAGACGCTGCTGGAAGATATTGATAAGGAAACCGTCCTATTTCAGCCCAATTACGATGAATCCGTCTATGAACCAACGGTGCTTCCTGCACGCTTCCCAAACCTGTTAATCAATGGTGCTGGTGGTATTGCGGTGGGTATGGCCACCAATATTCCAACCCACAATCTGGGCGAAGTGATTGATGCATGCTGCATGCTCATTGATAACCCAGAGGCATCCATCGAAGAATTGATGGATGTCATGCCTGGCCCGGATTTCCCGACGGGCGGCGTTATCCTTGGCCGCAACGGTATCCGCAGCGCGTTCCATACGGGTCGTGGCTCGGTGGTCATTCGTGCGAAAACGCAAATTGAAGAAGTCCGTAAGGACAAGATGGCGATTATCGTCAACGAAATCCCGTATCAGGTGAACAAGCTTCGCCTTATTGAAATCATTGCCTCGCAGGTGAACGATAAGGTTATCGAAGGCATCTCCGATTTACGCGATGAATCCGACCGCGATGGCGTACGTATCGTGATTGAGCTAAAGCGCGATGCAATGCCGGAAGTGGTGCTAAACCAGCTGTATAAGCATACTCCGCTGCAAACATCTTTCGGCGTGAACATGCTCGCACTGCGCGATGGCCGCCCTGAATTGTTGAATATCAAACAAGTCATGGAAGCTTTCTTGTCCTTCCGTGAGCAGACCATTAATAAGCGCACCGAATACGAATTGCTCCAGGCCCGTGACCGCGCTCACATCTTGGTTGGCTTGGCGATTGCCGTTGCGAACATCGATGAAGTGATCAAAATCATCCGTGCAGCATCCGACCCTGCGATTGCTAGAGCTGAATTGTTGGCCCGCGAATGGGGCGCAGATGCAATTGCACCATTGCTATCCCTTGTGGAAGGCAGTGAAGACAAGAGCATCAAAACCTATAAGCTGACCGAAATTCAGGCCAAAGCCATTCTGGATTTGCGCTTGCACCGCCTTACCGGCCTGGAACGCGAAAAGATTGCGAATGATTTGAAAGAAATCGCCGCACGTATCGCGGATTATATCGATATCCTCAGCAACCGCAGCCGCGTTCTCACCATCATGCGTGATGAAATGCTGGCCATTAAGTTGCAATTTAACACACCACGCCGCACCACTATTGAAGATCTGGAATTCGAAGCCGATGTCGAAGACCTCATCCAGCGTGAAGACATGGTGGTTACTGTTTCACAGGCTGGTTATGTCAAACGCGTGCCGCTATCTACCTACCGCGCTCAAAAGCGCGGCGGTAAGGGCCGCACCGGCATGACCACGAAGGATGAAGATTTTGTCGTCGACATCTTTATCGCCAATACCCATACCCCAATGTTGTTCTTCTCCTCACGCGGTATGGTTTACACCATGAAGGTGTACAAGCTTCCGCTGGGTAATCCTGCGGCGCGTGGTAAGGCCTTGGTGAACCTATTACCGATGCAGCAAGGTGAAACCATCACTGCCGTGATGCGTATGCCTGAAGATGAAAGCACATGGGAAAACCTCTACGCCATGTTTGCAACTTCGGCTGGTACGGTTCGCCGTAACAAACTGTCGGACTTCACCAGCATCCGCCAATCTGGCCTTATCGCGATGAAGCTGGAGGAGGGCGAAAAGCTCATCTCCGTTCACACCTGTGATGAAAACGATGACGTGCTGTTGGCATCCAAGCTGGGTAAGGCTATCCGCTTCCCGGTTACCGAAATCCGCGTCTTTGCGGGTCGTAACTCCATGGGCGTACGCGGCATCAAGCTATCCGATGGTGATGAACTGATTTCCATGTCCATCATTAAACACGTTGAAGCTTCTGCCGAAGAACGTATTGCGTATCTACGTGCAGCTGCTGCGCTTCGCCGCGCCGAAAGCGGCGTTGAAGAAACAGTAGAGGCCGATGAAGAAGGCTCAGTAGCTAACATCACCTTGTCTCCAGAACGCTTGAAGGAACTGGCATCCGCCGAACAATTCATCCTCACTGTATCAACAGGCGGTTTTGGTAAGCGCACGTCATCGTACGAATATCGCACCTCCGGTCGCGGTGGTTCGGGTATTTGGGTAATGAACATGTCCGGCAAAAATAACGCCATTGTGGCGGCTATGCCGGTCGAAACATCCCACGACCTTATGCTGGTAACCAATGGCGGCCAAATCATCCGTATGCCCATTAAGGACATCCGCGTGGCTGGCCGTGCAACCCAAGGCGTGACGTTATTCCGCGTCGCTGAAGGGGAGCAGGTGGTATCCTCCGCGCTTATTCAGGAAGATCAGGCAGAAGATGTTCCGGCGGCTTCTGAAACCCCATGATAAAAAAAGCCATATTGCCAGATGTTGCAATCATTGCAATTATTGCAGTGTTTCTTGGTTACGGAGCGTATGAAATAGCCATGCCATATCTTTCGCTGTATGAAATAGCCATGAAGCATGCTTGTAGCGAAACAGGATATAATTTAGGGCGGGATATATTACCAAACGTTAAAATGTCAGCCCTAAAGTGTGATTGTACGGGTACAAAAATAGTGCTGCGTCGTTATGAGGATCGGGGACTTCCGATTATAGATTACGTGTGTTTTGGGAATACAAAATCGTATTATCATGATGAATAAATCATTCAAATCCGGCCAGCTCGTTGGCCTTTATCCCGGCACGTTTGACCCTATTACGCTGGGCCATACGGACATTATTCTGCGCGGGGCAAAGGTTGTGCACAAATTGGTGGTGGGCGTTGCCGATAATGCAGGCAAAGGCCCGCTGTTCAGTTTGAAAGACCGCATCAAGATGGTGGAGGCCGAAGTTGCCAAGCTCGACACCGGCATTGAGATTGAGGTGCGTCCTTTCAAAAACCTGCTGATTGATTTTGCAGGGCAGGTGGGCGCGAAGGTGATTATCCGTGGTCTGCGCGCCGTCTCCGACTTTGAATACGAATTTCAAATGGCGGCGATGAACCGCAAAATCGCCCCGGATCTTGAAACCGTGTTTTTAATGTCCTCGGATAAATACCAGTTTATTTCCTCGCGCTTTGTCAAGGAAATCGCCCGTCTTGGCGGCGAGGTAAGCCCGTTCGTCAGCGAACGCGTACTCAAGCACATCAAACAAAAACTCAAATAACTAAGGCTTTAAGATAAGCACAGATGGGCCCTTCATATGTGCAGGGCGGCGATATACCCCCAATGCCATATCAGCGGCATTCATGCCCATAATGCGCAGCCGGCCTTTATCTTCCGTGCCTAATGCCGTTTTGGGCAACATCTTCTCCAAAACCAATTCGCCAGCATTATCCTTTGCCATTGAAAAGCCGATACGGAAATGGCCTTGCTCGCGCGCATCACCCAAGGCCATATCAATTAAGGCTTTAGCCGTATCACGGTCATCTGGATTTATCACACGGAAGAAGTTGATGAAGGCGATGGGTTCGCTTGGACGATCGCGCAGTGCCAATTGTTTCCCCGTCATTGGCGAATAGGCGATATATCCCAGCAATACATTTTCACAATGGGCCACAAATACGCCGCCTTGCTTCTCGCAGGCTTCAAATGTTTTGGTGGTCATATCAAGAAGCGGAATTTGGCCGAATTGCTTGCGCAATTCGTCAATCACTTGGCCGTCCTGTACAGTGGCCAGGCTTTCCTGAATCGGTTTGGTTTGCAGCACACGGTAATGAAACCCGATTAAATCGGGAAGTGCGCTGCCCGCATCAGCCAATGTGGAAAACTTGATATCAGTCATAATTAATCCTTTAAATACAGGCTAAAACTAGCACTTCATCTCGAAAGTATTGAGGGGTATTTATGGCGTAAATCGCGGCCAAAAAGGGGGCAATCGGCCTATTTAATCAAGGGGTCAATTGAAATGTTGACCGCAAGGCGGCTAACCGCTATCTAAACGCTTCTGTTAAAGAATGTGACCCTGTAGCTCAGCTGGTAGAGCACGCGACTTTTAATCGAGTGGTCATGGGTTCAAATCCCATCGGGGTCACCATTTCTTTCGCGCCAAAGCTTATTCTGGCGCCATGCACAAAGAAATTCAAAAATGATTTTTAATTATGGAATGCCTAAGGCCTAGAGTCTTGGCGGAGCCAAACCCTTGATCGCATTGGCGGGGCGATCCGCCGGAACTTGCGGAAAGCTGGTTTGAATATGTTGACGCAATGCCGCCGCATCAAAACGCATATCTCTATTATACCGGTTGCTCTCACTATCCGGATATGCATCCCCGCCCATGCGTCTTACAACATCTGCAAATTCTTGTTCTCTGCCGGGAATAACATTCGCTCCAATTACGACTTTTTGTGGATCTATCGATGTACCAATGCCGGCAGTTTGCACAATATCGCCAGTTGCGCCATTGGCTCTGAACATACGGTTCAAAACTTCGGCGGCATGATTTCCAAACAGCATGTTGCTGCGATTGCCTGCAGCGACGATAAAGCGGTCTTGTATATCGCGTGCATTTTGTATGGCAACTGGATTTGGCTCGCCCATGGCATGCTCCTTAATTTTCAGTAAATACCGGAAAAGTTTACAGTGCAATTTATAATGTTTGATTAAATCGGGCCTTTTATGTAGCGTTTTCACATGATCCAATACTATCAAAACCACAATGGCGTTGTAACGGTAAGTGAAACCAAGCCTGCCGATTGTTCCAAAATTTTCTGGTACGACATTCTCAATCCCACCAAAGAAGACGAAGACCTGATTGAAAAAGAATTAGGGATTGATTTGCCGACACGCGAAGAAATGCAGGAATTGGAAATGTCCGCCAAGCTATACAGCGAAGGTGAGCAGCTATTTGCCATTGCATCCTTCCCGGTTGAACAAGCCGAAGATGACTATTCCAATGTTAACATTACCTTTGTGGTCTCGAAAAACTATATTGTCACCATGCGCTATATGCTCACGCGGGTGATTACGCCGTTTGCCGCCAAGCTATTACGCAAACCCGCGCCGCCCGCGCAGGAATTATTGCTCAGCATGATGGAAGCGTTCGTGGCCGCGTTTGCCGATATGCTGGAAAAGAAAACCGCCCGACTTGACGGCATCGGCCGCACCATTTTTACCGAGCCCCACGCGGCAAAAACCAAATCGCTGAACAGCTTTTCGGTGCGTAACTGGCGCGCCATGCTACAAAACATCGGTATGATAGGGCAGAAACTTGCGGTCATCCGTGAAGGCCTTGTTTCATTCTCCCGTATGGCGACATTCCTGCACGGGCAAACACATCACGTCTCGCTGGATAAGGATGCAACTGCGCGCCTTGCCACCATTGAGCGTGACAGTACGCATCTATCCGAACATGCCAGTTATTTATCGAATAAGGTCAGCTTCCTCTTGGATTCAACCTTGGGCCTTATCAATGTCGAACAGAACCAGATTATCAAATTGTTCTCGGTGGTGTCGGTGGTGCTCATGCCGCCAACTTTGGTGGCCAGTATTTATGGCATGAACTTCAAATGGATGCCGGAACTGGACTGGCATTTTGGTTATCCATTTGCTGTCACTGGCATGGTGCTCAGCGCGATTTTACCATTTGTATATTTCAAAATTAAAAAGTGGCTCTAAGCATTTCAAATGCTTAATATGCAAGAAATAAATCTTGTTCTGAAAATATTAAATTCCACCCTTCTAAGGGCGTCTCGGCATAATATGCCATTTTTTAAGCATATGCGGAAATATCAATATGACGATAACAATAGAAGCGATCGAAGGCATTTTAAAACCTGTGCACGAAGCGGTTGCAGATTCCAGCAACAAAGACATCAAATCCTCGGGATTGGCGCTGCATAATTTTGTACATGGTGCGAAATCGATGTCAGCAAGTCTTGCGCAAGAACTCCAAGTGATGATTAATGAGCAAACGCCATCGATTGCATCTCCCATGCAGGACGCCATACTCCGCGCATATCAAGGCGCGCTCATCGATGTGGTGGATAAAGTTAAGCTGTTTTTGGATAATATCGAACAGCTCGATAATAAGGCCAGTCCTGTGCTTGGGCTGCGTTGTTCTGTAGCTCGTGGTGGATTATCTGAAATGACTGCTGCGCGCAGGAACCATTCATTGCGCAGAAGAAGCGGCCCCAGAGGACATGAAGGCCCTGTTTAATTAGCTCTGCTCGTCTTTTTCTTCGCTAACAACGGTTTGCGCAAGCACAGATAGCGCATCGGCAATTTCCGGGCGCACACGGCTCACGGCTAATTCACCTTCGGCAATCGCATCTTCCGCGCGGTCAAATTCCAGTAATCCCACATTGCCAAGACGCGGTGCAATCATCACGTCGGGCGGTTCGCCTGCCATACGGGAGCGGGTGATACGATCCTGCATGATGTTCAACGTGGCAACCATCACACCAAATAGACTTGGCGCATCGCTTTCGCGGCTGAAGACGCGGCGCGACAAGCTGTCCACGGTGGGGGCGCCTTCATCACCCGTCTGGTCAATCATCTTCAGCAAATCAAAACCCGCCGCAGTGGGGATGGATGATCCTTGCTTACGTGCCTTGCCAATAATATCGGAATTGAGGTTCACCGCGATGACCATATCCGCGCCCAATGCACGGCAGGCCGCAACGGGCACTGGGTTGACCAATGCGCCGTCTAATAACCAACGGCCCTGCATTCTAAATGGGGTAAACACGCCGGGCATCGCAAATGATGCACGCATGGCATCCACAATGCTTCCTTTTTGCAGCCAAACTTCATGGCCGGTCACAAGGTCGGTTGCAACCGCAGTGAAGGGGTGGCCCAAATCTTCAATCTTGGTTTCGCCAACATATCTGCGAATTTCATCAGTGACTTTTTCACCGCCAATCAACCCGCCAGTGCGCAGCCGCACATCAAGGAAGTTGATAATTTTTTTCTTGGTAAGCTGCAGCGCCCACTGTTCCAGATCATCCAATTTGTTGGCAAGATACAATCCGCCCACCACCGCGCCAATGGAAGCACCAGCGATAATATCTGGCTCCAACCCAAGACGTTTTAGCCCGCGTATGACCCCGATATGCGCCCAGCCACGCGCCAGCCCGCTACCAAGGGCAAGGCCAATTTTACGGCGGGAAGGTTTGGCGGTACGTTCGTTCATATTCAATGCTGGTATTGGGGTTAAACCGGAATCTCAGGCTTACTATAGCCCCCTAGTTCTAAAGACTTTATTGCCGTAAGGCATTGAACTACCATTGCCATTGCTCATTTTTTTTGCTGTTGTGCACAAAATATCACCTTTTGCGATGCAACACGTGTAGAAAGACCGGATGCTCCAGCCCATTGATACCCGCACCGCCACGCTTGTCCAACGCCTGTGGCATTTATGGATAAAGCCATACCGCCCGCAAATTCTCGGGGTCTTTGCGCTTATGGTGCTGGCTGCAATAACGACCTCGGCTTATCCCTTGGTTATTCAATGGACGTTTGAACGCATTTCGCAAAAAGACGTTGAGACGCTTTATTACATTCCGTTGCTCATTATCGCGGTGACCAGTTGCCGCGCCCTAACGCTTTTTCTGCAGGCCATTTCGACCAGTAAAATGGTCAACCAGATTGTCTTGGATATCCAAAACGCGCTTTACCGGCATTTATTGGGCTCTGACCTCGCTCGCTTGCAACGTGATGCAGCGGGCACGCTTACCTCGCGCTTTACAGCTGATGTGGAAGCGCTGCGCATGGCTATCAATCGCTGCCTTACGGGAATTGTGCGTGATGGGCTAACGGTCATCGCGCTTTTATGCACCATTTTATATATCGACCCGTTGCTTACCGTGATTGTGCTGGTTGTTTATCCCATCATGGGCTACCCGATTATCAAAATCGGCCAACGCATTCGTAAAACAGCAGGTTCATTGCAGGCTGGCATTGGTGAGTTAACCGCATTCCTGCAACAAAGCTTTTTGGGCGTGCGGATGATTAAGTCCTATCGTCTGGAAAAGGATGAGGAACACCGCGCCGATGGCGCATTCAAAATTTTGTACAATGCGTTGATGAAGGCATCGCGTCTGCGTGCCCGTGTTGACCCCTTATTGGAGGTAGCAAGCGGTTTTGCCGTTGCGGGTGTGTTGGCATTTGGTACATGGCGCGTGGCATCAGGCACTGGAACCGTGGGGGATTTTACCGGATTTGTAACGGCGTTGTTAATGGCCGCGCAGCCTGTGCGTTCCTTGGGTAATCTCAATGCCGTGATGCAGGAAGGCTTGGCTGCCGCATCCCGCGTATTCGAAATTATCGATGAAGTGCCGCAGATTACCAATCGTCCATCTGCGGTCCCGCTGCAGGTTGCAGCAGGCAAGGTAGAACTTAAGTCCGTTTCATTCGCCTATAAGGCTGAACGCCCCGTCTTGCAAAACTTAAATCTGGTGGCGCAGGCCGGGCAAACGGTTGCCTTGGTCGGGCGCAGCGGCGGCGGTAAATCCACCATCTTTAATTTGCTCACCCGTTTATATGATGTGCAGGGCGGGCAGGTATTGATCGACGACCAAGACATCCGTGATGTAACCATCGCAAGCTTGCGGGATGCCGTAACCTTGGTCAGCCAGGATGTGATTGTGTTCAATGAAAGCGCGGCCGCCAATATTGGCTACGGTCATAAGGGTGCAAGCCTTGAAGAAATTCAGGCCGCCGCACAGGCCGCCGAAGCGCATGAATTCATCATCAAACTTCCCCACGGCTACGACACGGTATTGGGGGAGCAGGGGAGTTCGCTATCCGGCGGGCAAAAGCAACGCTTGGTACTTGCCCGCGCATTCTTGCGTAACAGCCCGATATTGTTGTTGGATGAAGCAACCAGTGCGTTGGATGCCGCTTCCGAAGAAATGGTGCAGCATGCCATAAAACGTCTGGCTTCCGGTCGCACCACCTTCATCATTGCGCATCGTCTATCCACCGTGCGTCAGGCCGATGTGATTTATGTCATTGATAAAGGCCAGGTTATCGAGCAGGGCAAACATGATGAGCTGTTAGCCAAAAACGGCGCCTATGCCGAGCTATATCGCTTACAATTCAAGGCGTAATTTATTCCCGTTTCAGGAAATCGTTATACAGCCATTCGGCCCATGTGGCGATTTTGTGGGATGCGATGACCTTGTCGCGGTCATAATAATTCATCGCCCATGTCATGAATGATACGCGGTCTTCAAGGCGGCGCTCGGCATTAAAATCGCGGTAGGTCTCAAAGAATTTATCCAGCACGCCCGCTTTGGATTGTTTGACGTGGCCGTATTTGAACGAAAGTTGTTCCAGTGCTTTTTCAACTGGCGCTTCTTTTTCAATGAGTAGATACAGTGCGCTCATAATGCCCACGCGGTCAGCGCCCGCTTTGCAATGCATCAGTGCCGGCGTTTTGATGCGTGCAAACAATCCTTGCAGCTGTTCGATGATTTCGCGCTTGGGTGGTTGGCGTGAATTGACAGGGAAGTTAATCAGTTCAATGCCATTGGCCTTACACGCTTCGGCTTCAATGTAGTAGGACGCGCAGTCACGCTCGCCGCGCAAATTCACAATCGTCTTAATGCCCTCTTTGGCCAATGCCTCAATTTGCATGGCGGTGGGCTGGCTCGAACGCCACAATCCTTCCGCCACCTTATGGCGGTTGGGGTTGATCAGGCTGACTATGGTGTGATCAATAAACAGGGATTCAAGAACGCCCAGTGCGCGCTGGTGCTTGGTTTCCATTGGGCCGCGCGCCGATTTGAAATCGTGGCTGAGGCGCGCAAACCATCGCCGCAGCGGGTCTTTACGTTTGGTCACAAAAGGGCGGGGTTGGTATTGCATTGAACTAACGGGTTTTCCAAGCTGGATATTTACATTTTACGTGTTCTTGAGTAATCATAACCGTCATTAAAGAAAAGGATTTTTATGGGTTTACCGCTCGAACAGCACTTTTTACGTCGCCTTGTGGGGATTTTTGGCACCATATTCATCGTTTACGTGGTGTTTTTGGCCTTTTTGGTCCTCATTCAACGTAACCTTATGTATTTTCCGGATGAATACCGCTTTGATCCCGCCGCCGCCAAACTGGATGGCTTTGCCGAGTTAAACTACACAACACCCGATGGCCATAAAATCCATGGTTTCTTTGCTGCGCCAAAGGCGCCGCGCCGGATGACCATCGTCTTCTTCCAAGGCAATGCAGGTAATCTGGGAATGCGCGCCGATAAAATCAAGTTGTGGCGCGACCAAGGGTATGGCGTCATCTTGGCAACCTATCGCGGCTTTGAAGGCAATAAGGGCAACCCAACCGAAAACGGGCTATATGAAGACGCGCGTGCAACCATCGAAGTTGCCAAAAAACGCGGCATCAAATTCGCCGATATGATTTTGTATGGGGAATCCCTTGGTACCGGCATTGCAGTCGAAATGGCGGCTGAAATGGGTTCCATCAATCCGCCCGGCGGCGTGGTATTGGAAGTGCCCTTTACCTCCATTCCCGAAGTAGGCGCATATCGTTATCCCTTTGTGCCCATTTTCTGGATGCTCTGGGATAGATATGAATCCATCAACAAAATGAAGAATGTGAAAGCCCCAGTGTTAATCTTGCAAGCAGGCAAAGACACCGTGGTGCCGCCCATTTTTGCTAAAAAATTATTTGATGCAACCCAACCGCCCAAGACCATGCTGACCAATATCAACGCAGGTCATCTGGGCATTTATTCATCCGATGATGTGGTGCGCGGTATCTTCAATTTCATGAATGAATTGGATAAAGCTGCTCCACCAGCTGCAGCTAAACCTGTGGTTCAACCTGCTATCCAACAGCCAGCAGTGCAACAACCCGCTGCTCAGCAACCTGCGGCGCAAGAGGCACCTCAGCCAGCCGCACAGCAATCTGGCAAGCGTCGTCGTCACTAATTATCGGGTGAATTTATCTATACTGGCAATCGCCTTTGCCATTGCCAATATATTTGAACACAAGGTTCACTGAACCTATGCGCGGCATGGGGCATGTCACATTGGTTGCACCAATTTTGTAATATCCTGCTTGGTCAATCACAATACCGCTCACGGCAGGGCGGATTTTCTTGCACGCAATTGTCGGGAAAATATCAATGCTACTTAGATTGCCGTTAAAGCGTTGCTGCGCGGTAGCCAATTGCCCTAACGAAAGTGCGGAACCGTTATTGCCGGTGCTCAGTACAACCATATTTTCATAAGTACAGTTTTTCTGGATTTCCTGCGCATTCAATCCAAGCGATTTATAAATTTCATTCACTTCCAACTGGCCGAATGCCGGTGGTTGTATCGCAATACTAAACACATTTGGTCCATTGCCCGGGGCTATCGTCACCGCTTGCTGCGGCATCGGGATAATCTGTAAATCCCCGCCGCGTTGAGTAATTTGCGGTTGTGGAATTTGCTGTATATCCGGCTGCAAGATGGGTTGCTGCACGGGTTGAACGACGGGGCGCTGTTGTTGCACCGGAGCAGGCTGGGTTGGGGCGCGTTGAATGGGCTGGGTGGTTGTTGGTGCTACATTCTGTACTGGATGCTGTGCTGGCGGCTGGGTCGGTCTCACCCCAATTCCTAAATCAACCGGACGGGATGGTTGCTGGGTTGGCTTTACGAATATGTCCTGGGCAACCGCTTCTGCACTGATGCACGCGCCAGCAAATAGCAGGGATAGTGCAATCAAACGATAAGATGCCAACATAGCCAATCCTCTAAACATTTGGGTGAGGCCTGATTCTTAATCCATTTTGCTGCCTTGAACGGCCAAAAGCAATCAGGGCATAATCAGCCTTAAATCCACACCCTGATATTGAGCGCCAAATGCCTAAACAAATTGTTAAATGGGTTGCATATCTGGCAATCGCCCTCAGCGTCCTCATCATTTTCAATGGGGTTTTCCTGTCTGGCAAAACCGTCCATGACGATATGGAGGCCAAAGCCCTGAAGACCGAACAATTGATGATTCAAACACAGGACAAGAAAAAACACGTATTCAACATCGAATTGGCGCTTACGGTGGATCAGCAACAAAAAGGCCTGATGAATCGTGAAAACATCCCCGCAGATTACGGCATGTTATTTGTCTATAACCGCGTGCAGGAAACCGCGATGTGGATGAAAAACACCCCATCACCGCTGGATATCCTGTTTATTGATAATAATGGCAAAATCCTGTGGATTGCCGAAAATGCCAAACCGTTTGATGAACGGGCCATTTCCTCCCATTTTCCGGTTCGGGCAGCCTTGGAAATCAAGGGCGGGCAGGTGGCGGCGCGGGGCATAAAACTCGGCGATACCGTATATAACAGCTATTTTGGCAATACTGGCGAATAACGAAATTACCTATTGAATTAATGGGGCTAAACGCCTACAAAACCTTTCTACATTTCGGGGCGTAGCTCAGCCTGGCTAGAGCGCTAGTTTTGGGTACTAGAGGCCCACGGTTCGAATCCGTGCGCCCCGACCATGTATACACAATCTGCACGCAACGTGTACGCAATGTGTACGCAATGTTTATCAGGCCATCTTCCCTCAGAAGGTTATCATGACCCTTCGCGTTCGCATCTTCCAGCCAGCCAAAAGCACCATGCAATCGGGACGTGCCAAATCCCATGAATGGAGCATCGAGCCGGAATTGACGACCGCGCGCACACCCGAACCCGTTATGGGCTGGGCCAGTGCCGGAGACACCTTGGGCGAATTGAAATACCGTATGCACTTTAACGACAAGGCGCAGGCCATTGCTTTTGCAGAAAAACAGGGCTGGGACTATTCAGTGATTGAACCTGCTGTGCGTGTGATTACCCCGAAAAACTATCTTGATAATTTCAAGACCACCCGCCCGCAAGACGAATAAATCCGGCCAAACCTGCCCGGCGACAGCACCGAAACGGTGCAAGAAAAACCCTGTGTTTTTCCAACTCAACACTTTTTAACAATTAGGCTTTATGCTACCCCTGAATTGTTAGTATTCGTGGCCATTTTCACCAAAAGACCCCGTAGCTCAGCTGGATAGAGCAACTGCCTTCTAAGCAGTAGGTCGTACGTTCAAATCGTATCGGGGTCGCCATCTTTGCGCTGCAATTCACTCCTTTTTTCGGCATCATTCTAGGCTATAAGAAGATACCCCAACTTTAACGCCGCCGGAGTGCCCATGAACCGCTTTCTTATTCTCCCCGTTGCCATCATTGCTGCATTCGGCATTACCGCCAGCGGTTATTTCGTGGGCGATGGCTTGCGCAATATCAAAAAAGTCGAACGCTATGTGAATGTGCGCGGCAGTTCCGAACGCGAAGTCTTGGCCGATAAAGCTGTGATTGATATCTACACCAGCAAAAGCGGCAATGACCAAGGCGTCATTTTCGCTGGCCTAAAGGCTATTGAAAAAGACGTACTCGCATACCTTGTTGAAAACGGTATTCAGGCCGATGAAATCGAACAAGGCCAATGGTCTACCAGCCAACCCACCGCCGATGAAAAGAAGGCTGATCCAACACGTCCACTTTTCACCACTACGGGTCGTTTGCATGTGGTCACCCGCAATATGGATGCTGCGCAAAAGGCGTATCGCGGCGTGAATGATTTGATGGTGAAAACCACCGGCGGCGTGACAGGCGCATATGTGAATTATCAATACACCAGCATCGTAGGCATTCGCGGTGAAATGATTGCCGCCGCCACCAAAGACGCACGTAACGCTGCCCTGCAATTTGCAGCAGATTCCGGCAATAAAGTGGGGTCAATCCGCAATGCATCGCAGGGCTTGTTCCAAATCACTGCGCCCGGCAGCGACAGCGATGATGGCGCATCCATTCGCAAGAATGTACGCGTCGTTACCACCGTGGATTACGAATTACGTGATTAAGGGGTGGGCGGCCTTGGAGCAGGCTGGACGGCTGGCGTCGTTAGGCCTTCCTCCTGCAAATAGGTTTCAACTGCGCGGATGCGTTCATCTCGTGTAGCTTGTGTGGCAGGGTCATCTGTCAATGAACGTGATACTTGTAAATCGCGCAGCGCAGATTCCATAAGCTGCTTTCGTGCAGCAGGCGTCCTTCCTGAGGGGCCAAGTTGTTCATAGGCTATCCCGCGGTTATAATGCGCGCGCCCTAAATCTGGATGCAGGTCGGTTATATCAATGGCTGATTGTCTTTCCTCATTTCTGAGTACAGGCGCACGTCTATGCTGAGCCTCCATCAAGGAGATGGCTCTTGAATAATCATTAATGGCTGCAGAGAAGCGGTTATTATCGTAATGTTCAATACCGCGTTGCAGGTGACGCTGAATGAGAGCTTCTTCACGCGAAACCCGATCTCTGGGTAAATCCTGAGACCGCGATCTAGGCGTGACAATTGTTGGCAGCGCGTTTTGTGAGCGCCGCAGATTGCCCAGACCACTTGGCTCGGGCAACACAGAATAGGATGGTCTTGGCGGGTCTGTCCGCATGGTGTTCCTTTGAAGACCTGCCATTGTTGCAAAAGCAGGTTAAAAAAGGGTGATAGCGAAGTTATGCTGACTATTACGATAATTTCAGCAAATTCACATCGCCGCCAGCGGCCGTCATGTTCTGCGTGATGGTTCGCTCGGCCGCAAAGCGCAGCAGGTAATTTGGTCCGCCGGCCTTTGGCCCTGTGCCCGATAATGCATCGCCGCCAAAAGGCTGGCTGCCCACCACCGCGCCGATGATGGAACGGTTGATGTATAAATTTCCAACACGCAAATGTTTCTTGGCGGTTTCAATGACCGTATCAATTCGGCTGTGTATGCCACCCGTCAGGCCATACCCCAGCGCATTTATCGCTTGGCATGTCTCCACAAGACTTCCGGTTTTATAACGCACAACATGCAATATTGGCCCAAACACTTCCTTATCCAGCACATCAATGCGCGGTATTTCCCACGCTTGCGGCAGCACAAAATGGCCCATATTCATGGCGTCAGTAGTGCGCGCCGTGCCAATTAATGTTGCCTTGCTTTGCAGCGCACGTTCATGCGATTGCAGAACTTCTTTGGCATGTTGGTCTATCACCGGGCCAACATCAGTGAATAAATGAACAGGATCATCCACACGCAGTTCAAGTAACGCGCCTTTCAGCATTTCAATTACTTCATCGGCGATGCTGTCCTGTAATACCAATAACCGCGCTGCGGAGCATCTCTGACCTGCAGAGCGAAACGCGCTGAGCACTACATCATCCACAATTTGTTCAGGCAAAGCCGAGCTATCAGCAATCAACGCATTAATCCCGCCTGTCTCGGCAATGAACGGCACAATTGGCGCATCCTTATCTGCCAATGCGCGGTTGATGGCACGCGCGGTACTGGTAGAACCGGTAAAGGCAACTCCGGCAACGGCAGGGTGTGCCACCAATTGCACGCCCACATCCGCATAGCCGGGCAGATAGGCAATTACATTGCTGGGCACGCCGCATTCGAGCATCAAATCAATGAATTTAGCAGCGATAAGTGGGGTTTGTTCGGCTGGTTTGGCGGCAACGGTATTGCCCGCCACCAAAGCACCAATAATTTGTCCGGCAAAAATTGCTAATGGAAAATTCCATGGCGCAATGCATACAAATACGCCGCGCCCATGCAAACGCAATTCATTGGCCTCGCCGCTAATGCCTTTTAACGGGGTGGGGCTCGCAAATAACTCTTTGGCACGCGCGGTATAGTAGCGGCAATAATCAACGGTCTCACGAACTTCGCCAATCGCATCGGCGATGGTTTTTCCGCCTTCATAACACAGTAGCGATATCAACTCGTCGCGTGCTTCTTCTAGTTTAAGGGCAAGGCGTTCAATCGGGATGCATCGCTCATGCACTGTTTTTGCCGACCACGCGGAAAAGGCCGCATCCAAACTTTGCATTGCCTGCGCGACATGGGCGGGAATGGCATCCACGCATTCGCCGACCTTGTGATATTGATTGGCAGGCGCATTAATCTCACGCGCGACATTATCTTTTTGCTTTTTGCCATCAATCACCGGAAACGCCTGCCAAACCTGTGTTTTTGCAGCTTTCAGTTTGGCGGTAAGTTGCGCGGTGACGCTGCTATCATGCAAATTCACCCCGCTGGAATTATTGCGCTCACTGCCAAATACATGCAAGGGCAGGGGAATAGCAGGATGTGGTTTGACATCTTCGTCTTCCCACACTTGCAACGGGTCGGCGGTTAAATCGGCGGCATCCAGTTCGGGGTGATGCAACTGATTGACGAAGGATGTATTGGCGCTGTTTTCCAATAGGCGACGAATAAGATAGCTAAGCAATTCTTTATGCGCGCCAACGGGGGCATAGACGCAACTGGGCACGCCTTCATCCAACATCTTGGCGTGAAGGTCTTGCCCCATGCCATGCAGCCGTTGCAGTTCATAATCTTTTTCATCGCCCGCCATCGCCTTAATGGACAAAACAGTACGCAAATTATGCGTGCCAAATTGCGGGAAGATATGGTCGCGCCAGCCTAATAATTTCTTGGCACACGCCAAATACGCAATATCTGTGGCCTCTTTTCGCGTATAGACGGGATAACCCGATAGCCCGCGTTCCTGTGCGCGTTTAATTTCTGTATCCCAATACGCGCCTTTGACTAATCGAATGGTAATGCGCACATTTTGCATCTGTGCCTGGGTATAAAGCCAATCGAGCACGGCGGGCGCACGCTTCTGGTATGCCTGCACCGCCATACCAAAGCCGTGATAGTTTTTCAAATGCCCGCTGGCAAATACCTGTTCAACAATAGCGAGTGATAGTTCAAGCCGTTCTGCTTCCTCGGCATCCACCGTCAATCCGATGTGATGATGCGCGGCAATTTCTACAAGGTCGAGTAGGCGCGGCGTGAGTTCTTGTAACACGCGTTCATGCTGCGCCCATTCATAACGCGGATGCAGCGCAGATAGTTTTACTGAAATAGATGGCCCATGTGTATCGCTGCCACCAACTTTGTGCAGGGCATTGTATCCTGCCAATGTTTCAATGGCATGCTTATAGGCGTTAAAATACCGCTCCGCATCTGCGCTGGTATGGGCGGCTTCGCCGAGCATATCAAAGGAATAACGCTCCAACGCGTGTTTCTTTTTATTGCTGTGCTGCAAGGCATTTTCAATGGTGGTGCCCAATACAAAATGGTCACCCAAGCGGCGCATGCCAAGGCGCACGGCTTCGCGCAACCCATGCTGGCTGATTTTGTTGACCCATGAGCTCAGCGGGTTTGATGCACTCACATCTTTGCCCAGCGATAGACCCAGCCACGCCATTTTCGAAATCATATCCGGATAATGTTCCAGATAATCACGCCAATTCCCTTGCGATAATTTATCGGCGATCAATGCGTCAGCGGTTGCATCATCCGGAATGCGCGGCAGCGCTTCGGCAAGGCCCATTAACGCCACGCCTTCTTTGTCAGTCAGGCGAAAACGATGTATAAGCCGTTCAATGGGTTCGGCCCGCTTGGCAGCTTCACGTAATTCCACCAGCCATGCTTTGGATTTGGCAGAAACTGCGCGTTCATCCTGAATGCTCAGGCGGCTCAGCGGGGTTAGGGCACGAATACAGCTTTCTTCATCCGCCAATGTCAGTTGCGTAATGCGGCGGCGGAGCTCATCCAGAGTTACGTTGTTATCGAGTGGCATTCGTGACATTTAAAAAAGTGATTCATTGTTTAGAAAACATCATTAAATCTTAATCAAAAATGGTTAATAAAGGTAAACGTGCCCAAATCAAACAGGTTAGCCATGCCCCCAACCACCCAGCCATCATCATCTTCACCGCCGTCATCATTTCTGGGCCGAATGAAACAAGCCGGGTTCCGGCGTATCGATATTCTTATCCTGCTCTTCATGCTCGGCTATGTCGCATTCATGGCCATCAAGATTTCCAATGGCGTGTCATGGGAAGAAGGCATCCTGCTTGCCATTCTTTCCTATTACATGATCCGCATCGGGTACGAATTTACATTCAATCGGGGTAATATCCCGACCATGAACACCGATACCGGCCTGATGAGTAAAATGGTAGAGGTGCTAACAACCGATAGTAAGAAGAAATCTTCCGCTACTTACCGCGTGATTGATTGTGGTTCGGGTACGGGCAAGTTAACACGCATGATTGCGCGCAGCGTTCCATCGTCAGATGTGGTTGGCCTCGAAACTGCCAAATGGCCATTCCTGCAATCCATGCTGATGAAACGCATCATGGGGATAGGCAATCTGAATTATACTCAGCAGGATTTTTTTACATTTGATTATTCAAATGTCGATGCGGTGGTGGCATTTTTGAATGCGCGGGTCACGCAGGCGCTAGGCGAAAAGCTCTATGAGCAGCTAAGGCCAAATACGGTGGTAATTACCAATGAATTCGAATTAAAAGGCAAATGGCCACAGCCGGAAACCATCACCATGTACACCCCGTTTAAGGGAACATTGTACGTTTATCGCCGTTAGATTACAGGCGGTGAAGCGGGCTGGTCAGGCATTCAACCACGGAATGCCAAATAGGCGCGGTCTCATGCGCATCAACTTTACGGGCTTCCATCATGGCTTGTGGCAATGCATCCTTGCCATATTGCGCGCGCATCAACCCGGCAAGTGCCCAAGCTTCGTGAAGAGAGTGTGAATTGTTTTGCATTGTTGTGTACCTTTGATGAAAGACAGCTGGTTCTAGCAACAAAGGATTGATAGGCAGTTAACGCAAAGCGTCAGATTTTTATATGCCTAAAGAAACAATTCGGCTCGCCCGTATGGCACGCCGCACCAATTTGTTCAACCATCAGCAGCAGCGTATCGCCATCGCAATCAACATACGCATCAATCAGCTTTTGCGTGTGACCAGATGTCTCGCCTTTGCGCCAAAGTTTTTGGCGCGAGCGTGAGTAATAAGTCACATCTCTGGTCTTGAGTGTAATGCTTAATGCTTCCTTGTTCATCCACGCCATCATCAGCACGGCTTTGGTGGTGGCATCCTGCGCAATCACAGGCACAAGCCCATGGCTGTTATACGCGACTTCGGTTTCAAGTTTGGAAAGGTCAATTGTTTGCATGCCGATATTATACGGCAACTAGGCTTTCTTGGTGAAGCGCAAAATTTCAGCGTCTTGCTTATCACTAACATGATGGGGCGGCATATCGGGCACGGGCATTGCATTCCCTTCAAATAAACGCTCATAAGCAAGGGCGATGCGCTGTACCCACGCATCTTCAATGTTCAAATCGCGTTCCTGCACCGCAGTTGCAAAGCGTTGCAAGGTTGGGAAACGGCACACATCCGCACGGCCAATCAGCAATTGCTTGGCTTTCATCAGGAAGGCAAAGGGATGCAACCGGTGCTGGTCAACGATATCGGCAGCCAAATGGTTCATATCCTGCATATTAAGGCGAAGTAAATGGCGGTCATGATCTATCGGCAGGTTCAGCTTTTGGTTGGCAATTCGCAATGCTGCGTCGATAAATGCGGACGTATCATAAATGGTGGACGCAGCGTATTGCGTATTTTCATGGGTAATGGGTTCATGCAGAGCGCCTTCAAACGCGCTGATGGCCAGGGCATCCGACATTAAACGGGGAAGGCGGGTGCTATGGGTGGCCTGTGCGGTGGTTAGGGATGCTTCCACATCTTTGCGTGCCTGCGTGAGGTAGCGAATGTAGAAAGTGGCGAGCGCTGGCGGTAATTCCATCTTGGCGGGGAGGAACGCGCTTTCAATATCCGACAACGCCGCATTGTGCGATTGTTCAAAATACCGGATTTCAGCAGCAGAAAGCGATGGTAATGCGTTGAGCAAATCCCATTCATTCCGGTCAATCCGCACCAATTTCGTAAAGGCTTCCACATCGGCTTCATCAGCCAGTTTGTTATAATGCGTGGCGGGTGCGATGTCGGTGGTTTGCTGCGCGGCGCGCAATAGCCATTGAATGAGCTTGCTTTGCTCAAACGGTTTTTTCTTTTTTACGTTGGCTTTGGGTACGTGATGCGTGGCAGCTGGCAATGCATGAACTTTTTCAAACAGGCTTTCTGGTGAAATAAGCGTCGCTTGGAAATTGCGCTGGCCAGCGCTGATAACCCATCGCCATGGCGATGGGGTGGTGGCATAAACCGTAAGGCCGCCTTGTGCAAAAAACGTATCAAACTCCGCCTGCGCAAGGCCAGCTTTGAAAAAAGCACCCTTCAAGCCAGTTGGAGTTGATGAAGTTTTAAGCGTCATGCATACCTATCAGAGAATTGCGGCACGTGATTTGGTCTTGGGTAGTATCCACAGGATTCATAATTTCTTTACCATATTTTTATCGCTGATTCAGTGGTTTGGAAGCAAAGCGCCATCGAATTTTCACAATTGCGGAAAAGTGTTGCGCGTAAGACTCAATTTAGACTCCGCCACAATCGAAAATGAATCAAAAACCGGCAAACTTGATTCAGGTGCGCAACGGTTTCGGCATGCCTGCACGGCAGGGTAGGCAGGCTTATTTTTTACTTAACCTTTGCTGCGGCAAAATGCTGGCTCAACTTGAATAGTGGACAGCGCATGTCATCATCAGCCGCAGCATCATTGGTTCTGCCAAAATCAGTAGCCCATTGGTCCGATCCATGGACGATCGCGTTGCTCATCACGGGCATTTACTTTGGCCTGCGCGACGAGCCGTTATCGAACATGGAGCTAACCCTGTTCATGTGCGGCGGCCTCACGATATGGACATGCTTTCTGGAATGGCTGCGTGCGCCGTGGCGCAAAACACCGCGCCCCGATGCCCCGTTCAAAGACATCCTCACCTCCGCCTTTCTGAAATGGGTGGGCAGCATGTCCGGTCTGGCGGTGGTGTTATTTGGCTGGTGGGCGCTGCGTGAATATGACCGTCCGCAATATGCCGCATTGTTCAATGCGCTGCCACGAGCATTGCCCTACGTGCCATTAGTGGTGTTTTTAACGCATTTATACACGGAATGGCGCCTTGGCCCGTCGGGCGGCGATGGCAAGGATTTGGGGTTGTTCACATTGCTGCGCTGGAAAGAGGTCGATGGCCGCGGCGTACGCGATGAACTCCTCACATGGTTCATTAAAGGTTTTTTCTTCTCCATCAATTTTTGCGAATTGCCAAAAGTTTTTAATGCCATTCGCGGCAAGGAAGAACAGATATTCAACCTGCCATGGCCACAACTGCAACCCATACTGGTCTTGATTATTTATGGCTACATCATCGCATCCATCTTGCCGGGCTATTTGTTCAGCGCGCGGATTTTCGGCACGCATATTCGCCGCATCGCGCATTCATGGTTTGCGTATACGGTGACCTTGATTTGCTATTCACCCTTCGTCATGGGCATGACGCAACGCTGGTTCAACTACCATCCCTATAATCCAACGCCCGATTGGAATAAGCCGTGGGTCAGCAATTTCAGCCAAGATTTGACCATGCTGTATATTCTGGGCGGTGCCATTCTGTTTTTCGAACTTTTCCATTACTGGGGGGAGGGAATATTCGGCATCCGTTCATCCAACCTCACCAATCGCGGCATTATCACTTCCGGCCCATTCCGTTTAACAAAACATCCGGTCTTCGCATCCAAATGCGCCAGCTGGTTCATTATGTGGCTGCCCTTCATGATGGGCGATACATGGCTGGAATGTGTGCGGCTCACACTTGCATGGGTTGGTATATGCGTGGTGTTTGGTGCGCGTTGCTGGGCAGAAGAACGCATCTTGGCCGAAGATAAAGATTACGTCGTCTACGCATTGTGGGTTGATAAGCACGGCGTCTTCGCACCCATCGCGCGCTTTATTCCGTTGTTGCAGTTTGAGTGGCGATTAAAACGCTGGATCAGACGCGGCGAGGTGAGTGCCGATGTACTTCCGCCGGGTTACACCGCGTAAATCGTGGCCATCACCATTTAACAAACTAATTTGTTGAAACGGTTTGTTTCAAAAAGTAAGTTTGTTAAACCTTAAATTCGCTTTACCACATGCGTGCAAAACGCCTGTAAAACCGCGTCAAAAGCCAACAATACCGTACAAAATTAAGAAAATCGACACCGTGTTCCCGCATGATTACTGGAGCCTAACGTAGGATTACTGCGTTCCGGTGATGGTGTTTGAAATTTTTACTGTGCATTTTTTTTGAATGTTGTTGATCAAAATTTTTTAAAGGCGTTTTGATTTATGGCTGGGTTTAACTTCTACATGGAGCGACAAAGACCAGGGCAGGTAAGAGAGCCCGGGTATATCCGTGCGTCGTTGCAAGTTGATCGCCCGTCCGCGCGTGATGACCGCGCCCCCTTCACTAACGAACAATACAGAGATGACCCTGCTGCACGCCGACAGTTGATTGATAAGCACATCGGCATCGTGCGCAACATGTTGGCGAACCGTAACCCGCCAGTCATTATGGATGAACAAGCTGCCGCACGTGCCCACGACATGGGTATGCGTGCACACACCACCAATCCTGATACAATTGCCCAAACCGTATTATCCGCTGTAACAACTAACTTACCGAGCGCAGAGCAACAGGCCTTGCGCAACCAACTTGCCGCCAACAATACCGATGAAAACCAGTACTACGCAGCCTTGGGCAGAGTAGGCGCGGGTTATAACAACATCGCCACACTCATGGCGGCCTACCGCGATATCATGGCTCGTGAAGCCGCCAACCCGCGTAGCGGTAATATGATGCAGGGCGTGAATGACTCTGGCTATTTATCCAGTATCAGCATGTCGAATTATACCAGCACATCGTTCTTTGCATCAGGCATGACTTACGGCACGTTCGAGCATATGCGCAGCCACCCGATGGGCTTTAACAGACAAAACATTCAACACGCAGTTGAAGATAATAATACCCAAGGCTTCACCCCCAATGACCGCAGCGCGTTGGTCAGCAACGCCGCATTGGATAGACTGCACCCCGAAGGCCGCGTTGAACGTAATAGGCTAATCCCACAAGTCCGCAGTGAAGTGCGCAATGATCCGGTAATGCAAGGCTTGGTGGCTGAACTTGGCCGCGCAACCACACCTGAACAACGCGCCGCCATTCAGGCACGCATTGATGCTCAAATTGCTATCAGACGTGAAAGCAGCGGCCTTGGCGCACATGAACGCGGCGCTCCTGAAGCTGCCCGCCCACATATTCGTAGATTGGGCACTGGCGCTATCTATGATGAATTAATGAAGATGACCACCGATCCGGCAGCTCGTGCGCGTTTGATGGAAATGCGTAGACAGGCGGAAGCCCGTGTTGGGCAACCCCGTACAGCTGAAGAAATTCAGCGTGAAAATGCGGCATTGCTAGCTGAGGCTAGGACGCCAGAAGCACGCCAGCATGCAGACAGAATTATTGCTTATAATCAAAGAGATTTAGAAATCGCGCAAAGGACTCAAGAACAGGTGCGATCCAGTCAGCAAAGAGTTGCTGCGACAGAGGATTTATTTGCTGCCCCAGCGGCACAGCCAACTCCAGCAGCAGCGCAACCAACACCAGCAGCGGCACAGCCTACACCAGCAGCAGCGCAGCCAGCCAAAGCGCCCGTTGCAACAAATGGCCGCGTTGCTGGCCCTAACTAGGCCGCAATTCCGAAAAACAGATTGTCGTGATTATTTATCCGCGTGTTAGTGCGCCGAGCAGATTGCACGCACCAAAGCTGGATACAGTGCGCCCGCCAAGAATGGACCTGCCGCGCTCAGCAGCAGATGGATTGCGTGATACAAAATCTCTCAATTGATCTGCACAAGCCCCCTCATTGTTCGCTTGTTGACCAATTTGTTGCATCATTCTATTACGTTCGTTGCGGACACAATCAGGGCCATTATCACCGCGTCGTCTGCACATATCTGCAGCAACTTGTCCTGCCGTTTCAACTGTAACAGCAGGTGAACCAGCATTCGCCATCTGTTGTTGCGCGCTCGCAGGTGCAATGTTCGCAGCAGCTAATAATACTGTCGTAGCAAGGGCGGCATCGCGCGCAAGAGAAGCTAGACTTGGCATAACGTAATCTCCCAAGAAGAAACGGTTCTTGTCTTTAAAAAGGCAAGTAAAGCGTAACCCTTTGCCTCTTTATGCGGCAAGACTAAAGTAAAAGCCTTATCATCTTGAATTAACTGACTCTTTCATTTCTTATTAGTTTCAAACCCAAAAAACTGCCCAAATTGGTCATATTTACGACCCATTACTTTTAATAAATTTATGAATACTTGGGCTCATCTGTGCCTCAACTTGGGCGCTTGGGGCTCTTGGCCAATGCCATGCGCTCATCACTTTAGTAAACAAAAACCATGCACATTTTCGCGCCAACTTAACTGCAAATGTTAAGACGAATACTTGGAAGAAAATGTGTCAAAAATAATATGCAGAAAAATGATGCAGAGTAGGGCGCAATAAAAAAATGCATCGTCGGTGAAGATGCATGAATAAATGCTTCTACGTATCCATGATGTTTCTTATGGCACTAAAGAAATCACGCGGCCAAAATCATATCTGTCTTTGCCAATTCTAGTTTGAATATGAGTTGTCGTTGCCCATACTTCTGGAAGACCTGCCTTCAGTCTAACGGTTCCTTGGCAGCCAGCACCAAACCACTGGTTTAGAATTGATAATTGTTCTCTGTCTGTAGTGGAAAAATGATTGATGTTTGCTTTTACATAATCTGAAAAAACCATTTGAGCAGCGTGGCATATCTCTCTTGGTACATCAGAGTTTGCTGTGGGCGCATTTTGCGCCAGTACGCTTGTGGGGCTAAGCGTAGAAAGGCCAATGCCTCCTGCAACTACTACGCGTTCTGCAATGCGTTTTGCGCCTTTGGCGACTTCATCAAACATGGTGTTACCTTTAAAATTACTTTATAAAAAATATGCTTTGAAACTAGCGCGGGTAGGGGCGTTCCACAACGCCAAACAATAAAATCCTGTCCAGAAAAAATTTAATAAATCGATGTTTTCAACTAATCGACGTGTTTCACATGAAACACTTTGCGTAACACATTGGCGAACTTATGTTTTTTAAAAATCGTGGCTAGGCGTTTTTGGCTTGCTGCTCTTTAGCATGCAGGCGTTTGCAAACAACCAGCCACGCGCCGGTAATAAACAATAACGGCGTCGATACCCACTGCACCACCGTAAACATATGCGGCACATCATGCAGCGGCGTATAAATGAACGATAGCTGGAATACGGCAATCAGAATATGCAGCGCGCTGGCAAGAATACGGGAGGCGTGAAGGGTCATGGCGGTTCCGGCCTAGGGTCGACAGGTTAATCCCAGTGCGGCTAATCCCAATTCAGGGGGATAGACGCGCTAAACTGCTTGGTGCCGTCATCATCCACCACGCTGAATAACAGCGATGCGGGTTGATCGGCCTCAAGTGACGAAATGTATTGGGAACTAAGAATGTTTTGCAACTGCATTTTTGCCGCAGGGCTGGCGATGATGATGGTGCTGCCATCAATCGATGCTTCAAGGGTTTGCATCGGGTTATCGAGAAAGGCGGCGGGTGCTGCCGATACGATTAAAAGCCATTCGCCCTTCGCGTTGCGGACCAGTTCGAAATCACTAAGCGTTAGTGCATCGAAGCTTTGGCCAACAGCGGAAGGGCGGGTCATGGTTTTTCCTTTGGTAATTAGCCTTCTTGCTTGGCTTCAGCAGATGCTTCAACCAATTCTTCAGGTGGCTTTTCAAAGAATGCTTCAGCCTTGATTTCAGCTTCAGCCTTCTTTTCTTCGCTGGCAGCGCCGCCACGTTGTGCAGCCTTACCGGTCTTTTCCTGAATCTTCGCTTCGTCTTCGGTGCGTGCAATGTTCAATTGAACAGTGACGCTCACGTCAGCGTGAAGGCGAACAGGGATCTTGAATACGCCGATGGTCTTGATAGGCGCAGCCAACATGATGTATTGGCGTTCCACATCAAAGCCAGCTTCCTTGAGAAGCACAGCGATATCACGAACAGTTACTGAACCGAACAACTGGCCAACTTCCGAAGCTTGACGGATGGTGGTCAATTTCTTGCCATCCAGGGTCTTGCCGGATTTTTCAGCTGCTGCACGTGCTTGTGCGTTGGCTGCTTCAATATCCGCGCGCTTTGCTTCAAAGTACGCAATGTTGTCCTTGGTTGCGCGAAGCGCCTTCTTTTGCGGCAACAGGAAGTTGCGTGCATAGCCTGGCTTCACTTTAACCACGGTACCGATTTGGCCGATGCGGCCAACTTTTTCGAGTAGAATTACTTCAATCATGAGAAGTCTCCTGATTCACGAGCGTAAGGCAACAACGCCATGAAACGTGCGCGCTTGATGGCGTTAGCAAGTTCACGTTGATGGTGCGTGGATACGGCTGAAATGCGGCTTGGTACAATTTTTCCGCGTTCGGAAATGTAGCGACCAAGCAACTTTACATCCTTCCAGTCCAACTTAGGTGCGTTGATGCTGTTGAATGGGCAGGTCTTGCGACGACGGAAGAATGGACGACGACCGCCGCCACCTGCACCGCCTGTTGCGCCTTGTGCGGCGCCTTCTTCTGCTGGAACTCCGCTACGGGAGCTGTTTTCGCGTTCGCGTCTCATGCTGCGTCTCCTTCTTCGCTACGTGCTGATGGGCGTGGACGGAAACCACGGTCACCACCGCGACCACCACGGTCGCCGCGATCACCAAATCCGCCGGATGGGCGTTCATCGTCATTCGCGCGGCGAAGGATAGCCGATGGGCCTTCTTCGTGTTCGTCAACGCGGATGGTCATATAACGCATCACGTCATCATGAATGCGCATGGTGCGTTCCATTTCATGGATAGCCGCAGCAGGTGCTTCGATGTTGATGAGGGTGTAGTTACCCTTTTTGTTTTTGTTAATGCGGTAGGCGAGTGTACGAAGACCCCATTGTTCGGTCTTGGTTACTTTACCACCTTGTGCTTTTAGTGTTGTTTCGATTTCGCTTGTAAGCGTCTCGACTTGTGCAGGCGTTAAATCCTGCCGTGTGATAAACACGGTTTCGTATAGAGGCATGTGTATGTTCCCTATGGATGCTCAGGTAAGTGGACTTTAGACATAAGCCTAAGGCCCCAAACCATAGCCAGACACGACCATCGCATCTGGCAAGGATGGCGTTGTTATAGAGGCGGGGAGGCGCGCGTGTAAAGCAAAAAGGCTTTATGAAATAAGCCTTTTATATCAGTTGTTTATGCGAAATGTTTCACGTGAAACACACGGGGCAGTTGAAAACAGTGGAAAACCAAGATGAATCTTGACGGGGAATCCTCCAAAGCCTACACCCTTGCGCATCGTTGCGCCGCAATATGATTTTTTAAGCAGGACTATAGAATTATGGATATTAAGAAAATTCCGATTGGTAAAAACCCACCGGATGAAGTGAATGTTATTATCGAAATTCCCCAAGGCGGTCAGCCGATTAAGTATGAATTTGATAAAGAGTCGAGCGCGATATTCGTCGATCGCTTTTTGCACACCTCCATGGTGTATCCAAGTAATTACGGATTTATTCCGCACACCTTGTCGGCGGATGGTGACCCCGTTGACGCATTGGTGATTTGCCAAATGCCGGTGGTGCCGGGTGCGGTTATCCGCTCACGCCCGATTGGTGCCTTGTTGATGGAAGATGAATCCGGCGGCGATGAAAAGATTTTGATGGTGCCGGTGGATAAGCTTCACCCGTTCTATTCCAAGATTAAAACCTATAAGGATTTGCCGGAAATTCTGTTCGAGCAAATCGCGCATTTCTTCCAACACTACAAAGACCTTGAAAAAGGCAAGTGGGTGAAGATTGTGCAATGGGTCGGGCCTGAAGAAGCAAAAGCCCTGATTGCCAAGGGCATTGCGGACGCAGCCAAGAAATAGTGCTTATTTAAAGCGGGTAGGGAAGATTGCGTCGCGGCGGTGACAGGATGTCCCGTCTTATCAACGCCTGTTTGAAGCGTTCCATTGGAAAATCGGGCAATGCAATGTCAACGCCAAGACCGTAGAGGTTTTTGGCGTAGCGTTGGATTTTTACCGATGCATGGGGGCTGACATCTATCTTTGCCGCATTGGCGGCATCTAGCCTGCAATCATAATCCGGGTTTTGTACAAAGAGCGGGCCGGGCGATGTGCGCTCGGGAATGCTTTGTTTGCGAAGGCTGAAATCAAGGCCTTGGCTATCCACGATGATGGCTTGGCGGGATACACCCGCAGCAGTTCGGGTTTCGTATGTATACGCATCGGCGGCAAACGGATTGGTGGGCGGCGTGAGGGGCTTATTGAACATCATCGCGCTGGCGATGGATTGCAAAAATGCAGCTCGGATGGCTTCGTTATCGCCCGCGATATCAACACGGATAATATCCATATTTCGTGGCCGTAAAAAATAGGGTGTCAGGCGTTCGCCCAGCTCCTTGGCGACCAGCCGGTATTCATCCAGTGTCTCAATGATGAGGTTTAATTGGCCCATGCGGGTGGTTTATCACATCATTTTGAAACTAAAAAACCCCGCCTTTTAAGGGGCGGGGTTTTAAAGACTTAATTAGAAAAGAATTACTTTTCTTCTTTGTTCTTCTTCAAGGCTGCGCCGAGAATATCGCCGAGGCTTGCGCCTGAGTCAGATGAACCGTATTCAGCCATTGCTTCTTTTTCTTCGTCAACTTCACGTGCCTTGATGGACAGGGTGATCTTGCGAGCGCCCTTATCAATTTGCGTGACTTTGGCATCAACCTTTTCGCCAACGGCAAAGCGGTCTGGACGTTGTTCGGTGCGTTCACGGGATAGTTCAGCCTTGCGGATGAAGCCAGTGAGGTTATCGGACAGGGTTACTTCCACGCCATTTTCATTGGTGGAGGTGATGGTGCAGGTGACCACGTCGCCCTTCTTCACGCCCAAGGATACGCCTTCGAATGGGTCGGCAGATAGCTGCTTGATACCCAAGGAGATGCGTTCTTTTTCTGCGTCGTTTTCCAGAACCTTGAACTTCACAACCTGGCCTTTGGCGTAGGTTGCAAGTGCTTCTTCGCCGGACTTGTCCCATGAAATATCAGACATGTGGATCATGCCATCGATATCGCCGGGAAGCGCCACAAACAGACCGAATTCAGTGATGTTGCGGATTTCGCCTTCCAGTTCGGTGTTGGCTGGATACTTCTCAGCAAACTGCGCCCATGGGTTTTCCTGGCATTGTTTGATGCCAAGGGAAACGCGGCGTTTTGCGCTGTCCACATCCAATACAACCACTTCCACTTCTTGGCCGGGGTTGACGATTTTGTTGGGGTGCATGTTCTTCTTCGTCCATGACATTTCGGATACGTGGACGAGGCCTTCAATGCCGGGTTCGAGTTCAACGAATGCACCGTAATCGGTGATGTTGGTAACCTTACCGCTAAAGCGTGTGCCAGCAGGGTACTTCGCTGCTACGCCTTCCCATGGATCTGACTCCAATTGCTTCATGCCAAGGCTGATACGTTGGGTTTCCGAGTTGAAGCGGATAACCTGTACCTTCACGCTTTGGCCGATTTGCAATGCTTCGGATGGGTGGTTGATACGCTTCCAAGAAATATCGGTAACGTGCAACAGACCATCCACGCCGCCCAAATCAACGAACGCACCGTAATCGGTGATGTTCTTGACCACACCTTGCAGGATTTGACCTTCCTTGAGGTTGGACACGAGTTCGCTGCGTGCTTCGGCGCGGGATTCTTCAAGAACCGCACGGCGTGACACAACGATATTACCACGTACGCGGTCCATCTTTAAAATCTGGAACGGTTGTGGGGTGCCCATCAATGGGGTGATGTCCTTTACAGGACGGATATCAACTTGTGAGCCTGGCAAGAACGCAACTGCGCCTTGAAGATCAACGGTGAAGCCACCCTTAACCTTGCCAAAAATGATACCGTTAACGCGGGTTTGTGACAGATGGGATTGTTCGAGCAATACCCATGCTTCTTCGCGCTTGGCTTTTTCGCGGGACAGCACGGACTCGCCATTGCGATCTTCCATACGTTCTACGAATACATCAACGATGTCGCCGTTCTTCAGTTCAACGTTGCCCGATGCGCCGAATTCGCGGATGTTCACGCGGCCTTCGGATTTCAGACCTGCGTCAATTACAACGAAGTCTTTTTCAACGGAGATGATGCGGCCCTTTACAACTTGACCTTCCAGGCTCTTTTGCTTGCCATAGGCTTCGTTGAATAGGTCTGCGAATTTTTCGCCCTTCAGATATTGGCTGTAATCTTGCTCATCCGGGGTGATGGTGATCGCGCGACGCTTTGGGGTTGAGCGGCTGTTGTTGCGGTTGTTCTTGTCACCGCGGCCTTCTTTACCGCCCTTTTTACGGGTGTCGTTTTTCTTGGCTTCGCCAGCGTCAGCGCCTTCAGCCTTTGGTTTACGTGCAGTTGCAGTTGTCATGGAGTTTTCTTTCTTGAAGACATGTTGTCTTCGGCGGAGTGGGTTCAGGTTTAAAAACGAAGGAATTATTTTTTATCAGCATCCAGTCCGCGCGGGAGTGCTGAAATAATTCAAACGCCATCCGACACATGCCGGATTATCTTTGGGATTGGACAATTTTAAGGGCGGCCGTGAAGGCTTCTTCCACATTCAAATCGCTGGTATCCAGAACAACGGCATCAGCCGCGATTTTGGAAGGTGCGGTGGCTCTGGTTTCATCCCGAGCATCCCGTGCCTGCAAATCCTTTAGAACGGCATCGTATGTAGCCGTTTGGGCGCCGTTTTGCAACCCTTTCATCTCTAATTCCTTAAAGCGGCGTTCGGCGCGCTTTTCGGCGGTTGCGGTAATAAACAGCTTAACTTTCGCATGAGGGGCAATCACTGTGCCGATATCGCGGCCATCCAGTACGGCGCCGCCGCTCTGGTTTGCAAATTGCTGTTGTAATTCAACCAGTTCACGGCGCACTTCGGGCATGGCGGCCACGACCGAGCTTGGCTGTGAGATGGCATGGCCACGTAAATCAGGGTCATCGAAGGTGACAGTCTTGATGTGTTCGCGCAAATAGGTCGCGGCTTTGGTTGCTGCCTGAACATCATCGGGCGCTTGGCCGTTTTGCTTGAGACGCAAAGCAACCCAGCGATACAGCAACCCCGTATCGAGATAAGGGAGATTGAAATGCGCAGCGAGCTTACGGGCAATAGTGCCTTTTCCGCTGGCTGATGGTCCGTCGATGGCGATGATCATTGATTAATCTGGGCTGAAACTATTGTTGGTAATGACAGGGTTGTTGGTTTGGGTTTTATCATAGCTGAGCGATTTTTAAAGGATATATTATGAACGATAATCCAGCACCAATCGAGGTCGATGTATCCGGAGTTTATGGCAACCCCGTTACTGATGCGGGTATTCCGGCTAGTGTTATTGATGCAGCACGGGACACCGCATTGCTTATTGGCGTCGATATTGTGGAGCATTTTCATGCAGCCCTACAGGAAGTGGGTGTGCGCAAAATTACATTTAAATCCGTAGCTATGGACGATGACCATGTGATGGGCTTGCGCAGCTTTGGCGATATTGATGCGCGTTTTGACTATATCATCGGGTTTGAAGGGGATTATCCAGTTGGAGCAAACCAGCAAGAAAGCAGGGTGCGCCTGAATAATTTGATGATGCGTGATCTGTGGCGTCCATTTATCAAAGATGGCGTAGGCAGTTATGATGAAGGAGTGCCAAACCGGTTAACGGACATGCAAGGAACGTGCTCATCACCGTATATGCCGCAAAGCAAATACCCGGTTATCTATATCAGGCTTGGTGCAACTCACCTCGGTTGATCATTAGTTTTTTCAGATCACTTCTTTTGTACATTCGGATTGTCAAAATGAAGCGAGCCATCGGTGGGATGGTCATCCATTTGAGGGGCATTGGATGATGGATGCTGAATGCCTTCCATCACGGAATTCATATCATTGCCGGTCAATGGCAAGATATAGTGGAATACATAAGCCGTATACAGCCCGACGATGAGTAATCCGATTGCAAGCGAGGTGTTGGATACACCGCCTGCTGCGGCAAGCTTGGCTTTGATTTCGTCTTCGGTGCCGCCAGATTGGCGGATTGCCAAGATTTGCTTTGCGCTGACCAAGAAGTAAATCAGGCGGCTTGAAACGGTAATGCCGACCGCCAGACCATAGCCCAAGGCCGTATTATCAATATTAAAGACGCGGTAAAGGGTTTCGAATAGGGCGTAGGTGGCAAGGATGTAGATGGCCGTCACCATATACATCTTGCGATAGGCAAACCATACGGGGGCTGCAAGCAGGCATAACCAATTGAAGTTTTTAAAGCCAAACATCGCATTGGTTTTTTCTTTGTGGCGTGCCACGCGCCAAGCGGGTTCAAACTTATCCCAATCTTTGCCGACAAAAATGGCCATGTCTGCATCACTGACTTGTTCAATGGCCGATGGAGCTTTGTTGGATGTGTCGTTCATGTGGGGTTCCCTAGTGCTTCATGCTCTTCATCATGTTTTTAAGCATGTTGAGTTGTTTGTCGGCAGCAAAAAGCTGGTAGTCGGCAGGCGGAGTGAACAAGTCATCCGGCAGAGGTTCGTATTTCACGCTGTTGGCAATCATGGTCATTTTTTGCGTTTCGCCATTTTTACCGGTTGGAACATTGCCTTCGTAGGACAGGGCGACACCATCATCGGTCACGCATCCTGTGCCTGAATTTTCTTTGTATTTAACTTTCCAGATGGTGCAGGAAAGGCCTGCTACGGTTGATGTTCCGGCCTTTTCCTTTTGAAGGTTAGGATCGTTCAACGCATCCATAATGGACATTTTATTGTTCACGCTTTCCATGTACATGCGCATGGCAGGCATGACGGTAATTGCTTTGCTGGCCTTATAATCAAAAATGTTATAGCCCACCGGTTGTCCGGCAACAGCTAAATCGGTGGTAAGGCGCATGCGTTGTTTTACAGATTGATATTGCATGGTGGCTTGCAATGTTTTTGGGCCATTATTGGTGGCGTTATTCACGGGGTTGGAAATGGTGGCGACCACAGTGACATCACGCGTTGGCCAAAAGGGCAGTTGCGATTGCGCAAATGCCAGTACAGGTAGTGACAGGCATAACGCAATCAGGCATGCCGTTAGATATCGTAAGCTCATGATGGCCTCGCTGGGTTAAGTGATGTTGGCGCCAAGACCGTTCATCAGTTTGACGAAGTTTGGAAAGCTGGTGTTGATGAATGCGCCATCATCAATCCGCACGGGGTTTTGGCTGGCCATGCCCATGACCAGAAAGCTCATTGCGATGCGGTGGTCCATCGCAGTTTGAATATCTGCGCCGCCCTTTGGTGCTTTTCCTGTTCCATGAACCAGCAGCGTTTCACCCTTTATTTCATGGCCAACGCCGCAGGCATTAAGGCCGCAGGCAATCATGGCCAGACGGTCGCTTTCTTTCACGCGCAATTCGCCAAGGCCATCCATGGTGGTGGTGCCATCGGCATAGGCGGCAAGAACAGAGAGGATGGGGTATTCATCAATCATGGATGCGGCACGCGATGCGGGAACATGTATGCCTTTGAGCGATGAAGTCTTCACGCGGATGTCGGCAACTTTCTCACCTGCCTGCATGCGTTCATTTTCAAATGTGATGTTTGCACCCATTTCACGAATGGTATCATAGAAGCCCGCGCGCAATGGGTTGATGCAGACGTTTTTCACCAGCAAATCGGAATTTGGTGTGATGAGTGCGGCGGCAACAGGGAAGGCAGCCGAGGATGGATCGGCGGGGACATCGATATCCTTGGCAATCAGTTCAGGCTGGCCATGGAGATGGATGACATTTTTTCCATCCTTGGTTTTAGCGTAGCTGAGCTTTGCGCCAAAATGTTCCAGCATGGTTTCGGTATGGTCGCGGGTGGGGGTTGGTTCAATAACCGTTGTAATACCAGCGGTATTTAGCCCGCAGAGCAAGACGGCCGATTTCACCTGAGCCGAGGCAACAGGCAAGGAATATGTTATGGGAATGGGGCTTGATGTACCAATCACCGCCAAGGGCAAACGGCCAGAGGAGCGGGATTGAAACGCCACGCCCATTTGTTGCAAGGGGATGGTGACGCGCGCCATGGGGCGTTTGCGCAAACTATCATCGCCTGTAAAAAAGGTAGTGAAGCCATAGCTGCCGACCAGACCCATGAGCAAACGGGTGGATGTGCCGGAATTGCCAAGGTCGAGGACATTATCAGGTTCCAATAATCCGCCCACGCCAACACCCTGTACCCACCACGAACCATCAGGGTTTTTACCTGACTTCACGCCCATTTGGGCCAGTGCCTTACCGGTGTTCAATACATCCTCACCTTCCAGCAGGCCACGGATGGTAGTTTTACCAATCGCCATACTGCCCAGCATTAAAGCGCGGTGGGAAATGGATTTATCCCCCGGGACAACCAAATCCCCCTTGATGGAATTGGCTTTATGGCTGGCTAAAGGCTGGGGGGCGGGATGTGACATAAAAGTGCTTTTACATTAGGCAGTTAGGGGTAATTCAAAATAGTTTTGACAGCAATCGGAGTTCATGGCAAGTCAGCGGCTCGGTTTTTCGAGATTCAGTCATCTTTTTCATTATCTTATGGGAGTTACATCGTGGTCAATCCGGATTGGGGCATTAAGCGTACTTGCCATTCCTGCGGCGCTAAATATTACGATTTCAAGAAAAAGGCTCCTGAATGCCCAAGCTGCAACACATTGTTTGATCCTGAAGCATTGTTGAAGTCACGCCGCCGCGCAATGCCAGAAGAAAAAGTGAAGAAGGTAGAAGCCATTGAAGAAGTGGTGGTGGAAACCGAAGACGAAGTCGAGGAGACCGAGAGCGATGAAGTGTTGGAAAACACGGACGATCTGGGCGGCGACGACGTTGAAGTTGAAGCCGATGGCGACGACAAGGAAGAAGAGAAGTAAGCTAGCGCTTATTCCTTCAACGCCCGCTCAATTCGCTTGTCTGGGATTAGCCAGATAATTGCAACCAGCGCATATAATCCATGTGCTATCCACGGTTCGATAAACGACGCGCCGATACCTGTGCAATACAGGATAGGCGACATCTTGCCTTTGATGTCGTTGCCGATGGCGCGTGCCAGTACCGAATGCTTGCCTTGGCTATGCACAATCACGCTTTGTAATATGTAATAGGCAATAGCCGCACACAGCAAAATAACCCCGTAAAAGGCGGTGGGTAGCGTGGCAAAATGATTTTCGCCCATCCATGCGGTGGAAAACGGAATAAGCGACAACCAGAACAAAAGATGCGTATTTGCCCATAGGATAGAACCCGTCACATGCGGCGCGGTATGCAACATGTGGTGATGATTGTTCCAATAAATCGCCACGTAGATAAAGCTCAGGACATAGCTTAAAAATACCGGCAGTAATTCAGCCAGGGCAGAGAAATCTGCGCCATGCGGCACTTTTAATTCGAGCACCATGATGGTGATGATGATGGCAATTACACCATCACTAAAGGCGGCAAGGCGGTCACGTTCCATCATGAATGGCTCCTATCGTTTTCTGCGGATGTCGGTTCTATTCCAAAAAGGAATATATGGGTTCCATGTGAATGAGCTTGCGAGCTTATCAAGTGAAACCTTACGCGCGGCTTGAATGGCTTTGCGTTTTTGAAGCAGGGCAGGCAAGGTTTCCAATGCTTCCAGAGCGCCATTAAGCCGCGCCATAAAATGTACAGGGCTGCATAGCGAAATAAGGATGGCGATGATGTGAAAGGGAAGATTAAGCCAAAACATAACATCCGGCATATTTTTGATGTAGGTCCACACCATGTTGCGCGCATGGAGGCTTTGCGGGTTATGCGATGGTTTAGTCTCTTTCACAAACACAATCGCTTCAGAGGCCAGCATGGCGGTGTGCCCGGAAAGCCGAACGCGGAAGGATAAATCTGTATCTTCGCCGCATGCGGTGTAATCAGCATCAAAACATCCAACAGCCATAAACACGTCTTTGCGGATGAGCATCGCGGTGGTGGTTGCGCCAAATACTTCGCCTTCATCGGGTAATACGTCTAAGGGCCAGCCTTTGCCGCCCGCAAACGGGAAGCCCGCAAAGGAATAGGATATGCCAGCTGAGGCAATCATATCCGGTTCGGCGTTATCCAGTTCGGTGGTTGCAAGTAGCGCACTTTCAGGAAAGCGCAACGAACATGCATAAAGACTTTCAAGGCAATCTTCGGCCACAAAGGAATGCGGCGTGAGGAAGAATAACCATTCACCGATTGCTTGCGTGGCGGCCGCGTTTTTGGCCGCAAGTGGATTGGCGGCATCCACATTACATGGTTTAAAACGGTCATCAGGAAGTGGCGCATTCGCGCCGACCACCAAGACCTCGAACTCCCGCTGGGTTTGGGCAGCAATGGCAGTTAAGGCACGAGACATATTGCCACTATACCCGTCATTCACAATTATTACAGAAAATTTCATGCGTTTTGCTCTTGAAACCCAGTAAATACAGGCCAAACTAAATGAAATGCTGGACAGCACCCGTGCTATTCTGCACTAATCAGGTGTAATAAAAAAGGGACTAACGATGAGTAAGCCGACGATCAATGCAGTCAACGACAAGAACCGTGTCATTATTTTTGACACAACCCTACGTGACGGGGAGCAATCTCCTGGCGCGGCGATGAATCTTGAAGAAAAGCTGCGTATCGCAACCGTTCTTGAGGAAATGGGCGTTGATGTCATTGAGGCCGGCTTTCCCATTTCATCGGCAGGTGATTTTCAGGCGGTGAATGAGGTTGCCAAGCTAATTAAAAACTCAACCGTGTGCGGTTTGGCGCGTGCGGCAAAGACCGATATTGAACGTGCCGCAGAGGCATTAAAGCCAGCGCCGCGTAAGCGTATCCATACGTTTATTTCTACATCGCCTTTGCACATGAAATATAAATTGCAAAAGGAACCTGAACAGGTTTTGCAGGCCGTGATTGATAGCGTGGGGTTTGCCCGTAATTTGACCGATGATGTGGAATGGTCGGCTGAAGACGGGTCGCGTTCCGAGGCTGACTTTTTATGCCGTTGTGTTGAAGCGGCGATTAAAGCGGGTGCGGGCACCATCAACATTCCCGATACGGTGGGTTACACGACGCCGGATGAATATGGCGCATTGTTCAAAATGCTGATTAACCGTGTGCCCAATGCGGATCAGGCCATTTTCTCTGTTCACTGCCATAACGATTTGGGCTTGGCGGTTGCCAATTCATTGTCGGGCGTTATCAATGGCGCACGTCAGGTGGAATGCACCGTGAATGGCCTTGGCGAACGTGCAGGTAATGCGGCGTTGGAAGAAATTGCCATGGCGTTGAAGGTGCGCGGTGACCGCATGCCATATACCACGGGCATTAATACCGAAGTGATTACCCGTGCATCACGCTTGGTATCCAGTATTACTGGTTTTGCAGTCCAGCCTAATAAGGCGATTGTGGGTGCCAACGCATTCGCGCATGAAAGTGGCGTGCATCAGGATGGCATGCTGAAAAACCGCGAGACTTATGAAATTATGACGCCAGAGTCCGTGGGCCTCACCAAATCATCGCTCAAGCTCGGCAAATTATCGGGCCGCAATGCCTTCCGCAGCAAGTTGAAGGAATTGGGTTATGAACTTGGCGATAATGCGTTGGAAGATGCGTTCAAGCGCTTCAAGGATTTGGCGGATAAAAAACGCGATGTATATGATGATGACATTATTGCCTTGGTGGATGATGAAGTAGCCAACGCAATGGCGCGCATTAAATTCATCGGCCTTGAAATTTATGCCGGTTCAAAAGGCCCGCAACGCGCGGAGATGGAATTGGAGTTTGATGGCAAGTTACACAAGGTATCAGCAACCGGAAACGGCCCAGTCGATGCAACGTTTAACGCCATTAAACAAATCATTCCGCATGATGCGACCTTGCTGTTGTATCAGGTGCATGCCGTGACGCATGGCACCGATGCGCAGGCTGAAGTAACCGTGCGTCTGGAAGAAAATGGCCGCACGGTCAATGGCCAGGGCGCAGATCCCGATACCTTGGTGGCGTCGGCGCGTGCCTATATCCATGGTCTGACCAAGTTGATGACCAAGCGCGAGAAAAAAGCGCCTGAGGATATGACCCTTATCTCCAGTGTAGGAAAATAAATGGCCAACCAGTTGGAACAACGTGTTGGGCGCGAAACCCAGCTCATCCCCTTTACCTGTGTGAACAGCAAGTATCAAACCAATGTGAAATTGGGATATGCGCATGGCGCAGGACAAGCCAAGGGCAGTGTGTTTGAAACCGCCCTGATTACAAGGGATGATGAAAGCCTGTGGCTGGAGCATGTTAGCGAAACCGGCAGCAATGCCGAATTATATTGGCTGATGTGGTATAAGGGTGGCCGCCCGGCCGTAAAAAGCAGCGGTGTGTTTACGCGTGATGATTACGCCGCGATGATGTCCAGATTACCAACGGCTTTGCCAAAATAAATTTCCATGCAGCAATTCGACGTCATTGTATGTGGTGCGGGGATTGCGGGTGTTTCCACCGCGCGCCATTTGCAAATGCGCGGCAAACGTGTGGCATTGGTGGATGTGCGTGATCCTGGATTGGAAACATCCTATGGCAATGCGGGCATTATCGAAGCATCGTTTGTGTTGCCGTTTGGTTTTCCATCGCCCAAACGATTTAAAAATATTTTGTTAGATAAGGACGCATCCGCACGGGTGGATTTGTTGTTTTTGCCGCGCGTGCTGAAATGGTTGCTTGAATTCTATATTCAATCCAGCTCGCAAAACCGCAGTAAAAACGGGATTTTGATGCGTCCGCTGGTGAAGAATGCTGTTGCACAGCACCGTGAATTAATGGCGGGTAATGATGCTGAACAATACTTCACAAGTGTTGGCCGGATGAAAATTCACCGCAGCAAAGCATCCTTTGATGGGGATGCGTTTGAACGTGAGACGCTAACCAAGCTGGGTGTGCCATTTGAAGTGTTAGACCCAGCACAAGTGCAGGCCATTGAACCCGCCATTCGCCCGATATTTTATAAAGCCTTAAAGCTCAGTAGCTCTGCGCGCGTGACCAATCCCGGTGCAGTGGTTGCTGGATACGCACAAGGGTTTGTAAGTGCGAGCGGTACGTTTATTCACGGTGATGCTGGTACACTTAAACAAAACGCAGATAAGTCATGGCAGGTTGCGGGCATAAGCGCACCGCAAGTTGTGATTGCCCTTGGCCCATGGGCACCAAATGTGCTGAAGCCCATGGGGTATCATTTCCCGATTGGACTGAAACGCGGATATCACCAACATTTCAAATCCAGCGCGGTGATGAACCACGCGATTGTCGATGCCGATATCGGCTATGTGATGAGCGGTTGTACCAAAGGCGTGCGCATCACGACGGGCGCGGAGTTTGCCGCGCAAAACGCGCCAGCCAACCCGGTACAAATTGAACGCGTATTACCCTATGCGCGGGAATTATTCCCGTTGAATGAACCCAGTGAAGCAACCGCATGGCTGGGCAGCCGACCATGCACCACCGATAGCCTGCCGATTGTAGGCAAGGCGTTTAAGCATGAAGGCCTATGGCTCAATATCGGGCATGGGCATTCGGGCTTCACTATTGGCCCCAGCACCGGAAAATTACTGGCGCAGATGATGACAGGCGAGGCGGTATTTACCGATGCAACGCCATACCGGCCAGAACGCTTTTAGATATTCTGATTTATGATTTCTTATTCACGTGGCCCATCTTGCGGCCGGGGCGTGCTTCCGATTTGCCGTAAAGATGCAAATGCGCGTGAGGTTCGGTGAGGAATGATTTCCACTGACCCGCATCATCACCAATTAAATTTTTCATGACACATGGCGCGATTATTGCGGGGCTGCCCAACGGCAGGTTGCATATGGCGCGCACGAGTTGTTCGAATTGGGATGTGGTACAAAAATCCATCGTCCAATGGCCAGAATTATGCGGGCGCGGCGCCATTTCATTTAACACCACTTGGCCATCGACCACAAAAAACTCAACCGCCAATAAGCCAATGATACCAAGCTGTTCAGCAAGTTTTTTAGCAGCCGTTATGGCGGCGGTTTCCAACTGCGTGGATAAAATGGCGGGGGCCATGGTTTCATCCAGAATGCCGTTCTTATGGCGGTTTTCAGCCGGCGGGAAGGCCTGCATCATGCCATCCTTGCGGCGCGCGACAATAACGGAAATTTCACGTTCAAACGGTACGAAGCTTTCGATAATCGCATCATCGGTTTGCAAAGTGTTCCACGCCGCATCAATTTCTTTTAAATCGCGGATGATGGATTGGCCTTTACCGTCATAACCCATGCGGCAGGTTTTGACGACGCAAGGGATGCCGATTTTCATCACGCCATTGCGTAATTCATCAAGCGATGTGGCCTGCGCAAAGGCTGGGGTGAGGATGCCGTTTTTTACTGCAAAGCTTTTTTCCGAAACGCGGTGCTGTGTGATTTTAAGTGCATTGGCATCGGGATAAACAGGCTTGATAGCCGATAAGAACTCAACCGTTTTGACCGGCACATTTTCCCATTCCAGTGTAATGACATCAACCGCGCCGGCAAATTCGCGCAGCTTTGTTTCATCATCAAATGAGCCTAGCGTTTTGAATGCGGTGACCTGGCAGGCAGGTTCGTCTGCTTCCTCGGCATAGACATGGACCTTGTAGCCAAGGCGTTGCGCGGCTTGCGCGATCATCCGGCCTAATTGACCGCCGCCAAGAATACCGATTGTCGCGCCGGGTGCTATCACAGTTAATCCTTAGGTGACTTTGCAACAGCTGCGGTTTGCATGGCGCGGAATTGGGCGAGCGTGCTGGCCAGCTTTTTATCTTCCAGAGCTAAAATTGAAATCGCCAATAGAGCAGCGTTTTTTGCGCCGGCTTCGCCAATTGCCAAGGTGCCCACCGGAATACCCGCAGGCATTTGCGCAATAGAAAGCAGGCTGTCGATGCCTTTTAAGGTTTTGCTTTCTACCGGAACGCCAAGGACGGGAAGGGTGGTCATGGCGGCCGCCATGCCCGGTAAATGGGCAGCGCCGCCCGCGCCAGCAATAATCACCTTTAATCCGCGGGAAGATGCCGCGCCTGCATAGTCATATAAGCGGTCAGGGGTACGGTGTGCAGAGACGATGCGTACTTCATGGGCAACGCCGAATTCCTTGAGGATGGTGTCAGCATATTTCATGGTATTCCAGTCAGATTGACTGCCCATGATAATGCCCACCAAGGGTTGTGCTTTTTTAGCGGCAGGCTTTGACTTCGATGTTTTTGACTTGATTCGTTTGGCCATGATGTTGTGTTCTGATGTAGGTTAGACGGCAAACATAATGAGGAAAACGCCCAATGTCCAATGCTTCGCCTAAAATCCCTTCATTGATGCGTGCGATTGATGCAGAAACGCCAGGGGATGCCGATATTTTGCAGGTTAAACAGCTTCCTGTTCCTGCAGTTGGTGAAAGAGAAGTTCTGATTAAAGTGGCAGCTGCCGGTGTGAACCGCCCGGATGTACTACAACGTCTGGGGAAGTATGAAGCACCTGAAGGTGTAACCAGCATTTTGGGTTTGGAATGTTCTGGCGAAATTGTTGCGCTGGGTAATGACACAAGCCGTTACAAGATTGGTGATAAGGTTTGCGCGCTTGTTTCGGGTGGTGCCTATGCAGAATATGTGAGTGTCCCAGAGGGGCAGTGCTTACCCATACCGGATGGTTTGGATATGGTGCAGGCTGCGGCCATTCCAGAAGCTGTGTTTACAGTATGGACCAATCTTTTTGAGGCAGGGCAGCTCGGACAGGGGGAGCTGGTATTGGTTCATGGGGGCAGCAGTGGCATTGGTACCTATGCCATTCAAATGACTGTTGCAGCAGGTGCGCAGATTATTGTGACCGTGGGCAGCCCGGAAAAAGCCGAAGCTTGCCTGAAGTTAGGGGCATTATTGGCCATCAATTACAGACGGGAGGATTTTGCCCGAAAAATTTTGAAATTCACGAATGATAGAGGCGTGGATGTTGTGCTTGATATGATTGGCGCGGATTATATACCGCGCAATCTGATGGCCATGGCGCCGCGTGCCCGCCACATCAGTATTTCAACTCAGCATGGGCAATTGGCGCCAGTAAATATTCGTGATGTAATGCTGCACCGGTTTGTGCTGACGGGTTCCACGTTACGTCCACGACGTGTTGTAGAAAAATGCGCGATTGCGGCGCAGGTTGAAACCCATGTGTGGCCATGGATTAAACAAGGCAAGGTGAAGCCAATCATTTATGAAACCTTCAAGCTGGAGCAGGCAGCCGAGGCCCATAAATTGATGGAATCCAGTGTGCATATCGGGAAGATTGTGCTGACACTGTAGTGTTTGGATTAAATATTTGGCCTAGTTGCTTGATTTTATGCGCTTAAAATCTGCTGGCTTATGCGCTGCTTATCGGTTACAACTATCGCACTCCCAAAACGATCCTAATACGTCTGGATCGTCCGGATGGCTTAAAGGCCGCCCGGCAAAGGGTGACTATTGCGTATTCGAGTTTTAACTAACGTAGTGAGGAAATCATGGCTACTAATCTTCTGATGCCCAAGGCAACCGCTGTATGGCTTGTTGAAAATACCGCGCTCAGCTTCGACCAGATTTCTGAATTCTGCGAATTGCATCCCTTGGAAGTAAAAGCGATTGCCGATGGCGAAGTGAATATTGGCATGGTGGGCTTGAATCCCATTTTGAACGGCCAGATCACCAAGGAAGAAATTGAACGCTGCGAAAAAGACCCATCGGCTAAGATTGCCATGAAGGTCAATAAGCTGCCGGAAGTTGCCGTACGCCAGAAGGGCCCACGCTATACCCCTGTGACCAAGCGCGGCGATAAGCCAGATGCGATTGCATGGCTGGTTAAGAACCACCCTGAATTAACCGATGGCCAATTGGTTGCCTTGATTGGTACCACCAAGAGCACGATTGAAAAAATCCGTGACCGCACCCATTGGAATATGAGCAACATCAAGCCACGCGACCCTGTATTCCTTGGTCTTTGCAAGCAAACCGATTTGAATGCAGCTGTTGAAAAAAGCCGCAAGCATTTGCCAAAGATTGAAGGCGTATCAGACGCTGTACCATCAGCCGTTGCTTCCGATGACAATGCCGGCGGGTTAGTCACCGGTTTTGGCGCAGGCAATGATGATGGCCAACAGCCTTCCGATGAAGGCTTTGAAAAGTTGATGCGCGGATAAGCGTTTAAGGCCTTTTTAAAAGAGGTAGAGCAGCCAAAAAGGTTGTTCTTGCTTTTCGATACAGTAAGGCCTAAACAGATTTGCGTTTTGGTGACGCGGGATAGAGCAGCCCGGTAGCTCGTCAGGCTCATAACCTGAAGGTCGTTGGTTCAAATCCATCTCCCGCAACCAAATTTCTGATATATAAATACAGGCGCTGTATACTTATATATGTGTGCATCGGTACTTTATGCGCAAGAGGTGGGAAGACCCGTAATTCCAGCCAGTTAGCTCACTATCACGAAAACAATCCGGATACGTATGCTGTGAGAAGCTAAAAGAATTTTAACAAAATTATTTTTTACCAAGACATTCGACCTGCTGAGAGATTGCGCCGAGCAAGCCGTTCGCTACGCGATTGCTATGGCGCGACCATGATGGCAACGACCAGAGCAAGTTACTGCTCGCAGCGCCAGAGACTGTCCTTGCCGTGGTTGTGCGCGGTGAAGCTGAAGTACCAGCGCGGGCATCCGGCTCAGATGCAGACCTGCCGCAAGATGCCATGATCCGTAGACCATCCCGCCGTCGGCAAGCTAGTGCGGCAGCAGAAGCAGGACCGCAGCAATAAGGACGTTGAACTAAGAAGCCCGCGAGCGAAAGCTCACGGGATCATATATCCGCATGCCGATCCTTCGTAAATCCAGGTGGTAATTAACGATTAACTAAGTATTATATTGTTGTTGCTATATTCGCATTCGGTGAATTCTTGATATTATTTAACAAATCAGTCTTCGCGCTATCGACAATTTTTCGCTCCCACACTGCGAGAGTTTTATTATTTGTTGCCTTGGTGGTTTCTTCTATAATTTTTGTTGGCGCGTGTGACTCTAAGCGATTGACTGTCGATCGGACAATATACATTGAAAATACGACGGGAGTAGAAATTCACGCCCTCGCAAATACCAAAGACAATGGCTTCATAGTTGCAGGAAAAATAGGCGCCGCCGTTTCAGTCAATGAAGCGTACGCCGTTCGTGTCAATCGCGATGGGCATGTGCTATGGGCCTATCACAAACCTCCAGTGGATTTGCCGCCGTTCGCAAGTTCGCGCTCACCTGAGCCGGTATATCATCAAGCTGTCGTAATGCCTGACGACAGTGTTTTTCTTTGCGGGCAAATGCCTCGAGACAGAAAGCCTGGTTCCGGGCACCTTGTGGCTCATGGCATTCTCACGCATCTCGATAAAAATGGAAAGGTCATTGATGATGTGGATCTATCGCCAAAGTTAGATGGATTTCCAATCTCTGCAAAATTGCGATCGTGCATATCTTTCGGCAGCGGCATATTTGCGGTTGGCCCAGCAACGAAGATTTGGCCAGACCCCCAAGGAGCTGCTCGTGGTGAACCCGCTATTGTCGGAAGAGATTTTCTGTGGGCTATTTATCTTTCATCTGACGGCTTAGTCCGATGGGAACGCCTAGTACCCCTTGAGAAGGGGCCAAATCGTCCGACGATTTGGGTGTTTGGTGGTGACGCACAAGTATTGCTAACGCAGGACAACCGCGTCGCAGTTTTCTCTGAGGCTGGTACAGAGGGATATCTTTTTGATGCAAACGGGTCGGTGATTAGTCGTCGCATTGGTATGCGACCCCGGATGGATGAGATATTCCTGCCAATCTCGCGGCAAGACGGTATTTTTAGCTCATATGTGTTGAGTGCCACACGTTTCGTTGGGGGGCTACCGATCGATAAAGGGGGCGCATACTACAATAACGCAGACTACAACTATGTCGAATTCAATTCGGAACTCGATGAAACACGACGAACGCCGTTGGCACACGCCCTGAATGGCGAACCTCGTTTTAGATATCAACTAGCCGATGGTTCTAAAGTCTTTTTCGGCACAACATTATACAGTCGGAGTGGGCATGCCGCGCATGTACAATTGTTAGGCCCCGAGCCTGATGACGACGAAACAATACGTCTCGGTGATAAGGGGTATTCATACCACGTTGACGCGGTAGCGCCGTCTAATGTTCCAGGAGCCTTCGTTGCGGCCCGCTATACGAGCCGGCCGTTCAGCAATCTTCCTTTCATGACAGAAATTGACTGGTATTTATCGCCCATCACACCGAAGGGCGTCGCCTTAGATTTTATCGCTGTCAAACCCAAATTGTAGGAGAATTTATGCCTATTTCAGATCTTGTTGCCGCACAGCTCGACTTCGCTGCATATACGCCGCTTTCAAGCTACAGCTCTGGGACTATTTCGATCAATGGTCAGAATACTCCTCTGTTAATCGGTCAGTGATGGAAAAGATGTGAACCTTAACCCTGGAATGGCAATCACAGCCGAAATCAAGACGAGTTCACGGCACGTCATCGACTATTTGCTCTCTCCGCTTCAGGCGCGGGCGCATCAAGCGCTGCGCGAAAGATGAGATGAGAGAATTGTGCGCTCGATGATAAAATACTGCGTGCTACGTCGTGTTCCTGAGCGTTCCACGGCACAAATTTAGCACAAATTTCGACTAAGCAGTTGAAATCGCACACGTGGCCCGAGGCTCATAACCTTCAGGCGCAATCCCTTCGGCTTGCGTGGTTCAAATCCATCTCCCGCAACCAAACTAAATTACATGTTTGTAACTTTTACTGATTATTGAATGGTCTAGTCTTTTGCGCATGCCGCATCACCAGACAAATAGTCAATTACCCCGATATACCAAAGCCAATTTGCCGCAAAAAAATTGCGTTGCTTGCACGCGCCCTTTCGCGTGGCGAAAAAAATGGGCGCGGGATTGGGATAACGTGCGTTATTGCTCGGAGCGTTGCCGACGTGGCAAACCCCAAAGTAAAGAAGCCCCAACGACATGACGCGGCAGTTAATCCTTATCCTTGGTGACCAGTTGAGCCATGCCATATCGTCGCTACGCGGCGCAGATAAAACGCGCGATGTAATATTGATGTGTGAGGTATGGGATGAAGCCACCTATGTGCCGCACCATAAGAAAAAAATCGCCTTCATATTTTCATGTATGCGCCATTTCGCGCAGGAATTACGTGAGGATGGATGGCGCATTGATTACCAGACGTTAGAGCAAACCGGTGCAGCGGGAAGTTTTACCAGTGAAGTTGAAAAAGCGATTACCCGGCATGAGCCGCAAAGTGTGGTGGTCACATCCCCATCTGAATGGCGCGTGTTAAATATGATGCAGGGATGGCAGGCATTATTACGCATTCCCGTTGAGATAATAGATGATAATCGGTTTATCTGTTCGCCTGCTGAATTCGCACAATGGGCTGATGGTAAGAAGCAATTACGGATGGAATATTTTTACCGTGAGATGCGACGAAAAACGAATTTACTGATGGATAATGACGAGCCGATGGGTGGGCAATGGAACTTTGATAAAGAAAACCGCAAGCCAGCCAAAGGCGATTTGTTTATGTCGCGCCCGCTGCGCTTTAAACCCGACACCATCACATCCGAGGTGTTGGAAGTGGTGCGCCGTCATTTCAATCATCATTTTGGTGATTTGGAACCGTTCTGGTTTGGTGTGACGCGCGGCCATGCCCAAGATGCGCTGACGCATTTTGTGAATACGACCTTGCCGAAATTTGGCGATTTTCAAGACGCGATGCTGCAGGGCGAGGATTTTTTATATCACTCGGTCCTATCGATTTATATCAATGTGGGACTGCTGCATCCATTGGAGGTATGCCAGGCAGTGGAGGTGGCTTATCATGACGGGAAAGTGCCATTAAATGCTGCAGAGGGATATATTCGCCAGATTATAGGCTGGCGTGAATATGTGCGCGGCATTTATTGGCTGAAAATGCCGGAATATGTAACACAAAATTATTTTGCACATACGCGTGCAGTGCCGGATTTTTATTGGACGGGTAAGACTGATATGGCGTGCCTGAGTGCAGCCATTGGCCAGACCAAACGTGAGGCCTATGCGCATCATATCCAGCGCCTGATGCTAACAGGTAATTTTGCATTGCTGGCCGGTGTATCACCGCAGGCATTGCATGAATGGTATCTTCTTGTTTATGCCGATGCGTTTGAGTGGGTGGAATTGCCCAATACCTTGGGCATGAGCCAGTTTGGTGATGGCGGTTTGCTTGCGTCAAAACCCTATGTGGCATCGGGGGCGTATATCAACCGTATGTCTAACTACTGCAAGGGTTGCCGATATGATGTCAGTCAGCCTTATGGAGATGGGGGATGCCCGTTTAATCCACTGTATTGGGCTTTTTTGAATACGCACCGAGACAAACTTTCTCGTAATCCACGAATGGCACAAATGTATCGTACATGGGATAAGCTTTCAGATGAACGAAAGCGAAAGACGTTAGATAGTGCTAAAGTTTTTCTGGAGCAGCTTGATGGCGGCGACTAGTCATTTTTATAATTTTTGAGATGATTTGTTTTTTAATTTAAAATTAATCATAAAAAAATATTGGATTACTGGTGGTTATTATCATTAAGCCAATATTTACTGCATTTCGTCACACTCAATTCTTTTACACAGTGCCTACCCTTATTTTAAAGGCACGCTAGATATTGAGCAAAGCCATGTCAGATGAAGCAACATTTTTGGCGTCCATAAATTCATTTTTGAGAGAGCATGTGCCTGGTACGCATTTTGTCGCGACCCCTGCCAATGGAACTACTCCCGCGAGATATTCTATTCGCGGTTTGGATGGGCTGGCTGTTCCACTTAATGCAGGGCAACGGGATGATATTATAGCTGCGTTGGGACGGCGTGGTATACCGCCGCATACCATTATTCCAACGGGGACTGCTGGCGATGCGCGCTTATCCATCCTACAAGATGGACGAATGAGAGTGGATGGGTTGGATTATTATGGCGCACGTCAAAATGGCCAGTTTCCTACAGTACAAAATTTGCCACCTGAAAACTGGCGGGTTCATGCATTAAGCGCTGAACGCGTGGATGCAATTCAACGGCAGACGCCCGCACAGGTTGGCCGCGGGCAAGTACAACCCACCCCAGCAGAGCCGCATGGCATTCATGAAACGCCAGCACATTATGAACGTGCGATTGCCCGTGGGCAGGTACAGCCAGCTCCAGCGGAGCCGCATGCACGGGTTCAGCCTTCACCAACGCCGCGGGGTCGTTATGCCGCGTTGGCTACGCCCTTTATTGCTGCGGCAAGTTTGTTGTTCGGTGATAATGCACAAGCAGCAACTGGACAAGGCCAGCATGAGCAACGCCCAACTAATACAGGCGATTTCTTCAGAATTATTGGTGGACAGCACCCAAGCCATGACACGGCATTGGGGCGTACAGTCAATGCCGGATATGAACGGTTCAACAACTTTATGAACAATGACGTACGGGAGGCAATCAACGGTGCGGCTGAACGCGTTGTGCAAGCCGTTACGCCTCAGCGTCCACCCCCAGCGCCAAAGCCTTAGCTGGGCTTATAAAGACAATCAGAATGTCGCGCTCTATATGTGCAGTTTAAAAGCCATACGGGATGAAGAGCCTTGCTCTGACATATTGATGTTTTGAAGTAATGCGGGTATATGTTCACAAATGAACAGCCGTCTTTCAATCCTTGAGCATTTGCGTCGTTCTACCTTCCTGATGGAAGCGATGGCGATGCTTGTCATGTTGATGGTGTTGGTGAAGGGGTTTATACCTGCAGGCTATATGCCAGATATGGGCGCCTTGCAGAACGGGATTATTAAAATCACCATCTGCACAGCTTCCGGCTTTGAACAAAAAGCCGTTGATGAACAAGGCGCGCCAGCAAGCAAGCATCAGGCTGGCGCAGATTTTTGTCCGTTCGGATGGTCGCCCCATGCGGTTGCTACACCGTTGGCCTTATTCTTTATTCCAAATCAGTTTTCTGCGCCTGAGCATCTATTGGCGTTTAAGGAACTATTCCTAAGCAAGCCGTATCATGCGCTTGCCAGCCCGCGCGCCCCGCCGGTTCATATCTAAACATCGTTATCATTCACGACGCATTTCTCTTGGCTAAGGGATGGCCGCATTAGCGTGCATGCGTCATCTATATCCACTTACATAGATTCCATGGGGCGTTATGCCTATCATTTCTACCGCGCTTGTGCGCGAACCTGCCAATATCCAAGAATATTGTGCAGCCATTTGTTTTCAGTCTGTCGGGCAAGTCGTCACGGTATTGGGCAAGATTGGACGTCATTTCGAAAATGAGGCCGTTGCGGTTTTTGCCAAGCAGGCGGTTGCCGAATATGCAGCTAAAGAGAATGCGCAACTGGTGGCAGTCACCATTTTGCAGGATGCAGGCGTTGATGCCCCAGATGATGCACGGCTTTTTACCCATGACGGGCAGCATTATGCCATCAGCATCGGAAATTTAGCCGATGAACGTACACAGATGGGTCATCTAATCCGTGTGATGGAACGGTTAAAATATCTGCAAGCCGTAATGGTGATGTTATCTACGACCGACATGCTCGGCACATCGCAGGCACTGGGCAAGCATATGGGCGGAATGACCCAACGGCTGCAACAAGTGCAAAAGATTGGCTTGCAACTGGAAAAATTGACGAGCCGCATTGAAGAAGCCAAGAAACGTAATCAACCGCTGTCACAAAAGGTTTTTGAAAAGCAGCTGACAAGGTTATTAACGCAGATGCAGAAACTGCAAGCAGGCGCGCCGCCAGAATTACGCCGTGTATTGCAAACCATGATCGCACAGGTCAAAGAAATGCGCCAATGGCCTGCGTTATCCATGACGCAGCGTCTTGCGGTTACGCCATTAAAAGTGGTGGAAAAACATGATGCCGCGCCAAAGGCAGACCACCGGTTTAAAACGCAGCCAGCCAAACTTGCCTTAAAGGTAGTGGAGGGCAGACACACCATGCCGCTACCCGTTAACCGTGCGGCGGTAATTGGCCGTGTGACACCTAACCAGTTCTATATATTACCGTCGGTCATTACGAAAATAGCGGTGCAGACGAAGCCAGCAAACGATAACCGTTTCCGTGTGGCCAATAGCATGGTCACGCGCGTAGTCGCGAATGCAGCACGGAAGATTAATGCGCCAACGCAGATTGCCAAGCATGGCGTACAAATGCCGAACCAGCGACGTTTTACGGCATTGAATGTTGTACCCAAATTACCAGTTGCGTTAACAGTACCAGCAGTAATCGCGCGTGCTGCAACAAGCACGGCATTTAATGCGTCTATTCTGCCTGCGGCGTCGATATTGAATGCTGTGCGACAGGCCGTGCCTGTGCAGACTTTGCAGGCACACACAATACAGCATCAAGCAGTTCAGACGCAGCAGGCGCAAACTGTGCGAGTGCAGCTTGCAGTTTCACCGACACCAGAACAACCGCAGATACCTGTGCAGTCACAACTACGTGCCACTCCACAGGCTACTTCACAGCCCGTATCATCTGTTCAACCGTCATCATTACAGGCTGGCTTTGTACAGGCTGTGCAACCCGCCATGATACAGCAACCAGTGTTACAACAACCTGTTGTACAGCAGACGGTCACACAAGTAGCAACCATCCTACAAACAGCTGTACAGCATATGACACCACCAGATGTAGTTAGACAGCCGAATAGCCCGGTACAGAATATTACAATGCCAGATGGGTTGACGCAGAATGCTGCAGCCACGCCAAGGGCTGTGGTACAGCAAGCTGTTGTGCAAGGCGGCGTTAATGTAAGCGCATCAGGTGATGTGCTGCCACCCCAATTACGTGGTAGTGATGGTTTGAATGGCCATGACGCCAAGTCACCGCCGCTTGTAGCAGCTGCCGTAACGTCGGTTCCAATTGTGCCACGCGTGGAAGGCGCAAGTATTCCTGCGCCCTTGTCAGTGACGCAAACCGCAAACCCGCCAATCATTCAGCAATACCAAAAAGCCGCTCAGGATTTTGGTGAGCGTGTAGTGCGTGGAGCAAATCAGCTTCAAGTACAGGTAAAACATCATGTTGACGCAGTAGCACAGGCCGCAGTCCAGCAGGTTTCAGGTATAGTCGCGCGCGGTGTGCCAAGCCTGCAGTTGGTATCCGATAAAGTGAACGGAGCTATAACCACTGCCTTTGATGCAGCAGCAAAAGCGGCCTGTGCCATTGCGTGTGCAATGAAAATGCCATGCTCATTTTGTTCAAGGCCTGCGCCTAAGGCCAATCAAGGCATGATGAATAATATGAAGGCACTTCAAAAATCGTAGAATTTTTCAACACCATCATAATCAAGGAGAAGTAAGATGGATTTTAAGCATGTACAGGTTGCATTTATCGGCCAGCTTCCCGAGGCAATTTATAATCAATTGAAATCGAAAGGAATTATAACCAGCGCAAGCGCGGAGCAGGAACACCGTACGTTTGAAGAAAACTTTTTGGCGGCTTGTGCCAAACCCGAGGCAACAAATCCACCGCAAATCCCGGCATATCGCTTATTTACGCCATATGCAGCGGAAGGAGAGATGAGCGGACATTTTCTTAATCCCTTTGCATCTGAAAACGCATTCCCGCCGACAGTAACCAAGGGCTTCTTTGGTAAAAAAGAAATTCGTGAGGCGGCGTTGGAGTGTTGTGATGTGCAGATATCCAAGGACGGTCTGGTGACGGCTGTTGCGATTGATTCAAATCCATTGGCAATTATCCATAACGATGGAAAAGCGCTGTCCATTAAGCCCATTAGTGCAGATAAAGACATTATGGAGATGAGTTTTACCAGTAATGGTGCATCATCGCCATTTAAACTGGATATCCAGAATGTATCTGCGCTCACCAAACGATTTAGGGACGCACGTGTTAAAGCAGGGGATGCTGTACGTGTGATGATGGAACGCCCCTTGACGTCTAGTTATTATGCTGACCGGGCAAAGCTTGTATTTGGTTGATAATAATGACGCGGACAACCGATCTTAAGCTTCTGGCGCTACAAAAAGCTATGCGGCGTAATGCACAGATAGAGCGCCCCACAGGTTGGGTTGCCAACCTATGGGGCGCTTGCGCATTCTGCGTGACTTCATCGGGGGCTGGAGTTTTGGCAGGGCATGTGGGATGTGTCGTAACACCGATACTAGTGACCCTCGCACCTGCGGGAAGCACTATGTTGGGGATTGATCCATACAATCCTGTGCTGATGCTAAAAATTGCAGCCGGTGTAAATGCAAGTGTACTGGGTGCTTGGTATGCGCTGCGCGGGCGTTACGTATCGCGCCCAATACAAATGGCAACGGTTGGATTTGCATTGGCGGGATTGGTCGTTACGACGGCTATAAAAACGCCGCATATGGTGGATATGCAAATGGCTTATGAACAGTTGACCCAGGGAGATGTAAATAGACGCGTAGAGGTGATTGAAAACGCGCGGTTAATGGGGCAATCGTTAGATGATTATTTGATGGCGTTTTGTAGCACACCATCCAGCCCGACAGCACGAATGACATCATCACAGAAAATTATGCAGGCATTCTGGCCAAGATAATTATGCCTTATTGCCTATTCGCAGACCAATCGGGAAGCCGTAGCCATCTTTCAATACATCAAAATCACGGTGTCCTGCGCGTTCGAATAGCGATTTCACAAAAGGCACAAATTCATAGCCCAATTGGAAAAAGGCGCTGCCGCGCGGGGCGAGCGTGTGGGCCAATACCTGGGCAAAGCTACGAAAATGTTTGAGACCATCACGCCCACCATCCAATGCCTCGATGGGTTCATGCAGGATAACTTCCGGCAATAAATCCTTCATGCTTTGAGTGGGCACGAAGGGCATGACTGAAATCAGGATATCAAACTGTTCATGGATGCCTTCCACGCCATTACCAAGCATGAACGTGCAACGCTCGGCAAATCCCAGTTCATGTGCATTGCGCGTGGCTAGTTCAATGGCGGCCGGGTTGCAATCAATGCCAGTGCCACGGGCTGTCGGCAATTCCTGCAAGGCTGCAAATAACAAATTACCAGTGCCGGTGCCCATATCGAGAATATGGATGGGGGTGTTGCCAAGATGGGTTTGTGCCCAATCGACGGCATGGTCAACCAGCCTTTCACTTGAATTGCACGGTTCATAGACACCATCGGCCAATTTAATGGTCAGGCCATTAAATTTCTTATAGCCCATAATTCGGGCTATTGATTTATGTGTTTCACGGGCGTGGACAATCTGTTCCAGAATGGTTTGCCATGGCGTGTTTGGTGATTGCTGATGCTGTTCCAACGCAAGCGCAATGAGGGTCATGGCTTGACCGCGCGGATCGTCAATGCCAGCTAGTTGCAGGCGTTGTTCAACCTTTGCCACGTCTTCTGGCATATGATGATGGTGAGCAGAAGGAGCCATTAACAGGTGCGGGTGTGATAAGTAATAGTCTATTGTAGATGATGGATGGAATAAAAACTATGCAATAAGTTATGCAGCTGGCGGATCAACCCGCCAGCCGGTTTGCGGCGGTTGATGTGGTTGTGGGCGAGAAGGAGGAGGCGCATTAAATGCTACCGCCGGGCCTAATAAGGCTTGGCGCTCTCGCAAATTGCTGCTGAATACGCTCGGTTGGCCCATATAATTTTGTGCAAACGCAGCAGGAGGGGCCACACGTGTGGGCTCACCATTATGGCGATACATGCTGTAGGGGTTGTTATTCAGTGAAATGCGCTGGATGCCGACAGTCCAGCGTCCGCCTTCAATCGTATTGCCGTTTAAAAAATCATAGGCGATAGGGCGGCCTGAGCCGTCACGGTGCACATTCAGCACGACGCCGGTATGTTGAGAATTCATGGCGATATCGCCCGGCTGAATGTTTTGCGCGGTGATGCGGCGGCCGATTTCGGGGATATTATTCACATGTGCGCCGCCTGGTGGACGAAGGCCAGCGGTTGCACATACGGCACTGACGAAATTTACGCACCATGCTTCACGCGTATTGATGCCATATTGGCGATAGACATCGCGCTGTGATGAAGGCACGCCGCGCAGACGGACAAATTGTTGTGCAGCTTGTGCGATGCGTTCCTGAGCGGTGAGGGGTGTTGGAGCTAACGTTTCATGCGCAGCCATTTGACGTGGCATGGTTTGCCATCCTTGTCGCTGCGGAAAATCATTATAACTGTTGGTTGTCATAATCGTTTTCTAGTTTGCTTTAAAAAAATGCATACAATTTTATTAAAATGTACCCTTACGATATCACAACTATGTTTAATGTTTGATTAAGCAGTTTGAATAATGCCTTCATAATTTGCTGCAAACTGCTTTACAAAAATTCACTATAAATTGAATGGCTTGCGACGGTTCTAAACAAGCTGTTAATGCCTGATTTTATTGAGTTATTAAGACTTCGCCTTATTAGGATTTTAACCGTATTTCTCTAAAATTATTTTTCTAACATCTTGAAATCCAACACACAAAGCACATGCGCAAAAATTTCTGAGTGGCATAGGTATGTATTCGTCGTCTCAACATCACGGTATTTTTTGCAAGCTGCGTAAAAGCAGCTTGATGAGCATTTGCATGCTCGCGTGGGTGATGTTGTTTGCGCAGACACTGCCGTTGATGGCAAATCCGATTGATGGCGTAGTGAGCGGCGGTAGTGCTAATATTTCCAGTAACGGTTCAACGTTGACCGTCACCCAGCAAAGCAACAAAGCAGTTATTGATTGGCGTGGATTTGATATTGCGCATGGTGAAACAACAAATTTTGTGCAGCCAAGCGCATCATCCATGACGTTAAACCGTGTGAATAGCAATTCACCTAGCTTCATCAACGGTAATTTGAATGCAAATGGTAACCTGATTTTGGTTAATCCGAATGGTGTGTGGTTCGGCGGGAATGCACGTGTTGACGTAAACAGCCTGATTGCAACAACGGCCGGCATCAGCAATGACGCGTTTATGAATAGCGATGGCAAGCTGAATTTTGATATTGCAGGTAATCCTGACGCTGCGGTTGTAAATAACGGCCTGATTACCGCTAAAGAGGCAGGTCTGGTTGGCCTGGTTGCGCCAAATGTGATCAATAACGGTGTGATTATCGCCAAGTTGGGCCGTGTGCATTTGGCCTCCGGTGATACGGCAGCCGTGGATATGTATGGCGATGGCTTATTGACTGTTGCGGTATCTGACAAAGTTAAAAAGCAATTAGTTGAAAATAACGGTTTGATTTCCGCAGCTGGTGGCACGATTGCTATGACGGCGGCTGCAGGTAAGGATGTAGTAAATAGCCTTGTGAAGGTAAGCGGCGAGCTTCATGCGCCAAGCATCAAGCAACGTAATGGTAAAATCATTATCGCTGCCGAAGGCAGCAACGCCGTAAAAGGCAATATCGCAGCCAATAAAGGCAAGAAGACTGGCTCCAGCACCGTATTGGTGGACGGCGTATTAAACGCATCTGGCCGTAATTCCGGTGAGCGCGGCGGCAGCATTACCGTAACGGGTGATAATATTGCATTGATGGATGGTACTGTTCTGGACGCATCGGGCAGTGATGGTGCAAGCAAAACCACATTTAATCAGGCGGTTTCAGCCTACCGTAATGGCGCTGCGGGCGGTGATATCCTCGTGGGCGGCGATTATTTAGGTAAGGGTGATACCGCAACCGCTAAAAATCTGTATGTGTCAGCAGGCACATTGATTTTAAACGATGCATTAAATAGTGGTGATGCCGGACGCAGTATTTTCTGGTCTGATAACACCACATCCTTCCTTGGTAATGTGTATGCCCGTGCGTTGGGTGGTAAAGCGGCAGATAGTCATTCATGGCATGCGGTTGCAGGCGGTAACAGTGGTGATGGCGGCTTTGTTGAAACATCCGGCCACGGACATTTGGATGCTGGCGGCTATGTTGATTTAACAGCAAGCAATGGCGCGCGCGGTACTTACTTCCTTGATCCGACCAATATCACCATTTACGGTAATTATGCGCCAAATTACGGCACGGTAATTCAAGGTGACAGCAGCACCTTGGCCAGTACTTTAAAACTGTGGCTTGATGCCAAACAGATTACTGGGCTTAGCGATGGTGCATCCGTCACTACGTGGAGTGATCTCAGTGGTAACGCCAATCATGCCACCGGGGGCACCAGCCCAACCTATTCGGCGACAGGTTTGAATGGACAGGCAAGTGTAAGTTTTGGTGTAAATTCCCAATTGATTGCTCCAGCATTTACTGTGGGCAGCATTTTTGTAGTGGGTAAAAGCAATAATGCAACCTTTGCCAATTATGAAGGATTGGTAGGTGGCCCAGTAACTGATCCTGGTAACGGTCATATCCTGAATGGCTGGGCCGGATCGACAGGTATTTATAAGGCTGGTTCGGGTACGTTCTATAACTCATGGCAAAACGGCGGTCTTGCTGCCAGCGGTATATTTAGCAATATCAATGCATCATCTGGCTGGATTGGCAGTTTTGTTACCAGTACGCCCACAACAACCAATACCGCCATCTGGATTGGTTATATCAGTGGTGGTTCACGTGGGTGGAATGGTTTGCTTGGAGAAACCATAATTTATTCAAATACGCTTTCAACTAATGCGCGTAATTTAAACGAACAATATCAATCAATGAAGTGGGGCATTGCATTAACTCCTCCTGGTAGCGGCGCAACCGAAGCTGCACAGGCAACCGCCAGCATTCAAAAAGGTGATGCGGCAGATGGTTATAGTGTATTCACGACGCGTTATTTAGAGCACCTATCCCAATCGGCGAATATTAGTCTGCAGGCATCTAATAACATCACCCTAGATTTACAGGGTGATACGATGAACTTCTCAACTGCGGGTCGTACCCTCACATTGACTGCCGGCAATCAAATTACAACGGCTTCAACCGGTACTATTACTACTAATGGCGCTGCCATTAGCATGTATGCCAATGACAGCATTGTATTTGGCCATGCGCTTACATTGAATACCAATGGCGGCGCAGTGTTATTGAATGCGGATCGCGATAATTCGGGCGCTGGCGCAATCAAATTAACAAGCACAACCATCAATAGCTCTGGCGGCAACGTAACTATGGGTGGTGGTAATGGCACCATCACCGCATGTACGGGTTATGCCGTTGGTAGTGGTTCATATGAAGACGGTATTTTAATGACTGGCGGCGCGGTGAATGCGGCGGGTGGTCATATCATTATGAATGGTAGGTCGGCGGTTACGGGCAATTCGTTCATTTCTGGTGTCAGCCTTGATAGCGGCGCCAATGTGAATACCAATAATTCAGGTTCTATTTCATTGTATGGCTCGGGAAATACGGGTTCGGGTACTTCAAATCGCGGCGTGCGTATTGTAAATGGCGCAACCGTATCCGCGCAGAACGGTAATATTACATTGAACGGAACGGGCGGCGGGTCGGGCACGTCGGCTAATAATTATGGGGTGTTCCTTGGTGGTTCAGGCGGGTTTGTCAGCACCAATGGTAGCGGTAATATAAACGTAACAGGCGCAGGCGGTAATTTGGCCGGATCTGGCGGCGTTAATTACGGCGTGTATATTTCAACCGCTGGCAGTTATTTGAAAACGCTTGGCACCGGCAGCATCAATATTACCGGTACCAAGGGTGGACAAAGCAGCAGCTATGGTTTCTTGACGGATATTGCCAATGCTGTGGTTACAGCTGGCACGGCAGGTAATATTCAATTGCTCGCCGATACTGTGTCATTCAGCGGCGCAGGTGGTGGCAATAACATTTCATCGGTAGGTAGTCTTACCATTGCACCGCTTACGGCGGTCACCATGGGTATTGGCAGCAGCGCAACCGCAACATTGAATTTAACCGATACTGCATTGGCCGCATTTAATGCAGCGTCATATTCACTTGGTTCGGGTACGGCAACGGGCGTGCGTATCAATACTTCTAAAAACTTTGGCGCATCAAATGTTGTCTTTACATCCGGCGGATTGATTAGCCTTGTTAATACCCTGACGACAACATCAGGTAATATTACCTTCAATAATGCTGTGCTTCTGACGGGGGCAACGACCATCAATGCAGGCACTGGTACTGTCACATTTGCCAGCACCGTGAACAGCGCCAACCAAGTCACCAGCGCCAATGTGTTAGTAGTTGCAGGTGGTGGCGGCGGCGGCGGCGGTACAGGTGGTGGTGGCGGCGGCGGCGGTGTGTTGAATAACACATCGTATGCGTTGACGACCAATAGCAGTGTGACTGTAACTGTTGGTAGTGGCGGCGCTGCTAGCAGCGGAATAAACATTGCGGGTACCTCTGGCGGTAATTCGGTTTTTGGAACCATGACCGCAACTGGTGGTGGCGGCGGCGGTGCAAATAACGGTATAAATGGTCTTACAGGCGGTTCGGGCGGCGGCGGCTCTTGGAATTCAATCGGCGGCACAGGTACTGCTGGACAAGGTAATGCAGGTGCAGCCGGTGCATCAGCCGGTGCGCCAAATTATGGCGCTGGCGGCGGCGGCGGTGCAGGCAGTGCGGGCACGATAGGTACAACCACAACGGGCGGTAATGGTGGTTCTGGTATCGCAAATTCAATTACGGGTAGTAGCGTAACCTATGCTGGTGGTGGCGGCGGCGGTGTATATGCCGGCGGTACAATAGGCACTGGCGGAACTGGCGGCGGCGGTAATGGCGGTAGCAATGCATTAAGTGGTACTGCGGGTGCGGCGAATACGGGCGGCGGCGGCGGCGGTGCAGGTAATAATAGCGGCAATGGCGGCGCAGGCGGATCAGGCGTTGTGATTGTGCGTTATACCGGTGCGATTGAACAAGCAACCATTACCGGTACAGCGACATCTGCAACGGTAGGAAATGATACAGTTTGGACATTTACCAGCAGCGGTACATTCGTTGCTAATAGTGTTGGTTGCACAGGCGGCTGTAACCTGACCATCAATGCAGGTACAGCAACTTTTGGCGGTGCCATCGGCGGCACCAGTGCGCTTGGCGCGCTTGCCATCACCACGACCAACACGGTTGCGTTGCCTGCTGTTACGGCAAGCAGCATTAACGTGGTCACATCAGGCGGCGCGGCGAATATTTCATTGGGCGGTGCATTGAATGCATCAGCTGCAAGTGGTAGCGGCATAACCTTGAATGCCGGAAACCAGATTGTAACAACGGCAACAGGTTCAATGACCGCCAATACAAGCAATACATCGCTCACTGCGGCGAATGGTATTGCATTCGCGCATACCTATTCATTGAATTCAAATACCGGAAATATTGCATTGAACAGTGCAACAACGCATAGCGCAGCGCTGACCATTAGTGCAGGCACAGGTACCATTACCACGGGATCAAGCGTCACCAGCACAGCATCAAACCTGACGCTTAAATCTGATAATATGACTATTGGTGGTGCTTTGGCAGGCAGCGGCACATTATATATTGCGCCAGGAACCAATAACCGCACGATGAATTTTGGAACGCCAACAGGCGCGCTGGATTGGGATGTAACAGAGCTGGGTTATATCTCATCCAGTAAATCTGTAACCATCGGTTTATGGGGAACCACCACGGGCGATGTGTATATTGGTGGTTTCAGCCTTAATAATAATACCCAGGTTTATAATATGGGTAACATTATTGTTTCCGGCGCTGTCAACTTCATGGGCAAAAATGTGGATTTGGCCATTGGGTCTGGTGATATCGATATCAATGCTGCGCTGACATCTGCGGGCGGTAGTTTGACCATTCGCAGCGGGGCAGGCGGCAATTCCATTATGTTGGCTGGTGGCGCAGGTAACATCACACTAACAGCAGCACAGCTGGATAACATCACCGATGGCTGGGGCAGCATAAACTTTGGTAATAGTGTGCAGCCGATTACCGCAAGTACCTACAGCAATTGGCGCGATCCGGTATATTTTAATTCCGGAACATCAACCACCACCATTAGCGGTGCGCAAAGTACAGCCGCCGGTAGCAATGCTAATTTCACATTCAATGGCCCGACCACATTTAATGGCAATATCGATACCACCAATTCATCTGCATCCGCTGGTGTTGGTACCATTACATTAGGTAACTATGCTCATACGCTTGCTGCAAACTTGCTCACCCGCGATGCAAATATTACAACCAATGGCACGATTTCAGTTGCCAGCGGTGCACGCCGTTTATCGGCTGGTAGTGCCAGCTATTCGTCTACATCGGCCATGCTGACGATTAACAACACGATTTCCGGCGCGGGAACAATTGCGTTGAATGGCAATGATATTGATATTAATGCCGATATTACAACGGCAGATATACAGCTGCGTCCAACTTTGAATAATACGGTTATGGGGCTTGCAGGTGGTGCGGGTGTAACGCAGCTGACCAGTGCAGAGCTTGATCATCTCAAGCCAACCTCATCGCTAACCATCGGTTCGGTTTCGGCGATTGGCGCATGGGGCGGCACCATGAATATTGGTGCCTATACATGGAACCAGACCCCGATAAGCTCACTGATATTCCGTTCTGATACTGCGATGAACTTTTTAGGTGCGCAAAACTATGCGGCAGTAACCAATGCCTATGGCATTCGTTATTACACTAATAACTATAACATTGCCGATACACTAACGACGGCGATTGGTCGTACCCTTAGCTTTACTGGTTCAAGCGTGACCTTGAATGTTGGTCAGGGTGCCGCAGCAGCGGGCATTGATAGCACCGAGCTGGATTTGATTTCGAATGGCTGGACTAGTTTGACCTTCGGCGGCGAAACGCCAACCACCAATTTACTGCAATATAGTAACTGGCGCGATCCGGTTATTGTTCAAGCCAATGGCACGCTTACCATTTCCGGCACGCAGACCGCAGCAGCAGGCAGCAATACCACGTTCCTTGTCAATCTGGGTTATAGCGCAGGTGGTTCAACCAACATCAATGCCGATATTGATATGCGCCCAGCAACAGGTGGCACAGGTAGTATCACGTTGACGGGTGCAACCCATTATGGACAAGGTTCGGCCCATTTGGTGAGCGCAAATCTCTATTCTGGTTCAGGTGGCATCTCGATTGATAAGAGTGTCAATGTGACGGGTACGGCATCGACCCATCAGTATTTCAATGCAGGGACAGGAACCATCACCATTACCGATAATGGAACCAACCGTCGTGGCAGCATTACCGCAACAAACCAATATCTGCGATTGCAGGCAGATGATTTTGCGATTGCTGGCGCTATCAATGGTACATCGAATGCGTATGCGTGGTTTGAAACCAATTCAACAAGCCGCAGTATGGGACTTGCTGGTGCAACAGGACAGGCACAGCTGGGCACATCCGAATTGGATTTAGTAACAGGATTTGGCCGCGTCGACTTCACATCGGGTACGGGTGGTACAAATATGAATTCGCGCACATGGAGTGCGACCAATGCCAGCTATTTCTTCAATAGCACGGGATTGGAATCCATTCTGCAGAACCAGTCTTTTGCGTCTAACGTTTATTTCCAGGCACCGGATTATACTATTTCAGCTAACCTTACGCAGACTGGCAGCGGAAATCTGTATTTCCCGACGGGATCTAATAGCGGCGGTTTAACTTTGGGTGGCGGCGCAGGAACCACCATTCTTGATTCAAACGAGCTTGACCGGATTATTGATGGTTGGGCAGGTGTTGAGTTCGGGTTGGGGCAGGGTAATAACATTACCCTTCAGGCTTATAGCAACTGGCGTGATCCGGTTAGCTTCACCAATGCGGGTGATTTAACCGTATCTGGTGCACAAGGAGTAGGCGCATCATCCAATGCATCAATGTTGTTTGATCAACGCGGCGTTGGTCGCACCACCACCATCAATGCCAATGTTGATAATTCAGCTGGCAGTGGCGGTATGACATTCACGGCTGCATCTGGTGCGGGAAGCACCGTGCACTTGGGTGCAAATTTGACTTCCGCGAACGGCATTACCATTAACCGCCCTGTGACATTGACCGGTACCGCGGGCACCACACGTACAATCACAACCGGCACAGGTACATTGACCACATCGGCAGCTGGAACGTTATCAGCGGCGGATAAGCATCTGAAGGTTGTGGCAGATGATGTATCATTGATGGGCGGCATTTCCGGTACCGGTAACCTGACCTTTAATCCCTATACTACTGGCCGCGCGATGAACATCGGTTCGGGTACAGGCGGGTTGAATCTAAGTGGTTCCGAGCTTGGTTTATTTGCAGATGGCTTTAACAGCATCATCTTTGATTCAAATAATGGTAATTCGGCTGTTACACTTGGTGCAAATAACTGGCTTGATAACCTGATTGTTACAACCAAGAACGCAAATATAACAGTTGCCGGTGCAACGAGCAGCACTGCCAGCGGCGATGCCATCCTTCTTTCAACCACAGCTAACTTCATCAATAACGTTGGAGCAGGCGCATTAACCGCGGGTTCTGGCAGATGGCTTGTGTATTCCACCAATCCTTCCAGTGATACGATTAATAGCCTCAGCAACAACTTCCGCCGCTTCAGCTGCACCTATGGCGGTTCATGCCCAAGCTTCCCTGGCACAGGAAACGGCTTCCTGTACAGCATAACGCCTACCGTCACAGCGACGCCAAACGCATTGAGCAGTATTGTGTACGGCGCGGCTACGCCATCACTTACCAATTATGCATATACCTTGAGTGGATATCTGGGCAGTGATGCGTCGGCCGATAGCGTAACGGGTACACTGAATGGCAGCACATCATATAGTGCCGGTTCTTCTGTAAATAACTATGCCATCAATCACGCAAGCGGTACGTTGAGCTCGGCAATGGGTTATGCATTTAGTTATGCAAATAATGCTTCGGGCATTACTGTAACGCAGCGCGCCATTACCCTGACTGCTGATGCCAAAACCAAGGTTTATGGCTCTGCTGACCCAAGCCTGACCTATCAACTGACCAGCGGAGCATTATATGGTAGTGATAGCATTACCGGTGCGTTATCGCGTACGGCTGGTGAAACGGTTGCGGGCGGGCCATATGCCATCAACCAGAATACATTAACCGCTGGCGGTAATTACAATATCACCTATGTGGGTAATAGTCTGTCTATTACCCGTGCTGGTTTAACCGTAAATGCCAATGCACGCACCAAAGTATATGGTTCTGCTGATCCAGCATTGACCTATACCTATAGTGGTTTGACCAATGGCGATACCGCATCTGTATTTAGTGGTGCGTTATCACGCACGGCGGGTGAAACCGTTGCCGGCGGGCCATATGCGATTAATCAAAATACACTGACCGCCGGGGGTAATTATAACATTACCTATACCGGCAATAATCTTTCGATTACGCCTGCGCCATTAAGTGTGAGTGCAGCTGCTAAATCAAAAGTATATGGTTCTTCTGACCCAAGCCTGACCTATACCTATAGCGGTTTGACCAATGGCGATACCGCATCTGTATTTAGCGGTGCGTTATCGCGCACGGCGGGTGAAACCGTTGCCGGCGGGCCATATGCGATTAATCAAAATACACTGGATGCAGGCAGTAACTATACCATTAGCTATACTGGAAATAATCTTTCCATCACGCCCGCGACACTGAATATCAATGCCGTCGCAAAAACTAAGCTATATGGCTCTTCTGACCCAAGTCTGACCTATACCTATAGCGGCTTGGCCAATGGCGATACCGCATCCATTTTATCGGGCCACTTATCACGTGATGCGGGTGAAAACATTGGTAGATATAGCATTCATCAGCACAGCCTTGCCGCTAATAGCAACTACACCATCAATTATACTGGCGCACAGCTGAATATTAATTCGTCGATTATAACTATTATCGCCGATAGCATCCGCAAGAAATACGGCATGCCAGACCCAGAATTGACATACACCGTGAGCGGTCTTTCAACCAGCGATGCTGCACAAATCCTGACGGGTAGCCTCATGCGTGAGGCGGGATCAAACCCAGGGGTATACAGAATTTTGCAAAACACACTGTCTACAACCGCAAATTACATGTTGCATTACATTGGCGGAGACTTTGTGATTGCAGAGCGTGAATTGCCGCAAACGGTTATACGTGTATCACAGGATCCGACGTTAAACATGCCGGAGGAACATAATGTTCCAGGTAATAATAATGCTCCGTCAAATAATCAGGCTGCCGAGCTAGACAACCATACGCAAACCAACGAGCCCACTTCTGGTGCACAAGTGAACGTAGGCAGAGGATGGTTACGTATCGGCGAAGACCTGCTACGTCAATTAAACCTAAGCAACGATGCGGCTATGCGTCTTGGGTTATCTGTGAACCCATAATATCGCTGCCTAGCGTTTGACGCGGGTAATTTTAGAGCCTTCGATGCTGACGCCCGCCATTAAGCCGGATTGGCCAAAGATGAATGCATAGGCATCATCCTTTAATGTAGTGGAGGAGAGGTTTTTTGCTGCGCCTTCATCCACGATGACCACGGTTGGGCCAACACCGATTTCCCAACCTTGGGATTTGCGCAGATAATTGAGGGCGTTATCGGTCATCAGGAATACCGCATAGCTGTAAGCCTGCGCGCCAGCCTGCAAGCCCCAAGATCCGGATACAGAGTTGTAATAACCATCCACGCGGCCATCGACCAGCAATTCGCCTTCACCATAGCTGCCGCCGAAGATAAGGCCAGCCTTGATAATTTCTGGAAAAATCAAAATTGCCTTCGCTTTATCGGCGAGAATTTTTGCACTGGGATGAGTACGATATAGTTTTTCAAGTTCCTGCTTAGAGCTTTGGTCAATATCCGCGCCGGTTTCGGCTTGTGCCGATTGTATCCCACCCATCGACATAAAAAGCGCTGCGGCGAGTACAAGTTTGAGCAGGATTGAGCCAGATTTTGCCATTTGGGATCTCCATATGTTTATTATTGGAATCGTAGGTAGCAGCGCATAAAAAAGCGATATGAAATAGGCATATAATTCATTTGCAGCTTTTTTGTGAATGAAAGTAATTCCACATCTCTGTTAACCAAACCTGCATGTTAGTTTTTATCTGTCTTGGATATTAAACAAGCAGTTTTAGTCAGTAGTTGGAGAGATGGATGACGTTATTCTGTAAAACCTTGATCGTTTTGATTCTGCTGTGCATGGGAAGTTTTACTGATGCATATGCGTTTACAGGTACCCAAGGCACGGTTTTCTTTCCTCCTGAAAATCCACAAGATTGCAATGAAAATACCTATCTGAATTGGGCAGGCCCGGGAAGTAATGTTCGCTGCGAGCCGTTGCCAACCATTACAGCGCTGGAATGCCCGGAAGGCTATGCCGGAACTAAGCTTGCTGATAATTCAGAATTGAAGCTATGCGTTCTGGTTGCCAAAAAAGTGAAAGTTTGCCCACAATATATGCCACCCCTTTGCGACGATGACGAAGAATTAGTCGGCGGCGGTGTAGGCAGTGATGGTTGTGATTTAGCACCTCAATGCAAAAAGAAGGTTGTGGTAACATCCTGCCCGATCTTTATGCCGCCGCTGTGCAAAGAAGGCGAAGAGCTGGTAAGTGGCGGTAGGGGGAGTGACGGTTGTGAGTTAGCGCCGCAGTGCAAGAAAAAAACATTCCATCGGTCTTTAGGAAAAATCTAAGTCTGGTATCCAGTTAGAAAACCGCCCGCATCAGTAATGGTGCAGGCGGTTTAGCATTTATTGAATGGAATTATCGAATAGCTGAGGTAGTCTGTGTTTAGTAAAAACCAAAGGCAAATCAATGGATCGTTATCGCTATATTGACGCGTTGCGTGCAATCGCCGCTTTGGCTGTTATTTATTTCCATGTGTCGATGGAGTTGACCCATCAAGGGCTGGTGTCCTCTGGGATCGAGAAAAATCTCTATACTGTACTTACCGAATATTTTGATCTTGGTAAAATTGCGGTCATAGTTTTTTTTGCAATATCCGGCTTTGTTGTGCCGTTTACCTTACTGAAGGCACAGCAGAAGCCAATACAATCATTTGTAATAAGCCGCTTGTTCAGACTATATCCCGCATATTGGCTATCGATACCGTTCGGGGTTGTATTTGGATACTTGATTGCAGATAAGGCAATCACTGCAAAAATAATAAGTGTCAATTTTACGATGCTGCAGCAATTTGCCGGGATTGAAAATATCATCGGCTTATATTGGACATTGCAAATTGAACTGATTTTTTATGTGTGTTGTGTTGGGCTGTTTTGCATTGGATGGCTGCAAAATAGCCGAAAAGTGTTTTGGGTGGCGGTAATCTGTGTGGGCTTGGCTCTTATCCTTGCTGTGGCAAGGGGAATGATGAATGTTAAATTTCCAATCGCTTTGCCGTTATCACTTTCTGTAATGTTTTGGGGCGTGTTGTGGCGAAAGACGCTATCGGAAGACGATTTGGAAGCGAAGCGATTGGCCAATATCTTTGCGGCATTATTTGTTGTTCTTATCCCGGTTATCTCGCTATGCGGCTATAACTCCAATATGGGATTTGGTGAGACGTGGTACAAGTATACACTAACGTATATTACCGCGATTGCGTTGTTCATAACATTCACGCGCTTCATCAAACTTGAAAATCCGGTGCTCGCCTATTTAGGTAAGATCAGTTATTCGGTTTATTTGTTCGGCCCGATTGGGCAAATTATTGTTATGACATATTTCCCAAAAGTGATGGGTAGTTTTAGTCATGGCTATATTTTTATCACCATGGCGTTGGTTATTTTATGGTCGTCACTGATATATCGTTTTGTTGAAGCGCCAAGTATCAATGCGGGTAGATCATTGATTGCCAAATTTGCGCCCAAGGCATAAAAAACGCCCATACCGTTTCCGATATGGGCGTTGATTTTTATTATATTAGAGTGACTTACGCGACTTTCTTCACATTCGCATTGCTGGCCTTATCCAAGGCTTGTGAAATATCGGCAATGATATCATCGGAATGTTCAATACCGATGGACAGGCGAACATAGCCAGGGGTTACACCCGTGAGCAGCTGTTCTTTTGCGTTTAACTGGCTATGCGTGGTGCTTGCAGGATGGATGGCAAGGGTACGTGCATCACCAATGTTAGCGACGTGGTAAGCAAGTTCCAACGCATCGATAAATGCTTTACCTGCATCCACGCCGCCCTTTAATTCAAACCCAATCAAGCTGCCATTGCCGCCTTTAAGGTACTTGTTTGCGCGTTCCTTCGCTTTGCCTTCGGCGATGGATGGGTGGATGACTCGTGAAACGGCGGGGTGCTTTTTCAAGAACTCGGTCACCTTCACGGCGTTTTCACAATGCGCACGCATACGAAGTGGCAAGGTTTCAAGGCCTTGCAAAATCAGGAATGCGTTAAAGGGGGCGAGTGCCGAACCCAAATCACGCAGCAAGGTGGTGCGTGCCTTGATGATGTAGGCAACAGGGCCAATACCCTTGACTGCCTGTGTCCACACTGCGCCATGATAGGATGGGTCAGGGGTGTTGAGGGCAGGTTGGCGTTGCGGGAATTTTTCCCAGTCAAAGTTACCGCTGTCGATGATGATACCGCCTAGGCCGTTACCATGGCCACCAATCCACTTGGTGAGGGAGTACACAACCACAGCTGCGCCATGTTCGATTGGCTTGCAGATGATAGGCGCGGCAGTATTATCGACAATCAATGGAATGCCTTGTTCACGGCCAATGGTGGCAACTTCCGCAATCGGGAACACTTCCAGTTTTGGATTTGGCAAGGTTTCAGCGTAGTACGCACGGGTGCGTTCATCGGTCAGCTTGCGGAAGTTTTCAGGATCAGCTGGGTCAGCAAAGCGAACTTCAATGCCCATATCCTTGAATACGTTTTTAAAGAGGTTGTAGGTTCCGCCGTACAAATCGGTCGAGGACACGATGTTGTCACCGGCCTTGGCGATGTTTTGGATAGCAAATGCCGATGCCGATTGACCGGATGTTACGGTAAGAGCGGCCACGCCGCCATCAATCGCAGCCAAACGCTTTTCAAGCACATCGCAGGTCGGGTTCATCAAACGGGTGTAGATGTTACCAAGTTCCTTGAGGGCGAACAGGTTTGCCGCATGTTCGGTATCTTTAAATTCGTAAGCTGTGGTGGCGTAGATGGGCACAGCAACCGAACCCGTAGTTGGGTCGGAACGATGGCCCGCGTGCAGTGCCAATGTTTCTGGGTGTTTGGATTTGGTCATGGTGGTCTCCTTTGTTAAAAATAAGCGTTAGCGTGAAAGTATGTACAGCCCTTGTGAGGCAAATAGGTTTGCATGGTTGGCCCAAAGGCCGTTCAGCGGTTTGCCAACCGCATCCAACGGGATGGATTTTTTAATACGCATTCTACCTTCTTTGGCAAAATTGCGGAAATCGTCAAGCGTACAAAAGCGGATATTGGGCGAATTGTACCATTCAAAGGGTAATGAGGGCGATTTTGGTGACTGCCCAAGTAGGCAGAAATGCAAGCGTGCCTGCCAATGGCCAAAATTGGCCACGTTAACAATTACGGTTGGGGCAATGCGGCGAAGTTGCTGGAGGATTTCCAAGGGGCGCGGCAATTCCGACAAAGTACGGTTTAATATCACCACATCATACGCATCATCAGGGTAGGTGGTAAGGTCAACATTCGCATCACCTTGAATTACGCCCAGACCCTTGGCGACGGCATTTTGCACATTGGTGCGGTCATATTCCAAACCGAAGCCGCGCACATTTTTATGGTCAATCAGCCATTTCAATAAAGTACCATCACCGCAACCGACGTCTAATACGCGGCTGCCTGCGGGTACTTCATCGGCAATCATTTGCAATTCTTCAGGAAGGCTTGCCCCATTGGTGGCGGGCACGGCGCATACGCGGCGGCGGTCTTCGCAGCCAGCGATAAAGCCAGCGAGTTGTCGGTGAAATTCCGGTTCATCCAATAAAAACGCGTCATGGCCTTTATCGGATTCAATATCAATATAGCTCACATCGGCGTTTGCACCTGTGAGTGCCTTTACCAAGGTGCGGCTTTCAGATGATGGGAATAACCAATCGCTGGTGAAGCTGACCACCAGAAAACGTGTGGGGCTTCCCGCGAATGCTTTTGCCAATGTGCCATTCCCTAAATCATCGGCGAGGTCATAATAATCCATCGCGCGGGTGATATAGAGGTAGGAGTTGGGATCAAAGCGGTCGACAAAACTTTCGCCTTGATGACGCAGATAGGATTCAACCTGGAAATCTGCATCGAACCCGAATGACACCGCGGAGCGGTCTTGCAAACGGCGACCGAATTTCCGCTGTAATGCGCTTTCGGATAAATACGTAATGTGCGCGGCCATACGCGCAACCGACAAACCCGCAGCAGGACGCTGTCCATCCTTTAAATATAGGCCTTTATTCCATAATGGATCGGCCATAATCGCCTGACGGCCAACCTCACCAAAGGCGATGTTTTGCGCGGAGTGGCGCGGTGCAGCAGCAATAGCGGCGCAGGCAAACACTTTTTCCGGATACAACGCCGCCCATGATAAGGCTTGCATGCCGCCCAATGATCCGCCGATGACAAGGAAGAGCTGCGGAATTTGCAAATGGTCAATGAGCGCTTTTTGGGCACGCACCATATCGTGAATGGTGATGACCGGAAAATCGAGGCCCCATACATTCCCTGTTGCAGGGTTGACATTGCGTGGGCCTTCGCTGCCCATGCAGCCGCCGATGATGTTCGCGCAAATGACAAAATAATTATTGGTATCGATGATTTTATCTGGCCCAACCATGATTTCCCACCAGCCGGGTTTGCCGGTAACGGGGTGGGGCTCAGCCACATATTGATCGCCCGTTAGTGCGTGGCAGACCAATATAACATTGCTTTTTTCAGGGTTGAGCGTGCCATAGGTTTGGTAGGAGACCCAGTAATTGGAAAGGCTTCCGCCGCAATCAAGTTTGAGCGGTTCTGCTGTGCCAAGTTGCACGCGTTTGCCCGGCAAATGTGCCGGATCAAAATTGGGCAGTGATGGAGATGGAAGTAAACTTGCCTTCGTCATAAACCCGTTCCCAGTAATAGGACCACGGCGTTTTTCACGAATTGCCATGCGCTTTAGCAGACTTTACGTGGTGCAAGCTGTCCAATAAGGGAGGTTTTTAAGCTCCATCAAATCCCACGAAGAGGCCGCAGATGAAACGGCGTTCTTGAATTCATACTAGGATGAAAGGGATTAAGTTGTCAAACGTGAATTTGAATTTTGGCTTGACGAACCTTTTATCTATGCCTATTTGTTAGTCATTCATTGGGGTAACACCTAGTCGCGGGATTTGAGGGGCAGCTTGCAACCGCGTTAACAAGTGCTAAAGCGCTACAGCTAGGGCGTGAGTGAGCCTAAGCTTTTGAGGCCAAAAAGCCTCAAAAACATGCTGTAGACCCCCCGTATTGCAATGGTTTCATCTGCCAGAGCAGTACGTAAGCGATAAGCGGGAAAGTCTACACGTTTTGTCACACACGTTTCGTGTGCAACACATCATCAAAACTTCCCCGATTATTAGATTTTATGCTTTTGCGGCGTGGTTATTTAACCGATAACTTCACGTCATCATAACGGGGTTAGGAATGAATTACGCACCGCTCTTTTTTAAACTTGGGTCTCATACCCGCTTCACCATTATTGGCGGCGGCCATATTGCGTTTTCCAAATCTGAAACGCTCACTGCGCTGGGTGCATCCGTGCATGTGGTGGGCAAAGAAATTCTTCCTGAACTTAAGGCATTGATTGAACAACATGGCGGTAGCGTGGTGCAGGCCGAATATGCGCCGGAGCATTTAGCAAACGCAACCATTGTGATTGCGGCAACCGATGACCACGCATTAAACGAACGCATTTATCATGATGCCAAGGCGCAGGGTAAGATTGTGAATGTGGTGGATACACCGCATTTATGCGATTTCATTTTCCCCGCCACCATCAAACGCGGCGATGTACAAATTGCCATTTCATCGGCGGGCGTATCGCCATCGCTTGCACGCGCGATTAAGCGCAAGATTGAACATATCATTCCGTGGAATCTAGAAGCGCTTACCAACTGGATTAAAGAAAAGCGCGATGTGGTAAAGGCGCATTTAAATGGTATTCAGGCGCGCCGCTTATTCTGGGATGAGGTATTGGATGGCGGCATTGCCCAAGAAGTGGTGGAAGGCAATAACGCCAAGGCAGAAACGCTGTTTGCACAAGCATTATCCGAAGCCCCCGCAGCATCACGTTCTGCCCTGTATTTGATTGGTGCGGGCCCGGGCCATCCTGACTACATCACCGTGCGCGGTACGCAGTTATTAGGCCAAGCCGATGTGGTGCTTTATGACCGCCTCATTCCGCCGGATTTATTGGAACGCTATGCACGCCGCGAAGCCACCAAGATTGCGGTTGGCAAAAGTGCAGATCATCACATTAAAACCCAGGACGCGATTGCCGAACTGATTGAAGAACATTTGCGCAATAACAAAATTGTTGTGCGCTTAAAGGGCGGTGATCCGGGCATTTATGCCCATGCCGCTGAAGAGATGGATGTGGCACGCAAATTGGGCGTGCCATACCAGATTGTTCCAGGAATTACCGCAGCATTGGGTTGCTCGGCTGCATCCGGTTTTCCGCTGACCGAACGTGACGGCGCAAGTGCGGTGCGCTTCCTGACCTATTACGATGAAACACTGTACCGCGAAGGCTTCTGGAAATCGCTTGAGCTGTCACGTGATGAAACCTTGGTGTTCTATATGACCACCAAGAAGCGCAATGGCCTCATTGAAAAGCTGCTTAGCATTGGGTATCACCCCTCAACCCCTGCGGTAATTATCGAACAAGGCACCACGCCGCAACATGCCGAATATGAAGCTACATTGGGCACATTTGTTGAAAAATTCGGCGACACGAATTTCATCACGCCAACCCTATTGGTGATTGGCAATGTGGTGCGTTGGCGTTCCACCCATAGCTGGCGCGAGCCTGCCGAAGTGCGTGAAGACTGGTTTGCCAAGAACACCAAAGAGGTGGCCAATGCCTGATGTTCTGAATGATGTGTTGGCACAAACGCTGGCCAATAGCTTTGCAACACTGGGCTGGAAAGAACGCATTGCAACACTGCGCCAATTTCCAAAACAGAAAATTGCATTTTCAACCAGCTTCAGTTTTGAAGACCAGGCCATCACCCATATGCTGGTGAATGAAAAAATTCCTGCGAAAATTTTTACGCTGGATACGGGTCGTCTGTTTGAAGAAACCCAAAAACTGCATCAGGCCACAACCGACAAGTATGGCATTGCAATTGAAACCTATGCGCCTGAAGCCAAAGATATTCAGGAATACGTGAATAAAAACGGTATTAATGGCTTTTATAACAGCCTTGAAAACCGCAAGGAATGCTGCCGAATTCGTAAAGTTGTACCGCTTACCCGTGCATTAAAGGGCGTGGATATATGGATTAGTGGCCTGCGCCGCGAACACTCCGATAACCGCAGCAATCTGCAAGCGGCCGAGTGGGATGAACGCGACAATGTTATCAAGCTTTATCCGTTGATTGATGTGGGCACGGATGATGTGTGGGCGTTTATCAAAGAAAATAATGTTCCCTATAACCCGATGCATGAACAAGGATTTCCATCCATTGGATGTGCGCCGTGCACACGCGCGATTGCGCACGATGAACATCCGCGTGCGGGTCGTTGGTGGTGGGAACAAGGTGAGCAGGAATGTGGATTGCACATGGTTGATGGCAAATTAGTAAGAGTGAAAAATGTTAAGTGATAAAGAACTGAAAATTGTTGATGATTTATGGGCTGCCCTCAGCGCAGAAAAGCGCGCATGGGTAGTGGGGTATCTCAATGGCCGTGCCAAGGATATTGCAGGCACAGCCGAGACGGCACCGACCAGCAATGTGACCTTGCAAATCATCTATGCAACCGAAACCGGTAACGCGAAGAACGTAGCCCAAGGTCTTGTAAAAGCTGCAAAAGATAAAGGTTTTAAATCAAAACTCACGCCAGTGAACAAGATTACCTTGCCGGAAATTGCGGCGTTTAAAGACCCTGTGGTGTTTATTTCCAGCACACATGGGGAAGGCGACCCGCCAGAAATGGCGCACAAGTTTTTTGATGCGTTGAAAACATCGAAAACAAGTTTTGCAAATGTAAACTATGCGGTGCTGGGTTTGGGTGACCGCGCGTATAAAGAATTTTGTAAGGCAGCAGCGGATATTGATGCTGCGTTTTCTGCTGGTGGTGCGAAAGCGTTTCACCGCGCAACCTTGCTTGATGTCGATTATGCCGATCACATTCCAGCATGGAGTGAAGGCGTATTAAGCGGCTTATCTGCGTTGGTTGGCCACGCTGCGCCAAAGGCGGCAGTTGCGGTTAAGCAAACCAAAACATCCAATGTGGGCTTTACACGGTTGACGCCTGTGGAAGGTACCATCAATGAAATCATCAATCTGAATGATAAGGGTTCAGCCAAAGAAACCTATCATATTGAAGTGGGTTTTGATGGTGAGCTTGCCTATTCATCGGGTGATGCAGCGGGCATTATTTTGCCCAAAGCCGCCGATGGCAGCGACCCAACACCAAGGCTTTATTCCATTGCCTCTTCGCCCGCCGTGCACCCCAATCAGGTGCATCTGACGGTTGCATTGGCCAAGCATAAATTGCCAGATGGCAGTGTTGGCCATGGGCTTGGTTCAGGCTTCCTCGCGAGCAAAAAGCCAGGCGATAAAATTCAATTCTACATTCAACGCAATCTGCGTTTCCGTCTTCCCGAAGATAGCGGCAAGGACATTATTATGGTCGGGCCTGGCACGGGTATTGCGCCATTCCGCGCCTTTGTGCAGGAACGGGTAGAGCAGGGCGGCAGTGGCCGCAACTGGTTATTCTTTGGTGACCAGCACGCGCATTGTGACTTTTTGTATCAGGCAGAATGGCTTGAAGCATTGGCAGGTGGTGCGCTGACTAAACTGGATGTCGCATTCTCCCGTGATAAAAAACAAAAAGTATATGTGCAGCACAAAATGCATGATCACGGCAAAGAAATCGCTGAATGGCTGGCTGGCGGTGCATCGTTCTACGTGTGTGGCGCCAAATCCCCCATGAGTGAAGATGTGGAAAAAGCACTGACCGACATCATCGTGAAGCACATGGGCAAGAGCGTGGAAGCTGCACAATCCTACCTTGCTGACTTATCTGAACAAGACCGCTACGTGAAGGACGTATACTAACATGGCCGATAGCAAACTTACGCCGCCTGCTGGCAATCCATCACCTGTTGAAGCAATTAAGCTCAAGAGCAAGGGCCTGCGCGGAACCTTGGCTGATGGTATGGAAAATGCCGTTACGGGTGCAATTTCTGCAGATGACCAGACCGTGATTAAATTCCACGGCAGCTATATGCAGGATGACCGCGATCGCCGCGCCGAACGCGAATTGAAAAAACTGGAATGGGCATATTCCTACATGATCCGCTTGCGTTTGCCGGGCGGTGAGGTGACCGCGCCGCAATGGCTGGGTCTGACCAAGCTATGCAATGAAAATGCCAGCGGTGTGATTAAAATCACCACGCGGCAAACCATTCAAATCCACGGCGTCGTGAAGGCAAAGATGAAGCCGACCATGCAGTGGTTTAAAGAATTAGGTGTAGACACCATCGCGGCATGCGGTGACGTGAACCGCAACGTGATGGCGGGCGCAGACCCAACCCTTTCCAAATTCCATGAGGAAGTGTTCCGTTATGCGCAAAAGGTAAGTGAGTATTTGCTGCCGAAAACGCAGGCATTTTCAGAAGTCTGGCTGGATGGTGAGAAGCTGTCGGGTGATGAGCCAGAAGAAGATCCGCTATACTTGCAACATTATTTGCCGCGCAAATTTAAAATTGGTATCGCCACACCGCCGCATAATGATACCGATGTTTTCACCAACGATATCGGCCTGATTTCAATTGAAGAAAACGGCAAGTTCATCGGCTTTAACGTGGCGATTGGCGGCGGTATGGGCACAACGCACGGCAATGCAGATACCTATGCGCGTCTGGCAACTGTGATTGGTTATGTATCCAAGGAACAAGTACTGGATGCAGTATGGCAGATTGTAGCCGTACAGCGTGATTACGGTAACCGCAGCGATCGCAAGCTATCGCGCCTGAAATATACCGTCGACCGTTTAGGCGCGGATGTATACCGCGCGGAAGTTGAAAAGCGCATGCAGGAAAAACATGCTGGCTTTAAATTCCAAACCGCCAAGCCATACAATTTTGTGGAACGCGTTGATCATTATGGCTGGCAGGAAGACAATCACGGCAAGCAATTCTACACGATGTTTGTGGAAAGTGGCCGCGTGATGGATTTGCCCGGTTATGCGGTGAAATCTGCATTAAAGGAATGCGCGGAAACCGGCTTCTGCCAATTCCGTTTTACCAGCAACCAGAACATTTTGCTGACCTATATCGAAAAGAAAAATCGCCCAGCGATTGAGACGATTTTGGCCAAGCACGGGATTGATCACACCAAGTTTTCAAATATCCGTAAAGATGCGCTGGCTTGTGTGGCGCTTAATACCTGTGCCCTCGCATTGGCCGAAGCACAGCGTTATCTGCCAAGCCTAATCACCAAGGTGGAAGGGTTGCTTGCCAAACATAAGTTGGAAAAGGATCCGTTCAGCATTCGCATGACGGGTTGCCCCAATGGTTGTGCGCGTCCATGGGCAGCAGAAATCGGATTTATCGGGAAGGCCCTTGGCCAATACAATTTGTATCTGGGCGGGAATTCAACCGGAACGCGTCTCAACCGGCTTTACAAAGAAAGTCTGGATGAAGCGCAGATTTTACAAACCCTTGACGGTTTGTTTGCGGATTATGCCAAAAACCGCAAACCGAGTGAACGTTTTGGCGATTTTATTCATAGAACCATTCAGTCTGGAGCAGCGGCATGAGCACGCTAACACCCCATCTACAATACCTTGAAGAAGAAGCTATCACGATTATCCGTGAGGCGATTGCTTCGGCACAAAACCCTGTGTTTCTTTACTCAATCGGTAAGGATTCCGGTGCGTTGCTGCATTTGATTATGAAGGCGTACCACCCCGTGAAGCCGCCATTGCCAATGTTGCATGTGGATACGCGCTGGAAATTCCGCGATATGATCGAATTCCGCGATAACATCGCCAAGGACTTGGGATTGAAACTGCATGTGTTTAAAAACCCGCGCGGTGAAGCCGAAGATATCGGCCCGTTCAGCCATGGCGCACGCACCCATACCCAGGTGATGAAGACCGATGCTTTGAAGCTCGCACTCAATCAATTCAAGTTTGACTTCATCTTCATTGGTGCTCGCCGTGATGAAGAAAAATCACGTGCGAAGGAACGTATTTTCTCGCTGCGTAATCGATTCCATGCATGGGACCCAAAAAATCAACGTCCGGAATTCGGTTTATTGTTCAATACACGTCTTCCCGAACAGCACAGTATGCGCGTTGCGCCGCTGTCGAACTGGACAGAATATGATGTATGGCAATACATCAAGGCTGAAAACATCCCTATGGTGCCATTGTATTTTGCCAAGGAACGTCCGGTCGTGGTACGTGATGGCCAGATTTTGATGGTGGATGATGAACGCTTTGTGTTCGAGGAAGGCGAAAAGCCGGTGATGAAAAAAATCCGCTTCCGCACATTGGGTTGTTACCCATTAACCGGAGCGATTGAATCCGAAGCTGACACGCTTGATAAGGTGATTGCCGAACTTGAAGATCAACGTATTTCTGAACGCGCAGGCCGTTTGATTGACCAAGATAGTGGCGCATCCATGGAAAAGAAAAAGAAGCAGGGGTATTTCTAATATGCAAAGCAGAGACACATTACACTTTTTAACCTGCGGGCATGTGGATGATGGTAAATCAACCCTGATTGGCCGCTTGCTCTACGATGTGGGTGCAATTCCCGATGACCAAGCGGCGGGTGCAACCGTGAATGGCGTGCTCGATTACTCGCGCTTACTTGACGGATTGGAAGATGAACGTAGTCAAGGCATTACCATTGACGCGGCGTATCGTTATTTCCGTTATGGTGGCCGCCATTTCCGCATCGCGGATACACCAGGCCACGTACAATATGTACGTAACATGGCGGTTGCCGCCGCCAACAGCGATGTGGCGCTTATTCTTGTGGATGGCGCGCATGGTGTGCGTGAACAAACCATTCGCCATAGCAAAATTGCCGCATTCTTTGGTATCCGCCAATTTGTGGTGGTCGCTAATAAGATGGATTTGGTTGGTTATTCCCAAGAAAAGTTTAGCGCGATTGAGGCGGATTACCGTGCGCAGATGGCTGATGTGGCGAATGTGGAATTCACATTCATTCCGGTCAGCGCAATTGCAGGCGATAACGTATTCAAGAAAAGCACCAATATGCCATGGTATAAAGGCGTGAGCTTGATGGATTATCTATCCAAGGTGCAGGTGCAAAATAATGCCCTGCAAGGCGTACGTTTGCCGGTGCAATCCGTTATTCGGTTCGAAGATCGTCGCGGGTATCAAGGGATGCTCAATGGTGGTGTCGTAAAAACCGGTGATCGTTTGCAGGTTGCAGGCACGAACAGCAGCATCAGCATTTCGCGCATTTATCACAGTGGCAAGCAAGTGCAGGAAGTAAGTGCCGGCCAAGCCGTGACATTGGTAACCGATGATGATGTGGATATCGCACGCGGTAATGTGCTGTATCCCGCCAGCGCGCCAATTTGTTCCACGGAATCCTTTGTGGGCAGTGTGCTATGGCTTGACCCCAGCTTTGCTGGACGCGGCGATGTGCAATGCACCCTTAAGATTCATAACCGTGAAGAACAGGTGGAAGTGCACCAAGGCGCCGTGAATGGCCCACTGGTGGATGCATGCATTTACGCGGCATTGCCTGTGCCTGTTGATCTTTATGCGCATAACCGCATGACGGGTATCTTTATGTTGATTGAATTGGAAACTGAACGCACCATAGGCGTGGGTACGGTTCGCTCCATAAAAGAAGCAGATTGGGATAAGGGCGGCGATACACCACATCTTAAAAATTCTGCATCCTTCTTCTAAGCTCGGTTCATAATGACAATCACCACTAGTTTTGAATTCTTTCCGCCCAAGACCGAAGCCTTGCAAGCTGCATTGCTGAAGGTTGCGGGGGAACTTGCCCCGCTTAAGCCGTCCTTTGTCTCGGTAACATATGGGGCAGGGGGCACAACGCGCGGGCGTACCCATGCATTGGTTGACCAATTGCAAACGCAGTTTGGTCTAAAAGCGGCTGCTCATTTGACCTGTGTTGGGGCAGAGCGCAGCGAGATTGATGATATTGCCAAGGATTATTGGGCAAAAAATATCAAACACATCGTGGCATTGCGTGGTGACCAACCGGATATGACGGGGCCATATGTGCCGCATCCGGGTGGCTATGCGTATGCCCGTGATTTGGTCGAGGGCCTTAAAAAAATTGCGCCATTTGAAATCTCGGTTGCGGCGTATCCGGAAAAACATCCAGAAGCCACTAGCATGGATGCCGATTTGGATAATTTAAAGCGCAAGCAGGATGCCGGTGCAACAAGAGCTATCACCCAGTTCTTTTTTGACAATGATGCGTATTTGCATTTTTGCGATCAGGCACACAAGCGCGGTATAACCATGCCTATCGTGCCTGGATTATTGCCGATTTCTAATTTTGAAAAAGCATGCGAGTTTGCAGGCAAGTGCGGCGCGCATGTACCGGAAAACCTTAAGCATCGTTTTGAAGGCAAAGTGCCAAACACCGATGATTTCAAAAGAGTTGCCATTGATGCAGCAATTGCACAAGGCGAACACCTCAAAAAGCATGGCATTCGCCATTTTCACTATTACACCTTGAATCGCGCGGATTTGGTTATCCCTGTTTGCAAGGCATTAGAAGGATAAACTTAGTATGGCCGCGTTATTAGATGTATTGAAGGAACGAGTATTGTTGTGCGATGGCGCCATGGGCAGCCGTGTGCAAGTGCTCGATCTTGATATTGAAAAAGATTATTTGGGTAATGAAAATTGCACAGAAATTTTAAACCTATCGCGTCCGGATTTGGTGGTGGATATCCATAAGGGATATTTAACTGCTGGCGCGGATATGGTGCTCACCAACTCCTTTGGTGGTTCGGCGGTAACATTGGCTGAATTTGATTTGCAGGACAAAACCTACGAGATTAACAAGCGTGCCGCAGAATTGGCACGCGAAGCGATTTCGCATTTTAAAGACCGCCCACGTTTTGCCTTGGGCTCCATTGGCCCGGGTACAAAACTTCTCTCGCTGGGGCACATCGATTTTGATACCGCCGAAGATGCATTTAAGCGCCAAGCTATCGGTCTGATTGAAGGTGGCGTGGACGCCATTTTGATTGAAACCTGCCAAGATCCGCTGCAAATCAAGGCGGCGGTGAATGGTGCAAAACTTGCGCGCACGCAGCTAAATAAATCCGTCCCCATTTTTGTGACAGTGACCATTGAAGTAACCGGCACGATGTTGGTGGGAACCGATATTGCGGGGGCAGCTACAATTATTGAATCCCTTGGTGTGGATTTGGTCGGCTTGAACTGTGCAACGGGCCCGCGCGAAATGTTGGAACACGTGCGTTGGTTATCCGAAAACTGGCCGCGCATGATTGGTGTGCAACCCAATGCAGGTTTGCCCGAATTGGTGAATGGCAAGACGCATTATCCGCTGGGTCCATGCGATTTGGAACATTCACTCGAGCGCTTTGTTACAGAATTCGGTATGAATTTCATTGGCGGTTGTTGTGGTACGAACGTGGAGCATGTGGAGCACTTGGATAAAATGCTTCGCCGTATTGCCGAAGACGGCGTGCGCCCCAAGCCAAAGAAACGTAATTTTTCATGGACACCATCGGTTGCATCGCTGTATGGGCAAGTAAGCCTGCGCCAAGAAAACGCCTACCTGGCGATTGGTGAGCGTTGTAACGCCAATGGCAGTAAGCAATGGCGCACCTTGCAGGAAGCCAATGATTGGGATGGCTGCGTGAAAATGGCGCGCGAACAGGTGCAGGAAGGCTCCAATGCGTTGGATGTTTGCACCGCATTCGTTGGCCGTAACGAAGTATTAGAAATGGGCGAGGTGATTAAACGCTTTGCGACATCCATTCAGGCGCCGCTGGTAATTGACTCAACCGAATATAAGGTATTGGAAAGCTCGCTTAAGCTCTATGGCGGTAAGGCCATTATCAACTCCATCAATTTTGAAGATGGCGAAGAACCCGCACGTGAGCGTTTGCGCCTTGCCAAGAAATTTGGCTGCTCGGTTATTGCCTTGACTATTGATGAAAAAGGCATGGCGAAGGAGCCACAGCACAAACTGGAAATCGCCAAGCGTTTATACGACATGGCGGTGAATGAATTTGGCTTGCCGCCGGAGGATTTGCTGTTCGACCCGCTCACCTTCACCGTTGCCACGGGTAATGAAGATGACCGCAAGCTTGGTCTTTGGACCTTGGAAGGCATTGAGCTGATTTCCAAGGCCATGCCGAAATGCCAGATTATATTGGGATTATCGAATATTTCATTCGGGCTTAATCCGCCGGCACGTCACGTGCTCAATTCCGTGATGCTCGATTTAGCAATGAAGCGCGGATTAACCGGCGCGATTGTGCACCATTCCAAAATCATGGCGTTGCATAAAATTCCAGAAGAAGAAGCGCGTATCGCCGAAGATTTGATTTTTGATAGACGTAAAGACGGTTATGACCCGTTGCATGCGTTTATGGCACTGTTTGCAAACCGCACCGCCGCAGATACCGCTAAAAAAGCGCGCCCTGATACGATTGAAGAATGCTTGAAGCAACGCATCGTGGATGGCGATAGCATCGGATTGGAAGCGGATTTAGAAATTGCGATGAAGACCTATAAGCCGCTGGAAATCATCAACACACTATTACTTGATGGTATGAAAGTGGTCGGTGAGTTGTTCGGTTCGGGCAAAATGCAATTGCCGTTCGTGCTGCAATCTGCCGAAACCATGAAAAAATCCGTCGCATGGCTAGAGCCATTTATGGAAAAGGTTGAAGGACAGGAAAAAGGTACCATGGTGCTGGCGACCGTAAAGGGCGACGTGCATGATATTGGTAAAAATCTGGTCGATATTATTCTTACCAACAATGGCTATAAGGTTGTGAATTTGGGTATTAAACAGCCTATTGAAGCGATTTTGGAAGCTGCCAAAACCCATAAAGCGAATGCCATTGGTATGTCCGGCTTGCTGGTGAAATCCACGGTAATTATGCGCGAAAATTTGGAAGAAATGTCCCGCCAGGGGTTGGATATTCCGGTGATGTTGGGCGGCGCGGCATTAACGCGCGGTTATGTCTATTCCGATTGTTCGGAATCCTACACCACGGGCCAAGTGGCATATGCCAATGACGCGTTTGATGGCCTTGGCCTTATGAATAAGGTAATGGATGGCACGTTTGGTGAATTTGTGACCGCAGAAAAGCAACGCACGCGTCCACGCCGCAAACCAGTTGAACTGCCAACCGAAGAAAGCATCTTTGCCGATAACACCGACCCCGCCGCCGCACGTGCCAAGCGTGAGAAGATGGGCAAGGATGTGAAGGTGCCAACGCCGCCATTCTGGGGCCCCAAGATTATTGATTATGTACCTGCCGAAACACTTATTCCGTTTGTGAATGAACGTTCACTGTACATGCAACAATGGGGCTTTAAGAAACAAGGCAAACGCATTGAAGAATATATGGAAGATGCACGCCGTGAATTCCGCCCGATTTTAAAGCGGATATTGGAAGATGCGAACCGCGATAAGGCACTTAACGCCACGGCGTCCTATGGCTATTGGCCAGCGGCAGCGGATGGCAATGATGTGATTATTTTTGATGAAAAAGATCATAATAAGGAAATCGTGCGTTTCACCTTGCCGCGCCGCAAGCCAGAGGCCGATGGCACGCCCGGCGTTTGCATCAGCGATTTCTTCAAAGATGTAAACGACAAGCAACGCGACGTGATTGCCATGCAGATTGTCACCATGGGTGATCGGGCATCAGAAGTATCGCGTGAATGGTTCGCGCAAAACCGTTATCAGGATTATATGTTCCTGCATGGATTGAGTGTGGAATTGACCGAAGGCATGGCCGAATATGTGCATGCGCGTATCCGCAAGGAATTGGGCATTGCCGGCGATGATGCGCAGGATATGGAAAAGCTGCTGCAGCAAGGCTATCGCGGCAGCCGTTATTCATTTGGCTATGCTGCATGCCCGCGTCTGGAAGACCAGGAGCCAATTTTGAAGCTGTTGCAAGCGGATAAGGTCGGCATCGCCTTGACCGAAGAATTTATGCTGCATCCAGAGCAAAGTACTTCCGCGATTGTGGTGCATCATCCTGCCGCACGTTATTTCAACGTATAGGCACTCCATGCTTTCCAAACGGCCAATCATTGGTGTGATGGGGGCAAGCAAGGAACGGCATGAAGAACTGGCCAAGCCATTAGGCGAGGCAATTGCCAGAGCAGGCTATCATCTGTTGACGGGTGGTGGCACCGGCGTGATGGATGCAGTATCACAAAGCTTTACCGCCACGCAGCCCCGCGCGGGACTATGCATTGGCGTAATACCGATGCAAAGCGCGGGTGAAGCGTATGAAGTGATGCCGAATTACCCCAATCCCTATGTGGAACTGCCAATCCATTCGCATCTGGGCATTTATGATGGCCATGACCCGCAGCAGGTCAGCCGCAATTACATTAATATCCTGACCAGTCATGTGGTGGTGGTCTTGCCGGGCAGTAAGGGCACGCGCAATGAGCTAAGCCTTGCGCAGCGGTTTAAAAAACCATTCATCCTGTTTGGCGCACCAGAACAGTTTGTGGATTTTCCTAATGGTTTGCCGCGCAGCGATGATGTGCAGCAAGTCATGCAGTTTGTTGAACAAACCTTGCGGGATATCATATGATGAAGCTCTCGCGGCGGGATGTGTTGTATGGGGCAGGTGCGGCGGTGATGTTGGCGTCATTGCCCGCGATGCGCGCGCAAGTGTTGGAGGGGTATTTAAAGCCCTATGGTATTGCGGGTAGCTTCATCTTCTCCAAAACGCCGTTGCATTGCCTTGAATGTTTTAAGGGCGATGTGGGGGATTTAATGGTGGTGCAGTTGCCCCAACTGCCCGCTGCGCATACGGGCAAGGTGCGGTTAACGGGCACAGCCACGCCAAATGCCAATAAACATGCGTTTTTCCGGCATGTTATGAATGATGCAAAACTTGTAAAAAACACTTTCGTTTAGCGCGTTTGTTCGGTATCACTTGATGCGGATTGGATGGGTGGCCGAGCGGTTTAAGGCACCGGTCTTGAAAACCGGCGTGGGTGAAAGCTCACCGTGAGTTCGAATCTCACCCCATCCGCCACCCTTCGCTAAAGCTTCGGGTGGCAGGCCACCCGCCTAGGGTGGGCTGACAACCGAAATCACAACATGTAGGGTGATCTCCCGAAGCTTTAGCGAAGGGAGACAACCGAATGTGGTATGTATATTTCCTAAAACTTACAAATAACGATATTTATGTCGGGTCAACCAATGATCTGAAGCGTCGCTTTGCTTCACACAAAGCCGGACAAGTCATCTCAACCAAAGCATTTTTGCCTGTAAAATTAACAAGCTATGTCGCAGTCGAGAATGAAGCGACAGCCAGAACCTTGGAAAAATACTTTAAATCAGGTTCAGGCAAGGCCTTTGCCAATAAGCGGCTTTTTGACAATTCTAAAAAGTAGGCGCAGCATAGTTCATGTGGACAACTTTGCGGGACGCGCGCGGCGTGGCAAAGTAATTTCACCATACAGTGTATATTGTACTAAATTAAGCTAGATAAATTTTATTATATTAAGCATCCATTCAGAAATTTTATAAACACCCAACAACAATAATCCTATGATGCTCCAATTTATCCACTTTGAAAAAATCTGACGTGGCGCCATCTGTACTTGCTTGCAATCACCGTCAACTGTTCTCAGTTTTACCATAAATGGTGGTGCAGAGTAAGATTGCAGCAATTCAATGTTGTGGTATTCTTTTGCGCCTAGATAATCAATTTTTATTACAAAGTGATTGTCCGGCAGTGTTAGCTCAGAATAGTTGCATGGTGGCCAAATTTGATAATGTTCAGGCTTTGAGCTGAAATATACTTCGACACTATGTGCAGTTTCTTTGCCGATGTTTTGGATGTATATGCTTCTAGAATAAATGGAAAGGGAGCCGCCAGCATTTTGCGGTATGTTATGGGCAAACTGATGTCCAACCCCCCAAATAACATTGGCTTTTGGCTGTAGCATTCTTCCAATCAATGCAAAAGTAGCCGTTAATATAACAGCAACAATTTCAGGCTTGCCAACAAAATTAATTATTGCATCTACAGTCATATTTAGCTCCTCTGTCGATATGCAATAATAGTGGAGAAATGTTTCGTAGGCAAATTTACAAAAAAATAATTGATAAACGCTTGTAATGCACACCAAAAATAAGGGCCGCATGTTCATGCGACCCTTAAATCTTTTAGATAGGTAGTTGTTAGTTGAACAACTTATCCCTTGATGCTTTCGCCATGTTGGGAGCTATCAAGGCCAGATTGTTCATCGCTGTCGCTGACGTTCAGCGGTGCGAAGATGGATACAATTTTCAGCAAGATGAAGGTGACAATCATACTGAAAGCTGCAACCGCCACACCAGCGGTGAGGTTGGCCGTAAACAGCTTGTCGCCGCCATTGAGCAAGCCCATTGCGCCCGCCGGATTAACATCCGTGGTGGCAAGAAGGCCGGTCATGATGGTACCGATGGTGCCGCCAATACCGTGGCATGCAAATACATCGAGGCTGTCATCAATCTTGAAGCTGCCCTTAATCAGGCGTGCCACAAGGTTGCAGATAATACCCGCAGCAAGACCGATGATGAGCGCTGAACCAGTAGTGACGTAACCAGCTGCAGGTGTAATCGCCACAAGGCCAGCCACCACACCGATGCAACCGCCAACCAGGGTTGGCTTGCCATCTTTGATGGTGTCAACCAAGGTCCATGCGAGCAATGCAACGGCAGCAGCAAGGAAGGTGTTGACGAATGCCTGTGCAGCAAGACCGCCAGAGGTGAGGGCAGAACCGGCATTGAAGCCGAACCAACCAAACCACAGCAAGCTGGTACCGAGCACAACCATGCCGATATCAAATGGCTTTTGCGCTGCGCCAAAATCACGGCGTTTCTTGAACACCATGGCGGCGATTAGGGCGGAGTAACCAGCCGTCATGTGAACCACATAACCACCGGCAAAATCCAATGCGCCGCTCTTTGCGAGCCAGCCATTTACGTTCCATACCCAATGGGCAACGGGTGAATACACCGCAAGGCTCCAGAGCACGAGGAAGATAATCCATGCTTTAAAGTTTACGCGTTCAGCAAATGCACCTGTAATCAGGGCGGGGGTGATGATGGCGAACATCATCTGGAATGCCATGAATACCAAATGCGGGATGGTGGCTGTGCCATCGGGGGCTTGGCCAACGCCATTGAGCAATAAATACTTGGTGTCGCCGATTAGGCCGGATACGTCACCGGAGAAGGCAAGGCTGTACCCAATTACCGCCCACAACACACCAATCACGGATAGTGCAATGACGTTTTGATAAAGGGTGGATACGGCATTTTTAGATCTAACCATACCGGCATAGAAAAATGCCAGGCCCGGTGTCATTAATAATACGAGTGCGGTTGATACCAGCATCCATGCTGTGTCGCCGCTGTTGACGGCTGGGGCAGGTGCTGCGGCCTCAGCCATGGCAAGCGATGGCGCAATGCTTGCGCCGATTGACATTATGGCTGTCGTTAGGAAGAGTGCGAGAGCGTTTCGCTTTTTAGTGAGTGCAGGTGTATGAGACATTTTCTGTCCTTTCTGTTTATTGAAATCGTATCGGTGAGTGGCAACGAACTTCACGGGTGACACAATGTATTAAGTTCAATAAAGAAATTCTTAAGGCCTGTGGTAAAATTAGGATTATTACTAACGTTGTTACGCATATGCAGTATATTGAAACGATAACGAAATAAAATGAGTTCAAGTCAGCATAAAATTTATGACACCATCATCATCGGCGCGGGCGCGGCAGGGCTCATGTGCGCGATGCGTGCGGGGCAGCGCGGGCGGCGGGTCTTGCTGCTTGATCATGCGGAGGAGGCGGGGAAGAAAATTCTCATTTCCGGCGGCGGGCGGTGCAATTTTACCAACCGCGATATATCGCCGGATAAATTTTATTCGCAAAATCCGCATTTTTGTATTTCCGCGCTGAAGAGCTACACGCAGCATGATTTCATCGGATTAGTGGAAAAGCATAACATTCCATATCACCACAAAACCCTGGGGCAGTTATTTTGCGATAACTCCGCGCGGGATATCCTCAAGATGTTATTGGATGAATGCCGTGCAGCGGGCGTGGACATCAAACTATCCACCAGCATCAATGATGTCAGCAAAAGCGATGCCTATAATATAGTAACCGATAAGGGCACATTTACCGCGTCAACATTGGTGCTTGCCAGCGGCGGGTTATCCATCCCTAAAATGGGGGCGACGAATTTTGCGCATCGTATGGCCAAGCAGTTTGGCTTGCCGCTTACGGAATTGCGCCCGGCGCTTGTGCCATTGGTGTTTCAAGGTGCATTGCTGGAGTTTATGCAACCGCTAAGCGGCGTGAGTGCAGAAATTGTGGCATCAAAGGGTAAGAAAAATTTCCGTGAAGGCATGGTATTCACCCATCGCGGGATATCGGGGCCTGCGATTTTGCAAATCTCATCCCTGTGGCGCGAAGGCGATGATATCACGCTGGATATGCTGCCGGATGTAGATGCGGAGAGTTATTTATTGGAACGCAAAAAGACGCGCCCCAATGCGGAATTGAAAACCATATTGGCGGAATTGTTATCGCAGCGTTTGGCGGGGGCTTTTACCACCACCTTTATGACCAATATGGCGATTGGCCAGATGACCGACAAAGCATTAAGAGAAGCCGCCAAACAATTGAAACAATGGGTGCTTTGTCCCGCAGGTAGCGAAGGTTATGCCAAGGCCGAGGTGACATTAGGCGGCGTGGATACCAATGCATTATCATCCAAAACCATGGCGGCCAATGACGTGCAGGGATTATTTGTGATTGGCGAGGCCGTGGATGTTACCGGATGGCTTGGTGGATACAACTTCCAATGGGCATGGTCGAGCGGGTGGGCGGCAGGCAGTGCGATATAGGACGATATAACTATTCGTCTTGTTGCGGCGCGGGTTCTTCTTTTTCGTGTGGCGGTTCGATGGCGGGTTGATCATCTTTCGCGCCGAATCCGAAGTAAGTGAACTTATTATTCTTCCATGTGAAGTTGAGCGCGCAAGGTGCGGTGCCACCGTTTAGCACGCGGCAATTGAATTTGCTTTGGCTCATTTCAAAGCCTGCGATGGCAACGACATTACCTTCGGGGGTGCGTTCACCAATCTCTTTAGGCGCAACACTGAGCACATAGGTGCGCAAGGATTGTTTAAACAGGTTCGGCTTGATTTGCGTATAGGCCGTTAGCAGGCAGCCTTTTTCACCACATAAGGGCGGGCTGTTTTGACAATTGCCATTGACGGGTTGCTGTACCCAGGCAGTAAAGTCATAGGCATAATGACTGAGTTGATTGGGGGCGGCGTATTCGTAGATGTTCGCGTGATTGGGGGTGAGGGTACCTTCGGTACAGTTCATAACCACATTACGGATTTGTTCGCGGATATAGACGGGGGCGTCATCCCAATCAATCCGGCGGGCTTCGGGTTTTGCTTGTGAGGACACGCTGGCGGATTGCTGGGCCGTGCATGGCATCGTTGATAGCGCCAAGAAAGCAAAGGCAAGACAGCATACACGTATAGCGGCGGTGAATGAAACTGCTGCGGGTGCAGATGAATGGGGGGCGTGCAGTGGCATGATTATCCCATGAATGATCGTGGTGCGAAAACCCTTAGATGCAAGCGTTGGTTCAACCCGCGTTGCTTACTACCCCTGCGACGTGTCGTCGTTACTTGCCGGTCTTTGGTGTGACCTTGAGTGATTTGGGTAGCGCCTTGGGCGGTTCCATATTCTTGCTGAATACGAGGTAGCCATTTGCGATATAGCCATCTGCGTTTTCAAGAATAATCGTATACACTGCCGCCTTGGTTTCCAAGCGTTTTACGTTTTTCACGACTTCGGTTGTGTTATCGCTCTTGATAAGCAGGTCGCTGACCTTCAAATCATTGGCGGTTACCGGGCCGCGGCTTTGGGTCAGGAACACGTGGATAGCGTTGGTTTCCACATCGTTCACGGACATCAGCTCCACATCGCGGGTAATCTTGATTTCCTTCACCTTGGTGGAGAAGATATGTTCAGGGTTACCGGCTCTGAAGCCAAGTACGGTGTCACCGACTTTTAGCTCCGATGCTTCGATCGAACGGTTCTTGTCGACGCTAACCAATACGTCACCGGCTACGCAGTCACCGCCGCCGCCGCCGCCATCACCGCCACCGCCGCCATCACCCGATGGGGTTACGCTTGGGCAAGCTGCGCCAAAGCAGGTTACGGTTTGTGAGCAGGATAGGTTACGATCCGATGCATCAATACGGGTGTCGCCATTGCACTGGTTGCAATCCAGATCAATACCCAATGAAGCCTCGCAGCCACGGGTTAGCGATACCACCACTGATGAGTCACATGGAATATCGGTAATGAATGCACAGACATCCGATGTTAATGGGGTGCCTTTTGCACGGCTATTCAGGAATTCAACCGCAGTTGGGTTGCCTTTCCATGGGGTGTAGCGGCGTTCGCATTCGCTAACCGTTACCTTGGGCGGTAAGTGGGTATAGAATGAGGTGAACTCTTCCGGCGTGTTGTTTGGAATAAAGTACGACACGGCTTCGTCACTCTTCATGTCGACGCAGGTGTACTTGAAATCCTTGTAGCAGGTTTTATAGCATGCGCCGTCTTTGCGAATGATATCACCGCTCACGACATCTTTTGGTACGCAGACCATAGTCGTTTTATCAACAATTTTGGTCGTGCAGACTTTTTTATGAGTGCATGAATTATTGTCATTACCCGTATCGACCGTCTTGCGACCAAAATCGGTATCGGTGCATTCGGGTGGCAGGCTTACAACCTGTTTGCCGTTGCCATCTTCATAATGGCAGACTTCCACGGATTCATGGGTTGTCACTTCATGGCAATCTTCGGCTGAGCCATTGTCATCGGTTGCAACTTCAGGGCAGGTAACTTCACAGGTACCTTCTTTACCCAATGCCGAGTTAATAGCGATGTTATAGCCAGGCTTCAGTTTAATAGCGAAGCCATTGACGTCAGCATCATCGATAACCTGTTCGCCTTTACCTTTGGTCAGGGTCTGATGGTTCCAGCGGGTGAAGTTATATTCATCCTCTTGTGGCCATGAACCAGCAGTTGGAACCACAGGGCGCCAGATATCACGCAGATAATTGATGGTTGGATCCCATTGGTAATACTTTACACACTCGCCGCCATTTTGCGTGATTTCCTGATCGTTGCAAAGGCCGTTGCGTTCCGCGAGTTTGACAGACAGCACGTTACCAAAACTTGGATTGGGTACGAGTGAGCGGCCTTTCGGCAAATCGTTGGTGCTGTGCATTTGCCAATCAACGGCGCGGCCATTCCATACAAGGAAATAGACATCACGGAATAATAATGGGCATTGTTCTTTGGTAGCAGGACACCAGTTGCGGCAAGACGTATTTTCAGCTGCTGTTGGTTGGCAAGCCGGGTCGCCATCTTTCTTGCTGACCAACATTTGTGTCGGTTCAGCTTGCTTTTTAACAAAGTTCCAGATGTAACAATCTTTGCCCACGCATGGCAAATCATCGCAGGTTGGTTTGGTATCTTTTGCAATCGCCTTGAGATCTACGATGTAGTCATCAAGACCGTCTTTATTCAAATCGGTCTTATAGGTTTTAATATCGGATTGTTTGATGGACGGGCCTGCGCAACGATCCATCGCACGCAGAATGCTTTGCTTTACTGAATGCTGACTGCCATCCAGTTTTGACCATTCGGTTACCCAATCAAATTCAGTTTTGACGAGGGCTGACTGTGCGGGCACAGCGGCAACCATCAACAAACAAACTGCTAAAAGAATGCGTCCGATAAATGCATTGAGCATGATGCTATTCCATAAAAAAATTTGGCAATGTAGTTCAAATTTAATGGAATAGAGTCAAAGAACCCTGAATGTTGTATAAAATGCAAGGTATATAAACGTAATTAAATGTGGAATATTCAAGGCATGGTTAATCTGGATTTACGGTTATGAAGCGAACGTAAACAGACTGCTAATGAACCCTTAAAAAACGTGACCGTAATCAGGTTTCAGTTTTTTTGCGGAAAAGTTCTTCCACGTTGGTGGAGTGCCTATCAAGGAAGCCAAGCAATGGCGATCCGTCATCATTGCGGCGATTATCGTTCTTGCTTTTCTTTTGCAGCTCCGCATGCGTCTGGATCATCAGAATTTCTGCACGCTTAATGGTGGAGCTTTGCTTTGGTGAATAATAAATCACCATTTTAATGTATTGTTTGCGGGCCAGCGGTTCCTTCACTTCAGGAATATTATCCAGCATGATTTCAAGGCAAATTACCACCAACGGGCTGTATTTTGGCGCAACCGAAACGACAGAATAGCTTGCTTTTACGCGGTCTTCCGGTTCGGGGAATGAGTTGATGCACACAACCAAAGATTTTGTGGTCAATTCCTGCAAGCGGCTTTGCTCAGGTGCCTGAAGGGCAGCACGCTTAGAAAGATCAACCGCATCCCATAAGTGGGCGGGGCTTTTTACCAGATAGCCGGTAATAATGACGACTGCTTCCAGCCAGGTATTTTCATTTGCGGCTTTTTTGACCAGATTAATTCCAAGGTCGTACAGGCGGCCATAATTGTGCTCGTGAATGGCGAGTTCGACTTCTCTTAGTACTTGTCTTCCATCAAGCGTTTCTGTCATGTATTTTCCACACAAAGTAGAAATAATATTGGACGACTTTATCAGGCGGTTGTATACGGCTTATTAACACATATGGTTATATGCGTATTAACTCTTTATTTATCATTTCGAATTCGTTGTACATTTTATTTAAATCTGAAGTTGGCTGAACTGAAAGCGAATTCTACAAAGTAATAAAAGAGTTTTTGATGCAGTGGTACGTTGCCAATGCAGATTGAGCCGATGACAGAATAAGTTCGGAATTGCAAAAATTACGCGACGGCAATTCAATCAAAATGGACAGAATTACTTTTCGTTTTTGTCATTCGCCTTGTTTGTCGTTCATAGTCAGTGATACATCCCCACGACTATAGGTTGGCCAGCGGCCAATGGTGAGTTCCGCCATGGCGGTGAGGGGCTTGTTGAAGCGCGCGCGGTATACCCAATAGGTGGCCATCACCTTTTGCATATAGTCACGGGTTTCTTTGATGGGCAGAGTTTCAATGAATAATAATGGATCATCACCGTTTTGACGTTTACCAGCATTGTATAAGCCCAGAATTCGTTTTGGACCTGCATTATATGAGCCGATAATAAACAGCAGATTGTTATCAATACCATCGGTGCGGGTCAGCATTTCGAGATAACGGTCGCCAAGGGTTACGTTGAGTTCAGGATCATTAAGGCTTTTGGATGATCCCGCACGCATCATTTCTGCAGTTTGCGGCATAATCTGCATTAGCCCCGTTGCACCCGCCGGACTGATGGCGCCATGGTTGAAGTGAGATTCATTTTTAGCAACCGCAAGCACAAGGGCAGGGTCGGCGGTGTAGCCGTTTTCCGGTTGCCATGGAATAAGCGGATAAAGCGCGGCATCATACTTTGCGCCAAATGCGCTGCCTACCTGAACCGACAAGGAAGGAAGCGCATAACGGGTAGCCAAAGCCAGCAAACCGTTTTTAAGAGCTGCATTACCTTTTACCGGCATTTCGCGTAACTCGGCCTGTGCGAGGGAGCGTTCACCTAGCTGCAATAGAGCGAGCGCACGTTTGCCAGTGGGTGTTTTTTTGAAAGCTTGCGCGGTTGCTTTATCAAAGGCCGGAACATTCCAGTTATAATGCGGGGCGGCCTTACTGCGGTTAAGCGCCAACAAGCCATAAAAACTACGTGGATAGGTGGCGGCGAGCTCCATATTGGCGGTCATTTCTGACGTCAGGCCAATTTTTTCTGCTGCACGAGCTGCCCAGAATGCTGCCGCAGCCTTATTGGGTGCGGGTAGGGTTTGAGCTGCAAGTTGTTTGAAGGCTTCGAATGATTGCATGTAGCCTTCTTGCGTCCATGCGATAATACCCTTCAGCCACAAGGCATAGTTATATGCGCCGCTATCAAATCCGGCTGCCGAAATATCTGCATCACGAATAAGTGGCCATGCCTTGTCGGCATTACCGCTGCGCATCAACACCTCGGCTAGTGAATATTTTGCAGCAACATCCTGGGCGGGAGATAGTCGATTGTCGGCACTTAGCTTATCGATCAATTTGATGGCATCTTCGAATTTGCCCTGGCGCAAGAATTTGGCAAATGTACTTCCTGATTTTCCCTTTGACGCAACGGTCATAATGCCGCCGGCATTCCATTCAATCGTGCCGCCGCCATCGGCGCGTTCAACACTGCCCGCAAAAAGCGGGTAGGATACCGGCTTCGGGCAAATGGCAAGCGCCGGCTGATACAATTTTTTGGTTTTGGCGTAGATTTCATCTGCCTCTGGTAAATCGGCATATTGTTGCATCCAGCTGACCAGTTTTTCCTGGGTTGGGTGTGCATCGGGGCGAAGTAATTGTACGGCTTCGACGTGACCCATCAGGATTGGATCTTGAACCTGAAGGGTAAGAGCGGTGAGATCTTGAAGATTATTCTGGTCGATGGCGGCAAATATTTTGCGATAAATTTCTTCATCTTCCGGGCTTAGCACTTTGGCATAGCTGTCCAGAGTGATGGGTTTGGTAAGCGGGGAACCGCCTTTGCCCACATTATTGAACCAATTGCGCGGACTATTCAAAAAAGCGTTGATTTCTTCTTGGCTCATGCCGCCAAATTTAATACCACCATGATAGCCGGTGATTTCAGAACCCGCGCCTTCGCCCATATCCGGTGCGACATTCATCATGCGTTGCTGCGTGGCCATAAGGTTGGCAGTGTTTTGGAAGGATTGCGCATCAGCAAGCTGAGGAAGTAGGGCGAGCGTCATCAACGCGATGCCAAAATAGGCAATACTGCACCATGCGTGTACTGAGCTTGCGCAGCTCAAGGTCTTGTGCGGCTTTTTCATGCCGCGATTGGTAGGTAGTTAGGCCTCTCAATACAAGCCGTTTTTTTAAAGCATCAATTCGAGTTTGCAATGAGTGGCGTGTGGATAACCATGTGGATAAAATGAGTATAGACTGTGGCATTTATTTGGGGATTGAAATAATGCTTATAATTCAGGCAGTTGCTCTCGCGTATATTTTTGGTAACGGATTGAAATGAATAACAAATTTATTTTTCTTATTTCATCTGCCCAAAAATTGGCGTACACAAACCGCCCGTTACACCTGTATGTGCTGTGCAAACAGATTTTCATTTGATATGTGAGCATAATGTTAAAAAAAGAAGCCAGCATCAGAGAGCTTAAAGCCAAAGAAGATGCGCTTCAGCCTGCAAATTCCGATAAACTGAATCAAGATGATGACATTAAGCGTTTAGTCGAAAACGTCGTGTCATTGGCAAAAGATGTGCGTGTTTTGGAACGCGGCGATTATCATTCTTCCGGTTTTATAAATTCACGCACCATTCTGGAAAATTCCGGACGCATGCTGCTGATCAGTGATTGTGTTGCGCTAATGGTTGCCTTCGTAATGGGTGGACTTACGGCATGGGCACTCAATACCTTTGTGCTTGGTGAAACATTCCAGGACCTAATCAGTTGGGATACGCTCAAGCAAATGGGCATGTTTGCATGCTTGGGAGTGGGGGCTGTTCTATGGCTGGATACCAAAGGCCATTATCGTCAACGCCTTCCGTTTTGGGAAACTGTTGGCAACATTGCTACGGCAGCCATTGTTGGTTTTTTGATGGGTGGTTTTGTCCAGTTTGCTGCAAAAACTCTATATTCCCGTTTGTGGCTTGGCTTTAGTTGGATGTATTTCGCCGCGTTTATTTTTATAGGTCGCATTACGGTCCGCCGCTGGTTAAACAAGCGCGGCCAATGGAAAATTCCCTGTTTGATTATTGGTAACGGCCCAACTGCTGAGGCGGCACTTAAAGCCATCTCCGGCGAAAAACGTATGGGATTTAATATCATCCGTCAGATGTCACCCGATGCGTTTGTGCAATTTAATGCGCCACGTGCGTGGGAACGCATGATGATGGTAACCGGTATTGGCCATATTTTTCTGGCGCTTGAGGGTGAAGAGCTGGATAAACACAAAGATGCACTCAAAGGGCTGGTGCGTGAACGCGTTCCATATTCGATTGTGCCGCCATGGCTTGGCTTGCCATCAAGCACACTATCTCCGCATCATTTCATGATGCAGGATGTAATGATGATGCATAACACCAATATGTTGGCATTGCCATTGCCGCGTTTTTTAAAGCGGACATTTGATGTTATCGTTTCCTCGATGGCGCTTATTCTTCTATCGCCGGCGTTGGCCACCATTGCATTGATTGTAAAATCGGATGGTGGGCCTGCATTTTTTGCTCAATCCCGCGTGGGCCGTAATGGAAAAATGTTCAAATGCTTGAAGTTCCGTTCGATGAAAACCGGCGCGGAAGAAACACTTAAAAAATATTTAGCGGAAAATCCGGAAGCTAAAGCGGAGTGGGACATCTTTTATAAGCTTAAGCATGACCCGCGCGTGACAGGTTTTGGCGCGTTTATTCGTAAAACCAGTATTGATGAGTTGCCACAGCTATTTAATGTGTTGGCGGGTGATATGAGCCTGGTCGGGCCGCGCCCAATTATGCCGGGGCAGGAAGTGTTTTATGAAGGTGACTTTACTTATTATGAATCTGTGCGCCCTGGCATAACCGGGCCTTGGCAGGTGAGTGGACGCAATAATCTTACATTTAAACAGCGCGTGGATTTGGAAACGTGGTATTCGCGGAACTGGAGCTTGTGGCTGGATATCGTTATCTTGCTTAAGACCATTCCTGCGTTGCTGGCCAAGGATCAGGCCTATTAAACCTATTATTTGACTATTCAGTTTAGGTTTGTGACTGGTGCATGACAGTTGCACCGGCATATTTTTTATCTGTGTTTTTTCAATTAATGGACATTGTTCCGATGCAGCAACGATACAGGATTTACAATCGGTTGTGCTATTTGCTGGGCGTATATAAATGCTTTGTTAGCTAATGGCGCGCGCATAAAGTCTGTAGCATTTTATGCAAAATAAATTCCCCATCAACCATACGCGTGTATTCCTGTGCGCTGTTCATTTTTTTAATACGCATTTTTTGTTTGGGCATTTTTGTCATGCCATAAGACGGCGCAAAGGAGTTGTGCCGGATATTGTTTGAAGGATTTTATTATGCCGATTTCACAGGTATCGCTTTCATCCGGTTCACGGACGAATTTATATGCCTTGCAGCAAACCAATACGTTGCTGAATATTACGCAGGCACGATTGGCAACTGGTAAAAAAGTCGCGTCATCCGCCGACGGAGCAACTGCATATTTTGCCAGTGTTGGTTTTTTAAACCGCGCGAACGATCTCACCAATATCAAAGATGGCCTATCCAATTCATTAGCAACGGTAAAGGCTGCATCAACCGCGATTGATAGCATCACCGCATTAGTGCAGCAGGCACAAGGTTTGACCACATCGGCCTTGCAGACAACTGATGTCACAACCCGTTCTGGTCTGGCGGTGCAGTTCAACGACTTGCTGGTTCAAGTAAACTCCCTGGTAAATGACGCAACCTTCAATGGCACCAATTTGATTGGACAAGTAGGCGTCAGCCTGGTGGTGTATTTCAATGAATCCAACACCAGCAAACTGACCATTACCAATACAAATTTATCCATCAATACGGGTGGCGGTTTAAGCGTTGCTGTTGCGGCAAACGGCTTTGTATCAGATACCGACATCAATACAGCCGTGTCACAATTATCGACGGCATTGACCAAGTTGCGTGTGACATCATCAAGCTTTGGTAATAATACAACTGTTATTACAACCCGTCAGGATTTTACGACCAATCTGATTACTAATTTGCAAGATGCATCTGACAGTTTGACTTTGGCGGATACCAATGAAGAGGGCGCAAATCTGCTCGCGCTTCAGGCCCGAAATTCATTGGGTATCACGGCACTGGGAATTTCCGGACAAGTGCAACAGGCGATTTTGAAGTTATTTGGAACATCGTAGTCTTTAAAAAATCTGATTTTAAAAAGGCAGTCTTCGGACTGCCTTTTTTATTGGCGCGCTAAAAATTATTTTTCTTTGCCAAATGCGTGCTTGGTACGGACTTTCACGGCATCAATAAAACCACATGCAAGTATGGTTTATGCAAGGTAAATGCATAAAAATTGAAGTAATTACAGCATTAATCAGAAACATCGTTAAAACCCGATTAGCCTTAAAAGCAGAAAATGATCTTCGTGCACCGCATGTTCAGGTGTTCATTTTGAAGGTCATTTTTTATGAAGTTTTTTTTGTGTATTCCAGCTGCCCTTATTGCGCTTTTTTTCAGCATCAATGCTCAGGCCGCAGTTCCGGATGGAACCGTCATTTCTGCAGCCACGCTTTCGCCCATCGCCAGATGGGTTGAAAAAGCCAGCCATATGCGCATTCACGCGTTGCCGATTGTAACGGCCAGTGGCTTTCGTTTAAAAACATCCTTAGGTTTAGAAGGCGTACAACAGGCGCGCTCCATGGCGGCATATCTGCCCGGCCAGATTATTATCAATAATATTTTGTGGGATCCTGAATCCCTTCGGGCGCAAAGTTACCTCGTGCATGAAATGGTGCATCACGCTCAGACCTTGGCGGGCCGTAAGTACCCTTGCCATGATGCAAAGGAGCGGGAGGCCTATCTACTTCAAAACCAGTGGCTGGTCGAACATGGGGAAGACCCCATTTACGACCAAGGCTGGATTAATGACGTGTCTGCCTGCCATTAATCTCTTAATCGCAGCAAATCCCAAAAAGACGTCAATTTTCGTTTCGCTGGCAGCTGCAATTAAGCCTGATAACCCATTGATATTATAAAAATATCATACCGATTTGTAGCGCACAGCACACATGGCGTTGTAGTTATAAAGAAATCATAAATATCCCTTGTAAACAGTGGCATCGCCTTGTACTTCTTTCGCGAAAGTTGCACTGACTAATTCTAATCAGGGGTATATCCATGAAAAAACTAATTTTATCTGCGTTATTTGTTTTTTTTGTATCACTGAGTGGTCAGGCTTCAGCATCTGCAGTTTCAACTGCTGTTCAAAGTGCAATTAGCTCCAATAATTTCGATAGCATTGCAACCTTTGCTGCTGGTAACCCCGCTGCGCAAGGCGAGCTTGCGTTGTACCTTCTGCAACAAGCACAAGCCAAGCTTGCCACCAATCCTTCGCTTGCAGCTAAGTTGTTTCAAGCAGCCGCAGCCTATGTTGCGCAAATTCCAGCTGCTCAAGCAGGCCAAGCAGCAAACATCATCGCTTCCGTTGTAGGCAGCACAAGCTCAAAAGTATGCCAAGCAGGTGGTTCTGATCCTTATTCAACCATTCTCGCTGCTGCCCTTAGCATGAGCAATCAGCCAAACATTATTGCCGCAAATGCAAACCTGCACGCAACCGTTCTTGCTAGTGCAGATGCGTATGTAGCAAAGAGCCCAGAATGCGCCGGTGATAACCTGAAGCAAACTGTACTGCTTGCACAAACCCCTGGTATCAGCCCAACAATCAATAACGTAGGCGCACACGGTCCCAGCGCCGAGTAATTAGTAATCTACATAAGGGCTTGACAGTGTTGCGCTCTTATTCTTTGTTTTAATCACGTGGAGTAAAAGATGAAAAAAATTGGTATTGCTGTCTTGGCTATGGCGACTGTATTTGCAGCTGACGCAGCGCAGGCTAACCAAGGCCTGTTTGGTGGGCGTTTAGACCAGGACGGTGTGATTAGTGTGCGTCGTTCTACCACTGAACAATTTGAACCTATTCGCGGCCAATCTGTTTCAGCGCGCCCACGTCCTGACTTTGATCCTACCCCGATTGATGTAGCATCTTTCCAGTTGTTTCCTGCGATCAGCGTCGCTGGCTATTACGACAGCAATATCTATTCCACCAAGGCTGCTAAAAACGATGATGTGGTAACCAAAATCAACCCGTCTTTAACAGCAGCTTCCAACTGGGGCCGTCATGCGATTGCCTTTACCGGACTTGCCGATATCAACACCAACGTCATCAATAACGAAGAAAACAACGTGGGTGGTGTGGCTCAACTTGAAGGCCGTTATGACATTGAAAATCAGACATGGATTGCTGGTTCAACATCATACCAGCGCGTAACCGAGCCACGTGGCAACACCTCAAGCTTTGGTGCAGCAGCAGAGCCAACCCAGTTCGACAATTTCTCGGCCGGCAGCGAATTATACCGCGGTTTGGGTCAATTGAAGGCCAAGGCTAACTACGACTTCAATTACAAAGATTATGATACAGTGAACCTTGTAGGCGGCGGTACCATTAATCAAAACAACCGTAACAGAACCAACCACAAGGTTAAGGCCGAACTGGAATATGAATTAACCCGGAACCTTAAGCCGTTTATTCGTGGTGCATACGATGTGATGGATTACACATCGAACTCATTGCGCAACTCAACCGGCTATGGTGTTAACGCCGGTGCGAAGTTTGACTTTGGCGGTATTACAACCGCAACTGCATATGCAGGTTACAAAGGCCGTGATTATTACAACTACGCCAGTGGCAGCATCAATGCATTCGACTTTGGTGCTGATGTGTTGTGGAACGTAACTGAATTGACCTCCGTTCAATTGGAAGCAAGCCGTACCATTGAAGAAACCACCCTTGGCGGTGTTGCAGCTCCTGGTAGCTCGAATGCTTATGTTTCAACGGGTGGCTCTTTGACCGCAACGCATGAATTGCGCCGTGACCTTATTGTTGAAGCGAATGCATCATTCACCAACAACGACTATAAGAACAGCGCGCGCGAAGACGATAACTACGGTGTAGGTGCTGGTGCACGTTACTTCTTTAACCGTAACTTCTACAGCGATTTGACCTATGACTTCGTAACCCGTGATTCAAACGTAGCGGCAAGCGATTATGACCGTCACGTTGCATTGGTACGCTTTGGTGCCCAGTACTAATCCGGTACTGGCCATCTGACGATACGCTAACTACTTAAGTGAGTGTTTTGACTGATGTTCAATAATCTAGCTAAGTTTGCAAAATTAGGGCTGCTCTGTGCAGCCCTTCTTTTCTTGGGTTTCTTTGCAACCCATGCTGTCGCACAGCAGGATGGCGGGGATTATATCCTTGGCGTTGGCGATAAGCTGCGCATTACCGTATATGGCGAGACCGATCTGTCGGGCGAGTTTCAGGTATCGTCCACCGGTATGGTGTCGATGCCGTTAATTGGCGAAACCAAGGCGCAAGGTACCACGGTTTCAAAGCTCAAGGCTGCCATCACCGCCAAATTGCGAGACGGTTATCTCAAAGATCCCAAGGTCAGTATGGAAGTCATGAATTACCGTCCATTCTTCATTGTGGGCGAGGTCATGAAGCCGGGTAGCTATGACTATCAAAACGGCATGACGGTGATTAATGCCGTGGCGCTTGCGGGTGGTTATACCTACCGTGCAGATAAGGATGATATTACCATCAAACGCGGCGGCCAGAACGGTAAACCAGAAAAAGCCAAGGAAGATACAACCGTTGGCGCGGGCGATGTGGTGAGCGTGCCAGAACGCTTCTTCTAGGCTGCTCTAGCGGTTGGTTTGCACCAGCCATTTGTCATTGCCTTCCAATGCGATCGCTGTCAGTCGGCCTGTGGCATAGGCTCCTGTGTCAACATTGATGCGATGGGGCAGTATTTCCGGTTCTTCACTGATGGTGTGGCCATGCACAATCATCTTTTCGAATTTATTGGTATTGTTCAGGAAATCGCGGCGTATCCATACCAAATCCTGTTCGCTTTGATCAGCTAAGGCTACGCCATGGCGCGCGCCGGCATGACAAAAGAAGTAATCCCCATAGCTAACCGATGTTTCCATGGCATTTAAATAATCGGCATGGGCTTTTGGCAGTTTGTCTAAAAACTCCGTTAGCATGGCGCCAAGAGTGGCGGGTGATGACAACATGGCCGGGCGAATGCCATAACTCATTAGGGTTTCGCGGCCTCCAAAACGCATCCAGTCCTGAAGTAATTTCAGTTCGGTATGCTTGACCAACTCACGCATCACTTGTTCGTGATTGCCCAATAAAAAATGGGGTTTTTGTGTGCTGCTTTCCGCATCGGCATAATTTAAAAGATAGTCGAGCACCTGTTTGCTTTGTATGCCGCGGTCAATGTAATCGCCTAGAAAGATTTTTTTAACCGTGGTGCCTGCCGGTTTTGGCTCGGCATCAATTTTATCCATCAGCTGTTTGAGCAAGTCGAGGCGACCATGGATATCACCAATCGCATAAATACGTAGCTGAGGCGGTAGGGTAGGTGATGAATGTGGCATCGGGGTAATCGCCTATAAAGCGAAGTGGTGTGGCGTTGCATTCACTCAAGGTTCTGCTTATTGGGTGAAGCAGTGTTATAGACGATCATTCGTTAAAAACGCAGTGTTTTTATTACTTTCAAATCGCAAATTCGGCAATAATTGGCGTGTGGTCTGATGCTTTTTCAAGGCCGCGCGGCGCCTTATCAATCCAGCATTTTTTTAATTTATCGGTTGCTTCGGGGGAGGTCAGTAAATGATCGATACGAATACCATCATCTTTTGGCCATGCACCATTCTGGTAATCCCAAAATGTGAAGGCATTGGCTTCATTAGTATGCAACGCGCGAAATGCATCAGTATAGCCATGATGCAGCATGGCATTAAACCCTGCGCGTGATTGGGGTTGGGCAAGGGCATCGTTTTTCCAATTTTGCGGATGACGTGCATCCGCATCTGTTGGAATTACGTTATAATCGCCGCCCAAAACCACGGGTTTTTCGAGTGCATAAAGTTGTTTTGCACGCTCATATAAACGCTTCATAAAGCCAAGTTTATAAGGGAATTTTTCTGTTCCAAGCGGGTTGCCATTGGGCAAATAAATGCTGGCTACAATGAATCCGTTTACATCGGCCTCAATGTAGCGTGCTTGCACGTCTGCTTCATCGCCATCCAATATGTCCGTGCGCAGATAGGCTTTTTCTTTGGTAATGATAGCAACGCCGTTATACGCCTTTTGCCCTTTAACCAGAGCGTGATAACCCAGACTTTGAATTTCCATCAACGGAAATGCATCGCTCTCACATTTCAATTCTTGTAATAACAGCACATCGGGTGCTTGCGATTTAAGCCAGTCACAGACAATCGGCAAACGCATCTTGATGGAGTTGACGTTCCAGCTGGCTATTTTCATTTAGATTTTTACTGCAAAAGATGTTCCGCATCCGCAGGATGAATCTGCCATTGGATTTTTGACCTGAAAACTTTCGCCCGATAGGTCGGATACAAAATCAACCTGTGAACCATCCAGAAAGGGGAGGGAGGCCTGATCAACTACCAGCTTCGCGCCGCCATGTTCGATGACCATGTCATCGGCATTGCGAGTGGAGTCGAGTTTGAAGGTGTATTTGAACCCCGAACAGCCACCGCTGTCGACGGCAAGGCGCAGAAATAGGCCTTGCTGCGCTTCTTTTTCTGCAAGGTGCAGGATGCGTTTAGCCGCGTTTTCAGTTAATCCAATAGTTGCCATGGTTGTAAAATAGTCCTAATTCATTAAAATTCAAAGGGCTGATACAGCCAACTGAAGGATTAATAATGGCAGAGTTTTTTATACACACCAAGCTGGCGGAAGACACCTTTTTTATCAAGGACATGAAGCTGTGCCGATTATTATTAATGAATGACAACCGCTTTCCTTGGGTTGTGTTGGTGCCGCGTCAGGAAAACGTGCGCGATTTGATTGATCTGCTTCCTGGTCATCAGCGCCGATTATTGGAAGAAATTAACCGTGTATCAGTCTTTATGAAACGGTTTTTCAAATCAGAAAAACTGAATATAGCAACCATCGGTAATATTGTGCCCCAGTTGCACGTGCATATTGTTGCACGCAATAGCACGGATACAGCATGGCCTAAACCGGTGTGGGGATATGGCGATCCTGTTCGGTTCACTGATGAGCGAGAAAAGAAAATCATCGCTGCATTCAAGGCCGCCCTTTAACTAATAAAACCAAGGCTGCTTTCAAGCAAGCGCAGGGCCTTGCGCTGTTGCTGGAATATGCAAACCATGCAAATACGCATTGGGGATGGTTGGTTGTGCGGCGCTTTGTGGCACGGGTTTAAAGTCAACCGAAGCTGCTTCGTCAATGGCATGCATTAATGCCGAACCACGACGATTAAACATGCGTAATTCGGCCGCAATTACATCGGCTTCTCCGCGCGTTGCACCTTGCTGCAAGGCTTGAATAATTTTTGGAAAGCTTCTTTCCGTTGCGCTGATTACAGGATCTGTTGGCGCCGGGTGCGATAGTAATACTGAAATATGCTTATCGTCATTGATGCGGTGTACACCGGTTTCTATGGCATCATTAATCATGGATAGCATGGTGGGCGTGACTGCCCGCAATCTGTTTTCGATATCTGGATTGAATTGCTTGGCAAAAAAGATCAATAAATCTTCAATACCTTTATCGCCTGATTTTACTGCGTCCGGGTGTTGATTGAATGGTACAACCGCATGGGTGCAGCCAAGATTGGCGGATGCAACAACCGGAACGGGTTCTGAAAAGCAACCATCAATGAGCGGAATGCGCTGGCCAAGGCTTTGTTCAAAGTGCGGTGTTTCTGATGTGAGCCCAATGAGATTCATTGAGCCAAGCAATATGGTGAACAATTCTTTTGGCGTTTTACAGTGCTGCAAATCGAAAGTGATGGGTTCGCCCGTAAGCCCGTTAGTAGCGACCACCAATAGCTGTGGGCCCTTTAATAACACGTCTTTAAACGTAGTTTCGTGATTGAGTTCAGGCAATAATCCGCGCATCAAATCAATGACGCGGTTGGTGTTAATGGGCGGCCGTTTGGCGATATAACGATGGGCGGTAGGTATATTATCAATTGCACGCCCGACAAAATGTTTGCGCAAAATGCGGAATAAAATGCGCATCTTATTGGTTTGTGACATGAAGGTTTTTACACGGTGCATTTTATCATAACCGCGCGTGGCCAATGCATAAGCCATGGCCGCGGTTTTACCGGTTTTATTGCCAAGACCAACCACCCAATCAGGATATGGAATTGATGGCAGACGGTCGGCAACGCCACGCCGGGCCATGAACATCAAACTTTTGATACCACCACCTTCGATATCAATGAATTTTCTATCTGCGGTGAGTTGGCGGAATAACTGAATCCCAAGAGCAGGATTCTTCAGGAACATCAGCACGATTGCGCCAACCGAAGAGCCGACAATCACATCAAAATGTTTTAGCAAACCCTTTTGCGATAAGGCCAGAATGTATCCTGTTTCTTCTGCGCCGCGCATACAGCCAGAAGGTAGAACAAGTGATACTTTGTGAGTGTCGTCAGTTGAGCGGCTGTATTGTTCGCCAAGGAGAAGCTCTCGCTCCCGGCGTTGGATGACAATTTCAAGTCCATCCACCTCAGCCATGGAGCGCCTTTCGTTTTTTGAAAAGGCCCCGTAAGTCCAAGAAAACCAGTGTTTTCTTCAATAAATAGACCATTTAATCCTTGTTTGGCGTCGGAATAAATTGCGTTTTAGTCCCGAAATCATGCATCGATTCATTCGCGCATCCAATAAAATAAGGCGATTTTGATTGAATCTACTGTGCAGCTGCGAAGGAATGCGTGTTAATCTAGGTGAAGAAACAAGTAAAAATACCTGTATTCATTGGATTAAATGCATTTTCTTAAACGCTAATCCAGATAGTGATTTGGATTGTTTTTGTAAAAAAGCTGCATGCGGAATGTTGGGCCAAAAAATAGGCAAATAATTTTCAAGATTCTGATATGTGTTAAGACGAACAGTATCAAAAATCCCATATTTCATTGATATTTTCGAATGTTTATATTTTTTTCATTTTTCGCTTTACAGCTTTGAAGATGTTGGAGTATAAGAGCGTCCAACGGCGAACCACACGGTTCAGTCGTTCAGCAAAAAAGGCCAAGATGCTTCTAAGTGCAGATTAGTGCACGGGGGTGTTTTTTGCGCTTTTGTGTTGGGTTTTAGAAATGGAAACATTGCTAAATACTGGTTCTTTGACATTGTGAATAGAGAACGAGAGAAGGGATGCGCAGGCGGCGGTTGTCTGAATGCGGTTTCGATCGCGTCAGAATGAGATTGCACTTAAAACAGTCTCGTGAGTTTTACTCATGAGACACAATCGGTATCTGTCGTTTTGAGCATCCTTGATATCGGAATAATTCAGTAAAATGATTATTCACGTAATAAACTAAAGCTTTGAATGAACTTGTTTCATTCATTGCCCGTCAAGAACAATGAGGTGACCGGAGCAGTCCGGCACCACGAACAGATGCCAGGATGCGCAAAGGCCTCAAAACTTTGCACAAACACTCAACTTGAGAGTTTGATTCTGGCTCAGAACGAACGCTGGCGGCAGGCCTAACACATGCAAGTCGAACGATGTAGCAATACATAGTGGCGCACGGGTGAGGAACACGTGGGAATCTCCCTTCTAGTATGGGATAACACCGGGAAACTGGTGCTAATACCGTATGACCCCTCCGGGGGAAAGATTTATCGCTAGAAGATGAGCCCGCGTAAGATTAGATAGTTGGTGAGGTAATGGCTCACCTAGGCTACGATCTTTAGCTGGTCTTAGAGGACGATCAGCCACACTGGAACTGAGACACGGTCCAGACTCCTACGGGAGGCAGCAGTGGGGAATCTTGGACAATGGGGGAAACCCTGATCCAGCCATGCCGCGTGAGTGATGAAGGCCTTCGGGTTGTAAAGCTCTTTTGTATGGGAAGATAATGACTGTACCATAAGAATAAGCCCCGGCTAACTTCGTGCCAGCAGCCGCGG
>JAYRWY010000014.1:0-22393 GCA_041917755.1 Alphaproteobacteria bacterium
CAATCGCCAGGCTTTTGAAACGCTGACAAAAGATTATATCGACCACAACGACTGCATAAAGCTTGTTGAGCCATCAGACGATGATGCAGTAGACCGCTTTATTCGTAATAATACCGGTGTTTTTCTTAAGCCTATCTACTCAGCAACCACACAACTCAGCACGCGCCATCTGTTTTCTATCAATAGCAACATAAAAATTGAAGATATCAATCCATCGAACAACGCAGAATTTATAAATCAGGCTCATGCTATGATTGTCGCCGACATTACAGGCGGCAGGCTAATCATTGGAATGGATCCGCGCCATGAAGTAGCCGTACTCTTCCGGGCGAGCAATACAGTGCCGTGGTCCATCGCAAAGACAGCCATCATACCGAAATTGTCTTATATCAATGACTTGCTAAAACATCCACCTATTGAAGGTCTTCATGCTCAACTGGGCATTCACACCTACAAAAATGGTGATAAAGAAACCAAAGTATTGATGAGGTATTACAAATTTGATCCACCTCATGGTGTTCAAGTCGCCCCAATGTATATTCTCCATCCGCCAACGAATGGCAGAGGCAGTGTGGTACAACGCGGCTTTGTTCCAGAAGATTTTTTCCGTGACTACTTTAGGCCAGAACTCAAATTAGGTGATATTCATCCTGAATACGGAAGACTGGAGAGCATTGAAGCCCTAACCCCAGGCAGCGATGCGCAAGCCATATTACGAGATACCAATAAATGCGAAATATTTGTTCAAAATCAAAATCATTTCGTTGTTTATAAAACTGATAAAACGGCACAAAATAAAAATATTAGTGGTATCTTTTTGCAAACAAATCCTGCTGGACACATAGTCATACAAAATGACGATGGAACAGCTATTGATAGAATGCTTAATTGGGCAGTTCAGCATTATAATAACAAATCAAAACCCACTATTTCAACTAGCTCAAATGCCAAGCCAGACATTCAACAATGGCAAAACATTAAAGCTAAATACACTCTGAATATAATTAATAACATTCAAACCACCTCAGAAGGTGTGCGCGTAAACTTTACCGATACTGATTACATCATAGATACCGGAACCAAGCTCACGCTGCACGGAAATCCGCAGGAAGACTATTTAAAAGCCATGGTTCTTCATGCCAAGGAAAACTGGGGTGGCAAGTTCAAGATTGATAATGCAAGCGACAGTGATAAAGAAACACTGATACGATTAGCCCAAGCGCACGGCGTGAGAATTATTGGCTTGCCCATCAGCCAGCCTACGCGCCCTTTGCGCAATCCTGCGCCACCAAGACAAGCGGCACGGGCCGTCGTCTAATTAAATACTTTTAATCAGCTGTTCCAGCTGCGCTTCATGCGCGGCTAACTCGTCTTCAAGCTTGCTATGTGCGGCCGTCAGGCGTTTTAGCTCAGCCGCATGTTCGGTCTTAGCAAAAAACTCCGCCATTTCGCCTTCTAAATCCTGTTTACGCTTTTGCAGTTCGGTAATTTTCTTTTCCAATGCATCGGCTTGCTTTTCAGCATCGGATGTATCTGGCGTCACATGTTCATTCTTCGACTTGCGCGCATCCTGTTTTAACTTATCGCGTTCCATTTTACGCTGGCGAATAACCAGTTTGGAATACGCATCCAGATCATCATCAAATGCGGTTACTTTGCCATCTGCAACAAGCCATAATTGATCAGCCACATGCTTTACCAAATGCGCGTCATGGCTTACCAAAATTACCGCACCTTCATAGTTATTAATAGCTTGCGCCAAGGCTTCGCGCGCATCTATGTCCAAATGGTTGGTCGGCTCGTCAAGCAGCATGATATGCGGCGCATCAAAACTCATCAGGCAGAATAACAAACGTGCCTTTTCGCCGCCTGATAGCCCGCCCACTTTCGTATCCGCCTTGTGCCTGTCAAATCCGAAACGGGACAACATCGAGCGCACCTGCACCTCTGTTTTGTCCTTCATGGCAATCATCATGGTTTCAAACGGTGTGAGCGTTACATCCAGCTCATCGGTTTGAAACTGTGCAAAATAGCCAATTTTCAGCTTACCGGATTTGTGTAATTCACCTTGCAAAGGCGATAAACGTTCCGAAAGGATTTTTACCAGCGTTGATTTACCATTCCCGTTTGCACCCAGTAGTGCAATGCGGTCTTCCATATCAATACGAAGATCAAGTTTCTTCAAAATCGGTTTGCCGGGCGCATAGCCTGCATCCACCTGCTCCAATCGTATAATCGGTGATTTAAGCGGTTTGGGCTCCGGGAATGTAAATGCTGTTACGCGGTCGGCAATCACGGCATCTACAATATCCATGCGTTCAATGGCTTTTAAACGGCTCTGCGCCTGTCTGGCCTTGCTGGCCTTGGCGCGGAAGCGTTCAACAAACTTCATCATCATGTCTTTTTGGGCCATTTGCTTTTCATGCATGGCCTGTTGGTTCATCAACCGCTCCGCGCGGCGGCGTTCAAACTGGTCATAATTGCCAGTATAGGCATTCAACGTTTTATTTTCTAAATGCAGGATATGCGTGACCGTCTTATTTAAAATATCACGGTCATGGCTGATGATAATCAGCGTTTGCTGATATCGCATCAGAAAGTTTTCAAGCCACACCATAGATTCAAAATCCAAATGGTTGGTTGGCTCATCGAGCATCAATACATTAGGCTGGCAAAATAATACTGCCGCCAATGCTACACGCGCACGCCAACCGCCAGAAAATGATGAAATCGGATTTTGTTGTGCCTCATCACTAAAACCAAGGCCAGCCAAAATAGTCGCCGCGCGCGATGGCGCATCATAGGCACTAATATCATTCAGTCGGTCAAAGATATAAGAAATGCGCTCCGGATCCTCACAGGTCTCAGATTCTTTCATCAATGCTGCGCGTTCGGTATCGGCGTTAAGCACAACATCCAAAATCGATGTTCCATCATCAGGTATATCTTGGCGTACCATGCCAATCGTCGTACCCTTGATGAATGAAATTTCACCGCCATCGGGTTGCAATTCACCAGCAATTAGTTTGAATAGGGTCGATTTACCTGCGCCGTTTGGCCCAACCAGACCAACCCGATGCCCAGCCGGTATATTCACCGAGACATTCTCAAGAAGTGCGCGTCCGCCAATGCGGTAGGTAAGATCATGTATTGAAAGCATGCCGCTTTTTACTGGTCTTTTTTAAAATAGCAACACGTTTATTGGGAAAATGGCATTAAAACCAATGGCAGTAATATTTACACCTGTTTCATAGCCAAAATACGGTCAACCCGGAACATCCGTGGCTCGTCCCGCTTGGTACAATGGGCCCGCATCCCTTGATATACTTGCCCTTGATAACGTGCATCCCCAACAGTTGAAGGGATCACAATTCGCGTTGTCTCACTATCATCCGCCTTTAGATATGTAATTTCTATTCGGCCTTTTTCGCTTATTACCTTTTTTATAAAATTTATTTTGTCCACTATCCCATTGTCAGGAATTGCCGGAGCATTGGATCGTCCACTAAAAAAATTGGCTATACGGTCATCCGTGCGGATGTGCTGTAAACGAATGGGCGTTTTTAAAATAATCCCTTCAAACGATGTACACCGGCTCAATGCAACATACATCTGCCCTGCTGCGAATGTGCCATTGCCAATATCAATCACAACATTATCAAATGTCTTTCCCTGACTTTTATGAATAGTAATCGCCCACGCCAATCGAAACGGATATTGCGTAAATATGCCAACGGGCACGGTTACCAATGCACCATTTTCAATTACGGTTCTATAAACTTCCCAACTATGCGGGCGCACATCAACGCGCTTTTTAGTGTCAGCCAAACGAATGATAAGATATTCATCACCCTCTGGATCATGCTCTACCGCTTCTATACACCCAATACTGCCATTTACCCACCTGCGATCCGCATCATTATTAAGCATCATTACCTGCGCGCCCACTTTATAAGTAAGCTCAGGTGCTGTTGGGAAATATTCCTTGCCAAACTCCCCTTCGGTTACGGCCTTGCTGCTATGGATGCGCCCCTTTAATGCAGCCAAATGCGCCATGTTAATTTCATCGGCCTTGGCATTGGTCGCAGTCAACGTAATAAAACGCTCGGTTTTCTCATCCAATTCTTTAACGCCATAACGTGAATTGAGCTGCTGCAACTCCGCATGACGAATAGTATTGTTACGAATTTTATTAAGCAGATGAACAAATACTTCGTCTTTTTGTCGGTATACTTTTTGCAACTCAATTATCTGCGGTGGATCTTCCTTTAACGCATGTGCACTGAAAAAATATGGCGTTTCATAATGTCCTTCGAAAATATCTTGCTCCTCACGACTGACCACCGGCGGCAATTGATATAAATCACCGATAAATATCATCTGCACCCCGCCAAACACCACATCTTCGTGTGGGCCATAGAGACGCAAAAATTCATCAATGCAATCCAGCATATCTGCACGAAGCATGGAGACTTCGTCGATAATTATTGTTTTCAATTTTTTATAAAGTTTCGGGTCACGTGGCTTTGTCTTACGCGAACGTATGCTTTGCGGCGTTACATCCACATAAAAATTGAAAAAGCTATGAATGGTTTGGCCTTTGACATTCAGCGCAGCCACACCTGTTGGCGCCAATACCACCGGCTCTTTATCAGTCACCGCGCAGAAATAGGATAACAGGGTTGATTTACCCGTCCCTGCCTTGCCCGTGATAAAAATATTATTGGCTGTATGCTCCATAATATCTAGAGCATCTTTGAACCGTGCATTTTGTTCCGGCGAAAACGAAACTTCACCATTTGTTGCAACCGTCGCCTTACGCTTGGTAAGCTGCTTACGTTCAGCTTTTTCGCCGCGGCGTTGCGCGGCAGGGCTTGGCATAAATTCAGGTGGCGGCGTTACTTTCTGTCCGTCCTCATCCAGCAAGCCCATTAACTTCAAATGCGATCCAATAGCGCCTCTGGTTCGCCCATGGCTTTTTGACATAAACGCCATAGATTGGCCGCTAATAAACGCATCATAAAGACGCTGTTCTTCTTCCAGCGTCCATGCCTGCCCTTTACGCTCGGTTATTTCCTTCAAATTCGACATGCGACTTTATTAGCAGGCCTCAGGCGGCATTGCGAAGAATAAAACTATTGTTTTTTTTCTTCACTTGGTTGCTAAATACTGCATGTTTACAATATCCGAAACCACCGCCAATGGCCGCATGCGGCGAAAAACGCTTATTAAGATGCGTTGGTTTGCCATATGCGGGCAAATCACAGCACTGCTTCTGGCTACTTATGTATTCCAGCTTCCGCTAAATCTTATCGCGCCGTGCTGCGTAATTTTGGCATCTATCATCTTTAACGCCATCGCGGTTTCCCGTCAGCACGGTAAGCCATACCTGCATAACAAGGGAGCAACCTTCGCGCTTGGCTTTGACACCATACAACTTGCTACCTTATTATTTTTTACAGGCGGGTTTACAAATCCATTTATTGTATTAATGCTCGCCCCTATTACCATCGCCGCAACGGTCTTATCTGGCCGCAGTGTTATTTTCCTGATGGCGATTAGCTTGATGGCCTATGGGGTGATGTTTTTTGCAACACCATTGCCGTGGCCTATACCACAACAATTTTCCCCCTTGTTTCTTGGTGGATGCGCCGCCTCGGTATTTATCTCGGGCGCATTTTTGGTTTTGTATGTGCGCAGGGTTGCACGTGAAGCACGCCGCTTGTCCGAAGCCTTAAACGCCAGCCGTCTGGCACTGGAATATGAACAACGTATCTCTGCCTTTGGTGCGCTTGCTGCGGCGGTTGCGCATGAACTTGGCAGCCCGCTAAGCACTATTGCCATCGTCAGCAGTGAATTGGCTCATGGCCTGAAAGGCAGCGAATTCAGTGAGGATATTGAGCTATTACAAGCACAAACCAACCGCTGCAGCACCATCCTGGCTGATTTTTCCAAACACAATGTACTATCGGATAAATCATTCGAAGAAATGCCTTTGCGTGATTATATCTTGCGCGTGCTTGATCCCTACCGCCGCGAAAATATCGCCATAGAAATTATAGCAGATGGCATCGGCGATGAACCCCTTTGGCCCCTCAGCCCAAGCCTGATGCACGGCGTTGGCAATATCCTTCACAATGCCTGTCAATTCGCCAAGAGCGTGGTGAGAATTATGATCCACTGGCAAGGCCAAGCCGTCACCATGCGTATTGAAGATGACGGCCCCGGCTTTTCTGAAGAACTTTTGCCCCGATTGGGAACCGCCTACGCCAGTGGCCGCAAAGAAGGTGAACATGGTATGGGACTGGGCCTATTTATCGCCAAAATGCTCTTGGAACGCAGTGGCGGCAATGTTACCTTTGCTAATGGCTCGATGGGCGGCGCGTTAATTACGCTTAGTTGGCAATTTCAACCCAATTAACCACCAGTAATTAACAATTAATGGCTAGCCTGCGACATAATAGCAATGAGACAACGTTCAATCTTGATGCTTAAATGCAGTTATGACTAATGAAGCAACAAAACAACTGCTTATCGTCGATGACGATGCCCCCCTACGCAATCGTTTGGCAAGAGCCATGGAGCGAAAAGGGTTCACTGTTATCTCTGCGGAATCCGTAAAAGACGCCGTCGCAGCAGCCCGTAAAACCCCTCTCAACTATGCTGTGGTTGATTTACGTCTAATCGATGGCTATGGCCTTGTGGTCGTGGAAGAGCTACGCAAAGTTAACCCCGATATGCGCATCGTTATCCTGACTGCTTATGGAAATATTGCCTCCGCCGTCAAAAGCATGAAGCTTGGCGCGGTAGACTACTTGGCAAAACCAACAGATGCCGATGTCATTGAAAACGCATTATTAGCCAAAAAAGATGATGCTCTCCCCCCGCCGCCAGAGCAAATCATGTCGGCTGAACGGGTTCGCTGGGAGCATATTTCACGCGTTTTCGAACAATGCGACCGCAATATCTCCGAAACTGCACGTCGCTTGAACATGCACCGTCGCACGCTACAGCGCATTTTGGCAAAGCACGCCCCCAAAGAACATGTCGTAATGGATGATGAATAGCCTTCATTGACCACAGCGGGGATTATATTTATCGTTGCTGAATGCAACTATTAAATTTCCCTTCATTATCCAGACTCACCTTGGAGCATCTTGCTCTGGGCTTATATATCCTCAGCATCACCCTCCTGCCACTGGGCTTTGGTGGCAACCGTGATATTCCTTTTGGACTTTCACAAATTGGTCTGGCCCTATCAGCACTGGCCCTCATATTTGAAAAATCAGCCTTGCAAGAATGTTATTGGCCAAGGCGTATAAAATTATCCCTTGTGCTTTTTTGTGTGGTTATTGCGTGGGGTTTTTTACAAACCCAAAGCTTTATGCCGCACTCGCTGCACCATCCACTATGGCAAGAAGCTGGAAAAAATCTTCAAACGGAAATAGCCGGCAGCATCGCCTTATGGCGTGATGAAGCGTTCTTCTGCTTAAACCGCCTTATAACCTACCTAAGCGCAGGCATACTTGCCTATATTCTTGCCACTGACGTTGCGCGGGCACGCTTGATGCTACAGGCACTATGGTATTCCGGCATAGCACTCTGTTTTTACGGCTATTTAAATATATTTACCGGCAGCACCAAGGTTTTGTGGGTAGATAAAACCCAATATGAATACGATTTTACTTCAACTTTTATAAGCAAAAACCATTTTGCTATTTATGCGGCCATGGTACTGCTCTCCGGTTGCGCTCTGTTATATCAATCATGGCGAAGTACCATTCGGCAGATTAATCCAAAGCACAAAATAAAGGAATTTGGCTTATGGTTTAAAAATAAAGCTTTCATACAGCTATTTCTTATTTTCTACGTTTTTGGGGCAATTTTACTCAGTCATTGCCGTTCAGGGCTGATATTGGCCATGATTGGCATAGGTGCGTTCTTCATCTGCTTTCAGCTTTATGCCAAACAATGGAAGCGTGCCATCACACTACTTGGCATTTCATTCATAGTATGCATAGGCGTCGTAATGATTGCCCAGCAATCATCACAACACTTCGCACAACTGTTTATTGATCAATCGGCCGCTGAACGCCTCAGCGTTTATCAATTATGCCTCAATGCGATAAGTGATAATCCAGTATTGGGATATGGACTGGGGTCCTTTCATGCCGTCTATCGACTTTATAATGAAACCATTCCCTGGTCCTTTAATCACGCGCACAGCGATATATTAGAAAGCCTGGTCGATTTAGGCATTCCCGTTGGCCTAATCTTATGGACGGCAGTACTATTGTTACTAAGCGGTATCATACGTGGCTTATTCAAGCGCCGCCGCCATGGTATGTTCCCCGCAATTGGCATTGCAGCAAGCGTGGTTGTGATTACCCACAGCGCAATGGATTTCAGCCTGCAGATTCCAGGGGTCGTCATGCCTTTTGCAATGATTATGGGACTGGCACTCGCCCAAAGTTGGGGCTCTAGCGACAAGGCCTAGCTCACTTACGGGCGCCCTTATTCCACATCTCGGCTAGCTCCGGGTCTTCCATCACTGCTGCTTTCAAATCGTCTAACAAGTCACGACGCTTGGCGGTGTACATAAGATTATACCAATTCTGCCAGTATGCAGCACGCCACATGTCTTTAATATGTGTTCGCTCTGCCTCGTTCTGTACATCAGCATAATCATGCCACATCAAAACTCGCTCCAAACCACCCACATTATCGGGATGCGCCACTACATCGGCAAATTTTAACGCCTCAAATGCATGACGGCGATTTCCCAGCGTAATATTTCGTAGATATGCAAGGCGCATCCATGCATATGGTTCAATTGGATTTTGGATAAGCAATAATTCCTGCTGTGTGCGCAAATCGGCATAGACCTTTATCCGCTCGGAGAAGCTCAAGGCAAAACTTTGATTCAGTCGATTAGCCAATTGATCATTTGCTGCTGCCACAGGCTTGAATGTACCAAACAAATTAACTGCGGCAAATCCAAGCAGGACCAAGGCCAACATCGCAAGCCCCGCGACATAAACCGATATTGTATTGTCCGCCTTGACCATGATCAGCAATATTAGTTGGTATAATAGTCTTTATATTTACCGTAGTAATAACCGTAATCGCCATAACCATATTGCTTTTGTTCTTCAAGGTTAACCTGGTTGAGCACTACACCGGCAACTTTCACATTATAGTCGGTTAAACGCTTGATACCCTGCATCACAACCTCGCGCGGGGTCGAAGTCCAACGCACCAAATAAACTGTTGTATCTACCAACTTGGAAACCACAGCACTGTCAGATACCGCAATCACTGGCGGAGTATCGACCACAACAATATCATATCGTTCGCGTGCGACGGCTAATAACCGCTCCATCTGCTTTGATGCAAGCAAATCGTGCGGATTGGGGGTCTTGGCTCTGGCAATGATCACATCCATGCCGCTAGCATCACGTTGGACGGCATCTTCCAATTGCACTTCACCGCTTAAGATGCGCGCCAAATCAGGCTTGCTCTTATCAAGACCTAACACGCTGTGCACGCGCGGGCGACGCATATCGGCATCAATTAGCAATACGCGGGCTCCTGACTTTGCCATCACGCGTCCAAATGACATAGAGAAAATGGTTTTACCTTCTCCTGGCAATGAACTGGTAATCATCATAACGCGGGGGGGAGTATCAACATTTGAGAAATGCACAGCAGTGCGCACGCCGCGAATAGCCTCGGCATAAACCGATAATGGCTTATCCAATACATAATCTGTCGGCAATTGGTCACCGCAATCAATCAATGGCACTATTCCAAGTCCGGCAACACCCAAATGGGTTTCCAAGCTGTTAAGATCACGAAAGCCGCGTTCCATATATTCAAGAATAAGCGCCACCCCGAACCCAAGCATGGTGCCCAGCACAAGGCTAAGCGCAAAAAAGATAACAGGATTTGGATAATACGCACGCAGTGCGGGCTCTGCTTTAGCCACAATACGGGCATCCGCCATTTGGAAATCTTGCTGTTCGGCGATCTGTTTAAAGCGTGATAAGAAACTTTCATACAACGTTTTATTGGCATCCGCTTCACGGCGAAGCTGACGCAACGCAACCATCGCCTGATCACCCTCACCCGTCTGGCTCTTTAAAGCAGCCATACCATCTTCCAGTCCCTTCACTTTGCTTCTTGCGATATCTAAATCGCTATCCGCACCGCTAAGTATTTTCTGGGTCTCTTCTTCTACCTTGGCAGAAATATCTCTAAGTTCGTTGTGAACATTAATCATGGTCGGGTGGCGGTTACCATAACGCGCGGATAAATCAGCTTCTTTCCGGCGCACCTCCGCTAACTGGCCTTTCAGTTGCTGAATAAGTGGCGATGTCATAACAACAGATGCGGTTTTTCCATTTTGTTTTAAATTGGCAATGGTTTTTTGACGCGCCTCGGCCTGCGATAATTCCGCGCGCGCCTGGATAAGCTGAGTGCTAATATCATTAAGCTGCTTCTTGGTGATGGTTTCTTCATCAGCACCAACTAAGTTATGTGCCTGACGAAAATCTTCGACCGCTTTCTCACTTATGCGCAATTCTTCACGCAAGGTTTCCAATCGCTTACCGAGCCATTCATTTGCGCGTTGACTGGTATCAAATTTGACCTCCAGCTGATCTACTAAATATTGATCAGCAAATGCGTTTGCAATCTTTGCAGCACGCACCGGGTCGGTATCGCGGAAACGAATGACGATGCTATATGAACGTCCATCGTTATCAATCTCCAAATTCTTTTTTAATTTATCTGCGATTAATGTGCGCTCTGCATTTTCATTGCCTGCTGCGTCTTCAGCATTGCGCTTCCATGGAATAAGTCTCGCCAGCCATCCAAGGCCTCGCAAATTGGAATTGAAATCCGGATCCTCATTAAGTTTCAATTGCTTTTGAACTCGGTCAATCACTGCTCTGGATTCAATAATATCTATTTCAGAACGCACTGCCGAAGTATCTAAAGCCAAATTAGAAACCACAGCCTCCATATTGGTCACGCGGGTTTTACGGCTATCCATCATTACAACAGCTTCACTTACGTAACGTGGCGTAGACAGGAATGCGATGAGCATCGCAACCACAATAGTTGCCAACAAAATACGACCAATCAACATGGCGTTACGACGAACAAAGAACCAAATTTTGTGTAATTCGCCCGATGAAATAAAATCGTCTTGTTCTACATCCATATTGGCATCTACCTGGCTATAAAAATGCAGCTAATACCGCTGCATTTTTTGAAAAATGAAGAAAATTAAAGTCGGGAATATATATACACTGTGAAATAACTGCGCCACTTAAAAGAAGCGTGGATACTTTTGGCAATAAAACAAGATTTACCGTGTTTGTTGCGTAATAATCCTATTAACTAAAGCCTTAAAATCATTACGGAAACGCTCAATTCCAAACCGCTCTGCATTCTTACGAATAACTGCTTTATCCATTCTGGATGCTATAGTTTCAAATCTACTTACCGCTCCCATCAATGCCTCAGGCGTCTGAGCATCAAAGAATAATCCTGTTACCCCGTCTTGTACGGTCTCAAGCGCCCCGCCCTTGCCATAAGCGATAACTGGCGTGCCACATGCCTGCGCCTCCACGGGTACGATACCGAAATCTTCTTCCGCTGCAAAAACGAAGGCTTTCGCGCGCTGCATGTAATCAATCAACACGGAACGCGGCTGATGTCCTAAAAATTCTACATTAGTTCCGGCCACCATCTCCGCTTGTTCTTTCTCTGGGCCATCACCAATTACTATTAATCGCTTATCTGGCATATGAGAGAATGCCTCCACGATCATTGGGATTTTTTTATATGTTACACAGCGCGAAACAGTTAAATAAAATTGCTCTTTAGGTTTGTCTGCGATTACGAACTCATCCAGTGACACGGGCGGATAAATTACTTCTGCGTCACGCGCATAACACTTTTTAATACGCCGTGCGATAAAATTTGAATTCGCGATGAAATGGTCAACGCCATTCACAGTGCGATAATCCCACATCCGGATGTAATGAAGAATAACGCGCGCCAAGATACTCTTAATGCCTTTGGTCAATTTTGCTTCACGCAGATAGACATGCTGCAAGTCCCACGCATAACGTATAGGGCTATGAACGTATGATACATGCAACTGATTGGGTCCGGTTATCACGCCTTTTGCAACGGCATGCGATGAACTTATGATCAAATCATAGCCTGATAAATCAAACTGCTCTACTGCCAGTGGCATAAACGGCAAATAGGCTCGATAGTTCTTTTTAGCCAACGGAAAATTTTGAATAAAACTGGTCTTACACACCGAGCCATTTAATAAACGGCTATGTTCAGGGCTTAAAAAATTAACAAGGGTATATACATCTGCGCCTGGATAGATAAGCAAAAGCTGCTCAAGTACCGCTTCCGCCCCAGCCTTGGTAACAAGCCAGTCATGTATAATTGCAACCCGCATCGCTCAAGAACCTAATAAGATTTTAGTAATCAGCATTATAGCTTTACCACAATACTTTGCTATCATCTGACACATCTAATTACCATAGAATTGAGCAGATTTGCAAAACTCGACGAAAAGAATAGTCATCAATGGGCGTTTTTTAACCCAAGGACTTACAGGCGTGCAACGTGTTGCGCACGAGATTGTGCATGCATTTGACCAATTGTTATCCGACCGCCAACTCCCCGCTGAACTGCAAGCAGTGCAATGGGTTATTCTTACACCCAAAGACACTAGCCAATGCCTTTCCTTAAAAACAATAACCGTTCAGGAAACCGGGCATTTGAAAGGTCACGCATGGGAGCAGATTGACTTATATCTTGCCGCTCGTAATGACACTTTACTGAATTTTTGCAATTCAGGCCCGATTTTTCATTCGCGCCAGTTCGTGATGATCCATGATGCCTGCGTGTACCGGCGCCCTGTATTTTATGGGGCAGTCTATCGGTTGGTGCACCAAACGCTCGGTAAATTACTTGCACAACATGCATCCATTGGAACCGTATCGGATTTTTCACGCAAAGAACTCGAAGACATCTTCAAGCTTCCTCCATTATCTATCGGTGTGTTTTATAATGGCGTTGATCACATGCAACGCGCCGTGCCCGACTTGCGTATTATCGATAAACTGAATTTATCCAACAGCAATTTTTTTCTCTGCATTGGCTCTCTAACTAAAAACAAAAACGTTCAAGTGGCAATTGATGCGCTCCATCAACTTGGCCCGACAAATGCACGGTTAGTGATTGTTGGCGGCGGCAATAACCGCATCTTTGGCGAAGTACAATCAGGCCATTCACAAAATGTAATATTCACAGGACGCCTCAGCGATCAGGAAATTGCCGCTCTGCTTACAACTGCAACCGCTTTTATATTTCCAAGCATTTATGAAGGCTTTGGCCTACCTCCGCTCGAAGCGATATACATGGGTTGCCCGGTTTTGGCATCAAAAATACAAGCAGTTGAAGAAGTATGCGGAGACAACATCACTTACTTTAATGTGAATGACAGCACTCAACTCAGTAAGCTAATGATTAATATCCTGAATAAACCGTCAGACTTTGCAACGAACAAAGCTGCGACTTATGAATTGTTAAGTAAATATACATGGAAGAATACAGCCATGAACCTTGCGCAACATATCATCAATAAAAAGTAATCTAACATGAACGCTAATTTAATCCGGGCCGTTTTCTGCTTAGTGGTTCTGTTTGCACCACCCTGCACCGCTGCATCATTGCGCACAACGACCATTCCAGACAACATTGGTGTAAATATCCACTTTGTTGACATAAACGTGGATGAACACGTTGCACTACTCAAGCAAGCTGGCTTCGGCTGGGTGCGTGCCGATCTCCCTTGGTCGACCATTGAAGCAAAAAAAGGAATCTATAATTTTTCACGCTACGACAAACTTGTTAGTGCACTGGAAGAAGCAGGCATAAAAATATTATTTATTCTCGATTATACCAATCCACATTACGACAATAACCTATCTCCTTATACGGTGGAAGGCCGCCAGGGTTTTCTAAACTTTGTTCAACAAGCCGCCTTGCACTTTTCTAGCAAGGACATTGCCTGGGAAATATATAACGAGCCAAACTGGGTCTATTGGAAACCAAGTCCACACGTACAAAACTACATCGCGCTTGCACGAGAAGTCACTCAATTACTTAAACGCACAGCACCACATCAATCAATCATAGGACCCGCAATAGCATGTGGCTACTCGAATAAAGATAGAAAAGCAGCTGGTTATGCCTACCTCAATCAAGTTCTGAAAGACAAATTTTTAAAAAATATGAATGGCGTATCCATTCATCCATACATGTTTCCTAAAAATCCCGAAGCTGTGTATGACGAAATACCATCACTCAATGCAACCTTGAGAACTCACCGTGTGACCGCTCCATTAATTTTCAGTGAATGGGGCTACAACAATTCAACACATGGAATTGATGAAGCACTGCAAGCGAACTACGCTGTGCGCTCGTTTTTGATTGCCTCATCGCTCAATATGCCTTTTAGCATTCTATATAGTTGGCAAGATGCCGGCACGGATGAAGATGACCGGGAACATAACTATGGCGTTATTCGCCATGGCACACCAAATCCAGACGACGAGGACATTAAAAAACCGTCATACTCTGCCATTCACATATTGACTACGACGTTCAATGGCTATCGTTTCGATAGAATTCTGCATCACAAGAATAATATATACAATCTACGCTTCAAAAAAGATAAGCAATCTGGTTTTGCATTATGGTCCGCGAACAATAGTACGGACACCTATTCCTATACCCTTCCAAATGGCGTATGGAAAATCACATCAGTCACAGGTAAAGAAACAACAGTTATAAGCGATGGCAAGATACCAACATCTATAATTTTGACTGGAGCTCCACTACTCGTCACACAATCCGTAGATTAGCTGATATATAACCTGAGCTTATTCATCAACATAGTCCTTACACCCAGGTGATTGACTGCAAATAGTATGGTGGCATACGCGATGCCACCAGCAAATATACGTCCAATCAACATCAAACTATTTTCTGGCCAATCCAAACCAACCACAACCGACATAATCAAGGTCGCGCCAGCAACAATCATAATCTCGCGCACCGGAAGATGCATTTGGAACTTTCCTCTCAACCCATGCAACGTCATAAAACCACCAATGAGGTGCGCCAAGAGCAAACCGTACACAATTCCCTTTCCGGCATAATCTGGAACGAGCACAACCCACGCTGCAAGCGCGACACCTGCGGCCGCCATAAATGGTACCAATAATAGTTTTGTTGTTTTTAATAGATGGTAAGGTTGCTCCAGATAAAAGCTTCGTAAAATTTGCATGACAGCGGCCGCTGATAAGTACGGCATTAAATCAATAGCCGCAGCCTGCACAGCTTCACCCAACAAAAGTTTTGCAATAGGTGCAGAAACCAATGAGATACCCGCCGCAACAGGAAATAATATGGTTATTAAGACTACCAAACTGAGCTTAATTCGCTGTTCCGCTGCTGACAAACCATCACGTTCATAAGCTTGGATATTTAAATTGTATGCGGCCAAATTTATACCAGACGCCAACATTTGTAGCACACGCTGCGTAAGATCACTCGCAGCTGCGTAAGCGCCAACAATCGCCGCTCCATGAAAATGGCTTATGACATATCTATCAGCCACTGATAAGAACAGCATGGTTGCAGTATTAAATATAATCGGCAATCCGAATGTCATTAAAATGGAGAGGCTGTCCTTGCTCGGCAAGACAGGACGCAAAGTTCTCCATTCGGAATTGCGCCATAAACCGTATCCAATCACGCAAAGATTGGCGAGCGACATTCCTGCCAATAATCCATAAAACTGCTGGGTATATATTGCAGCCAAGGCACCAAATAAAAGTGAAAGACACCCTCTAACCATTTGCATGCTTGCAAATAGGGCTGGCTTCAATGTGGCACGCGCCAGGGAAAGAAACATTTCAGATACAGCATAGCTTGCTGAAAACATTCCCACACCAATCCAACCATGGGCAGGAAACCACAGGTTAACATTCAATCCATAGGCAGCGCCTGTTGAGATCAGGATGATACAAACAAACAAAAGATATAATGCCAAACTGGCTGATAAAATCTGCGCACCCACCTCACTTTGGCTAAACCGCATAAGGGAGATGCGTTGCCACTCAAATGAAACCAAGGCGATAAAAATTGCCGCGCTATAGCATAAGGAATAATAGCCATAAGCTTCTGCGCTTAGAATATGCGTGTAAAGTGAAACCGCTACAAAACCCAACAAGCCATTGAATAAAAGCACGGCCGAATAAATGAGTGAGTGTTTTAATAGCATTCCTTACTTTACCTTTTTGCTCCACAGCAGTATTGGCTGTTCAAGATAACGATGGGATAGCGTAGCCATAAATATGGTAACTACCCATACAAATATAAAGACTAATGGTCTATATGGTATCTGCATGTCGGCTGGTTTCATGACATAATAGTGAACGAACCAAAGCACTAAGCCATGATACAAGTATCCGCCATATGATATTCGCCCGACATAGCTCAGTATTGGATGAGCAAATATTTTTGTGATTTGGCTACCTATAATCCCATGAATTAAGACAGTCGCCGCAACCATATCCACTACTATGTATACAATATGCTCTCGCCCCTGACCAACCACTACTCCAGAAACAATATTATAAAATTGGGCCATACCGGTTGCGCCAGTGTTGCGATTAACTAGCACATACGCCAGGAAGTAAGCCATAGAAGCAATGAATGTAATCAAACTGAGATTTTTGACAAACTTTGGATTATTGATCAGATGTTTTTCAAAATTTGCAATTAGTGCGCCTAATAAAAAGGCATCAAACTGAGCAAATGACGCCATATAGCCCCCAAGCGCAATCCATTTAGGGTCAGGATTATGCCGCTCCAGCCACACATAAAAAAGCGCCCTTATAATTGGCCCCAGTCCAATCAAAATCCACAGGCTGGCTTTATACCACCGTGCCGGCATGAATAAGAACAACAAAGGATAAAAGACATAAAACTGTTCTTCTACACTTATGGTCCATAAATGCTGCATTGCGGGCATTGCTGTTTCTAAATTGGCCCAATCGAAAATCATCTGCCAGTTGTAAGTAAACGTAAGTAAGTACGGCAGTATCTTTAGATTTTCTGGATAACCGTACGCCACACATACGATAGAAAATACACCGATAAAAAATACATAAACAGGAACAATTCGAAAAAACCTTCGACGCATGAATTGGTAATATTCATGAAACGGACCATTTAAAGGCTCAGTGCTATTTAGAAAATTACGCGTAATGACATATCCAGAAATTAAAAAAAACAGCCAAACTCCTGTCCAGCCAAATGGTAAAATTCCACAATGCTGTGCAATTACCATCGTCATAGCGACCGCACGCATTCCATCGATTTCATTAATTCGCTTGAGCTCCATAACAACCTTCAGCTTCAATTCCATTTGCAGCACGCATACACTATTTTGAGTGCTTATAATATCTAATATTTAGGGGATATTTATTGTTATATTTTCAAAGTTCCATGCAGCTATCATGACCTCTTAATCCAATTGTTATGCGCCCTTAAATCCACCTTGCCTATGCTTGTATCAATTGATAAATCTACCAATAGAATTCACGCAGACCACACGCACTGCATAACAGCTTTTGTCAAATGAACGACCATCCCCATAAGATTGTTCCGGCCAAAGCCCTTGTACTGTTAAAAGGTGTACTATCAACTGCAATGCTGTTGATTATTTTTTATGAAATACTTGGCGGGGTGATTAAGTATTTATGTATCAAGTCATCAATGCTTTTCTTATCTTATATTCCATCCTTATTTGGAATTGCTGTTGTAATTTCATACTATGCGTACTACGGCGCAGCCATGCGCTTACATAGAAGCACAGGGGTTTTCCTTGCACTTTTCGTTATAAATATATCAATCGGGCTGTTACTAGGCAGACATCCAGGATCCATTGCACTTGCATGCTATCTTTGGTCTCCATTCTTTATTGGCTTACTGTTTTCAATATTTCAACTTGAAGATACATTTTTAAAAAAAGTACCGATTTTCTGGTTCATCGCAATTATTGGTATACTTTTAAACTCTCAAATCAGTTTTCCATGGACGGGCGAAACCTACGAAGTCTTAGGAAAAACGATGCAGGCCTCCAAGCAATGGTGGGCGATAGGCGTCGAAAGGTTTTCAGGTTTTTCTCGAAGCAGCTCCATAACTGCGATAGAGATCACACTACCCTGCATCATTTTATTGTGCACTAATATACGTCTAGCTTACAAAATCATCATTTGGCTGCTATCTGTGATTGCAGTTTATTTAACTACATCAAAAATAACACTGCTGATTACTATAGTAACGCCAATTCTTCTTATGTTGGCGGTTAGACGTAGCAGCTCCAAGACCAAACAAATCGCTTCTATCTCCTCGTCATCCATTACCCATCGCAAAGGCTTCATAAAAAGTTCATTGATTGCAATGTCGCTTATGGTGATACTTATGCCAATCTTCAGCCTCAGCGAAAAGTCCAGATCACTGAATTTTGCAAGCTATGGCTTCATAAGCCTTTCCTCGCTTTACGACCGCATGGCATATATGTGGCCAAGTGCATGGAACTTGTTATTAGATGATGATAATCCGATAGCCATTGCCTCTGGTCGAGGATTAGGTGGCATTGGAACTGCACAAACTTTTTTCGAACCATCAAGATTTAATGCTGGCGACAACCTATTCGTGTATTTGCATGTTACCTTCGGCATCGCTAGTTTATTGTTTTTCTGGTATCTGCTTACAGGCTATCGAAAATGGCCAAAACAGGATTTCAGGAAACATCTTATCTACTATGGAATGACTGTATTTGTGTTCCTAAACGGCATCACATCCAATGGTATCGAGTCTCCATATATTGCTTTTGTAACCGGTCTACTCATTGGAAAATCAATGGAACCAACTAAAAATTTCTTACAACACCCTCCTTCAACTGGCCAGACATCTTAATGACACAGACATCACCGCAAATTTCATCTGAAGGATTTATTGAAAAGCTATCTGCTGACGCAAAAAATTATTGCCATAATCTTACTCTCAGACAGAAGATATTAACCCCTTTCCGTTTATTTTTCTTCACTCCAGGTTTTCAATTATCATTTTCAATTCGCTTGCAAGAGCTTTTGCGCTCACTGCCATTGATCGGCAAACCCCTACGTTGGATTATCTGGTATGCTACTTCAATTTACTTTGGCTCCGATATTGGCCCCCTGCTTACTCTAGGCAGTGGCGTACACTTTCCTCATCCATATGGCATAGTAATAGGCAGTAAAACTGTGATTGGTCGCAATGTCCGTATTAATCAAAATGTTACAATTGGCCGTCCAAATGCCGAAGCCGAGAATGATTATCCAGTTATTCATGACGGAGTGCAGATTCATTCGGGCGCTGTGATTGTGGGGGCTATTACTGTTGGTAAAAATGCGAAAATTGGCGCCAATTCTGTTGTCGTCAAAGACGTTCCGGAAAATGCGACTGCTTTTGGTGTACCTGCCAGAAATATAATGCCAACCTCAACAGAGGCGACTACACAAAGCTAGCCATCAGTTGTGTATACTTTTGTATATGCCTCAACGATAGTCTTTGCATCAAACAAACCTGTAAGTCGACTTACATCCGTAGGAGCGTTCAACATAACTCCACGCCCGGAAATCGCCTTACTCATGACATCTGCCAAGCGTTCTACATCACCTGCAGGCACAACTTCACCTGACAAACCCATATCAAGATATTCCGGCATACCTCCCATGTTGGAAATGACTACAGGGATACTACGGATGCCAGCCTCGGCAATGACTCCAGGTAGTGGCTCCGGCCACAAGGAAGGAACGATTAGTAAATCAATTTGTGTATAAAACTCTTCGGCTTTGGTGAACCCTAACCATTGGATATTGCTTTGCGGATACTTGCTTTTAAGCTGTGCAACATAATCATCACGGCCACGGCCTGCGATAAGTAATCGCCAACCAGTAGCTGGTAAAAACACAGCCGCTTGCAATAATATCTCGACACCTTTTTCTTCTTCTACCCGTCCAATAAACCCAAATGTAAATTCTCTGTTGGTTTCTGTATGTTTTTTGTCCTGCGCCCCGGATAATTCACATATGTTTCGTATAACTTGTTGCTTTGCGTTTGGAAAATACCCGGCCTGTTCATGTCTTTCGGCCACAAACTTACTAACCCCCACCAACTGGTCAACTAAACCAGAAGCAATATATTTGGTCTGACTCATCGCAACGCATGCCGCACACCGTGTTTCACAGATCTTTCCATTTTTATATAATGTGCTCGACGGACATAGCAGCGCATAATCATGAAGCGTATGGATAATTCGAATACCGCGTCTTTTAGCCTGCGCCCATACAGCCACAGAAAACCCAGCTAGATTATTGGTGTTCAGAATATCAGGCTGTTCTTCATCCAATATTTTTCCTACGCGTGACGCAGCCTTAAAATTCCACATATCCACGCAATGCCAAATCAATCGTTCAATAACAGATGGCTTAGCCGATAAACCATATGGCCAGTATATATTATCGATTGGCAGATAATAGACCTTCACGCCGTCAATATACTCGGTATGCGGGTCAGGCTTATTGTGAAGGGTAATTACTACCACGCTATGTCCGGCACGCACCAATCCGGCAGCTAGCTTTGCGGTAACTTTTTCAGCACCGCCAACAACATGAGGTGGATACAATGCGGAGATAATGCAGCATTTCATGCCTAGGTTATAAGGCAAGAGGCACGATATTTGAAGTAACTTTATAACTAGCTGTGAGGCGTGTATTACCTGCAATTATGCAGCGGGTATTATCGCAACATGCCAACTCTGGGCAGTCTATGCTGGCGCTTTTGCCATTCATCATCAAATAGTAAAAACTCAGGAAGATGATCTACATTCACAGCCGGCAATGGATCCTGCAGTGATTTTTTAACTGTATTGGGGATTTGCATCGCCAAAGGTACAACAATCGCCTGACCAGGAATTGATGGCACAAGAACAGGCACCGTCGGAACCACAACCACTACGGTCGGAGCATTTGGATCGATAATGCTTGCATACGCTGTTGCAAAACTATTGTAAGAATAGTTAGCACTGTCCGCTCCGCTCAGGATAATACCTGTCACGCTAATTGGCTTGGATGTTCCGGCGTTCTGATCTGCAAAAGTTGCTGCTGTGTATGATGTAGATAATACATCACCTGTAATACGATTATCACTCAACGTTACACTGGCTCCCACTGTGCCGTCATAATTTTTATTTGTACCCACTGCACTGATTAATAGTGCGCGCTGCGTAACGTCTGCAGATGCCGTAGCAGTCGTATTAAACACATAGTCTGCGCTATCCGCGCCGCTTAGGCTTAGACCGCTTACGCTTATTGCTTTGCCGATACCTACGTTCTTATCACCGAAGTTCGCAGCAGTATAAGATGTGGTGAGCACGTCACCTGCCACACGGTCATCACCCAGGGTTACTGTTGCGCCTGCAAGTCCGTTATAAACGCGGTTGCTACCCGTCGCGCTAATCGTCAATGAACGCTGCGTAATATCTGCCGACGCCGTCGCCGTGGTGTTAAAGCTGTAATTGCCGCTATCGGTTCCGGTCAATCCGATGCCGGTAACGCTGATGCTCTTGCCGATACCTACATGCTTATTAGTAAAATTAGCCGCTGCATATGATGCTGTTAGAACATCACCTGCTAGACGATTATCTGCCAACGTCACAGCCGCACTCGTCAAACCATTATAGACCCTATCAGTACCAGTAGCACTGATCGTCAGGGCACGTTTCGTAATACTTGCTGATGCAGTGGTGGATGTATTATATGTGTAATTGCCGCTATCGGTTCCGGTCAATCCGATACCGGTGACGCTGATGCTCTTGCCGGTACCTACATTCTTATCACCGAAGTTAGCTGCCGTATAAGATGTGGTGAGCACATCGCCTGCCACACGGTCATCACCCAGGGTTACTGTTGCACCTGCAAGTCCGTTATAAACGCGGTTGCTACCTGTCGCGCTAATCGTCAATGAACGCTGCGTGATATCTGCCGATGCCGTCGCCGTGGTGTTAAAGCTGTAATTACCGCTATCAGTTCCGGTCAATCCGATGCCGGTAACGCTGATGCTCTTACCGGTACCTACGTTCTTATCACCGAAGTTAGCTGCCGTATAAGATGTAGTGAGCACGTCACCTGCCACACGGTCATCACCCAGGGTTACTGTTGCACCTGCAAGTCCG
>JAYRWY010000015.1:0-58555 GCA_041917755.1 Alphaproteobacteria bacterium
GTCAGGACCGCAGCGAGATTATCGAAGGCAGTCGCCTCTATTGGCAACGTGTACAAGTTGTTCATGAAGCCGTAATTATGTTGCATGATGCAGCAACGCTATCTGATGCTGTACAAATACTGCAAGACGATGTTGCTCGCTTGCTTGGTTTTGATGCCATCAATCTTATTTATGAACGCCAAAGCGATGATAAAATAGGTGCGTTTTCATCGTTTTTCCGTCCCATTCCTGCGTTTATGGTCAATGCTGCGTTCGCGGCAACCGAATATCACATCATTGAAGACCGTAATCAGTTGGAAAGCCTGTTTCCTGAACAATCAGCACAAATGGCATTCGCCATTTGTTTGCCAATTAAAACGGGCGATCGTCGCGGCGCGCTGGTCATGGCAAACCGTGACGCGCAATATTTATCCCTAGGTCAGGCATTAGAACCTTATGTGTTTCTCGCGCGTTGTGTTGAACGGTTAGGTCGGCAATGGCTCGCATCCAACATAGCGAAATAAAACTGTCGCATACCAGCAATGCGGAAGAAGCCGTGAATGCTTGGCTATCGCATTTAACCGACATCCGCGATCAATCCATTCATACCGTTACCAATTATGCTCATGATGTGCGTGTATTCATCGGCTTTCTGGGTAATTATCGCGGTCAGGCTATTCTTGTTTCTGATTTCAACAAACTGGATATTATTGAGGCGCGCGCCTGGCTGGCTGACTTGGCAAGCAATGGCATCGCTGCCGCCAGCCGTGCGCGTGCAATTTCTGCGGTACGTAGTTTTTATAAATGGCTCACTAAACAAAAACTGGTTCAAAATGCTGTATTGCAAACCCTTCGTTTGCCTAAAAAACCGCAACGAACCCCGCATCCATTATCGTCGCATCAACTCGATGATTTGATTGATAACGCCGAAGTGGTTCGCCCTGATTGGGTGGGCGTGCGTGACCGTGCATTGTTTATGCTTCTGTACGGATGTGGCCTGCGTATCAGCGAAGCATTATCATTAAACGGCATAGACTGGCATGCCATTCAATCCGGCCAGCTGACCATTACGGGCAAAGGCCGCAAGCAACGCATCGTCCCTTTACTGGATGAAGTCAAAGCCGCATTGAAGGACTACCTGAAGGTCTGTCCCTTCGCCATGCAGGATGATGAAGCAATTTTTCGTGGCGAAAAGGGCGCGCGGCTTAATCCTGCAGTTGCTGAACGCGCCATGCGGTCTATCCGTCAGCAATATTTATTGCCTGATTATGCAACGCCGCACGCACTTCGCCATTCATTCGCCAGCCATCTCCTCAACAGCGGCGCAGACTTGCGCAGCATTCAGGAACTATTGGGACACGCATCCCTGTCAACCACCCAGCAATATACTAAAGTCGATGAAGACAGTTTGCTGGCGGTGTTTGAAAAATCACATCCACGGGCAAAAACAAAATAATTTAGCGCTGATGAATAAAATCATTAATCGGCGCCTGTATTTCCACATGCGTCGGAAAAACAATGAAAATAAAAATCACGCAAATGGCCATAAACACGGCCTCAATAATCACATGGCTTTGCGAAATGGATGCATGGCAAAAACGGCATTCACCCTTGTTAAGATAATAGGATGCAATGGGAATTAAATCTCGCGCTTCAAGTGGGTGTTTACATGCATCACAATGTGAACGTGGTTTGATAATGGACTCGCCATTAGGTAGCCGATGATAAACAAGACCAAAAAAGCTGCCCAATACCCCGCCAACAACAATGCCGGTTAATAATTTGAATAGTATGAAGAAATAGGCTTCGTTCATATTACGGGTTCGGGTTTTGAAAAATATCCAATAAGTGGTTTACGTTTTGCGGACTCATGTGGAGCGCACCATGACCAAGATTCTGATCTTCAATCCGGTCGGTTATCACGCCGCCCAATACAGTTACCCATTCTGCCGCACGGCGCATAGCCGGGCAACCATCCTGTTCGGGGTTTTCATCTTTCATACCGCACACAGTAACCCATATGGTTCCATCAAATGGCCTTGCCCCAAACCGACCAGCTGAAATGGCTTTATTGGGCGGATAATCGGTCATTGCGCCGCCCGCATTGGCGACGGTCAAATTGAAATAGTTATTGCCCGAATGAACATCCAGTGCTTTGACGGCATAGATATTGGCCGAACCTCGGCTAAATCCTTCCAGCATGATACGCTTTGGCTTAACCTCAAGATTACGTATGGCTATGTCAATCTCGCGGTAGATTTCATTAGGCGCAAGGTAATTCGCCTCACTACCGCCCAGCCACCATTGCAGCGATATTAAACCAATGTTCTTGCCAGCTAAATGGCGTGACCATGCAACCAAATCATCGGTTGCAAAACTATCATGCCCATGAAGCGACACAATCCAGTTCGTTGGATTTTCGCCCTCGCGTTTCCAAATGAGATAAAAACTTCGGCCATCTGATGTGGGAACAACCTTTGGATTAAGCTGGATGGCGTCCATGTACTGTGGTTGTTTCTGCGCAAGTTCAAGAACACGGGCCGTCCCATCAGGATAGTCTTGGGCAGAAACCGGAACTGCCAAGCCAATAAGCGCAAGGCATATTAAAAACACTTTGGTCATATTTGCTCCGCTTAGGCGCGATGAATACGCATTAATCCCATCTTTAAAAACCATGCGATGGTGCGCATAAAGCGCGGTGTATCAGTAATGCCAACACCGTGTTGAATTTCAAACAGGGTAGGGTGTTTCTGTTCTTTAGTTGTGTGGTACAGTACACCCATAATCTGGCTCATGGTTTGCTCTGGCAACAACATATCCATACCAAACATGTTCATACGATGCTTGGCGATGATTTCAATATCATGTGTCTTGGCCAGAATTTCCAAACGGTCTGTTCCAACCAAATGCCCGCTGGGGAAACATCCAAACATACTCGATGGGTCAGGATAGGCCGGATGCGCTGCTGGCCAATTGGCTGGTGCGGGTGGTGACAAATGTGCGGATTTGCGTTTGCGCACCTGTTCTTCCCATAAATCTTCATAGGCTGGAATAATAACTTTCCAGTCATACAGCTCGGTTGCGCGTTTGCGCCCCGATGCGCCCATTTGCAGACGTTTTTCTTTATCGTTAATAAGTGTCACAAACGCATCTGCCGCGCGGTCAATGTCAACGGCGACCGTTTGATTGTTGCGAATGAGGTAATCTCCGTAATTGCGCATATTATAATAATGCTGCGCAACATCCAAATTATTGCCCGGCGCAATGCTGATGGTCGGAATAAGCATGCCATCAACCCCGTCGCGCACCCCGTCGCGGTATCCATCCCAATCGCTAATAACAGCCGGAAGCCCACAGGCCATGGCTTCAATAGGCGTGAATCCAAAGCTTTCCTGAATATTATCAATCAGCGATGAAAAAATATCGCCGCATGCCCATAACCCATCTGGAAAACGCGGGTCATTATTCAACACAAAATCCACCGGCACGGTTTTACAAATATCAGCTGCAAGATCACGGAATTCCGGCTCCATAAGCTCTGGCTTAAAGAAGCCATACATCACCAAACGTACTTTTTTGGACGGGGCACGTTGGGCCGCTAACTCAGCGGCCTTGAGTAGTGCAATCGGGTGTGCCTTGGTGGCATAGCTAAGACGACCAATATAAAGAATGACGACTTCGTCATCAGCAATCCGCAATGCGGCTCGTTGCGCCGCACGATGTTGCGGTGTGGTGATGCTGTGAAATTTGGATGTGTGGATACCAAGCGGGATAACTGGCAAATCGACGGGGCAGGTAAAATGGCCACGAAACCGGTGTTCCAGATAGTCGTTTTGAATATCCCAGAGTGATTTGATGCAATCGCGTATCGCGCGTGATGGGCAAATAATTGCATCACCTGCTTGCGTTGGCGCGGTTAGATATTGCATCAACACATCGGCTATACGTTCACCTGACATAGTGTGAACAATGCTCGAGATAGCATAGCCTTGCCCTTGCAATTGCAAGCGGCGCCATATGTGCTCGCCTAAATTCGGGTCAGGGCGGAAAACCAAATCCACATCTTGCATCGCATAGGCGGGATTGGCGGCTGGAACAAGTGCGCAACGACTAAAATCTATTCGCTCGGAGCGCGCGATGTTTTTTAATTCTTCTGCGCTTTCATCACTGCCTGGAAAAAAGAAAAACTCAGCCGCGCGGCTATATTTGAAAAACGCTTTCAAAAACGTAGTAATGGCTACATCTATACCGAATATTTCTGATGGAGCATTGCCCGATTGGGGCTTGAGATAGTTGATAACAGTTTTCATGCACCAGATGATTTCAATTTTTTGATGGTGTTGGTGGTGCTTTGTCCTTCAACCAGATTGGCCAGTACCACACGACCACCCCAGCTTTGCACTTCCTGCGCGCCCACAACCGTGTCCACGGTATAATCGGCGCCCTTTATCAATACATTCGGGCGCAACGCCTTGATAAGTTCAAGTGGCGTATCTTCATTAAAGATGACCACCAAATCAACCGGTGATAATGTAGCCAGAACCGTCGCGCGTGCTTTTTCGTTTTGTACGGGGCGTTCTGACCCTTTTAGTCGCTTAACCGACGCATCACTATTCAGGCCAACGACCAATCTGTCACAAGCCTTGCGTGATTGCTGGAGTAGGGAGATATGCCCCGGATGCACCAAATCAAAACAGCCATTGGTAAAGCCGACATTCAATCCCTGTCTACGCCACCGTTCAACTAACTCAATCGCTTTATTTTGCGATAGAACTTTTTCACTCATGTCGCGGTCTTCAATCTGACGCAGATTATTGATGAGTTCATCAACGGTCACGGTTGCCGTGCCCACCTTGCTTACCACAATTGAACCTGCCTCATTGGCAAGAACGGCGGCTTCTTCCATGCTCATGCCTGCAGCAATGGCGGTAACAAATCCGGCAATCACGGTATCGCCTGCGCCTGATACGTCGAATACTTCACGCGCAGTCGCCTTGATGTGAATGGGGTCTTTACCCGCCACGATTAAGCACACGCCGTCGCCGCCCAACTTGGCAAGCACAGCAGTGAACTTGAATTTCTCAATCAAATTACGGGATGCTTTAACGGCATCGTCAATTGTCTTGATTTCCTGACCGCTGGCTTCTGAAAGCTCCTTGCGGTTTGGCGTAACCACTGTCGCGCCGGTATAGCGTGTGTAGTCGCGGCCCTTGGGGTCAATCACCACTGGCTTGTTATGTTGTTTGCCAAGCTCAATACAGGTGGCAATAATTTTGGGAGTCAATACGCCCTTGGCATAGTCGGATAAAATCACGGCGCTCACCTGCGGTATCGCAAGCTTAAGGCGCATGGTCACCTGGTCTTCAATTGCCGCGCTTACATTCTCTGCGCGTTCCACGTCGCAGCGTAAAACTTGCTGAATGCCAGCAACAAAACGTGTTTTAATGGTCGTGGGGCGCTCTTTATCGGTCAATAAATGTGGGGTTACGCCTTCATCTTGGGAAAGCTGTTTGGCTACTTCAAACCCGGCCGGATCAGAACCCACCACCGCAATTAAATCGCAGCGTTGATTTAAACTTACCAAGTTGCGCACCACGTTGCCCGCACCGCCCAGCATTGAAATTTCGCGCACATACCGCATGACGGGAATAGGTGCTTCGGGTGAAATACGATCAACCTGCCCATACATAAATCTGTCCAGCATTACGTCGCCGACTACTAAAATCGGGTTGCTGGGTAATTCTTCAAGGTGCTTGATGAGTTCGAATTGCATGAGGATACGTTAACAATAAGGATCAGGGGTGACGAGGTATTCTTTTACATACGCGCTCACGCCGTCTTCAAGACGTGTGAATGGTTTTGTGTATCCGGCTGCTTTCAGCTTCTGCATATTGGCCTGAGTGAAATACTGGTAATGTTTGCGAAGTTCTTCGGGCATATCACGGTAGGTGATGTTGGGCTCTTTTCCACAAGCAATATAAACCGCCCGCGCCAAATCCACAAAGCTGCGCGATTCGCCCGTTCCAACGTTAAACAGGCCGTTTACGCGCGGGTGGTGATAAAGCCATATCATCACATCCACGCAATCCTGCACCCATATAAAATCTCGCAATTGCCCGCCATCGACATAATCAGGGTGGTGGGATTTGAAAAGTGAAAAGGCATCGCCCTTGGCTGCAATCGGAAAAATCTGGTGCACCACCGAACGCTGGCCTTCTTTATGATATTCATTCGGGCCATAGACGTTGAAGAATTTCAATCCAACCGACTGTGCTGGAAAACGTTCACCATCTTCACGCGTCTGGGTAATAAACTGGTCAAAGGCATGTTTGCTCCACCCATACGGGTTTAGCGGACGAAGCTGTTTTAGATGTGCTAAGTCTTCCTTATCATCAAAGCCCTGTTTGCCATCACCATAGGTTGCGGCAGAGGATGCGTAGACGATGCGCTTGCGTTTTTCACTACACCACGTGAACAAATCTTTTGATAAGCGGAAATTGTTGGCAACAATCACATCCGCATCCAATTCGGTCGTGCTGGAAATCGCACCCATATGATAAATCATTTCGATGCTTTTTTGGTTTGCTTCCAAAAACGGAAAAAGCTGCTCAGGGGTGATGATGTCATAGAGGGTGCGCTTGGCAATGTTCCGCCATTTCTGGCCTTTGCCCAAAACGTCGCAAATCACGATGGGGCCAAGGCCGGCCTTTTCAAGGCTAGCCGCCAAACATGAGCCGATAAATCCCGCCCCGCCGGTAATAACAATCATTTTTGTATCCTCATAAGCAGTCGCGCTTGGACCCAATACTTCTTGAGCCCAGAGCAATCGCGCCAATACATCAATTAGACAGGCTTGACAGCACCCTTGCAAGTGACTTGATTAGCACTTCTTTCTATCAGATTCACACGATATTTGAACGGACTTAATAAATGAAACGGGCATTACTATTTCCAGGGCAGGGCAGTCAGGCCATCGGCATGGGCAAGGAACTTTGTGGCGCTTTTCAGGCAGCCAAGGATGTGTTTCAGGAAATCGATGACGCACTGTCCCAAAAACTCAGCCAATTGATGTTCGAAGGCAGCGATGCCGATTTGAAACTGACCGAAAATACTCAGCCTGCACTGATGGCAGTCAGCATGGCAGTCGTGCGTGTTCTTGAAAAAGAGGGCGGTAAAAAAGTTTCTGATTTGGCCCGTTATGTTGCGGGGCATTCACTTGGAGAATATGCTGCACTTTGCGCGGCTGGCACATTCAGTATTTCTGATACCGCCCGTTTGCTTCGTAAACGTGGCAGCGCAATGCAGGCAGCCGTTCCAGTTGGGGTTGGTTCCATGGCGGCATTGCTTGGCGTAGATATGCAGCAAGCCGCAGAAATTGCAACCGAAGCCGCACAGGGTCAGGTTTGCGCCGCCGCTAATGATAATTCAGTAGGGCAGGTTGTCATCAGCGGTCATAAGGAAGCGATTGAACGCGCCGTGGCTATCGCTGCAACCAAAGGATTCAAACGCTCGGTCATCTTGCCTGTCAGCGCACCATTCCACTGCGCATTGATGCAACCTGCAGCAGACGCCATGCAGGAAGCCTTAGCGCAAGTTAAAATGAATGCGCCAGTTGTGCCTGTTATTGCAAATGTCACCGCATCTGAACAAACCGATGTAAACGAAATACGCAAGCTGTTGGTGGCACAGGTCACTGGTGCGGTGCGCTGGCGCGAAAGCATGCTTTACCTCAAGGAAAAAGGTGTTGAAGGCGCTATTGAGGCGGGCAGTGGCACTGTTCTGGCTGGCCTGATGAAGCGTATTGATAAAGACATCCAAGTTACTTCCCTGCACACCCCGCAGGATATCGAAGCATTTTTAAAAACAGTATAGAAAGGGTTGCTCATGTTTAATCTAAACGGAAAACGCGCATTGGTTACCGGTGCATCGGGCGGCCTTGGCGGCGCAATCGCAAAGGCATTGGTTGCACAAGGTGCTATGGTTGCGTTATCAGGCACGAAGGTTGAAGCATTGGAAGCCTTGAAAAAGGAATTAGGCGATAAGGCATTTGTCACGCCCGCCAACCTATCCGATCCTGCCGCGCCAGCTGAATTGGTAAAGAAGGCCGAAGAAGCCATGGGCGGCGGTATCGATATTTTGGTAAACAATGCAGGCCTGACGCGCGATGGTCTATCCATGCGTATGAAGGATGAAGACTGGCAACAGGTATTGGATGTAAATCTTTCTTCTGCCTTCCGCCTCATCCGCGCGGTAACCAAGGGTATGATGGGCCGTCGCACGGGTCGCATCATCAATATCACATCGATTGTTGGCGTCACCGGTAATGCGGGGCAGGCGAACTATGCTGCATCCAAGGCTGGTTTAATTGGTATGAGCAAATCCTTGGCGCAAGAATTGGCTGCACGTAACATCACGGTTAACTGCATCGCACCTGGCTTTATCGTATCCAACATGACTGATGGCTTGCCCGATGCAGTGAAGGAAAAAATCCTTGGCTCCATCCCGCAAGGCCGCAGGGGTGAAGGTAAAGATATCGCCGCAGGCGTTGTGTACTTAGCCAGTGATGAGGGGGCTTACGTTACCGGTCAGACGCTCCATATCAATGGCGGCATGGCAATGATTTAATCAAAATAACTAAGTGAGGTCATAATGCTATTTTGTATTCATGCGTTAGATGCAGCTGATGCACTACCAAAGCGTCAGGCAAATTATCCGGCCCATAAAGAACATCTGGATAAGGATAAAGATTTCGGCATTCGCATCGTAATGTCCGGCCCACTAGTCGCAGATGATATGGATACCCGCATCGGCAGCCTGTTTATCATTGATGCGCCCTATCGTGAAAATGTTGAAAAATTCCATCATGCTGATCCATTTTTTATCGCCAAGGTCTGGGAAAAAGTTAGCATCACTATGTTTATCAAAACAAAATAATGGCTGATAAAAACTCCCTTGGTGGTCGTATCAAACGTCATGCCAGTGTTGCTGGCGCGATGAGTGGTGTGGCTGCGCAGGCGGCAGGTAAACGTATCTTTGGTATGGAAATCAATCATGCCAAACATGCACAGGAATTGCGTGTGGCTCTTGGCGGGCTCAAAGGCCCGCTCATGAAAATTGCACAGATTTTATCAACCATTCCCGATGCTGTGCCGCCTGAATACACTAAGGAATTGGCGATGCTACAGGCGGATGCGCCCGCCATGGGCTGGCTATTTGTCAAACGCCGCATGATGGGTGAGCTTGGCGCAGATTGGCAGTCCAAGTTCAAATCATTTGAACAAACGGCATCCGCTGCCGCATCCCTTGGCCAAGTACACAAAGCCGTCACGCTTAAAAATGTTCCCGTCGCTTGCAAGCTGCAATATCCGGATATGAATTCGGCTGTCGAAGCAGACCTCAAGCAACTGGCAATTATCTTCAGCATGTTTGAAATGGTGGATCGTGCAGTTTCTACCAAAGATATTCAAAAAGAAATCGCCGATAGATTGCGTGAAGAACTCGACTATCAACGCGAAGCCAAGCATATCGCACTTTATTCCGAAATGTTGTCGTCAATCGACACTGTGCATGTGCCAAAGGTAATCTCTGATTTATCAACGCAGCGTTTGCTGACCATGACATGGCTGGATGGTGACCGCATGGCCGATGTCGCTGAAAAACGTGATCTTAAGGCACGTAATCAAATTGCCATGAACATGTTTCACGCATGGTATGTGCCATTTTATAATTACGGCATCATTCATGGTGACCCACATTTGGGTAATTATTCGGTCTGCAAGGATAACAGCATCAATTTGCTAGATTTTGGCTGCATCCGTATCTTCCGTCCGGCGATGGTGCGCGGCGTGATTGAATTGTACCACGCGCTGGTTACCAATGATCATGACCGCGCGGTTGAAGCTTACAAGGAATGGGGATTTACTAATCCATCAAAGGCACTGATTGAAACCTTGAATATCTGGGCGCGTTTTATTTATGCGCCGCTGCTGGAAAATCGCAAACGTCTGATTGAAGAAACCAATACGGGGCTTTATGGCCGCGAAGTTGCCGCCAAAGTGCATGAAGAACTGCGCAAAATCGGCGGCGTATCTGTGCCACGTGAATTTGTATTTATGGACCGCGCGGCCATCGGCCTTGGTTCAGTATTCTTGCGGTTAAAGGCTGAAATCAACTGGTATGAAATGTTCCATGACCTCATCAAGGATTTTGATGTAACAAAGGTCACCAAGAACCAGGACAAACTGTTAAAGAAACACGGCCTGGCCTAGGTCTTATATTCTATAAAATTCATCATTCCCGTCACCATGTGATACAGATGGTGGCAATGGAACGCCCATTTTCCGCTATTATTGGCATCAAACGCAATGGCGACCTTGCTATTGGGCGGTACCATCACCGTATCGCGCACCGCACCAGTGATGGGTTTGTCATTGATACCGATAACTTGGAAATGATGCCCATGTAAATGAATGGGATGTGCCATCATGGATTCATTGAGCAGAGTAATCTTAACCCGATCACCTTCTTTGACCTGTAACCATTCGCCATTATCTGCGCCAACGCGTTTCATGAACCATTTATACGGCATCATCATGCCATGCAGATGATAGGTCGCCTCCAAGGTTGCGTCACGCTTTGCCAATGGCATTAAACTTTTTAATCTCTGCTCCAAACTTAAATCCAGTATGGGTGATTTTTCTTTAGCCTTATCGCTCAGTTTGTTGATGGGCGCATTGGCAGGTGCAAGCATAATTCCAGTTTGTTCAACACCACCTTCACGCAGTGCCAAAATTGGATATGAACGATTATCCTTGGGTAGTTGAATACGGATATCGATGCGCTGTGCCATGGTCATGGGGAAGCGTTTCCCCTTTACTGGTATAATGGCCATCCCGTCTACCGCAATCAATTCACCGGCCAACTGGCCTAAATCAATGGTGTAGGCTGTGGATGTAGAGCCATTAATAATGCGCAATCTAACCTTGCTGCCTTTTTCCACGCGCACGATCTCAGGATCACTAAGCGTGCGGTCATTCGCTAAATAAGCATCATACTGGATGTCATTGGTATCCATGCCGGTATGATCCATCGCCATGCCTGCAGGCATCTCGCGTTGAAGCCCATCTAATAATTCCTGCGGTGATTTGAATGAGAAATCATGCAGCATGATAACGACTTCATGCTCGTCATTTTTCAAATCCGTTGGTTCATTGATAATTAGCGGCGCAGCCAGCAATGCTTGTTCTTGTAGTGTATGAGCATGCATCCAATTGGTTCCCGCATGCTTCAATTCAAAATCATAATCATAGCTTGCGCCGGGTTTCAGCATGTCTTGTGTTACACCGGGCACGCCATCTTGCTTATTGGGTGGCGTGAGCCCATGCCAGTGGATAAGTGTTTCATCTTTTGTTTCATTCAGCAGGCTAATGTTGAAATGCTCGCCTTTGGTAAAACGCAAGCCTGATTTTCCATCATCACCAATCAGGCCATATACCTTGGCACTCTTGCCATTGACCTCAATGGTACGATTTACAATTCGCAGTTTCTTCTTCACCGTAAGGGGGGCTTGCGCCCATGCAAAGCTTGGCCGCAGAAGGGGCAGGGCAGCTGCCGTGCCCAGAATCTTTAATGCATTGCGCCGCGAGGTTTTGAGCATGGTCGATCCTTTTTAAGATGGAACTAATCTTTAAGCCTAACTGCACGTAAATTCAACAAAACTAGCTGTGTATAACTTCCATAGTTGCCGCTTGACTTACGGTGCCGTTTTCATTGTTATCCTACTTTCCTGCCTCAACTTATCATACTGATACAAATGAAAATCGCAGTCCTCAGAGAACATCGCCCACACGAAAAACGCGTTGCCGCTACGCCCGAAACTGTCCGCAAGCTGAAGGGCATGGGAGTAGACATCATTGTAGAAAAAGATGCTGGCTTGGAAGCGAGCTATATTGACGCAGCCTATGTTGAAGCCGGCGCAACGATTGCGGCAGACACCAAAGCCGCCGTCAGCGATGCGGATATTGTATTAAAGGTCCAGCGCCCCATGATGCCCAGTGATGGCATCAATGAATTAGGCAGTATGAAGCGCGGTGCAAAACTGATTGCCATGTTGTCGCCATATTCAAACAAAGAAGACATCAAAATGTATGCAGAGCAAGGCATTGATAGCTTTGCTTTGGAATTTGTTCCCCGTATCACCCGTGCGCAAAGCATGGACGTCTTATCCAGCCAATCCAACCTTGCGGGCTACCGCGCAGTAATTGATGCCGCCGCTGAATTTGGCCGTGCGTTCCCGATGATGATGACGGCGGCTGGCACGGTTGCGCCCGCCCGCGTGATGGTTATGGGTGCAGGTGTTGCAGGCCTTCAAGCGATTGCAACCGCTAAGCGTCTTGGCGCAGTTGTCTGTGCAACCGATGTGCGCATGGCCGCCAAAGAGCAGGTACAAAGCCTTGGCGGTACCTTCGTCATGGTTGAGGATGAAGAAAGCAAACAGGCTGAAACCTCTGGTGGCTACGCCAAGGAAATGAGCGATGCTTATAAAGCGAAGCAAGCCGCTCTTATTGCCGACACCATTAAAAAACAAGATATCGTGATTTGCACTGCACTGATCCCGGGCCGTCAGGCACCACGTCTGGTGACCGATGCGATGCTTAAAACCATGAAGCAGGGTTCGGTTGTGATTGATTTGGCAGCCGAGCAAGGCGGTAACTGTGAAGGTTCTCATTGGGGTAAAACCGTTGAGCTGCACGGCGTAAAAATTGTCAGCCCCGCTAACATCGCATCAAGTGTGGCCGTAGATGCTTCTGCGTTATATGCAAAGAACATCCTGCAATACCTGACCTTGATTGTAGATAGCAAAACAGGGCAGCTTGCTATAAATTGGGAAGACGAAATCATCAAAGCCAGCGCGCTGACTAAGGATGGCGCAGTCATCCATCCAAACTTCAAGTCGTAACGATTTACCAGCAACCGAAAGAGGAGCCTCATGTCCGAACACGAAGTTGAAATTAAAAAAACGGTTCAACCTTGGATTGTTAGCCTTGGCATTTCGGTGCTTTGCTGCGCATTGTTCTTCGCAATTATGTCAAATTATGTAACTAAGCTAAACGAAGCATTGGACAAAATTGACAATCGATTGGCGTTGATGGAGGCAAGAGCATCCGCGCTTGCATCTGCCCCAGCGCCATCGCCAAGCCCTGCGCCGCTAACCGTTGGCACAACGCCAGCTATGCCGCCTGTTCAATTGCCTACCGTTGACGCGCCGGGCGTTCAATCTGGCGCTGTATCGGGATCATCTGGCAGTGGTCAACCCACTCCGGTAACAGCACCCGTAACAGTTCAAGTCCCTGAAGCAGTGGCCCCGGTATTGCCATCTGTTCCAACCAAAGCTGCTCCTATTGTTGATCCAACCGGCGGCGAAGAACCTAACCAAGAATAAAGGATAATGATTCATCCCCGACTAATCGTCGGGGGTATTTTTAATGGAACCATAAATGCAAGAAACAACTCTCCACGATATTGTCGCAACCGGGCAGGCAGCTCATGAAGCCGCTGGCGGTGACTTTTTTATTACAGGCCTTACAGTATTCGTCTTGGCCTGCTTTGTTGGTTATTATGTGGTCTGGCGCGTAACGCCTGCGCTGCATTCACCGCTTATGGCGGTGACGAACGCCGTATCATCGGTCATCATCGTTGGGGCGCTCATTGCGGCTGGCCCTGATGTGATAAACGCATCCACCATTTTTGGATTCTTGGCTGTGGTCTTGGCTAGCATCAATATCTTTGGCGGCTTTATTGTTACCCGCCGAATGCTTCAAATGTATAAGAAGAAAGAGAAAAAGGCATGAACTCGGTCCTATCGCTTTCTTATCTGGTTTCCGGCATTTGCTTCATTATGGCATTGCGCGGTCTTTCATCGCCTGAAACAGCAAAATCCGGCAATATGTTCGGCATGTTTGGTATGGCACTGGCCATCATTACTACGCTGTTCTTGCTCCCTAATATCATCCCGCAGATTTCATATAATCTGATTATCGCGGGTGTTGTCATTGGCGGGTCCATCGGTACGATCATCGCGCAGCGCATTCAAATGACGGCATTGCCGCAACTTGTGGCCGCGTTCCACTCCCTTGTGGGCTTGGCGGCGGTGTTTGTTGCAATCGCGGCCTACATGTCACCTGAAGCCTATGGCATCGGTGTTGCAGGCAACATCCATGGCGGCAGCTTGGTTGAAATGGGTCTTGGTCTGGCGATTGGTGCGATTACCTTTACCGGCTCCATTATCGCCTTTGGTAAGTTGCAAGGCTTGATATCCGGTAAACCGGTAACATTCCCGTTGCAACATCCATTCAATGCCTTGTTGGGTATCTCCATTATTGTGCTCATCGTGATGTTGGTATTGCAACAGAGCTTGCCCATCGTGATTGCATTGGCAGCGGTATCTTTATTGCTTGGCGTCTTGCTGATTATCCCGATTGGCGGTGCGGATATGCCCGTTGTCATTTCCATGCTCAACTCCTACTCGGGTTGGGCGGCATGCGGCATTGGCTTTACCTTGCAAAATCCATTGCTCATCATTACCGGCGCTTTGGTCGGTGCCAGTGGTGCCATTCTGTCCTACATCATGTGTAAGGGTATGAACCGCTCTATCTTTAACGTCATTCTGGGCGGTTTTGGAGCAGAGGCGGGCGGTGCTGCCGCATCCAGCAGCGCAGCCGACAGACCCGTTAAATCCGGCTCTGCTGAAGACGCAGCCTTCATCCTTAAAAACGCATCCAGCGTGATTATTGTTCCGGGCTACGGCATGGCGGTTGCACAGGCTCAACACGCACTGCGTGAAATGTGTGACTTGCTGAAGAAGGAAGGCGTAACCATCCGTTATGCCATCCATCCGGTCGCGGGTCGTATGCCAGGCCATATGAACGTGTTGTTGGCCGAAGCCAACGTGCCCTATGATGAAGTATTCGAGCTTGATGAAATCAACCGCGATTTCGGCATGAGCGATGTGGCCTTTGTGATTGGTGCAAATGACGTTACCAATCCTGCCGCAAAGACTGATCCAAAATCCCCCATCTTTGGAATGCCCATCTTGGATGTTGAAAAGGCCAAGACGGTTCTGTTTATCAAACGCTCTATGGCATCGGGTTATGCAGGCGTAGAAAACGAACTGTTCTATCGCCCCAATACCATGATGCTCTTTGGTGATGCAAAGAAGATGTGCGAAATGATTGTTAAATCAATTGGTGGTGGGCACTAACGGTTCTGGCTTGCCATGCCGTATGGCGTGGCTATGTCCAGTGCGGGCAGGCATAACATCAAGCATTGGTTTTAAATCGCTGCCTTCAATAACAAGGCCGCTATTGCTAAACATTCCTTGGTGAATGGCCAATTGCTCTGCGGCATCCTTTCCGACAAAACTAATTGAAAGGCCTCGTATAAGGTCAGAGAGATACACGACATTTAACCCAAGTTTCTGGGCGCCTTCACCTGTGTCCCTTACGCATAGATCATCATATACGCCGCACACAACAACAGTATCGATGCCCTTATCATCCAAATATTCCTTAAGGCCGGTATTATCAAATCCATTGGCGGTATATCTGTCTTTTAAACAAATCGAATGTCCTTCAGGAATTATATAAAGGAATATGGATGAAAGACTATTCAGTTTGTCATTAATAAATGGATTTTTATTCTTAAGCAAAACATCGCCATGCGATGGCTTCTGTTTGTTGATGCCGCATCCAATGTGAATGCATTCTACTTTTCCTGCTGCCATCTCCAGCAAATCTTCAACACCATTCAGCATTTTTGTAGATCCGTGAACATGGCGCACATAGCCCAGTTGCATATCCACAAAAAGGATCGCAGCTTTACGGTCATGCATTTTTTGCGTCAGTGCTTCGATATCCAACATCTGCTATCCAACATACAATTTTTTGCAGAATGAATGATTTTTGTGAAACTAAAACGCTAATTATGCAACCAGTGCCTTGGTTGCTGCGCCCACATCACCGGTTTTGAGCAGGTTTTCACCAATCAAGAAGCACGAAACCCCTGTTTTCTTAAGGTAATCGACATCGGCACGGTTGCGAATGCCGCTTTCACTTACAAATAAATGGCTGGCTTTGGACTTATTGGCGCGTTCAATTAAACGGCCTGTGGTCGCCAAATCTATCTGCAAAGTTTTAAGATTGCGGTTATTAATTCCAATCAAAGTGTTGTTAACACCATGCGCCAATGGCAATGCACGATCCAATTCTTCTTCATCGTGTACTTCAATCAGAATGCTCAGATCATACGCACTCGCGGTTGAAATCAATTCTTTAGCCTGCACATCTGACAAGCATGCCATAATCAGCAATACGCAATCCGCGCCCAATGCGCGGCTTTCAACAATCTGGTAGCTATCAATGATAAAATCTTTACGCAGTACCGGAAGGTTACAGGCCGCACGCGCCGTTTTTAAATGTACATCTTCACCTTGAAAATATGGCGTATCGGTCAGGATGGACAGGCAGGTTGCACCTGCTTGTTCGTATGTTTTGGCAAGTTGCGCAGGGTCAAAATCCCTCACAATCAATCCTGCACTGGGTGATGCTTTTTTAATTTCGGTAATCAGTGCGGTTTTACCGCCTGAATGTTTTGCCGCAAGATTACGATAAAATGGGCGCAGGGCAGGGGCTGCTTCCGCCTCCGCTTCAATCGTAGAGAGTGATTTTTTTGATTTGCATGCCGATACATGTTTTTTCTTATCGGCAATAATTTTAGTCAGCACATTCTCGGTCATATCGTGCAATCACTCATGCGTAATCTGGATAAGTTTCTCAAGCGCGGCGGCAGCTTTCCCGCTATCAATCGCTTCGGCGGCCATGGCCTGGCCATCCTTTAAATGCTTTGCTTTACCCGCAATAATAAAGCCCGCCGCAGCGTTTAGGCATACGATATCACGATACGGGCCTTTTTCGCGCGCTAGCAGTTTTTTGAAATGCCCGGCATTGGTTTTGGCATCGCCGCCTTTCAGTTGGTCAATGGTCACTAATTTCACGCCTTCTTGCTTTGGTGAAATATCAAAACTACGTAAGCTTTCACGCGCTTGCTCCACCACATAGGTATTGGTGGTAGTGGTAATTTCATCCATCCCGTCGCCACCATGAACAACCCATACATGATCACTGCCAAGGGTTTGCAAAATGCGCGCCATCGGATCGCACCAGTTTTTATCAAACACACCGATAACCTGGCGGCGTACCCGTGCAGGGTTGGTCAGTGGCCCAATTAAATTAAAGATGGTACGAAACCCAAGCTCGGCACGAATGGCCGAAACATTTTTCATCGCCGAATGGTAAATGGGTGCATGCAGGAAGCATACATTGGTTGCATCCAATGCTTTGCGCATTTTGTTTGCAGGCACATCCATTTTAATGCCGAGCTCGGTCAGAATATCCGATGAACCGCTTCGGCTGGAAACCGCACGGTTACCATGCTTGGCAACCTTTACGCCTGCACCCGCTAGTACAAATGCCACGGCGGTTGATACGTTATAGGTGCCATGGTGGTCGCCGCCGGTGCCGCATACATCCACGGCGTCTTCTGCGCCTGGGAATATTGTCATACGAATTCGCATTGCACGCACCGCGCCCAAAACTTCTTCGGTTGTCTCGCCGCGTTGATGCAGGGCTGTTAAAAATGCTGCCGTTAAAACCGGCGACGGTTCACCGCTCAGTATGGCATTAAACGCATCCTGACTTTCTTGCGCCGTTAATTTCCCGCCATCGGCCACAGTTCTGGTTAGTTCTTTAAAGCTCATTTTGCTATATCCACAAAGTTTTTTAGCATTGCATGGCCATGTTCCGACACGATGCTTTCCGGGTGAAATTGTACGCCGTGAATTGGCAATGTTTTGTGCTGTAAAGCCATGATCAGGCCTTCGCTGTTCTCGGCCGTGACCATTAATTCATTTGGCAGGCTTGATTTTTCGACTATCAATGAATGATACCGCGTGGCTTTTAGCGGGGAGGGAATGCCCTTAAATAATCCCGTGCCTTTATGCGTTATCATATCAGTCTTGCCATGCACGGGTTGCGGCGCGCGAATAACATTACCGCCAAATGATTGACCAATCGCCTGATGACCAAGGCATACGCCAAGCAAGGGAACAGAATGGCTGGCAGCAAGTTTTATGACATCCAGGCAAATGCCTGCTTCGCTTGGGCTGCATGGGCCAGGCGATAGAATAATTCCCTTGGGCTTTAATGCCAATGCTTGCGCAGCTGTCATGGCATCGTTGCGGTGCACCACAACTTCGCTGCCAACCTCGCTGAGGTAGTGGAAGAGGTTGTAGGTGAACGAGTCGTAGTTATCGATAAGAAGAAGCATAGTTTATTTTATGAGAGCGCGAGCATGTTTCAAAGGTAAATATCACAAGTTTTATAGCGGATTAGACCATCTTGTTCATTTCGAAGTTCAATTTGATTACTTTGTCACATGTGACGATTAATCATTTTTTGCTTGAATTTTACGATAGTTTGTTGCATTCTTACATCACGAGTTGATTAGTCAATTCGTTAATTTCCTGCTAGGCCAAGCAGAAATTAAAGTGAGTAACTAGTCCCACATTAGTGTTGTTTTTCCCAACTCTATTAAGGAACCTCACCATGGCAAAGATATATCGCGTAAGCGGTTTACAATCTTCCGGCAGAGCCAGTACGCTGGCAAGGGCAATCACAGCAATCGAACGTGGCTTACGCGTAAGAGTGGATGCAGAGCACGGCATTCTCGACGTTACGGGTAATGTAAGCGACTTTATGGTGGCTGATGCCGTTAAGAAAGTTGGTTGTAAGTATCTCGGCCTGCAAGATCTTCCAGAATAATCGACTAAATTCCTATTTAGCTTCCAATAATGCTTGTTCTGCAGCCTTAATCAATGCGCGGGCTTTGGCTTCGCATTCATTGTATTCATAGGCTGGGTCGCTATCGGCAACGACGCCGCCACCAGACTGAATATACATCGTGCCATCCTTCACAATGGCAGTGCGCAAAGCAATGCAGGTATCCAGACTGCCATTTGCACCAAAGTATCCCACACATCCGCCATATGGCCCGCGGCGGGAAACTTCCAATTCATCGATAATCTGCATCGCGCGTACTTTTGGCGCACCAGAAACGGTTCCGGCAGGAAATCCGGCGAAGAGTGCATCCAACCCGTCATACTTATCAGAAATTGTGCCTTCAACATTCGACACAATATGCATCACATGGGAATAGAGCTCGATCTGGAATTGTTCGGTAACCTTTACACTGCCAATCTTTGAAACACGGCCCACATCGTTGCGTCCTAAATCCAGCAACATTAAGTGCTCGGAACGCTCCTTGGGGTCTGCCAATAAATCTGCGCTTAAATCTGCATCCGTGCGGTTGCCTGCGCCGCGCGGCCTTGTGCCTGCGATGGGGCGAATGGTGACCTTGTTATCGCGCAAGCGCACCAGAATTTCTGGGCTGGAACCCACCAACTGGAAATCGCCCAGATTTAAAAAGAATAAAAATGGTGATGGGTTGAGGCGGCGCAAGGAACGGTATAGTGCAAACGCAGGCAAATTAAACGGCACAGAAAAACGCTGCGATAGCACTACCTGAAATATATCACCGGCATGGATATATTCCTTGGCGCGCTTGACCATATTATAAAATGTTTCGCGCGGCGTGTTTGAAACGGGTTCTTTAATCACCGATTTATTCGGTGTGGGTGCTTCGCTTGGCAATGGGCCGGCCAATGCGGCTACGGCTTGTTGTAGACGTTGTTGTGCGGCTGCATAAGCATCCTGTGCTGATAAAGTTTTATTCGGATAAACCGGCGTAATCAGTGTGATGCGGTTATCGATGCTATCGAATGCCGCAATCAGGGATGGCCGCATCAATATCGCATCATCCAAATTCATATCATCGGGGTTGGTGTCCGGTATCGCCTCAATCTGGCGTATCATATCATAACCAAGATAACCGAATAATCCTGCGCTCATGGGGATAGGCGGGAAACCCAGCGGCATATCAATGCGGCTCTCATTCATCAATGCTCGCACGGCATCTATGGGTTTGAGAGTTTGAATTTCAAACGTATCAATATTTTTTAGTGCAGAACGATTAATAGTGCATTCGTCGCGCTTACATTTCCAGATGATATCCGGGTTGAGGCCGATAAACGAATAACGGTCTTTGCGCGTGCCGCTGACAACCGATTCAAGTAAAAAACTATAAGGCTTGCTGTTCGACAGTTTCAGATACGCCGAAATAGGCGTTTCCAAATCGCTGATTAAGCTGGTCCAGACAATCTGCGCCTTACCGTTCTGATAAAGGTGATTGAAAGGTTCGGCGTTGGGCTCTAACTGCATCGTGAAATTACATCGCGCTATCGTTGGTGCCAATCAAACGGTCTAGGCCCGGCTTGTCAATTTCAACCGGATAGGCCTGGCGTAATGCAGCGGTATACGCATCCAAATGCGCCGCTACTGCCTCTTGTTCCAATTTAGGCGCCAGTGCTTTTTTGCGTTCTTCGATTTCGTCATTGCTGCCTGCAATGATATCCTTCACGCGGATGACAAGGCTGCCATCGGCTGTGGTCACTACGGCCGTATCACCTTTTTTCATATCAAATAATGGTGCCATGGCTTCTCTGGCGATATCTTTTTGTGTCTTATTATCTACCATCAATGCCCCGGATGTTTTCTTCACCAGACCTTCACCAGTAATGGACGAAAGGGGTTTTCCTTCCTTCAACGACTTGGCAATGCTTTCCGCCAATTCAGTGGCCTTCTTGGCCTTTTCATGTTCAATCCAATCGTTTTTTACGCGCTCTTTTACAACATCAAAATCAAGCACATGGGCCGCCACAACCTTGTTGATGTGGACTAATGCGTAACCACCGCTCTTGCTTTCCAATAGGGGGGAGGATTCACCTTCATTATACTGGAAGGCGGCTTTCAGCACTTCAGCCTTAAATGGAATTTCGATTTTGGCATTTTCGCCCGTCTTATCCAGATTTTCAAACTTGGCAACCGCAAGACCATGCGCACTGGCAATTTGATCAAGTGGCTTATTGGCTGCCAGCATGTCATCCACCTTATTGGCAATTTGCACCATATGTTCAGCTGCTTGGTCTTTCTTCATTTGTTCGATTAGCTGGTCTTTGACCTCGGCAAAGCTTTGTGACTTACCTGGCATGGTTTTTTGTACCACAAACACATGCCATCCAAGGTTGGATTGGATGGGGCCAGTTAACTTGCCAACGGGTGCAGCAAACACGGCATCCGCAAGGGTAGGGGGCAAGTCATTACGTGAAACGGCATCCACGGCAACGGCATCTTCGCCCTTGCTCTTGGCAACGCTCTTCAAGCTGCTTGGGTTTGCGCCTTCGGCAATTTCCTTGGCCTTGGCTTCATCGCTAACCACAACTTGAAGCATGTCGCGTTTTTCCGGAATTTCAAATTCGGCTTTGCGCTCTTCAAATGCTTTTTGTGCATCCTCAACACTTACGTGAACATCCTTGCTTGCATCCTGCGGCGTCAGGGTCAGCACATCAAAGCTACGAGTTTCAACAGCCTTATAGTTTTCTTTGTCTTCTTCATAATATTTCTTCAAAACGGCATCATCGGTTGGTGCAGCAACAGTAATGTTCTTGGGGCTAACCAACACGGTTTCGGCAATACGTTTTTGTGCATAAGCCGCCGCAATATCGTTCACTAATACGCTCGGTGTGGTGGTCGCCGCTGAAAGCGCACGTACAATGATGTTGCGTGCTGCAATCTGCTTTTGCGCATCAATAAACATGGGCTCATTCATGCCTTGTGTGGCAAGCATTTGGTTGAATAATTGCTTGTTGAATGTGCCATCGGGGTTGCGCAATTGCGGGGTTGCTTCCAATGACTTGATAATTTCGGTTTTTGGAATGTTATAACCCAAACGATTGGTTTCAAGGTTCACAGTCGTCAACGCCACCAGCTTATCAATGCTGCGGCCGAGGAAACCCATCTCTTTGGCTTTCTGGTTATTAAAGTCCGGACCAAGCAGGCCGCGCATTTGTGCAACTTCGTTTTCAAACTCGCGCTTTAATACGCTGGCACTTAATTTGGCATCGCCAACTTTAACAACCCAGTCTTTGCCAAATCCGTTACGGAAAATATCGCCAATACCCCAAATACCAAAGCTGAATACCAAAAGGATAAGCATGGCAGATGATACGAAAGACTTGGATTTATCGCGGAGCTGTTGCAGCATTGGGAAGTTCACTCTAAGGTGGTTGGCAGGGTGGAATTTTTAAAGACCGGACTATAAAGTCCTTTAACGTCAAGAGCAATCCCACCTAGAATAGGCCGCCTGAATACTATCCGGCAAAGCAATACCAGGGAAAGCCATGAATAAACGTAAGCTAGTTGCAGGTAATTGGAAAATGAATGGCCGCAGGGCCAGTGCCGATACCCTTGTCCGTGGCGTACGTCAGGCTTTGGCGGCAAAGCCCCAGGAGGTTGATGTGGTATTTTGCCCGCCATTCCAATTGCTAGCTGATGTGGGAGATGCGATTTCAGGTACAGCCTTAAAACTTGGCGCGCAAGACTGCAGCGCCTCATCGGATGGCGCTTATACAGGGGATATCTCCGCGCCAATGCTACGCGATATGGCATGCGATTATGTTATTGTTGGCCACTCGGAACGCCGCGAATATCACAAGGAAACCAACGAACAGGTTGCTGCAAAAATGGCCGCTGCTCATAAGGCCGGCTTGAATGTGATTGTCTGTGTGGGCGAAAAAGATGCCAAAATGGATGCCGCCGCACGTGCAGCCATTGTAAAAGAACAAATTGCCAAATCAATTTCTGACAGTGCCGATGCTCATAACACTATCATCGCCTATGAACCTGTATGGGCAATCGGCACCGGTCTTACCCCCACCAGCGACGATATTGTGAAAATGCACCGCCTAATTGCGGACGTATTGCCAACCAAGGTCAAAGGCGCGCGGATTCTCTATGGCGGCTCGGTAAAGGCCGATAATGCAGGGGTAATCCTCAAATTAGCCGAGGTGGATGGGGCCCTGGTAGGCGGCGCCAGCCTTAATAAGGACGATTTTATTACGATTATTACTGCAGCGGCTTAGCTTAAAGATTGTACTAGAAAATCACTGGCTAAACGGCTATCTATTCGTCCCGTCTTACATTGAAGGAAGCAAATCATGACAGCCACTCTGCTGGTCATCCATGTTCTATTGGCGATTGCATTGATCGCCGTCATTCTTGTTCAACGCACCTCCGCAGATGGTGGCGGATTAATGGGCGGCGGCGGTGGCTCAAATATGGGCGGCATGCTGTCCGTTCGTGGCACAGCCAACTTGCTAACCCGTCTTACCGGCATTATTGCCGCGGCCTTTATTGGTACCAGCATTTTGCTGACCATTCTGGCTGGCTCGCATAACCGCTCACATTCAATTACTGACCAGATTAAACCAGCCGCAGCTGCGCCAACAGCGCCAGATCAAAAAGCGCCAGACGCACAGCCCGCCGCTGGAAAAACTGATAAGCCGACACCTATGCAGTCAACACCTGCCGTTCCGGTTTCTCAGTAATTATATTGTTAGGAGAGTCCTTTGGATAATGCCCACACCTTTTTGGTAGGTGACCAATGACACGTTTTATTTTTGTCACTGGCGGTGTGGTCTCGTCTCTTGGAAAAGGCATCGCTTCAGCATCCCTTGCAGCATTATTACAGGCGCGTGGCTATAAGGTTCGTTGCCGCAAACTGGACCCTTACTTGAATGTTGACCCGGGTACCATGTCGCCTATCCAGCATGGCGAAGTCTTCGTGACCGATGATGGTGCGGAAACCGACCTTGATTTAGGCCATTATGAGCGTTTTACCGGCGTTTCTGCCAAGAAAACTGATAACGTTACCACGGGTCGTATTTATTCCGATGTGATTGCAAGGGAACGCCGCGGCGATTATCTGGGCGGCACCGTTCAGGTAATTCCCCACGTGACTGACGCCATCAAAAATTTCCTGCGCAGCGATATCACTGATGAAGATTTTATCCTGTGCGAAATTGGCGGCACGGTGGGCGATATCGAAGGCTTACCTTTTCTCGAAGCCATCCGTCAGTTCAGAAACGAAGTTGGTGCAGACCGCGCGATGTTCATTCATCTCACGCTGTTGCCTTATATCCCAACATCGGGCGAATTAAAAACCAAACCCACCCAGCATTCGGTAAAAGAATTACTCAGCGTTGGTATCCAGCCAGATGTACTGGTCTGTCGTGCTGACCGTGATATCCCTGAATCCGAACGCCGCAAGATTGCATTGTTCTGCAACGTACCAGAAAGCAACGTGATTGCCGCGCTGGATGTTGATACCATTTATCAGGTCCCCATCAGTTATTATGACCAGAAGTTTGATTTGGTTGTTCTCAACCATTTCAAGATGACCCCAAAGCGCGAACCGGATTTACAAAAATGGCGCGATATCGTGAACCGCATCCGCCATCCGGAAAGCACTATCAAAATCGCGATTGTTGGCAAATACACCACCATGCTCGACAGCTATAAATCATTGTCCGAAGCGCTTATTCACGGTGGCATCGCCAATAACGTAAAGGTGAAACTAGAATGGATGGACAGCGAAATCTTCGAAAGCGAAGATGCTGTGCATCATCTTGAAGGCGTCAGCGCTATTCTTGTTCCAGGCGGTTTTGGTGAACGCGGCGCGCAAGGTAAGATCCGCGCCGCCCAATTCGCACGCGAACATAAAGTTCCATATCTAGGTATCTGCTTTGGGATGCAAATGGCGGTGGTCGAAGTTGCCCGTCACCTTGCCAATGTGCCCAATGCAAATTCCACCGAATTTGCCCCGCAGGAAAACCCTGTCGTCGGTATCATGACCGAATGGGTAAAAGCAGGGCAGGTTGAAACCCGCAAGGCAGACGGTGATAAGGGTGGCACCATGCGTCTTGGTACTTATCCATGTAAATTGACCAAGGGTAGTAAAATTGCCGCCATCTATGGCCAGCAAGAAATTCAGGAACGCCACCGCCACCGCTATGAAGTCAATATTGGCTATAAAGACCAACTCGAAAAAGCGGGGCTGCTATTCTCCGGTATGTCACCCGACAATAAGCTTCCGGAAATCGTGGAGCTGCAAGGCCACCCATGGTTCATTGGGGTACAATTCCACCCTGAATTAAAATCCAAACCCTTTGCGCCGCATCCACTATTTACTGCGTTTGTGACTGCAGCGATTGAACGCAGTCGCTTGGTGTAAGTTAATTGATTTTAAGGGTATAAATAGTTACTATACCCCCATGCGTTTCTTTAAAACGATCTTATGTGCACTGTTTTTGATTGCAGCGAGCATCGCTCCCGCGGCAGCACTACCCAATTGCGATAAAATGACCAAACCGGCATCGGCGTCTATGGCCGATGTGTCGCATTGTGGTGCAAAAGCGGAAACCCAAAACGCCCAATCTTCCAATGACCAAAATGAAATGAATTCACCACAACACAAAGACAAATGTTGCTGTGACGGTGATATGGGTGGCGCTTGCAAAATGAATTGCAAGGTCGTCTCTGGCCCAATGGCATTAGTTGATGCACTGACACATAGTCATCTTTTTGTGAACAGCTTTTCTGGCACACTTTCAACCAATCACGCTGCATTCGTTTTTGAAATTATCACGCCACCCCCCAGATCCTGCGCCTAAACGCTATATTTCCGTTTAGTTTTTGCAGGAGTTTAAATGAATAATCTTATATGGGCTTTAGCCCTTTGGTTGTGTTCCACATCAATGGTGTGGGCAAAACCGGTTTCATATGCTGGCGGATGGTCTGCCATGCAAATGAATGATGCTGACACGCATAGTGTTGGAGTTAGTTACTCACCGACATCAGAATATTCAGTTGGGTATCTTGGCGAATATCGCCGCGATACAGATTGGATGTTTCAAGGTGCACAACTTAATCTGCTTCTCAAGCGGATTAACATGCCCAAATCCCAGGCCAATTTTTATATCAAGTCTGGAATTGGTGCAGCGTTGGCTGATCCGTTTGGCCGTGCTGAATCATCAACGGCTGCGGCGTTTGGCGGATTGCTGGCAGACTGGGAAGATCGGCGGTTCTTTGTCTCCTATGAAAACATGGGTATGGCAGCAGGGCATATCGACCGGTTTTTTGAACAAAAAGCCCGCGTCGGCATTGCTCCTTACGAGGGCGATTACGGCGATGTCCATACATGGCTGATGCTGGAGACAAAACATGAAGTCGCCAGCGATAAAATTACGGTAACGCCGCTGTTACGTTTTTTCTATCGCGATGTTTTGGCTGAAATCGGCATGAACAACGAAGAAAAACTATTCACTCATCTTATGATCAACTTTTAATGGAGAACCTTATGAAACATATTCAACAAGCTGCACTAATTGTAACAGTTGCAATGATTGGCTTTGCTGTACCAGCCAATGCGGCACCTGCTTCGGCATGTGCCAATGCCGTCAATATCAAGGTAAATGGACTGGTGTGTGATTTCTGTGCCCGTTCGGTTGAAAAACTTTTTGGCGCACGCGAAGAGGTAGCTGGCATCAAAGTAAATCTCGATGCAGGTCAGATTGATATTGATATGAAATCAGGAAAAACGATTGATGATCAAACCTTGAATAAGCTCATCAAGGATTCAGGTTTTGATATCACGAATATCAAGCGGGGATGTTAATGACTGATTTATCCGTACATAAAAAAGTTGCCGCCGCTTCCACGGTGGCACTGTTTACAACCTTTGGAACTCTGGTCTGCTGTGCTTTACCTGCGCTATTTGTTGCGCTGGGGGCGGGTGCGGCACTGGCTGGCCTGGTTTCCACCGTACCTTGGCTTGTGGAATTGTCGCGTCACAAATTATGGGTGTTTGGCGGCGCGGCTGCATTGTTGCTCCTCGCCGGTGTCATGTTGTGGCGGGCGCGGTATTTGCCTTGTCCAACCGATGCAGAGCAGGCCAAGGCATGTACCAGACTAAGAAAGTTAAGCGGATGGATATATGTAATCGCAGTATTCATCTATTTAACCGGCTTTTTCTTTGCATTTATTGCCCCAAACCTGCTTGTTTGAATGAAAGTAAAATAAGCATCACATCGAACGAGGCTATTTGATTTAATGGCCTCGCTCGATGGCTGGTGGCTCAGTTTCAAAAGAAATCTTATTTTTTCTAAGTAGTTTTTTATGGCAAAGATACATAATCCAAAATACGCAATTGATATTACGCATGATCCTGCAAGTGGCGTCTATATCTTAACCGAGCCACAAAACGAACGCACCATTACATTTCTTGTGGATGCTGCATTATTCATTCGCGATCATTCAGCGAATTCCACCGCCATTATCAAATTGCGCAACAACGAATTAATGGATTTCGGTCCATGTGGCACCACTTTGTCTTTGGCATTGGTTCAAATATTTCATCATTTTGTTGCCAATAAACGTGATCAGTTTTTGTCGGTGGTCGATGCATCAACTATTGATGATGATGGTCAACTCGAAGTGGTCATTAACCCCGCGCGTCTAGATCGCCAGGGCCAGCTCGATCAACTGTCTGATGGAAATGTAATTGGGTACTATCTTCAAAATATCCAGATGCTTTTCCATATCTTTGCAGCTCGTGAATTATTGCCAGAGTTTTTGCCACTGCTAGTTGCAGATGCAGACAGTGTTCGACGTGCCATGCCCTTGGCTATGCAAAAGCGGATAGGCGAACAACCCATCCGCTTTGTAAACCCGCGGGGTAAACGCATATCGCTTGTTAATCGCGAACATCCAACGCTTGGCCGTCTCCCGGATATTGATATTGGCTAAGGTATGAAAATCGCCTATTCTGTGGGCTCTTAAACACCCCACCTACAGAATATCTCATGCAAACCACACTTCTTGCCTTCGCCCGCCGTTTTAGTCTTTGGCTCGGCCTCCTGATAGTTGCAGGCATCTTCTTTTACTACATCGTGCTTGGGCTTGCCGTTTATCAAAAAATTGATGATGACCCGAATTTCAAGGCAACCGAAATCACTCAAGGCGGTAGCGCCGCAGTTGATATTGCAACTTCACTGATTACCCGCGAAGTTGATACCCATGATTGGGTTGCCAATGACCCGTGGTTTGTTCCATCGGTTTGGCTCACCCGCACGCCTGCATACCAGCAGGGAATTGTCTATGCGCTCAGCCGCTTTGCCATTTCAATGACCGATAGCTTGGCACGTCAACGCGGTTCCAGTGCCGTTGACCCTGATCTTGATAAAGCATCGGGTCTTTTGAAGTATTCCGGTGATGTATGGGTATTCAACAATTCCATCATTCCTACAACCACCAGCGAGCAGCAGTACCGCAACGCTCGAAAAGCATTACAAACCTTCAATCAACGCTTATCCAAAGGGCAGGCCACCTTTGAACGCCGAGCCGACAATCTGCAGGTTGCCCTTGAAAGTATCGTTGCCGATTTAGGATCCCAATCCGCCATCATCAGCAACCATATCGATACTAAGGGTGGGGGACTTTTGGAGTTTGAAAGCAATGCGATCTACTTCAACACCAAAGGCCGCCTGTACGGCTATTATTTGATTCTCCGAGAGCTGGGCAAGGATTTCGAGCCCGTTATTAAGGAAAAGGGCATGGAAAGCGTCTGGGCCAATACCCTGCATAGCCTAAAAGACGCTGCCAGCTTGAATCCACTCATCATCTTTAACGGAAGGGGTGACAGCCAGTTTCTTCCATGCCATCTTTGTGGACAAGGATTCTGGCTATTGCGTGCCCGCACGCAATTGCGTGAAGTCAGTAATATTATCACCAAGTAACCCCCATTTAATTATCAAATCAAAACACTACAGGAGTTCCACATGATGAAGCGCTTTCTATCTATGTTTGCTGTGTTGGCAATCTCACTTCTTGCTGCCTGCGCGCAGGTTCCAGTCAACTGCAAAAATTGCCCTCCGGGTATGGATTGCTGTGGTGCATGCCCATGTGGTGCAGTATCTGATGATCAATCAACCGGCAAAATGTGTGATCCTGCCAAGAAAGCCAAGCACCATGGCAAGCGCGCCCATAAGCCTGCTGCAGCTGTGGCAACCCCGGCAGCTATGAAAGACACTAAGGCGGCTCCAACTATTCCAAATCAAGAAAAGCAAAAAGAAAAGAGCGGCGGAATGTTCGATGGCGTTAAGAAAATGATTCAAGATGTTCAATCAAAAGACGCCCCAAAGGATGCTGCTAAGGACGCAAAAAAGCCTCATTGATTTTCTAAATCAGGAAACACCATCCCTGCGACGGCGGGGATGGTGTTTTTTATTTGTGCGTTTTGTATAGTAAAACCAGTGTTTATGTCTTCAACCTAACCTAGCCAGCTCATGGAACCTTTCTTTTTATTTGATGAAGTATCGGTATTTTTGCGTGGGTTGGTGCTTGGCGTTGTCATTGCTGCGCCTGTTGGTCCGGTAGGCATTTTGTGCATTCGTCGTACCTTGGAAAAAGGAATTTTTGCAGGCTTGGCTACCGGGTTTGGTGCCGCCTTTGCCGATGCCATCTTTGCCGCCATTGCCGCCTTTGGTGTAACGGCGGCACTCAGCTTGCTCACCGGCATGGAAAAAGAAATCCGCTTTTTTGGCGGGTTGTTTCTTATGGTGATGGCCATTCGTATGTTCTTTCAAAAAATTGAAATGGAACGCAGCACCGATATTTCTGCTGCAGGTCTGATTAAGGCCTTCATGACCAGTTTTATCATCACCATCACCAACCCGCTCACCATCATCGGTATTCTGGCTGTTATTGCCACCTTTGCGGGACATTTATCCTATGTTCAGGCCGCCACGCTCACGGGTGGTATTTTCTGTGGCTCGCTTGCATGGTGGGTATTATTGGGCGGCGGTGTATTCCTTATCCGCAAACATTTCAGTGCCAGCGCGCTTACCTGGGTTAATCGTGGTACGGCTATTTTGTTATTGGTTTTGGCGGTCTGGGCAATCTTTACGGGCGTGGTGGCTTTCCTTGGCCTTCCCATGGTTGGCCCCAAACTTTAGCAGGATTACCGCATGCGTGTTTTGGTGCTTATTGCATTCGTGCTGTTTTCATTCATGTGCGTACCTGCTGTTGCGCAGGTACCTGCAAATATAAAGTCAACGACATCAGTTGAACCAAAAGCCCCGGAACTTCAAAACAACACAATTGCCGCTCCGCCCTTATTGCCGGTGTCGCCACTGCCAAAATCTGCCACAAAAGATATTCGTAGCTCCCTAAATCAGATTGCCACTCCCCAAGGTATTAATGCCGCAATGGGCTCGTTGGGCTTAATGGTTACTTTATCCGGCGGGCCTGAATTTTGTTTGGCTGTATTCGCCAGTGTATTTGTCATCTTGCTGATTTTCGGTACCAATCTGGTTCGTCAAAAATGGCCAAAATTCATTACATTGCTAGTTGTGGTTGCGCTAACTTTCGCGCTTATTCTTTCGGCCGGCGTCATCAAAATCATGCTGGCCTGTTCGATAACAACCAGCACCGCCGCTGATTGTGGCACCGCCCAAGGATTCACGCTGGTGGCAGGGGTGTTCCCCTTATCAGTCCTTTCGGCAGGGTTATCCTTTTTGTTGCATGGAATCGTCCTTAGCCGCCTCAAAGTGAAACGACAAAAAGCCTCAAAATCATAAGGCTTTAGCCAATCCCTCCCAAAGCTTGATAAATCGCGTGTTGCAAGTGAAAAGGTGCTTGCAGTAAGTGCCCGTGATGTCTAAACAAGCGCTATCTTTAGCCTTTAAAAATCGGAAGTTTTGGACAAAATGTCGTTACGTAATATCGCTATCATCGCTCACGTTGACCATGGAAAAACCACCCTTGTGGACGCTCTCTTGCGCCAAAGCGGCAGTTTCCGAGAAAACCAGCAGGTTGAAGCCTGCGTCATGGACAGCAACGATCAGGAACGCGAACGCGGCATTACCATTCTTGCCAAATGTACATCGATTGTCTGGAAAGACACCCGCATTAACATCGTCGATACACCAGGCCACGCCGATTTCGGCGGTGAAGTTGAACGTATTATGTCGATGGTAGATGGCGTGGTCTTGCTGGTTGACGCTGCCGAAGGCCCGTTGCCACAAACCAAATTCGTATTGAACAAGGCGCTTGGCCTTGGCCTGCGCCCCATCGTGGTCATCAACAAGGTAGACCGTTCAGATGCGCGTGCGCACGAAGTGCTGGATGAAGTGTTCGACCTGTTCTTGGCGTTGGAAGCCACCGGTGAACAACTTGATTTCCCGACGCTTTATGCTTCGGGCCGTGCTGGCTGGGCGAGCTTATCGCTTGAAAACAAAATGCCGGATTTAACCACGCTGTATGAAACCATCATTTCCCACGTGCCAGCGCCGGATGTGAAGCCCGACGAACCATTTAGCATGCTGTCGTCACTCATTGAATATAACCCTTATTTGGGTCGTTTGCTCACCGGCCGTATCCAATCGGGTACCGTTAAAACCAACATGAACGTGAAGGCGTTGACTCGTGATGGTCAACTCATTGAGCAAGGCCGCGTTACAAAAATCATGGCGTTCCGTGGTATTGAACGCACGGTAGTAGAAGAAGCCACAGCAGGGGATATTGTATCCATTGCCGGTTTTACCAAGGCGACTGTTGCAGATACCCTTTGTGATCCAGTGGTTGAAAAGGCCATCTTTGCATTACCAATCGATCCGCCAACCTTGGCCATGACCTTCTCGGTAAATGATAGCCCGCTTGCTGGCACCGAAGGCAGCAAGGTGACATCCCGCATGATTTTGGATCGTCTGCAAAAAGAAGCCGAAGGCAATGTGGCGATTAAAATTACCCCATCAGCTGAAAAAGACAGCTTTGAAGTAGCAGGTCGCGGTGAATTGCAACTCGGCGTGCTCATTGAAAATATGCGCCGTGAAGGCTTTGAGCTAACCATTAGCCGCCCACGCGTATTGTATCAAACCGGTGAAAACGGCGAAAAGCTGGAGCCAATCGAAGAAGTACAAGTTGACGTGGACGAACAATACTCCGGCACCGTGGTTCAGAAGATTTCTGAACGCAAGGGTGAACTGGTGGGTATGAAGCCATCAGGCGCAGGCAAAACCCGTATTACCTTCCACGTGCCTTCACGTGGTCTTATCGGCTACTTTGCTGAATTCCTGACCGATACCCGTGGTACTGGTTTGATGAACCGTTTGTTCAAAGGCTATGAACCCTTCAAAGGCCCAATCGCTGGCCGCCGCACAGGTGTGCTCGTCTCCAATGGCACGGGTGAATCCGTTGCCTATGCGATGTGGTATCTGGAAGAACGCGGCCCAATGCTTATTGAATCCGGCGTGAAAGTTTACGAAGGCATGATTGTCGGCGAACACAGCAAATCCAACGATTTGGATGTGAACGTATTGGAAGGCAAAAAGCTGACCAATATGCGCGCATCGGGTAAGGATGATGCCATTCGTTTGACTCCGCCAATCAAGATGACGCTAGAACGCGCCATGTCCTACATTCAGGATGATGAATTGGTAGAAGTCACACCTAAAAATGTCCGTCTTCGTAAGCGTTGGCTCGATCCCAATATGCGCAAGAAGATGGCGCGTACAGGCAGCGACGGCTAATCAAAGCGCCTTTGCTTTTTCCAATAATGCAGAAATAAGCGCCGGGTCTTTGTGCCCGCGCGTACTTTCTACGCCTGATGAAATGTCTACGTAATGTGCCCCTGATTGCGCCACGGCTTGTTCGATGTTGTGCGCATTAATTCCTCCCGCCAGCATGTAGGGCAGGGGTGATGCGTATTCCTTCATAATCGTCCAATCAAACGATACGGCATTGCCGCCAGGCAACTCTGCACCTTTGGGTGGCTTTGCATCAAACAGGAACCAGTTCACCACGTTTTCATAGGCAACGGTTTCTTCCAGATCATCAATGTGCGATATCGCCAATGCTTTGATAATTGGCTTGCCATATAGGCGTTTGATTTCGGCAACGCGGCTTGGGGATTCCATGCCATGCAGCTGGATGATATCGGGGTTAAACACATTCAACGTGTCTTCTAATTCACTGTCTTTGGGGTCTACAAATAACGCCACTTTTTCAACCCCGTGGGACACCAGCGGCGATAGCTGCGCGGCTTGCTCGGGCGTTATAAATCTGGGTGACTTGGCAAAAAAATTAAATCCGATAAATGCCGCGCCGCCATTTACTGCGGCATTCACCGCTTCTTCTGTTTTCACGCCGCAGATTTTGACATTCACGGTCATGCGGCCTCGGCTTGCACATTAATGGCCTTGGCCATGGCGGCTGGGTCGGGCGCACCTGTAATGGGGCGGCCAATAACAACATAACTTGCGCCTGCTGCTACGGCATCCTTGGGGGTCATGACGCGTTTCTGGTCACCCAAATCTGCACCAACTGGGCGTATACCCGGCACCATCAATATAAAATCAGGGCCCAATGCTTCACGTAGCATCGCAACTTCCGCAGGGGAGCATACCACGCCATCCACACCGGATTCCTTGGCAAGCTTTGCAAGGCGCAATACCTGCGATTTTGGTTCAGCATCCTGTCCTACCGCGCTTAAATCATTGGCATTCAGGCTGGTCAGGACTGTAACCGCCAATATCTTCGGGCGGTTTGCTCCAGCTTTGCTCGCAGCTTCCACGGCGGCTTTCATCATGCCTGCGCCGCCTGCTGAATGGATGGTCATAAATTGGGGTTTGAGCGGCAATAGCGCACTTACCGAACTGCCCACGGTGTTGGGAATATCATGCAGTTTTAAATCCAGAAAAATCGGCGCGCCAAATCCGGCGATGGCTTTATATCCTTGCGGGCCATTAGCACTAAAAAATTCGAGACCAAGCTTCAATCCTGCAACATGGGGTTTAAGCGAACGCGCCAACTGTTTGGCTGTGTTCACATCCGTAGTGTCGATGGCACAATAAATTCTCGAAGACATAGCTAGATTTTCGTTTCTTCATTCAGTTTGGTTTTCAACTTGGTCACTTCCTTGGATAGCTTGCGTTTGTCCCAATGGGTACGCAGCCCCGATAGCCATAGCAAACTCGCCCCAAGGATAAGCCCAACCAAGAACCCGCCCAGCGTAATAACGAAAAGCGGCGTCTTGATGTCATAATCCAAAGGCCAGCAATCAATAGTAATTTCCTGGCGGTTATTCACGGCAAATAATACGCACACCACCAAAAAGGTGAGGGAAATAAGCCAGGAACATATCCGGAGAATAAATTTCATAAGGTACTTCTGAAAGCGAAGTGAGACGAAAGAATGAAGCGCCGAAAACTAATCGTCGCAATTAATCATCATCGCCAAGATCGCCGCCATCTTTGCCATTCAGGCGATCACGGAGTTGCTTGCCAGTCTTGAAGAATGGAACGGTCTTACCAGCAACCGATACCGTTTCACCGGTACGTGGGTTGCGGCCGGAGCGTGCTTCACGCTTCTTGATGGAGAATGCACCAAAGCCGCGAAGCTCCACACGGTCACCACGTGTAAGCGCAACCGTGATTTCCTCGAAGATGGTGTTAACAATCCGCTCCACATCTTTTTGCATAAGGTGCGGGTTCTTCTCGGCGAGTTTTTGAACCAAATCAGAACGTGTCATGAGCCTACCATCAGTTGCAAACGGCGTTGTTTTACGTAAAGGGCAGTTTTTCCCATTACTTCAATAGTTTAAACTGATTGTGGCATGCCCCGTCAAGCCTTGTTTTTACAAGGTTTAAAGACGATTCAATGGGTTAGCAAAGAACCGCTCAGTCAAGACGGGGAAACACCTAATTCAGGCTATTTAGCGTCCGCAGCTGGCTTTGCGGCTACCGAGGCCGTTAACGTGGCACGGGCATTGCTGCCACTTGGGCCGCGTTGTTCCATTGGCGTTACATCGCGCTGGGTGCGGCCTTGGTACAATTGGCGTGGGCGACCAATAGGCGCGCTACGTTCATCGGCCTGTTCTTTCCATTGTGCTGCCCAACCCACGGCGCGGCCTACGGCAAAGATGGGGGTAAACATCTTGGTTTCATAACCCATCGCCGACAGAATGATACCAGAATAGAAATCCACGTTAGGATAGAGTTTCTTTTCAATGAAGAATTCATCTTCCAACGCGATACGTTCCAGTTCCTTGGCAACAGCCAGCAATGGATTTTGTACGTTAAGGTCAGCCAAAACTTCATCGCATGCCTGCTTGATGATTTTTGCACGTGGATCAAAGTTTTTATAAACGCGGTGACCAAAGCCCATCAAACGCGTATCCGAACCTTTATCCTTAACTTCTGCAATAAACGCCGGAATGTTATCTACGGTGCCGAGCTTCTTGAGCATGTTAAGCACAGCTTCATTCGCGCCGCCATGTGATGGACCCCACAGGGTTGCAATCCCTGCGGCAATCGCTGCAAACGGGCTGGTGCCTGATGAACCTGCCAAACGAACCGTGGAGGTTGATGCGTTTTGCTCATGTTCAGCGTGCAGGATAAGGTTGCGATCCATTGCGCGGGTTAGCACGGGGTTGGCATCATATTCGCCCGCTGCATTCGCAAAGGTCATGCGGAGGAAGTTTTCGGTAAAACCCAATCTGTCGCTTGGACGGATAATGGATTGCCCCAAGGAATAACGCTTGGCCATCGCGCCAAGAGTGGCTGATTTTGCAATAATTTCGAGTGCAATTTCATAGCGGCCTTCTGGCGTCTTGGCATCCAGCTTGTCTTCCAGATAAGCCGTCAGCGCAGTCGTCATGGTAATCATGGTCGCCATCGGATGGGTGGAGCGCGGCTGGCTTTCCAGCGTTCTAATCAGCTGCTCATTCACTTCCATACGTTTGACGACATCTTTTTCAAACGCATCCAATTCATCTTTGTTGGGTAATTCGCCATTCAAAATCAGATAGCACACTTCCATATAGCTCGCGCTGTTGGCGAGTTGTTCAATTGGATATCCACGGTATAAAAGAATACCTTTGTCGCCATCGATATAGGTAAGTTCAGAAACCGCCGCAGATAAATCCGCATAGCCCGGGCTGCTGAAGAAAATTTTGGCTTTTGCGAATGCGCCTTTTACATTGATGCTGCGTGCGCCACCGATGGTATCCGTTTCAATCGGAAATTCTAAAGTCTGGCCATCTGGCAGTATAAGTTTTGCTTTGGGTAGATTGCTGTCATTAGCAGCAGGAGTTGGGATAACAGGCTTTGGCGCAGCATCGGTCATTTGGAAATACTCCTAAAAAATAACTGTTACGGTGAGGGAACAGTCAGAATATGTTCAAAAGACACTGAGTCAATATCTAAAATGATTAACTTGGCCGTGCTATCGCCTGAGGAGAGTTTACTCGGCTTTTACGCCATAGCGATTGCGCACATAGCCCTTGCTGGTGATTTTGCGGATAATATTCAACGCAGCATCACTGGCCAAATTACCCTCTTTGGGCAAATCGCCTTCGCGGTGGCCTCTACCCATACTGTCAGGCTGTAAATCGCCTTCATGCACTTGCGCCAAATCTTCGCGGCCAAGGTAGGAGATGGCTAGTTCGCGGAACATATAATCCAGCACCGAAGTAGATGCGGTAATCATATCATTACCTTCCACCATGCCTGATGGTTCAAAGCGGGTGAAGGTGAAGGCTTCTACAAATTCTTCCAATGGTACGCCGTACTGCAAACCAATTGAAACCGCGATAGCAAAGTTATTGATAAGGGAGCGGAACGCTGCACCTTCCTTGTGCATATCGATAAAGATTTCGCCTATGCGGCCATCTTCATATTCACCGGTGCGCAGATATAATTTATGCCCGCCAATCACAGCGCGCTGAGTGTAACCCTTGCGGCGGTCTGGCATCTTATTGCGGCTAACGCGGCGCTGGGTGATGGGCTGCGGTGCGGCCTTGGCTTGCTCGGCTACCTTGGGCTCAGCAGTTTCAATGCTGCGCCATGCGGGGTCAAGCATCCACGTTACGCGGCGAATGTTCTTTTCCTGCACCGTGATGTGTAATTGCGATAAATCCTGTGCGGATGAATCAATTGGCATATGCAGCTGATAATCACATGCGCCCAGCAAGAATGGCTGTGCGGCATGCAAGATATCCAATTGGCAATCAACCGATAAAGCGGCCAGATCATCGCCATTGGGCTTGCTGGTTGAAAACAGACTTTCGTGCTGTTTCTTTAGCTGGGAGCAGCCCGTTATGCGCTGCGTTCCACAAATATGTTGATTGGCAAGTTTGATATCATTTTCACTAAATCCAAGGAAGGTGAGGAGATCAAATGCAGGTTCGCGTATCGCTTCAGCTGTGAGGCCAAGTTTTTTAATGCAGAATGCTTCACCAATCACCCAAGGTGTAAAGGCGTGGCGAATATGATGGGCACGCGCCAATGCTTCTTCCAAACGGGTAATTGCCGCTGCATCAAAGCCAAGCAGGTGCAATGCCGCCGGGTTAATCGCGGGCGCATCATGCAATGTGTGGTGCCCTGCGGCGTAACGTTCAATTTGTGCAATGTCATCGGGGTCGTATCCAAGCTTGGATAATCCTTCGATAATCACAGGGCGTACACGTTGCTCTAAACGTCCGTCCATTGTCCATGTGCTAACAACATGGCCGGGCAGGGGATTGATGCTTGCGCTATCGCTATCAAACCATTCATCCGCTTCACGCATCGGCAAAATACCGGTCAGATAAAGGTTGCGCATGCCCGTCTTTTCAATCAGGGCTAATGCCTCATCCCATATTTTCCGGCTTTCTGCGACTAATGGTAATTCAGGTGCATCACCAGGTTGCAGTGTGAAAATATTCTGGCTGTTCTTTGTGCCATGAATAGCAATTTCCTGATTATCAAACAGGTTCATCAGCGCATCTTGGCGGCTGGTGAAATCAGCAGAGGCGCCTTTTTCTTGTGCTACCTGCGCGGTGCATTGTAATGCGCATGCGCTGATTTGCGCCATGATGCCGGCAATGTAATGCTTGGCCGCTACACTATTATATCCAATCCCTTGGGTTGATAGCAGCGCTGCAAAATTGGTAACCGTAATGCCGCCGCATGTTCCGGTATGGCTTGCGGACAAGATGTGCAAAGCCAATGACCATACGCGCGTCGCGTGGCGTAACAATTGCACATTCAGGAAACCGTCTTCGCGGCGAAACGCAAGCAGGTTGAACGTAACAATAAAATCAGCTTTTTGATTAAGATAACCGTCCAATGACCACAACGTATCTGCTGCATTATTTACAATGATGGGCGGGCTATAGCTGGTTTGTGGCTCACTGCGCTGCGCCGCTTCACCATAGGCCCATTGCGCACCAAAACTGGATAGTAGGGAAAGGTTCGGCACAGCAATTTGATTAGCCAACATTAACCGCACTTCATCGTAAAATGCCTTGGCGTCATTTTCACGGTTGAAGAAACTTTGCTTCCAACCCTCATAGGTCAGCGCGCCTGCAAATCTATCAAACACGTGGCGCGCACTATGTTCCGTTGTAATATCTTTTGAACCCGCAGTTGCAACTTTGGGCCATAGCCAAGATGGAACCGTATTTTCTTCCACCGTCTTTAAGGAGCGGGAGAAGGGTACATTCAAAAATCCATATTGTTTCAGTGCCGTGACGCTACGGCGTGACCAGCTCGCGGGGATTTCCAAAATTCCGGCAAGGTTACCATCTTCTTCATCAGGCTGGTTGGCATCGAAAGCCAGCGTCACGAATTCAACGCTTTGGTAGGCATCTACGTCTTTTTTGGAGAGCAGGCGCTCAATTCGCATGGGGAATGGCCTTCAAACAGTGGTCATATGTAAGCACTTGATATGCTTGCCACATAATTTAAGCCTTAGGTACGGGAGACTGAAAAATATCCCCAACATTTATGAATTTGCGTGAAACAAAGAATATCGCTAAAAAGGGGCATCTTTCAGTCTCGAATCCAAAAGAATTTTCAATATGCAAGAACCCTATTCATGGATAGCGCGCTTTTCCCATTTGGGAACCCAGCTGTTCACCATGTTTTCCGGCGAGCTGGTTGGCACAGACAGCCATGGCAACCGCTATTTCCGCCAGCGCAAAAAAGGCGCGGCGCTCAAAGACAACACCATCCGCGAAAAACGCTGGGTGATGTATAATGGCCGTCCAGAGGCATCGCTGGTTCCACCAGAATGGCATGGCTGGCTTCACTACACGCTTGATGAACCATTGCCCGAGGAAAGCGATTTCCATCAGGCGTGGGTCAAGCAACATCAAGCAAACCTTACCTTCACTGATAAGGCCCATCGCCCACCGGGTCATTTCCTCAAAGGCGGTAAACGTGATAAAGCCACCGGCGATTACGAAGCTTGGCAACCTAATAAATAAAACAGCAACCATAAGGACTAGTGATGAACCGTAATGTCATTGAAACCGTGCTTGGCGCAGTTGTTCTTCTAACCGCAGCCGTGTTCCTCAGTTTTGCATACAGCAGTGCCGATTTAGGTAAAAAAACCGGCTACAATGTCCGTGCCGATTTCGACCGTATCGACGGCCTAAAGCCAGGTAGCGATGTGCGTATGAATGGTGTAATGGTTGGCTCTATTCTGAACATCAATCTTGATAAAGAAAATTTCCGCGCAACCGTTAACTTCAGTGTGGATGAAAAAATCAAACTTCCCCGCGATACCATTGCCATGATTGCCAGCGAAAGCCTGCTCGGCGGTAAATACCTGTCTCTTGAAGTAGGCGTAGAAGATGAAAACATCGCCACCGATGGAACCGGCAAACTCACCCGTACAACACCGCCAATGCGTCTTGATGATTTGATTGGTCACATGATTTTCAAGGAAGACGATAAAAAGAAAAACCAGCAAAACCAAAACCAGCAACCTGCCAACGGCAATACATCATCCAATGCGCCGTTGAATGGCATGCCTTTATTGGCTGCTGAACCCGTTTCAGCTAAATCAGCAACCAAATAATTGGATCTTTCAATGCGCGGCTTGCTTTTCTTGTTGCTACTTGCAATTCCACTGGCCGCGCAGGCTGAACATCATTTTGAAGATTTTGATACCGCAGTGCTCCAGGGTCTAGATAAGCCCAACGCGCGTGTTCAAACCTTTAATGTACAAGTAGGGCATAGTGCGACCTTCGGCCCGCTGGGCGTCAAGGTGCGTGCCTGCAAAAAAGCTCCACCTGAAGAAACTCCTGAAGCCGTTGCTTTTGTCGAGGTTGATGATGCGCGTATAAAGGATGTCGCCCGTCAAAATCTCTACCGTGGTTGGATGTTTGCCTCCAGCCCGGCCTTATCGGCACTGGAACACCCAATTTATGACGTATGGGTTCTGGACTGTAAGAATTCTGCGGCCAAGGCGCCTTCACCGCCTGCTACAGATGCGGCAAAGAAAGCCTCGCCCGATAAGGCCAAACGCAAAAAGCCGTGATACTCATCACGTGTGATTTCTACAATTCCAAATTGTTTTAAATGGTCGTTGATGAACTGCGCATCAAGAAGTGTGAAGCCTTGCTTCACCAGTCGTGCCACCAAATGCACTAATGCTACTTTGCTGGCATCGCGCGCAGTTGAAAACATGCTCTCGCCAAAAAAAGCGCGACCTAATGATATGCCGTAAAGACCACCAACCAATTCATCGCCACTCCATACTTCAACCGAATGGGCGTACCCCATATGGTGCAGCTTGGTATAGTTTTCGATAATCATCGGGTTGATCCACGTATTGGCATCTTTGCGTTTTACTTCCGCGCAGGCCGTGATGACCCGTTCAAAGCTGGTATTGATGGTGACCTTGTAGTGGCCTTGGCGCACTGTGCGGGCAAGGCGTTTAGGGACATGAAACTGTTCAAGGGGAATGATGCCGCGATGCTTGGGGTTGACCCAATAGATCGCCTCGCTCTGCGCATGATCCGACATGGGGAATACCCCAATCGAATAGGCTTCAAGCAGTAATTCAGGTGTTAATTCGCGGTTTGACATATCGTCTTTGCTAATCGGCAGCCATGAAAGCATTAAGGGGTATTGTATGCCCAAAATCCACTTACTACTATCCAGCCAGTTTATTAATTTTACACGAATTTTTTAGTTATATGGCGAGTACATAACATGGCTAATCCACCAAAAAGTGACAGACACGCCGCACATCAACGCCGCATGGCTGAAAAGAAGACAGCAAGACAAGGCGGCGAGGCAACACCATCAGCAATGTCAGGTCTACTGACACGCTACCGCAGGCTGACCAGTCTTCAGCGTCGCACCATTCAAATTACCGCAGGCCTAACCGTATCCGGCGCTGTGTTAATCGGCATGCATGTATTGAATTCCAAGAACCGCTATTGCTTTTTACCCGTGGGCCCAGCTCCAACCCATGCATATATCGGTGCAACATTATCCTTTGATAATGCAACCAATATTGATTTCACGATCGTCGCCAAAAAACTTTCAGACAGCTTGAATGAAGCACTTGAAAAGGCTCTCTTGCTGGATACCTATCATGTCAAAGATACATCAACTGGAAAAGTGGTCGGCAGTGTCGCTGCCTATGTATACACGCCAATAGATGTCGCATCGCCCCCGGCATATAAAATCCCTAACCATGGCTTCATTCGCATGGAAATTAGAGGCAAGGAATACAAGCTTCCAACAGATGCCAGATTTACCGTTAGCCCAAATCTTCGCACCATAAAAATTGACAAATACGAAATTGATTCATCAGACATCATTGAAAACCGCCGTTTACCCGGTGATCCAAAAAATGGCTTTGGAACCATGGTCGTGCGTCCGATGTTTGTTCATGTCACTCGTGGCACGCCGGAATGTTCCAGCACTAAACCTTAGTACAATCCGCCTGTACCCACATCTGCTGCGGGTGGTTTTTCCTGCGGCGGGGGCGGAGCGCCTGGGTTGGGGTTCACGCCTTCGGGAAGGGTGCCAGTGCCGGGAATAAGATTGCCATCTTCATCAAACTGCGGTTCATCAACCGGCATTGGGTCGTCGCCGCCCAATACAGTGGTTTGTGACGATTCAGGATCAGTGCCAACCAAGAATGGCTCATAAATCGCTTGGTCACCACTTACGGCGCGTCTGCCAGTGTAAGGGTCTACACGAACCAGCTGTACTCCAGGCGGCACACGGAATGGCATATCGGGTTTATCGGCCAATGCCTTTTCCATAAATTCTTTAAAGATAGGAAGCGACATCGTACCGCCGGTTTCTTTTTCACCCAGTGGAGTGGGGTCATCAAATCCTACGAAGACACCTGCAGCCAAGTTTGGCGAAAAGCCAACAAACCACAAATCTTTGCTGTCATTGGTGGTTCCGGTTTTACCCGCAAGGGTTTTACCAAGGGAATGAAGTGCCGCTGCTGTCCCGCGTGTCGCCACACCCTCAAGCAGTGAAACAATCTGATAGGTTGTGCGTGGATCGTTGATTTGTTCGCGGGTATCAGGCAAGTCGGGAACAACCGTTTTATCGCTCCATGGGATACCCGTGCATCCTTCGCATGGGCGGCGGTCATGCTTCCAAATGGTTTTGCCTTCATTATCCTGAATGCGGTCAATAAAACTTGGCAAAATCTTTTTCCCGCCATTGACCAACATCGCATAGGCCGTGGTCAGGCGTAACAGGCTGGTTTCCTTCGCACCAAGGGAGTAGGCGAGGAAAGGCGGCATATCATCCACAATGCCGAATTTCTTGGCATATTCGATAACCTTTTCCATACCTATATGGTCAGCAAGGCGCACTGTTACTACGTTTCGTGATTTTTCCAATGCGCGGCGCATGGTCATCACGCCCATAAAATCACCGTCAAAGTTTTGCGGTGACCACATGGGCATTCCGGGGCCTTGAGATAATTCAATGGGCGCATCATTAATAAGGCTTGAAGGCGTAAACCCGCTATCAAGTGCGGCAAGATATACGAATGGCTTAAACGATGATCCTTCTTGGCGCATCGCTTGGGTGGCGCGGTTAAACGAACTCAGGCGGGCACTAAACCCACCCACCAGCGCAAGCACGCGTCCAGTATGCGGGTCAACCGCAACGAATGCGCCTTGAATTTTTGGCACCTGCATCAAACGATAAGATGGCGCTGAAGGTTTCGGCTCGGCTTTTTTTGCCTCATTACCTTTGTCGCTTTTTTTGGCTTTATCGTCGTTATGCTCCAGCTCATCTACCAAAATTACATCGCCAACACTCAATACATCGGCAACGCGGCGCGGCGCAGGGCCATAGCGTTTGTCTTTATATTGTGGGCGCGCCCATCGCATATTGTTAAATGGCAATAATCCGCGACCGCCGCCCTCAAATCCTAACAAGGCGTCTTGCTCGCGCACTTCCAATACCACACCCATTTTCCAATCTTCGCCGCCAGGGGGTACTTCTACCGCTTCCAATTGGCGAGACCAGTCGGTCATGTTGCTAAACTTGGTGACTGGACCACGATAGCCGGTGCGGCTTTGGTCAAAATTAATCAGCGCACGCCGCAGCGCATTATCGGCAATATTTTGTAGCTTAGGGTCAAGGCTGGTGCGCACCGCATAACCATCTTTCAGAACACTGGTGCTGCCATATGCATCTACCAATTCACGGCGAACTTCTTCGGCATAATATTCGGCGCGTACATTTTCATGCTCCCCGCGGCCACGCATTTCCAACCGTTCGGCCATGGCTTTTTCTGCATCAGCACGGTTGATTTTGCCATCCGCTTCCATACGGGAAATCACCCAGTTGCGCCGCGCAAGTGCCGCCGCCGCATCTTTAACCGGGTGGTAGTTGTTTGGTGCCTTGGGCAGTGCGCCAAGATAAGCTGCCTCGGCAATAGTCAGCTCATCCAATGATTTATTGAAGTAATTTAATGCCGCCGCCGCAATCCCATAGGAATGCTGCCCAAGAAAAATCTGGTTCAAATAGATTTCCAGAATACGATCCTTGGTAAGAACGCTTTCAATCCGGAAAGCTAAAATCGCTTCTTTAATTTTACGTGCGAAGGACACTTCGTTACCCAACAACATGTTTTTGGCAACCTGCTGGGTAATGGTTGATGCGCCCATGGGGCGGCGACCACCCATACTCTGAATGTTGCTAAGAATGGCACGGCCAATCCCGAAAATATCAACGCCGGGATGGGTATAAAAATCTTTGTCTTCAGCTGAAAGGAAGGCATCCTTCACCCGTTGCGGGATGTCCTTAATAGGTATGAAGATACGCTGCTCGGCAGCAAAGGTCGCCAGTAGCCGACCATCACCTGCATACACGCGGGATAGAATGGCAGGCTCATAATTCTTTAAAACTTGGAAATCCGGCAGATTTTGGCTGAATTGATGCAGAATATAGAATCCCGTCCCGATGCCCAGCATGACCAAAAGTACGGATACGGAGAAAAGCCAAGAAATAAAGCGCATATGCCGGGTTTTTGACTAAGGTTGATGAACTGCGTGAGAGTCGAGTGATTGCAGGCTGATTTAACTAGCATTTTAGGCGACACCAAGGCAAAGCAGAATTGTTATTGCTAATTGTGTCGGCCTCTGGCTATGATGAAGCTGCGATAGTTACTAAGGTTGCGCAGCGGGTGGTGTGGTTAAACCCAATTCACCCATTGCTTTGCCGTTTTGTTTATTCACAGAATACTTCATTGAAGTATATAGCTTTTACGCTTTCCTGTGGATTTATTTGGCAGTTATGCCTTGGTAATTTTTTTAACAGTTTTGCCTTTTTGTGCATGGTTCCAGCTTTTTCTCCTGAACCGCGCCAGATGGGGCAATGTTTTGGGTGCGCCGCGCCTGATGTTTTGTTCTATCGCCAAAACGAAGATGCTGGCTTGTCGCCCATGGGGTCTCTTTTTTCCCGCCCGCGCTGGCCAATATGGCCCCCGCATCAAGAGGTAGAGATAAGAGCTCCCACAAGGGAGTTATACTATGGCTAAACGTATGCTAATCGACGCCACCCATCCGGAACAAACCCGGGTTGCAGTCGTCGACGGTCAACGCTTGTTGGAATTCGATTTTGAATCCATCTCACGTAAACAATTAAAAGGTAACATCTACCTCGCCAAGGTTATCCGCATCGAACCATCGTTGCAGGCAGCTTTTGTGGAATATGGCGGCAACCGCCATGGGTTCTTGGCCTTTTCGGAAATCCATCACGATTATTACCGCATCCCTATGGCGGACCGCGAAGCGTTAGAGGCCGCGATGGCCGATGCTCCGGCTGACCAAAGCTCGCTGGGCGATCAACCCTTCTACCCACCTGAAGATCAATTCGATGCCGATGGCAACGTCCCTTTCAATGATGAAGAAGTAACCGAGGAGCACATCTCCCAATCGGCACTTCCACCAGCCGTGAGCCTGTCCTCAGGTTCCTCGAATGGCCCATTGCTTGACCCATTCTCAGGTGAAGGCCAATTCACTGCCGAAGCCGAATATGAACCCGAAGTCGACCAGCAAATGTCCGGCTTTATCCAACCGGTTGGCGAAATCGTCGAAGGTGATCCTATCGCGCCAGTCGAAGCGTTGGGTGAAATCGTTGAAAGTGAAACCCCATTTGAAAACGTTGGCGGCGACGAAATCGAAGGCCACCGCGAACAACGCCGTCATCGCTTTATCCGCCGCTACAAAATTCAGGAAGTCATCAAGCGCGGCCAGATAATGCTCATTCAGGTCGTCAAAGAAGAACGCGGCAATAAAGGCGCGGCTCTTACCACCTACATCTCCCTTGCGGGTCGTTACTGCGTATTGATGCCTAACACCGATAAAGGCGGCGGCATTTCGCGCAAGATTACGAGTATGCAAGACCGCCGTCGCATGAAGGACCTGCTCGAGGATTTGGACACACCCGATGGCATGGCTGTTATTTTGCGCACCGCCGGTATGGAGCGCAGCAAAATTGAAGTTCGCCGCGATTTGGAATATCTGCTCCGCTTATGGGACAGCATCCGTGAACTCACGTTAAAATCTGTTGCGCCATCGGTGGTCTATGAAGAAGCCGATTTGATTAAGCGCGCTATCCGCGATTTATATACACCCGATATCGATAATATCTTGGTTGAAGGCGATGATGGTTATCAAAAGGCGCGTGATTTCATGCGCATGTTGATGCCAAGCCATACCCGCCGCGTCCATAATTACCGCGACCATATCATTCCATTATTCTTCCGCTATCAGGTGGAAGCGCAAATCAATGCGCTCCATTCACCGGTGGTGAATTTGCGTTCGGGCGGTTACATCGTTATCAACCAGACTGAAGCGCTGGTGGCCATCGACGTAAACTCGGGACGTTCCACACGTGAACGCAACATCGAAGAAACCGCTTACCGCACCAATATGGAAGCCGCCGATGAAGTCGCCCGTCAACTGCGTCTACGTGATTTGGCTGGTTTGATTGTGATCGATTTCATCGACATGGAAGACGGCCGTAACAATGCTGCCGTTGAACGTCGTCTGAAAGAAGCAATGCGCCATGACCGCGCCCGTTTGCAAATTGGCCGTATTTCCCATTTCGGTTTAATGGAGTTGTCGCGTCAACGCTTGCGTCCATCGCTGCTTGATTTGAATTTTGAAAAATGCCCGCATTGCCACGGCACCGGTCATATTCGTCTGGTTGAATCCTCTGCCTTGCTTGCTCTTCATGCCATGGAAGAAGAGGGTATTCGCCAAACCGCATCTGAAATTATCATTTCAATGCCAACCAATGTGTCGCTGTACATTATGAATAATAAGCGCGAAGCGATGGCCAGCATTGAAAAGCGCTATGGCCTCACCATCAATATTCGCCCGCGCGAAGATGTCATTCCGCCAGAATTCCCGATTGAACGTATTCGCACCAAAAAGGCGAATGAACAACTGCCAATCAATCAAATGCTCAACGAACAGCAGCTGTTTGCTGATATGGATCGTGATATGGGCATCGATGGCGAAACCCACGATAACCTCGGTTCCATGGAATCTGATTTTGTTCCAGATGATGCCTTGGCAACGCGTGAGGGCTTTGATCGTTTTGCAGAGGCTCCAATGCCTCACGATAACTCCGGTTCATTTACCGATGGCGCACCGTCAGGCGGCTCTGATGACCGTCGCAGTGGTGGCCGCAGACGTGGTCGTCGTGGTGGTCGTAACCGCCGCGGGGGTCGTTTCCGTGATGGTGAACAACGTCCACGTGAAGGCTTTGCTCCACAAATCGCCGAAGGCGGCGAGGGTGCAGGGGATGTCAATGGCAACATTGCTCCACCGGTAATGGCCGTTGAAGGCGAGGCAGGATTTAACGCGCCACAAGAAAACGGTGGCTTCCGTAATCGTGATGGTCAACATCGCCGTGACGGTGGTCGCAATCATGGTCGCCGCGATGGCCGCCGTGACGGTCGCCGGGATGGTCATCGTGATAATCGCCGTGACGGTCAACCACGTGACGGTCAGCCAAGAGACGGCCAATCCCGTGATGGTCAGTTCCGTGATCGTCGCCCCGATAACCGTTTTGATAATCGCGGCCCTGATAACCGCAACGGTGATAATCGCAATAATCAATACCGTGGCAATGACAACCGCGGCGATAATCGCGGTAACGTGGCGCCCGCGCCGCAATCCCATGTTCCATCCAGCGTGTTCGAACTCGACACCACGCCTAAGGAAGTCAATGAGAAGCCAAAACAGGTGGATAGCGCCAATACTCAATCCGAACCGAAGAAAACGGGTTGGTGGCAACGTCTGACCGGTGCATCGTAAACATTAAGTATCTCAGGTTTGGCGCATTTTTAACAAAATGTTCAGACACGATATGAAAGAAAGATAATCATCCTTCTTTTTTTAAATACGTTATGAATCATTTTTTGCCGCTACCATCTTCCTATTCGTCCAAACCACATGATGGCTGGTTGCGGCGCGCTTTATGTGTGGCGATTGTACTAGGTTTGATGCTTGGAGCACATCCGCTTTATGCTGGTTCCGGCTTCAGTGTGATCCGTGACGTTGAAATCGAAAACACACTAAAGGAATATGGCGCGCCCATTTGGCAGGCAGCCGGCATCAATCCCGACAGTGTTCATGTCATTATCATTAATGACCCAACGCTTAATGCCTTTGTGGCTGGCGGGCAAAACATCTTCTTCCATACCGGCTTATTGCAAGCTGCCGATACACCCGAACAATTGATTGGTATTATTGCTCACGAAACCGGTCACATTTCCGGTGGTCACTTGGTGCGTGGTAACAGCGCAATGAAGGAAGCCTCTGCCGAAGCGATTTTAAGTATGGTGCTCGGTACTGCCGCCGCCGTGCTCAGCGGTGATCCAGGTGCGGGCGCTGCCGTAATCACTGGAGGCCAATCGATTGCCCAGCGCTCTATTTTGTCATTCAGTCGCGCACAGGAATCGTCAGCAGACGCTGCAGGCATGCGTTTTCTTGATGGTGCAAAGCTGACATCAAAGGGCTTGAAAGAATTTTTGGAAAAATTATCTGGCCAGGAATTATTGCCGGTCGATAGACAGGTCGAATATCTGCGAACCCATCCGTTGACCCAAGACCGTATTGATGCTGTGCGCTATCACGTGCAGGAATCTCCTTACAGTGAAAATAAAGCCAGCAAACATATCTACGATTTGCATGACCGCATGCGCGCAAAACTACTGGGCTATCTAAAACCTGAATCCGCTTTGCTGCGTTACGCTGAAAAAGATGGCCGCTTATCGGCGCGCTATGCGCGCGCCATTGCCTATTACCGCAAGGGCGATGTTGATAAGGCCGAAAAAGCAATGCTCGGTTTGATAAAAGAAGAGCCAAACAATCCATACTTCTACGAATTGCTCGGGCAAATTTATTTTGAAAATGCCCGCGTGGATGATGCGATTGGTGCCTACAAAAAAGCCGTGGAGCTAAAACCGGAAGCAGGGTTGATGGAGGCATCCTATGGCCACGCTTTGCTAGAAGGTCAAAACAACCGCAATCTGGACGAGGCCATTGAGCACCTCAATGAATCCCTCAGAACGGAACCTCGTGAATCCTCAACTTGGCGGTTTTTAGCAACTGCTTGGGGCCGCAAGAATGATGAAGGCATGGTGGCCTACTGCCTCGCCGAAGAGGCCTTAAGTAAGGGCGATGTCGGTTCAGCCAAGAAATGGGCTGAACGTGCCTTAAAATTGCTTCCAAAACGCTCTACTTATGTCATAAGGGCGATGGATATTAAGCAGACCCGTAACGATGATGATGAATAGCCCTTTTTTGGGGGTTAATGCTTCCTTAACGTAAAATCGGGTATAGAGAACCTCTCATATACTATCATTTCGTGGGGGGTTGCTTTAATGGCCTTTCATGACCACATAATTACATTAAGTCCACCTTCTAGGAGAATATAACACATGATGCGCAATTTTTTAGGGGCTTTGGTCCTATCCGCGGCTTTGATTTCTGGTGCAGTACACGCCGCTGAAGCGCCAGCCGCTGATTTTACGGACAAGCAAAAAGAGCAGATTGAAGCCGTTGTTCGTGAATTGCTCACCAAAAAAGATCCTGAAATTGTGCTGAACGCAGCCAAGGAATTCCAAAAGAAACAAGATGAAGAAAACGGCAAAAAAGCCAAGGAAGCCCTGGGCAAGAACAAGGATAAGCTGGTTGGCAAGGATGACCCCATTTTCGGTAATCCAAAGGCTGACGTAACTATCGTTGAATTCTTCGACTACAATTGCGGTTATTGCAAAAAGGCACTTGAGCCAATGAAGAAGCTGGTTGAAGCAGACAAGAATGTGCGCTTTGTCCTAAAAGAATACCCCATCCTTGCCCCAAGCTCGACCACCGCTGCAAAAGCTGCGTTGGCTGCACATAAGCAGGGCAAGTACATGGAAGTGCACAACGCCCTCATGGAAAATAAGGGCGCTTTAAGCGATGACAGCATCATCGAAATGGCAGTCAAAGCCGGCGCTGATAAAGAAAAGCTCAAGAAGGATATGGAATCTGCTGAAGTTAAAGCTCAGCTGGATGCCACCCGCACATTGGGTAACGAAATCGGTGCCCATGGTACCCCCACCTTCGTGATCGGCGACAAGGTTGTTCCCGGTGCGATGGATGTTGAAGAAATGAAGAAGCTTGTTGAAGAGCAACGTGCTCTGAACAAGAAATAAACCAAGACATTAGCACGCTCGTATAATGTACGACTGCTGAAATGGCCGCACCAGTTGCGGCCATTTCGTTTTGTGGTATAGTGTTGTGGCTCATTTCCTTACGCCACGCCCTTGCCATTATTTATTTCTAAGCTACATCCATCGCATACCATTTCCCATCCGGAGGCTACTTCATGACATCATCTTTGCTCACTCGCTCTTTGCTTGCTGGTTTGTTTGTTCTAGTTGCGGGTACCACTCCCGCATGGTCACAAGCTCCCGCCGGCGCTACCAAGGACCTGAGCAAGATTGCGTCGGGCGCGTATGCACTGGATAAATCCCACGCCAACATCGTTTTCAAAATCAATCATCTTGGTTATTCAAATTACGTCGGTCGTTTTAATGCCTTCGACGCAAAGCTGAACTTCGATGCAAAGTCACCGGATAAAAGCACCATCGAAGTTACTGTCGACACCAGCAGCATCGATACCAACCATGAAAAACTGGAAGGTGAGTTAAAAGGCGAAAAATTCTTCAATACCGCCAAGTTCCCGGCTGCGACATTTAAATCCACCCATGTTACGCATAATGGTGATAAAGGTACCGTTGCGGGTGATCTTACCATGCTGGGCGTAACAAAGCCTGTTACGTTCAATGTAACCTTTCATGGCGGCGGTTTGGGCGCATTCTCGAAAAAAGAAACCGTGGGCTTCCATGCCACCACCACCATCAAGCGTTCCGATTGGGGTCTAAATGCCCTTGTTCCAATGGTTGGGGATGATGTCCAACTTGATATCGAAGCTGAATTCAATGGTGAAGCTGCTGCTGCTCCAGCGCCCGCTGCTGCCGCGCCTGCAAACCATGATGATGTAAAAAAAAAGTAGACCATGATGCCTATGATGACGGGGAGAAGTATCTGGAATGACTGAAAGCATAAAACGCTATCATTGCGGCGCTATTCTCCTCCATTGGCTAATGGCAGTTTTAATTATCGGCAATCTGGTCTTGGGCATATTGTTGGAAGATATCCCTGATGATCAGAAATTCCAGTTTTACCAATTACACAAATCCCTCGGCATATCCGTATTGGTGCTCACGGTGCTCCGCATCGTATGGCGGTTTATGCATCCTGCACCTGCATTGCCATCCAGTCTAAAAGCCTGGGAAGCATGGGCTGTTAAAATTACCCATTCCTTATTCTATGTTTTGATGGCAGCTATTCCATTTAGTGGGTGGGCGCTTGTTTCTGCCTCTCCTAAAAATATACCCACCATTTTGTTTGGTGTTATTCCGTTACCTAAGCTTCCATTCTTTGATGGGGTAGTGGATGTGGAGGCCCGCAAGGAACTGTCCCATTCCATTGGCGAAGTTCACGAGTTGCTTGCTTATACGTTGCTGATATTGCTGGCGCTGCATGTCGCTGCTGCCATTCGCCATCACTGGCTGCTCAAGGATGAAACCATCCTTCGCATGACCCCAAAATGGTGCGAAGGTTTGTTACAAAAGCTAAGAGGCAAGAACGTATGATTAAGCGAATGGGCAATATGCGTGTTCTGTCTTGCTTGGCTTTGTTTGCTTCATTGCTGGGATCTGCTTTTCCTGCCCATGCAGCACAATGGGACATTTACTATCCATCCAGTAAACTTTCCTTTGAAGGAACAGCCACCGGCGCGCCGTTTACCGGAACTTTCAACATCTTTCAGGCCTCGGTAGATTTCGATCCCAAGAAGGTTGAAAATGCACGCATCGAAGTTAACATCGATGTACGTAGTGCAAAAACGGGCGACAAAGACAAAGACGATGCCTTGCCAACCAAGGAATGGTTCAATTCATCGGCAATGCCATTTGCCCAACTGATTGGTACAAAAATTCGTAAACTCAGTGATAAAAAATTCGAACTCACTGGCTTGCTGACGATTAAAGACATGACCCACGAAATTGTCTTGCCGTTTAGCATGGAAGATGAACGTGATGCTCAACGCATCAAGGGCGAGGTAACCATTAACCGCATGGATTACGGCGTAGGGACGGGTAGCTGGGCGAATGAGAACTACGTGAAGAATGCTGTTAAAATCAAAATTGATTTGCTCGCCATTCCTAAAAAATAATTATTTTGCGCGAACGGATTTGATTTTCTGTCCGTCACAATCACTTGGCCCAAACAGCAAAAAACTGCTATCCGGGAACAGATGTCTGGAGTTTGGATAGCTTCTGGCAATCTCGTCGGCTAGACGTTGCGATATTTGCTTTTGTCCTAAACTGCGCTCACTTGTCATCTTTGCATTCCCGATGTTTTCTGAGTTTATGGCTTGACTAGCTCTCCCATTGATACTAAGAATGATTATCAATTGCAACTTAAACTAAAGGTCTATCAATGATTCCCAAGCACTCTGCCTCCCTTATGGCTCTAACCGTATTGCTCGCTCTTGCGCCCCAATTGTCACTGGCCGAAGGCTACAAGCTCACGGTGCTTGCCGCGAACAAACAAATCTATGGCCCGCAAATTCTGGATAAGAACATGGTCAATGCATGGGGGCTTGCCATTCGTCCGGCTGGCGCTGGGGGCCATTTCTGGGTCAACAACACCGATAGCGGCACAGTAAGCTTATATGTAGGCGACACCGCTGAACGTCCATTGTATCAAGACGATATTCCCTTTGTAACAATTGCTCCTGCAAAAAATTCCAAGGAACATTCCGCGCCAACTGGCCAAGTATACAATGGTAACGAAAAAGAATTCATCATCAGTCAGGATGATTTAACCGCGCCATCCAAATTTATCTTCTGCACCGAAGAAGGAACCATCTCCGGTTGGACAGAACGCAAGAACGCCGATGGCACATTCACCCGTCCAAAAACATCGCTGCTGATGGTAGATAACTCCAAGAAAGGTGCAATCTACAAAGGGCTGGCGATCTCCAACAAAGCAGATGGAAACCGCCTATATGCTGCTGATTTCGGCCGCAAACGCATCGATGTGTTCGATAATACCTATAAACCGGTTGCTCTTGATAAAACTGCATTCACGGTTCCAAATAAATCCATTCCTGCTGGCTATGCGCCATTTAACATTCAGGAACTTGATGGCTCGCTCTATGTTGCTTATGCAAAGCTGAGCAAGCAAGCTGGTGAAGAAGTAAAAGGCGAGGGGCTAGGTTATGTCGCCGAATTTGACTTTGATGGTAAATTCATTCGCGTCCTTGATGGCGGCAAGTTGTTAAATGCACCTTGGGGTCTTGCGCTTGCACCGAAAAAATTCGGTAAGCATTCGGGCGCAATTCTGGTTGGCAATTTCGGTGATGGCCGAATTGTTGCCTTTGATAAGGCAACCGGTAAGGCAATCGATGTATTGCGCACACCAACCAATGAGCCAGTCGAGATTGACGGGCTGTGGGGCATCCTGTTCGGTAATGGTGTCCACCTTGGTCGCGCTAACCATCTCTACTTTGGTGCAGGCCCCAATGATGAAAAAGACGGCGTCTTTGGTAAGCTAGAGGCCGTGGAATAGGCCTTCTTAGCTATTTGACCTGCCATCAAAATTCGCTAAACTAAGCTCTTAACAATTAAGGACTTAGCATGGCCACCACGCCGCAAATTTTGATTATCAACGGGCCCAATCTTAACATGTTGGGCACCCGCCAACCCGAGGTCTATGGCAAAGTCACGCTGGATGACATCGAATCGCGCTGTCAGGAAACCGCCAGCGAGTTGGGCGTCTCCATCGATTTCCGCCAAACCAACCATGAAGGCGAGATGATTGACTGGATTCAGCAGTCAAAAGGCAAGTTTTTTGGCCTAATTATTAACGCGGGTGCGTTTTCCCACACCTCGGTTGCGTTGCTTGATGCGCTTTTGGCTTGCGAATTGCCGGTGATTGAGGTTCATTTGTCCAACATTTACCGCCGCGAGGCCTTCCGGCAGCATTCCTATGTGTCGCAAGTGGCCTTGGGCGTTATATGTGGGCTGGGTGCTATTGGCTATGAATTGGCCTTGGGCGCTCTGTCACACCGCTATCACAATCCTGATAAGTCATAAGCACGACCATCATAACCCCAAAATAACGAAAAAATAATCATGGCTAAATTTGATGTGGATTCCGATCTGGTCCGTAAGCTCGCCTCGTTGATTAACGAAACCGGCCTTACCGAACTGGAATATTCCGAAGGTGAAAAGCGCATTCGCTTGCAACGTGGCGGCGTGGTTGCTGCCCCGGTTCAGGTTGCAGCTGCTCCTGTTGCTGCGGCCGCTGCTGCCGCTCCAGCCGTGCCTGTTGATGCCGTTACATCCCCCATGGTCGGCACCGCCTATATGGCGGGCGCACCCGGTGCAAAACCATTCGCCCCCGTGGGTACCAAGGTAAAAGCTGGTGATACCATTTTGATTATCGAAGCCATGAAGGTCATGAACCCCATCAAAGCACCAAAGGGTGGTACTGTGACACAGGTTTTGGTGGCAGATGCCCAGCCGGTTGAATTCGGCCAGCCTCTCGTTGTGATTGAATAAACAACAGATCAGTGAATAGACATGTTTGAAAAAGTCCTCATAGCTAATCGCGGTGAAATTGCCCTGCGCATCCATCGCGCATGTAAGGAAATGGGTATTTCAACGGTTGCGGTTCACTCCACCGCCGATGCCGATGCCATGCATGTGCGCCTTGCTGACGAAAGCGTGTGCATCGGCCCGCCGCCCGCCAAAGATTCCTATTTGAACATTCCTGCCATTCTTGAAGCCGCCGCCATTACTGGCGCAGATGCTATCCATCCCGGTATCGGCTTCATGTCTGAAAACCAACGCTTTGCCGAACTGGTGGAAGAACACGGCTTCACCTTCATCGGTCCAAGCCCTGAACATATCCGCATCATGGGTGATAAGGTCACCGCTAAAACCACGGTGATGGAGCAGGGGCTGCCAACCGTGCCTGGTTCTTCCGGCGCAGTAAAAAGTCTGGATGAAGCCCGCGCGGTTGCTGAAAAAACCGGCTATCCGGTACTAATTAAAGCCGCAGCAGGTGGCGGCGGTAAGGGTATGAAGGTTGCGCAAAACGCCGAAGGCCTTGAAGAAGCATGGTCATTGGCGCGTGGTGAAGCAAAAGCCGCCTTTGGCAATGACGAAGTGTATATGGAAAAATACCTCGCCAACCCGCGCCACATCGAAATTCAATTATTGGGCGACCATCATGGCAACTGCGTCCACTTTGGTGAACGCGATTGCTCCATTCAACGCCGCCACCAAAAAGTGGTGGAAGAGGCCCCATCCCCCGCGCTCAATGCCAAGGAACGCGAATTTATCGGTAACTTGGCTGCAAAAACTGCTGCGGCTATTGCCTATCGCGGCGTGGGCACCATGGAATTCCTGTATGAAGATGGTCAGTTCTATTTCATTGAAATGAACACCCGTCTACAGGTTGAACACACCATTACGGAAATGATTACCGGCGTTGACTTGGTGCGCGAACAAATTCGTGTGGCAACGGGTGTTCCGCTTGGCTACACCCAGGATGATATTACCTTCTACGGCCATTCCATTGAATGCCGTATCAATGCGGAAAACTCCGATACCTTCATCCCATCACCCGGCAAGATTACCAATTATCATGCTCCTGGCGGCCTTGGCGTACGCGTCGATAGCGCGATTTACGAAGGCTATAAAATCCCATCCAATTACGACAGCTTGATTGCCAAGCTGATTGTGCACGGTAAAAACCGCAACGAATGCATCTTGCGCCTGAAGCGCACGCTGGGTGAATTTGTAGTAGGCGGCGTGGATACCTTGTTGCCATTGCATGCCAAAATTATTTCTCAGCCAGATTTCATCAATGGTGATTACAGCATCCATTGGCTCGAAAAATTCTTGGCTAGCGAAGAAGCCAAGAAGAACGCGAAGAAATAAGTATGAAAGCCGAAATTGAAACAGCCGTTGGTGAGATTAAGAAGTCATTGGCACTTCTGAGGAGGCATCTTTGACTGGGATAAATCCGTTGAACGCCTTCATGAACTAAACGCGCTTGCCGAAGACCCAAATCTATGGGCTGATGCCGCCAAGGCACAAAAACTGATGAAAGAACGCACCAAGCTGGGCAATGCCATGGAAACATGCACCGGGCTGGAGCGAGACACTAAAGATAATCTCGAAATGATTGCGCTGGCCGAGGCCGAAGGCGATGCTGAAATGCAGCGCGAAGCAGAAGCCGCCATTTACGCGTTACGTGAGCTTGCCGCGCAAAAAGAACTCGAAAGCCTGCTATCAGGGGAAGCTGATAGCAATGATGCGTATCTGGAAGTCAACGCAGGCGCAGGCGGTACCGAAGCGCAAGATTGGGCGCAGATGGTTTTCCGCATGTATGCCCGCTGGGCTGAAAAGCATGGGTATAAAGTATCGTTGCTGGATGAGTCAGCTGGCGAAGAGGCAGGCATCAAATCCGCAACCATCGAAATCACCGGACTTAATGCCTATGGCTGGCTAAAGACTGAAAGCGGTGTGCACCGTCTGGTGCGCATCAGCCCTTATGATTCAAATGCCCGCCGTCACACCAGTTTCTGCTCGGTATCTGTCACGCCAGTGGTGGATGATAACATCGACATTGTTCTGGTTGATAAAGACATCAAGATGGATGTGTACCGTGCATCTGGCGCGGGCGGTCAGCACGTCAATAAAACCGAAAGCGCCGTACGCCTTACCCATATTCCCACGGGCATTGTGGTGGCTTGCCAACAAGAACGCTCGCAACACAAAAACCGCGATAAGGCGATGACCATGTTGAAGGCACGCATTTATGAAGCGGAGCTTCGTAAGCGTGAAGCGATTGCCTCCGCCTTAGAAGACCAAAAAACCGATATTGGTTGGGGACATCAAATCCGCTCTTACGTGCTGCACCCCTATCAAATGGTCAAGGATTTGCGCACCGGCGTTGAAACCAGCCAGACGGATGATGTGCTAAATGGCGATTTAGACAAGTTTTTACAGGCATCCCTTGCACACCGCCTGAAAGGTCATGGTGATGACATTTCGGAAGTTCGAGCTTAGGATAGTGTCATGACACAGAAAAAAGTCACCATCGGTAATGTCTCATTCGGCAATCATCTGCCTCTCGCGCTTATTGCAGGCCCATGTCAGCTGGAAAGCCGCGACCACGCCTTCATGATGGCTGGAAAGCTCAAGGAAATTTGCACCGCATTGGGCATGGGGCTTATTTACAAAACATCATTTGATAAAGCCAATCGTACATCCATCTCCACGCAGCGCGGCTTGGGCTTGGAAAAGTCGTTGGATATTTTCAAAGATATTAAAAAAGAATTTGGCATTCCTGTGCTCACCGATGTGCATGACGCGCATCAATGCGCCGAAGTTGCAACAGCGGTTGATGTTCTCCAAATCCCGGCATTCCTTTGCCGCCAGACCGATTTGTTATTGGCGGCCGGTAAAACCGGCAAAGCCGTGAATGTGAAAAAGGGCCAATTCCTTGCCCCATGGGATATGAAACATGTGGCCACCAAAATCGCCAGCACCGGCAATGAAAACATCATGCTGACCGAACGCGGTGCAAGCTTTGGCTACAACACATTGGTTTCCGATATGCGCGCACTGCCAACCATGGCGGAGACTGGCTATCCGGTGATATTCGATGCCACCCATTCGGTGCAACAACCGGGCGGCCAAGGCACCACATCTGGCGGGCAACGCCAATTCGTGGCAACCCTTGCGCGTGCTGCTGTGGCTGTGGGTGTGGCGGGCGTGTTCATTGAAACGCACCAAGACCCCGATAACGCACCAAGCGATGGACCGAACATGGTCAAACTATCGGATTTAAAGGCGCTGCTCGAACAGCTTCAGTCGTTTGATAGACTCCTCAAGTTCAATCATGACGATAGATAAAACTAAAAAGAACAATACTTATTATGAGGCCCCTTTTTTGGAGGAGATTAGTTCATATACCCAAAACACTAGAAGAAATCTGCTTGCATTTAGCACTCTAGTTTATATGTACAGCTTTGGGTTGATTGACACTAAGTTTACTGGTTCAGGCATTATTTTTTCTGCATTAAATAATTGGCAAACCAAACTTTTTCTAATTCTGTTTTTACTATACTTTTTTGTACATTTCTTATTGCTTGCATTTAATCATTTATTTGAATGGAGAGCTAAGCTTTCGGGGGATGTAAAGAACTTTGGAAGATATGAGAATTTTGAAGACTTGGGCGGAAGAGATAAGGCCAAAAAAGTCAATCAATCGACATTGTTTTCTATTTTTTTGGCCCATAAACATTATGTAGAAGAGTGCAATAAAAAGCTGGATGTACTCAAAATAAAAATTGAAAATGGTGTTGGGGCGATTGATGCCGCTTCTGGATTAGGTATAAATTCACTAAAACCTAATTTAAATCCTGAGCTGCAACCTATCGAACAGCAAATGAATTTATCAAGGGCACAACAGCAAATTTCAAATACAATCAATAGAGCTTTTCAGGAAAAGTTTCCATTTGACAGTGAATATATAA
>JAYRWY010000016.1:0-223836 GCA_041917755.1 Alphaproteobacteria bacterium
ATGCCGGTAACGCTGATGCTCTTACCGGTACCTACGTTCTTATCACCGAAGTTAGCTGCCGTATAAGATGTAGTGAGCACGTCACCTGCCACACGGTCATCACCCAGGGTTACTGTTGCACCTGCAAGTCCGTTATAGACACGGTTGCTACCTGTCGCGCTAATCGTCAATGAACGCTGCGTAATATCTGCTGATGCAGTGGTGGATGTATTATATGTGTAATTGCCGCTATCGGTTCCGGTCAATCCGATGCCGGTAACGCTGATGCTCTTGCCGGTACCTACGTTCTTATCACCAAAGTTCGCTGCCGTATAAGATGTGGTAAGCACGTCACCTGCCACACGGTCATCACCCAGGGTTACTGTTGCGCCTGCAAGTCCGTTATAGACACGATCAGCACCGGTTGCAGTAACAGCCAGACTACGCTGATTAACTGTCAAACCTGTTGGCGCTGCGACATAGGTAATCGAGTAATTGCTTGCCGATCCTGATGTGAAGTTGGCCCCGGTTGCAGTAAGCGACCATGGCGTTGCACTGTAATTATAATTTCCAGACGAAGATGTAGTAGCATTTGTTGATAAAACCAAACCTGCAGCATCCGTATTATAGAATGAACCGCTGGTTACACTATAGGCATTGGTATTAAGGCTATTACCATAAGTTACCGTTTGGTCACTAACCTGAAGTGTAATGCTACGTGTACCTACCGTTAAACCGGTTGGTGACACATAATTGAATCCATACCCAAGGTTAGAGCTAAAGGTACTGCCATTATTCGTAATCGTAAATCCGGTGCCCGCATTATTTCCCTGGACATAATCAGTGGTGAAATTACCTGTACCGCCCACGGCGCCTTGTGATAAATCCAACGCATTCAAATATCCGGACGTTGAAAGGGTATATCCGGTTGGTGCAATCACTGCATCACCATAGTTGTAAGTTTGCGGATCAATCGTAACATCAAGCAATGGGGTATAGCTGTACAACAGCCCATTGCCAGAGCTCAGCGTTGGGCATGCACCGCCATAGGTACAAGTATAGCGGTTAAATGCGTTGCTCAATAATTCTTCGCCCGTACTATCTGTTGGGTTCGTGCTATACACCAACCAACGACCGCCTGCCCCGGTAACCAATGCGTTTGCACCAAAACTATTGGTAAAATTGCGCCCTGCCACAAGGGTAATGGCATTCGCACTTGTATCAGTTGTCGTAATGCTTTGCGAAAGTATTATATCCTGCACAGCATTTACGAATACAGTCGAAGATGCATTAATTGCTACAGAATTTGTAAAATCTGATCCAGTGATAAATGAAGTTGGGTTCAACCATGTGGCATAACTATTCGTCAATGAACCAGAGGTTGTATTACCAATACCGACCGATGACCAGCCTGCTACTATACGTGCGGCCTCCGCACTACTTAAATTAAATCCATTGGTGGTAAGATTATTAGCCTGCGCGCCACCAAGTACGATAATTCGTGCTGCTGATGATGGCTGCAAGGTTAGCGCGCCAGATCCATTTAAGTTTGCACTTATCGTTAAATTATCAGCAATGACTGATAAGTCACCTAACGGAGCCGTGCCGCCTACAATACCCGTAAATGTGACCGTGCCAGTTCCGGAATTAACTGATAAATTCTCGGCAGCGCCACCGGCAGTACCATTGAGGGTCACACTAAAACCGATTGCCGCATTGCTACTGGTTAATGCTACACTTGCGCCTTCAGCAATTGTGGTCGTATTGCTAAAAGTTTGAGATCCTGTGCTCGTAATGTTATCACCCAAAACAGTCAGCGTGTTATTTGAAATCGTGATTGTGCTCGTTGAATTAACTGGACGTGCTAGGGTAATATTTGCAAATCCTTGAATATTAAATGCACCAACCGTTGCGGCAGAGAATGCAAGGGTTGTGACATCTGCCGTCCATGTTGGACGAGTGCCATTAATACCAGACAGTAATGTGAAATTACCGCTACCCGCTGACAAATTACCATTAATGGTCAATCGACCGGTTCCGCCCACCACATTATTTGCTGCCAATAAGGTAAATGCAGCAGCAGAACCACCCGTCAATGTATAGGTAGAGTTAATCGTCAAATCACGAACAGCCGTAATGCCCATTGTGCTTGATGAGGTTAAATCACGGTCCAATGTATAATCTAAAAATCCAGTTATACTCACAGCACCTACTGTAGCACCAAGCGTGGTAAAGGTAGTGGTATTCATCGTCCATGACGGGCGCGTACCATTAATACCGGACACAAGCGTCAATCCACCGGTACCAAGTGATAAATTTCCCAATAGAGTCAGGTTACCCGTACCTGCGGTTGAACCGTTCGCTGCACGCACACTCAGCGCACCGCTGACACCGGTAGTAATCACGCTATTTGCATTTGCCGTTACATCACGCAATGCAAGTATAGTCATCGCGCCTGCACCACCCGATGCAAGGGTACGTGATGCGCTTAAGATAAAATCACGATTTGTGTTGATTGTAACTGCGCCGCTACCAGTGAAATTACGATCCACAGTCATGTCTTGGAAGCCAGTAATGCTTGTTGTACTTACGCTAGCGCCAAGCATCGTGAAGGTAGTTGCATCCATTGTCCATGATGGGCGCGTACCATTAATACCGGATAGCAATGTCAACGTGCCTGTGCCCACAGAGATATTGCCGCCAAGCGTCAAATTACCGGTACCAGCGGTTGAACCGTTCGCAGCACGCAAGCTCAGCGATCCCGTTGAACCGGTCGCTATGATACTACTTGCATTGGCAATCAAATCGCGCTGCGTCAAAATGGTCAACGCGCCGGCGCCACCGGATGTCAAGGTATTGGATGCACTGAGGATATAGTCGCGTTGCGGGTTAATCGTAATCGCACCGCTACTTGTAATGTTTGCTGACTGGGTTACGTCTTGAAAGCCATTAATGGTGATAACGCCAACGGTTGCACCCAACATGGCAAAACTGGTTGAATTGATGGTCCAGCTTGGGCGCGTTCCGTTGATACCAGATGTCAGCGTGAGCGTACCAGTACCAACCGATAATTTACCACCCAACGTCAAATTACCTGTGCCTGCAACTACATTGTTTGCGGCACGTAGCGTAAGCGAACCTGTTGTACCTGTAGAAATAACACTGCTGGCGCCGGTTGAAACATCACGCAGCGCTGTAATATTAATCGTAGATGCGCCGCTACTGATTGCAAGCGTTTGTGATGCGCTGAGTGCAAAATCACGCTGCGGGCTAATTGTGATATTGCCGCTACTTGTGAAGTTGCGTGATACAGTTACGTCCTGAAAGCCAGTTATACTGGTCACACCTACCGTTGCTCCAAGCATCGTAAAGCTGCTGCTATCCATCGTCCATGATGGACGCGTACCATTGATACCAGAAAGCAAGGTCAGCGTGCCTGTGCCTACCGACAAGCTGCCGTTTAATGTCAGGTTACCAGTACCTGCAATTACTGCATTCGCCGCACGCAAACTAAGACTGCCAGCTGCGCCTGTAGAAATTGATGTACTACCATTCAAGGTAATATCACGCTGCGCCAATACTGTAATTGCACCATTCCCTGTGATGGTTTGTGAAGCGCTTAATGTGAAATCGCGTTGCGGGTTAATTGTAATTGCGCCGCTTCCAGTAATTGCACGCGATACCGTTATATCCTGAAAACCGTTGATGGTAATCGTGCTGATGCTGGCCCCCAGCATGGTCAATAGACTTGAATTGATAACCAGACTTGGGCGCGTACCATTGATGCCGGATAACAAGGTCAACGTACCTGTACCTACTGACAAACCACCGCCAATAGTCAAATTACCCGTACCCGCGACAGAGTTATTTGCTGCCACCAACGACAATGAACCAGTCGTGCCGGTTGAAATCACACTACTTGCGCCAGTTGTAATATCGCGCTGCGCCAAAATCGAAATAGTGGATGCACCACTACTAATTGCCAAAGTTTGTGACGCGTTTAAAATAAAGTCACGTTGCGGTGAAATTGTAATATTACCACTACTTGTCAAACCTGTTGCCAGCGTAACATCTTGATAGCCGGTAATGCTTGTTGCACCCACCGTCGCACCAAGCATTGTGAAGTTTGTGCCATTCAAGGTCAAACTAGGTCTTGTGCCATTAATCCCCGACAACAATGTGAGAGTTCCAGTACCAACCGACAGATTGCCGCCTAATGTCAAATTACCCGTGCCGGCAACCGATGCATTTGCAGCCTGAAGTGATAATGAACCAGTGGCTCCAGTTGAAATCACACTACTTGCGCCAGTTGTAATATCACGCTGGGCTAAAATGGTAATAGCGCCTGTTGTGGCTAATGTGCGTGATGCGCTTAAAATAAAATCGCGTTGCGGACTGATGGTTACGGTGCCGCTGCCTGTAAAATTCTGTGACACTGTAACATCTTGGAACCCAGTAATGCTGGTGACGCCTACAGTAGCCCCAAGCATAGTAAAGCTACTGCTGTCCATAATCCATGATGGGCGCGTGCCATTAACACCCGATACCAATGTCAACGTACCTGTACCCACTGATAAATTACCGCCAAGCGATAAATTACCTGTCCCCGCCACAGAACCATTTGCAGCCTGCAATGACAACGATCCGGTCGCAGCCGTTGCAATCGTACTACCCGCATTGGTTGTCAAATTACGCTGGGCAAGAATTGCAATGGTACCAGCACCGGATGAAAGGGTTTGCGACGCGCCTAATGTAAAATCACGCTGCGGGCTGATGGTGATATTACCACTACCGGTAAAGTTGGTAGATAAGGTTACATCTTGAAACCCTGTAATGCTGGTGACACCAACCGACGCACCAAGCTGTGCAAAGTTTGCGCCCGATAATGTCAGGCTTGGACGTGCCCCATTGATACCCGATACCAAGGTCAACGTACCTGTACCCACTGCAATGTTACCATTGATGGTCAAATTACCCGTGCCACCAATCACACCATTAGCAGCACGTAAGCTCAAACCACCAGTAGCGCCTGTTGATACGGTCGCGCCGCCAGCAATCGTCAAATCACCCATCGCCAACGCAGTTACAGAACCGCCAGTAGAAATATTGTTATTAATCGCGATAAGACCATTGGGTGCGATAATGGCATTCAGTGTGACGCTACCAGTGCCAGCATTCGTAATGGTGTTATTGACGTAGATATGTTGCGAAGCATTCACGGTCAGCGAGTTGCCGCTGTTCCAGTTCACAGCATCCACAAATGTGATATCGCCGCTACCACCCACACCTGCTGCACTGGAAATAATAACCGAGCCACTCGCCAATGCAGTTTCAAGTGTGGTCACATTCAAATTCGATGTCGCTCCACCGGTTGAATCAAACGGCGAAGATGCCGTTATTACACTGTCGGGAGCTGTACTTATAGTAATGTCTGCCGGATCAAGCAGCAGCGAACCGTTACGACCATGCAACGCTTTTGCATCCACCGTACCCGCAAAGCTCAGCCAGTCTTTACCGGACACCTCGGCAAAACCACCATTACCACTGATACCTTTGGCGGTGATTTCTACATGACCATAGAATGCCGTACCATTATTCGACCAAGTAATAACGCGGCCAGCATTCCCTGCAATGCCACTTGCATTCAATACAACGTTCTTGTCGACAAATACACGTGAAGCAGTTGGTACGCTGCCACCTTTCGACAGGCCAGCATAATAGGCAGCAAAGAACGCTGCAGTTGGAGAACGATTAATTACTGAATACCCGCCTGGCGTATTACCCCACTCAATCGCGGTCACCGGTTTGTCTAATGTGCCGCGGTACTCACCACCGTGGTAATCACCACCAATCAGAATTTCGCCGGCCCCCACATTGCCCGATACGTTGACGGAAGAATTATTCATCAAGGCAATTCGATTGCCCAGAATGTGAACTGCACCGCCAGATTGGCTGGTTCCAAGACCAGATGCGTCAATCAAGCCGTCAATGATGACATCCGTCGCCTTATTGCCTGCAATAAGGATTTTACCACTTTGTGACCCTACGCTCTTGGCCTGCAGGGTGCCTTTGCCATTGATTACGCTATCAACAATATGTTTGCCCTCGGCCGCGGTCATAGCCACAAGGCCGCCATTGGCAGAAATCGTACCGGTATTGGTAACTAATTGCTTGGAAACATTATCGCTAACAGCCACTTCCAGCAGGCCATCCCCATAAAAATCAACGGTTGCCGTATCACCAGATGCCAAATGCACGCGGCCCATCCGTGCAGTGATAACACCATGATTTTCTACACGTGGGGCAACAAATCCAACCAAACCAGCTTCTTTTGCGGTAATCGTTCCGTTATTCACAATGCTGGCATCAGGATTACCTGGCTTATCAAGGATAAGCTTGCCACCCGCCATAAAGTTCTCATTGCTGGTATCTGCGGTACTGGCCACTAGGCTATTTACGTCGACCTGCGCACCACGGCCAAACACTACCCCGTTTTCATTGATGATAACCAAGTTTCCATTTGCGCTTAAAAGACCATCGATATGGCTGGCAGTATCGCTGTTAACCCGATTAAGGGTGATGGATGACGCGCTAGGCTGCTGAAACTCGGTGCGCTCACCTGGGGCAATATCGAAGCTTCGCCAGTCAATGACTGCTCTCTCGCTTTGTTGGTTGATGCGTACAGTCGTATTATTTTCCGATATACTTGCTTGACCAGCACTGACCACCCCGCCCTGTGGATTGGCGAGTGCATAAAACGGGTGGACATAAATCAGAAATGCACAAAGGGTGCATACAAATTTTTTCCACAAGGGTATGTGATCACGATTTTCCAAAACGAAAAACCTATTCCTCAAAAGACAGTTTTTTTTGTAAAAACAAGCCTTTAGGATAAAAGAAATAGGTTAAAATTTCTGATTTAACTGGAAGATAAATCGGGGGAAATAGCGGTCATTTCCGTATAATGGTGCGAGTACGGAATGGTTAATCGGCACCGCTAAGCCTATGTTTCCACTTTGTCCCCAACCGGTGGCAAAACGCAGCCCAACCCCAACAGAAGAGGCTGAATCGCTCTTAACCTGAGCAATATCATCGTTATATACGGCTCCGTAATCAAAAAAGGCGTATGGTTCAAGGTTAATTGGCCTCAAAGACCGCACGCCACCGTAACGAACTTCAAATCCGGCTGCGTAACCATGATCCCCCACCAATTCGGAGGAGTCAAAGGCCCTACCGAAGTTCTCCCCCCCATATCCAAACTCTTCGGATGAGTATAACGGTCCGGATGCGATTTGACCTGAAAACTTTACCAAGGCCGACCAGTCGGCTGTAATTTCCTGCAACCGTGCCAGATAAAGTTCTGCTTTGGTAAAATCCGGCGTCGCCTCGGCACGCGATAGATTGATATCTCCTGCATGGCTGGATCCAAATGCATCCACTCCGTGACTGATTTTTAGATTACCCAGATTATTTCCCATCCAGTCATCGGAACGATCATATGAAAAACCTGCACGCAACACACGCACCTGTTCACGCGTCAATGGTGTACCCGTGATATCGCTACTTACGTCCCGCGCATCAAAATGAAATGTTGTTGAAAAGTTTTCGTGGCGTTGACGTATCCACTGATATTTGACACTCGCGCCTAAATTGATTGCAAGGCTATCAATATCCAATGGCTCAAGGGTGTGTACCGGATGCGCGCGGGTTACACCGCCATCTAGGTTTAACGTCACATTGGGCATCGCCACAAATGAATGATGCAACGATCCAAAATTCAATTGATCTGGATCAACACTGGTCAATCCATAAAACGTGGTTTGATTGAGTGGCAATAGACTGCCACTTAACGTGCCATTCATTTCATGCGGGCCCAAGAACTTTGAGCCTGAATTATCAATACCTATTGATGCATCAATCTCGGTATTTTGTGGTATAAGCGTCAATAAGCTCTCACCCACTCCACCACCTGATAGCGCGGATAGAACCGCCCTAAAACTTTGCCCGGGCAGATCATTCATGCGCAATAAATTGCTCTCTAACGTAGCGGATGTCAGTGGTCTTTCGCGGCGAATTCGCTCAATATAGGCACGTAAAACATAGTTATCCTGACTAGCATCGGATAGTACAACTTCCTTTACATACCCCTCAATTACAGTGATATGAACAACACCGTCTTTGATAGAATGTAGCCCGACAATAGCCCGCGATAGAAAGTATCCGCCGTCACGGTAATGCTTGCTAACAACATCCGCCATCGCATAGATGTCCGCGTGTGTAATATTTTGGCCAATTTTGTCTGCAAACAATGCGCTTAGCTCTTGTTGCGAAAATGCAGTTGCGCCATCAAACTCAAATCGCTTAAGGACAAAATGTTTTTCCCCCGCGCCTGCTGGAACATCATTCACAGTCGCCGGAGCAGTCACCGATGGAGGAGCTTTTTTTGTCAACTCATCAGGAGTGATTGGCATTGCGCGTTCAATACGCGCAGGGTCAGCGGGCCCTGGTACGCGCGGAGTTACTTCAGTTTGCGCGAATGCCCCACCCGCGCCCAACCAGACGAAGCTGCATACAAACAGTGCAATACGGGCAAAAAATCGGGACATTACGATTTAAAAACAAAGATTTAGGGTAAGTGAGGCTACTTAACGCGATTAGGAAAATCAATCACTCAGCGGCATACTATTAAATCATCCGTGGATAACCCTGTGCATTACTTGGTGATGACGGTTGATAACTTTCAGCAAAGCCATGCGTTTTCAATGACTCTAAGCGATGCCACTTTGTGCACAGCTTGACTTACAGCTATAGCCCAGCAAGTCTGACACTCTGATTTTTTTAAGGAATCTCACCGTTCATGGCAGATTTTGATATCACAATTATCGGTGGCGGCATCAACGGCACTGCAATTGCACGCGATGCGGCTGGCCGCGGACTACGTGTCCTACTTCTCGAACAAAATGATTTAAGCTCCGGCACCTCATGGACTTCTACTAAACTTATTCATGGCGGCCTGCGCTATCTGGAACAGGCAGCCTTCAAAATGGTTCAAGAAGGCCTGCATGAGCGCACCATTCTTCTCAAGATGGCACCGCATATTATCTGGCCATCACGCTTTATTCTGCCTCATCATCACGGCCTTCGTCCTGCTTGGCAATTGCGCATCGGTTTATTCATCTATGATTTGCTCGCAGGTAAAAATGTTCTTCCTGGAACACGCCGTGTCAACTTGCCCCTTGATGAAACAGGCATTCCATTACAGCCACACTACCATAACGCATTTGAATACTCGGATTGCTGCGTGGATGATGCGCGACTTGTTGTGTTAAACGCCTTGGATGCAAAAGAACGCGGCGCAACCATTTGCACACGCGCACGTTTTGAGCGCGCAGTTCGCTGCGACAATGTCTGGCACATTGATTACTGCCAGTCGGATGGAAATCACACCATTACCAGCAAAACGCTCATCAATGCTTCTGGCCCGTGGATTGAACAAGTCAACAGCTTCATGCCACCGGAAATTGCCCGTGCTGAAATCAAACTGGTCAAAGGCAGCCACATCGTGGTGCCTAAATTATTTGACCACGGCAAATCCTATATTTTTCAAAATGCCGATGGACGTATTGTATTTGCCATCCCATACCAAACCGACTTCACATTAATTGGCACCACCGAAGTCAAAACATCGGGCGATCCTGCGCAGGCCGCCATCTCCAGCGATGAAATAAATTATTTATGCAAAGTCGCCAGCGACTATTTTGTCAAACCCACTACACCTTCGGACGTGGTTTGGACCTTTGCCGGTGTACGCGCGCTATATGACAACCGCCAACTCAGCGCAAAAGATTTATCACGCGATTACCTGCTGGTATTGGACGGAGATTCCGCGAAACCGCCGCTTCTTTCCATTTACGGTGGCAAACTAACTGCAGCTCGCCACTTGGCCGAAGTAGCGCTTGAACGAATTGCACCGTTCTTGCCCATGAACCCCGCATGGACAGCTCATTCATCCCTTCCAGGCGGAGATTTCGAGTGGGATGGATTTGAAGATTTGGTTGCGCAAACGCTCACCCTCTGGCCGTTTTTGTCCGCCCCTTATGCTCGGCGGCTTCTACGCGCATATGGGACACGCATCAATTATATTCTTGGCAACGCCAAAAGCATGTCGGATCTGGGCGCATGTTTTGGCTGCGGCCTAACCGCCGCGGAAGTAGATTATTTAATGCAATACGAATGGGCAAAAACCGCAGATGATATCTTATGGCTACGCAGCAAGCTTGGGATACGATTTACCAACGAGCAAAAGCAACATCTAACCACTTACATGTCAGGTAAAACACATGCGTGATTATCTTCTTGCAATTGATCAAGGCACCACCTCATCCAGAGCCATCATTTTCGATAAGATACTAAAACATATTTCATCGGCGCAGCAGGAATTCACCCAGCATTTTCCATCTCCTGGCATGGTAGAACATAACCCGGAAGAAATTTGGAAAACCGTTCTGGATACTGCACGTAACGCGATTGTAAAAGCCAATATCACCGCCTCACAAATTGCCGGCATCGGCATCACCAATCAGCGTGAAACCACCATAATCTGGGATAAAACTACAGGAAAGCCCATCTATAACGCTATTGTCTGGCAAGATCGGCGTACCGCCGATTACTGTGCCTCACTTCGCGCAAAAAACCTTGAGAAAACTATCAACGAAAAAACAGGCCTGCTCCTCGACCCCTATTTCTCAGCAACAAAAATTGCGTGGATACTTGAACATGTGTCCGGTGCACGCGCAGCCGCAGATGCAGGTAAGCTTGCCTTTGGTACGATCGATTGCTTTTTATTGTGGCGACTTACTGGTGGCAAAGTTCACTCAACCGATGCCACTAACGCATCACGCACCATGCTTTTGAACATTCACACCGGACAATGGGATAATGATTTATTAAACCTGTTCAACATTCCACGGAGCATGTTGCCAGACGTTCGCGATTGTAATGCTCAATTCGGCCAAACCTCCTCGGGCTTATTTGATACACCAATTGATATCCTTGGTATGGCCGGCGATCAGCAAGCAGCCACCATTGGCCAATGCTGTTTTAAACCGGGCATGATGAAATCAACCTACGGCACAGGGTGCTTTGCACTGCTCAATACTGGTTCTTCGCCAATTTTATCCAAAAATAAACTTCTAACCACCATTGCCTATCAGCTTGACGGCAAACGCACCTACGCGCTGGAAGGCTCCATATTTATGGCTGGCGCAACGGTACAATGGCTTCGTGATAGCCTTAAAATTATCAAACAATCCTCTGATGTAGATGCTTTGGCCGCAAGCGCAGATAAGGCCGAAGACGTGTATCTGGTTCCTGCATTTGTTGGCCTTGGCGCACCATGGTGGGACGCACATGCAAGAGCCAGCATCCAAGGCCTCACCCGTAAATCCGGCGCTGCAGAAATTGCAAAGGCGGCGCTGGAATCCGTTGGCTATCAAACCCGTGATTTATTGGATGCCATGCATGCCGATTGGCCAGAAAAAAGTAATACGGTACTGCGGGTAGATGGCGGCATGACAAAGAGTGAAATGACCATGCAATTTCTTGCCGATATATTAAATGCACCCATTGAACGTCCGCAAGTAATGGAAACAACTGCTTTGGGTGCGGCCATGCTTGCGGGTCTGAGCTCTGGATTAATATCGGATGTCGATGCACTTGCCAGTAATTGGAAACCAGAACGACGGTTTAATCCGGGTATGTCCGGTGAAACACGGAATCACAAATGGCGCGGCTGGCAACGTGCCGTAGGGCACACATTATGTGCAACTAAATAAATAATATACTACGTTACTAATTTGTAATCTTTGGTAACCCCGCCACAAAACCAATTCATTGTATTTGTTTGATTTTTTATAAAATCATCCAGGCATCATCGCCTTAATACGGCCAAAATACCGGTTCAGATTCATCATCAATTCAATCGCAATCGTGGATTGAAGCCACATCTGAACAAAGGTTTCTATCATGTTTAAACTACCACGCGCAGTTCAATACTCGGCTCTTGTCCTATTGCTTGGCACCTCCGCTCTGGTTGCTCCTGCATATGCTAATGATGCCGCCAAATCGCCAAAGCATCACCGCATGCATCATGAATGGAACATGAGAGAGCATGTAGAAAAGCGCATCCAGGCTCTGCACGACGCAATTCAAGTGACCCCTGAACAGGAATCTGACTGGAGCGACGTGGCAGATGCCATGCGCGATAATGAAAGTAAAATTGGCGATCTGATGCGTGAACACCGTCAGAATCGTGAAGATGCTGACGCCATCGAAATGCTGAGATCGTATCAAGGCATCACCCAAACCCATGCGGATAGCATGACAAAATTTATCAATGCCTTTGAACCGTTCTATGACGACTTGTCCTCTGAACAAAAACTCAAAGCCGATGAATTTTTCAAAAAACGTCATCACCTCGGCAAAGATCACGTGCCCCATAAAAAAGGAGGAACCAAGCCTGCTGCGCCGGCTGTAAAGGCTAAATAACAACGACTGCAACCCAACACAGGAGAAGTTCATGTCAAACATCCAACGCTTCACCGCTCGTTTAAAAAGTACAAGCATGGCACTGGCCATCGCCACCCTGCTTGGACTTACATTCACGCAGCCCGCTGAAGCACGCGACCATAACGGCTTTCATGGCAACGAACGTTACCGTGACTACCACTATGAATATGATCGCGGTCATAGGGATGGCTGGAATAATGGCCGATGGGTCCATGGTCGCTACCATGGCCGCAAAGGCTGGTGGTGGGTTAGCGGAAATAATTGGAGCTATTATTCCCGCCCAATCTACCCTTCTCCTTACGAAGCGCGTGTAATCTACGCACCGCCAGTAATCGTTGCACCACCGCGGCCATCTCATGGCATCAACTTCATATTCCCATTAAACATCCGGTAATATGAACAGATATGTATGAACAAACTAAGCTGCCCCAGCAATGGGGCAGCTTTTCTTACTTATACTTTTTTTGGAATTCGCTGCACAAGCTTTTTCAATTCCTGCTTTATGGCTGTCGGCATATTCACAAATTTTTCAGGAATAACCGGAAGCATTCCCTTCCTTGCTCCCACAATCAATATATTACTATGTTTATATTTTGACCATTCATGAATGGCTACCTCCATGCCTGCAGCCTGAATATGTTTGGCAATCCTATTCGCGGCATTATCTTTTGCATCCTTGGCAATCACATTCATCACGATCATTCCATCGTGCCTTATAATTTTCTTTGCATTGCGCAGGAATCCTTTTGCGGTAAACCCATCCGGCACATTGTTATTTTCGTCAAAAACATCAATAACCACCGCGTCAAATTGCTTTGCAGTATCACGAACGTAAGCCATTCCATCCTGCTCAACACACATCACAGATTTCGGCATACGGAAATAATCCCTCGCGATGGTGAATGCTACCGGATTGATATCAACAACAGTAACCCGAATATCATGTCGGCTGAGCATTGTCGCCAAGGTACCGCCCCCGCACCCTATAATCAAAACTCTGCGTGCTTTTTTTAGGCAAATAAGCTGATAGGCCAAATGGACATAGCCACAGATACTCACGCCGCGTGCGGTTGCCTGGCTATGAAAACAGCCATTTTGATAATAAGCAATTATTCCATCGCGGTCACGCGTTACACGGATATCACCAAATGGTGTTTTAAATCGTTTAAGTATGGCCATGATTATGACCCGTTAGCCAGCATACTCAATGCTACCGCTTCGGCAATCTTGATGCCATCAACACCAGCCGAAAGAATTCCACCCGCATAGCCCGCACCTTCACCCGCTGGGAACAAACCTTTGGTGTTTAAACTTTGGTATGTTTCATCTCGCTTGATCCGAATGGGCGATGATGTACGGGTTTCAACACCGGTCAATACGGCATCACCCATATCAAACCCGCGTATTTGTCTGCCGAATGCCGGTAATGCTTCTCGTATGGCCGCAATTGCATAATCCGGCAAACACGCTGAAAGATCAGTTGGCGTCACGCCAGGCTTATAAGATGGAATAACACTGCCCAACGCTGTCGATGGACGTCCGGCAATAAAATCGCCCACACGTTGCGCTGGCGCTGCATAGGTTCCGCCGCCAGCAACAAAAGCTGCCGTTTCCCATTTGCGCTGAAACGCGATACCTGCCAATGGCCCATCGGGATAATCCGCAGGCGTAATCCCTACCACAATCCCGGCGTTGGCATTACGCTCGGCCCGTGAATACTGGCTCATCCCATTGGTAACAACCCGCCCTACTTCAGACGTAGCCGCAACAACAGTGCCCCCCGGACACATACAAAAGCTATACACATCACGCCCATTTTTTGCGTGATGAACCAATTTATAATCCGCCGCACCCAGAATTTCATTACCTGCAAAACTTCCAAATCGTGCCACATCAATCAACGATTGTGGATGCTCGATGCGAAAGCCCACAGAAAACGGTTTGGCTTCAATAAAGACACCTTTATCAAAAAGCATCTGAAACGTATCACGGGAACTGTGGCCAATCGCCAGCACCACATGATCGGCTGCAATGCGCTCGCCATTGGCTAATACAACACCGCGAACATGGCGCGTGCCATCACCATCTGTTTCAATATCAAGGTCACTGACGCGGCTTTGAAAACGATATTCCCCGCCCAGCCCTTCAATCGTTGCGCGAATATTTTCCACCATTTTAACAAGGCGGAATGTACCAATATGCGGATGCGCTTCGGTCAGAATTTCTTCCGGCGCTTCCGCCTTCACAAACTCGGTCAATACTTTGCGCCCTAAATGGCGCGGGTCTTTTATCTGACTATATAGCTTACCATCAGAAAATGTGCCTGCACCGCCCTCGCCATATTGCACATTGGATTCAGGATTAAGCTCCGAACGGCGCCACAACCGCCACGTATCCTTGGTACGTTCACGCACCACTTTACCGCGATCTAAAATAATCGGGCGGAATCCCATCTGCGCTAAAATCAATGCTGCAAACAATCCGCATGGCCCGGCGCCAATTACGATTGGTCGCTTGGTAAAATTTTCTGGCGCCTGCGCAATAAACTTATAATCTATATCTGGGGTTGGCATCACCAGGCCCGGCTCTTTTATGCCTGATGTTGTAATACGCTTTAGCACCTCAGCTTCGTTCTTTACCTCCACGTCCAGAGAGTAAATCAAATAGATTGATGATTTTTTTCGTGCATCATGCGCACGGCGAAACACCGTGCATGATACTAATTCATCTGGCCTGATGCGCAGACGCGCTACTGCCGCCTGCGCAATCGCCTCAGGGGCATGATCCAGTGGTAACTTGATTTCAGTCAGACGAAGCATAAAAGGAGAATATCTCTTATATAAGCATTTAAGGTTGAGTTGACTGCATAAAGTCGTGCACTTCTAGTAGTAAATACTGCACGGAGTCATACTCGCACTCTTATCTGCTGTATATCCCTGTTAAACTGGGAAAGTACAAGGAATTGCTGATAGCTATCAAGGATTATTTGCCAACAAACAAGGTGATGAGGCTATACCGGGGTTTGGCCAACACATAAATCTATCGCAACCCGGTAAGAGGATTTTTTTAAAATCCAAAATCCAAAAAACAAGCAATATCAACAACGCTAAAACGTATTCTGATTTGATTTAGTTCAAATGCTATTCATTCTTTTCTGAATAGTAATTCGTGCGTGGCACGCTTGTGAAATAACATTTTTTAAAAGTTATTTTATGCGTGCTATTTTAAAACTGTCTGCGGCCATTTTGGCCATCGCACTATTTTTGTGCCCTTTTTCTGCATCGTTTGCGGGTGAAGAACCCTTTGCCAATGACCGTTCGCTGTTTGGCCGTAAGGAAGTGGTACATCAAGGAACAGCCGCATTCACCAAATGGTCATCCGCCATTGCGGCGCAAAGCCGCGCAGCATCTACCGGCAAGGTTAGGGAATGGAAAAGTTTTCTGGGCACATTGCGCGGAGCAGACCCGGCCACACAAATCGAAGCGGTTAATCAGTATATGAACGATGTAACCTATATCACCGATAAGAAAAATTACGGGCGCGATGATTATTGGGCAACCGTATCGGAATTTCTTGAGCGTGGCGGTGATTGTGAAGATTACGCGCTGGCCAAATACCATTCGCTGATCCAGCTTGGCTTTCAGCCAAAACAATTACGCCTTGTTATTCTTTATGATGAAAACAAGCACATCAACCACGCGGTATTGGCGGTAGCGCATCAAGGGGCATGGAAGATTTTAGATAATCAGTCGCAAACTGTACGAAATGATGACGAGATTTCGTATTACAAACCCATCTACGCTATATCCCGAAACAACTGGTGGCGCTTTATCTAAGGCGAACCACCCCATCTAAAGCGCCACCGTATTATACCGTTGCTTATTGAGCTACATCACATGGTTCAAATGGCGTGCATTGAATCAATGGAATGGTGTTGCCATCATTTCCACCACCAGCTGGATTAATGGCGTTCAAATCTTCGCCTTCATCGCCGCCGCCAGCTGGGTTGATATTATTCAAATCAGCCGGATTGTTACTGTTATTGCCGCCATTACCCGTGAACAAGGATAGCAGCGTGCTGTTTTGGCCCTGATTGGGGTTAAACGGATCGCTGCCTGGGTTCTGGCCTTGCTGGGTGGTACGATTTACCTGATTGGTTGGAATTTCGGGACCAGTTGGCACATCAGACGGGTTTGATGCAATCGTCAACAAACCGTTGGTATAGGCAATCGTATAATTGTTTCCTGCGCTTAAGGTACCTTGCGTAATATTATAGGTACCAGCAGGTGAATTTGGCGATACCGTTGCCAATGCGCCTGTGAACAAGCCATCCGTTTCACCACTGATAAAACCACTAAAGGTATAGGTTAGATTTGGCAACGCCGCGCCCGACAGAATGGATTGGTTATCACCCACCACCGTCAATGACACAGGCGTGATGTTAGCAGTGGTTACAGCCGTTGTATTCACAAGGCGGTAATTGCTGGCGGGGTTTGATACTTCCTCTATTCTGCGCTCGCCAAATCCACCTTCACCTACAAACAGCGGGCCAGCACCAAGAAGGCTAATACCCACAACATTTACAGTTTTATTATTACCTGCATTCTTATCGACGAAGCTTGCGCCTGTGTATGTCACAGTAATCAGATCACCAAGAACACGGTTATCAGTGAGCGTTACTACTGCATTGGTATTACCGTCGTAAACCTTGTTTTGGCCTGTTGCGCCAACAATCAAATCACGAGGTGAGATTAACGCTTTGCTTAAGCTCGTTGTGTTCGAAACGAAGTAATTACCTGCATCACCGCCACCAATCGGGTTGAAGATGTTGATACCGCTGGTGGTAACAAGCCTGCCGCCAACGTTCTTGTTGTTAAATTGGGCACTGGTGAAGCCAGTGTTAAACACATCGCCAGCAATTCGGTTATCGCTCAACGTTACGACAGCATTAGTATTACCGTCATATACTTTGTTTTGTGCAATTGTGCCCACCAGCAATTCACGCGGCGTGATATTACCCGTTGTAGTCGCGGTAGTGTTGGTGAGGTTATAGTTATTTGCCGCAGTGGATGTGCCAATGCTAATATCTGTAACGCTGATGGTTTTATCAGTTCCAACGTTCTTATCGCTGTAATTTGCAGAACCGTAACTGTCGGTGAATACATCACCTGCAATACGGTCATCGGTAAGGGTTACAACGGCCGTTGTGTTGCCGTCATACACCTTGTTTGAACCAGTCGCTGATACAATCAAATCACGCTTGGTAATGTCAGCAAGCGCCAGATCTGAATCAAATAGATTGGCTAGGTAATAATTACGTGCATCTGTACCGCTGAAATCCAAACCCGTAACCAATATTATCTTATCAGTTCCAACATTTTTGGTGCCAATAAATTCGGCCGCGCCATAGCTGGTGGTCAACACGTCGCCGGAAACACGGTTATCATTTAAAGTAACAGTGGCATTAGTTGTACCGTCGTAAACTTTATCAACTCCGCGCGCATCAATAAACAAGCCACGGCGTTCAATATCTGCTCTGGTTGTTGCAGTGGTGTTGACAAGATTATAGTTATTAGCTGCGGTTGATGTTCCAATACTAATGCCCGTCACGGTAATTGTTTTATTGTTGCCAGCATTCTTATCACCAAAGGTTGCCGAGCTATAGGTATCAGTGAACACATCACCTGAAATGCGATTATCGCGCAGCCTTACGTCAGCATCAACAGTGCCATCATACACCTTATCCCGGCCTATTGCCGATACAATCAAATCACGCTTGGTGATGTTGCCTGTGGTGGTAGCTGTGGTGCTTACAAGATTATAGTTTCGTGCAGCTGTAGATGTGCCAATGCTAATACCTGTAACGCTGATGGTTTTACCAGTGCCAACGTTCTTATCGCTATAATTAGCAGCCGCATAAGTGTCGGTGAACACATCACCTGCAATACGGTTATCGGTCAAGGTTACAGCGGCCGTTGTGTTGCCGTCATACACCTTGTTTGAACCAGTCGCCGATACAATCAAATCACGCTTGGTGATATTGCCCGTTGTAGTCGCCGTGGTGTTGGTGAGGTTATAGTTATTTGCCGCAGTGGATGTGCCAATGCTAATACCTGTAACGCTGATGGTTTTACCAGTGCCAACGTTCTTATCGCTATAATTAGCAGCCGCATAAGTGTCGGTGAACACATCACCTGCAATACGGTTATCGGTCAAGGTTACAGCGGCCGTTGTATTGCCGTCATACACCTTGTTTGAACCAGTCGCCGATACAATCAAATCACGCTTGGTGATATTGCCCGTTGTAGTCGCCGTGGTGTTGGTGAGGTTATAGTTATTTGCCGCAGTGGATGAGCCAATGCTAATACCTGTAACGCTGATGGTTTTACCAGTGCCAACGTTCTTATCGCTGTAATTAGCAGCCGCATAGGTGTCGGTAAACACATCACCTTCAATACGGTTATCGGTAAGGGTTACAGCGGCCGTTGTGTTGCCGTCATAAACCTTATTCGAACCAGTCGCCGATACAATCAAATCACGCTTTGTAATCACACCTACGGCGCCATTCACGGTGGTGGAACTCAGTTGATAATTTCCTGCCTTCGCTCCGGAAAGGGTTAAGCCACTTACTGTGACTGTTTTTCCTGTGCCAACATTTTTATTATCATAGGTACCTGAGACGTTACCGATGGTTATCGCATCCGTCCCAAAAATACCTGTTAATGAGTAATTACCCGCACCAAGTGTCGCAATCGTATTACCATCATAGGTTTTGCTTACAGTGCCTTGCAGCGCAGTGTTGATAGTTTTCTTATTCACCGTAATTGCGGTGGCATTATTGGCATAGGTAAAGCCATAACCAAGCGCTGAGGTTAGTGTGCCACTGAGGTAATTAATGTTATAGCTGCCAATATTCGAGCCTGCCGTATAGGTAGTCGAACCTGTCAACGAACCAGTGACCGTATCAAGCGCAGCATCACCAGTTGCATAACCCGAAAGCGTATAGGCATAGTTCACAAGGCTCGGAATACCATCGCCATAAATGATGACGATATTATTCGGCGTCGCGGTCAAAGTCCCCACAGGCGGAGCCGCATCACGATAGATGAAGCCATTACCGGTCGCCGGAAATGCAGCGCATGCAAGGCCATACATGCAGCTATAGCGCGTAAACGCAGAGGTTAGACCATTATAGGTATTGCCCGCTGCTGATTTGCTGTAAATCAAATAACGGCTTCCGGTTCCAACCGTTATCGCATCAGTACCACGATTGTTTATAAAGTTACCATTGCTTGCTGCAACGGTAATACCCGTACCGCTTGTAGCGGTACTAACAATCGTACCTGATGAGGCAAATATAAAATTGCCTAGCGTTGTTGAACCAGTAAAGGTTCCTTGATCAACACTGATGGCACCGCTATTGGTTATACCTGTGGCTGCGTTAAATGTAATATTACCGCCATTGGTATCAATTGACGCGCCTGAACCAATCGTAATCGAGCCACCATTTGCGTTAAACACAAGATTAAACTTGTTATTCGCACCATTATTGCTGGTATCAATTGTCACACCAGCATTCACAATAATACTGTTATGCGCGTTCAAGGTTAGGGTTGCAGAGCTATTGCTACCTTTGCTGATACTGCTGGCAACTGTGATATCACCAGGTGCTGCGCCACTAGCGCCAGTTGTAATGGTTACGCTGGTGTTGTTACTCAATACCGAAGAAATAGAAGATGCGGTTACAGTTCCAGCCAAGGCGCTGGCTGTAAAGTTTGGCGATCCAATTGTTACATTGGAGCCTGAAGAACCTATTGTTACATTGTATGGATCAAGAAGCCATGTGCCATTTGTGCCCAATGGCGCGCTGGCATCCACATAGCCATCACCGCTTAGAGTGATTTTACCGGATGTTTCAACAAAACCGCCATTACCGCCCAATACGCCGCCCTTGGCCTGAATATTTCCATAAAAATCGGTTGAATTATCCGCCCATACAATAACCTTGCCGCCATTGCCAATTTCAGCGGCGCTGGCAGAAAGAACTGTATTGCGTTGAACAATGGTGCGGATTGCGGCCGGGCGTTCACCTTGGCCTAAATAATTACCGCCTACATAAATATTGCCGCCGCCAAATCTGCCGGATGCATTAATCATCGCGCCATCAAAAATTCCAACTTGGTCGGCAAATACGTTTACAACGCCCCCAGTATCGCCCGTCACATCAATCTTGCCGGAAACAATCGCGGTGCTCTTGCCGGTTTTGATACCCTTGTTGGCTGCCACATTGCCTTTAACAGCATTACTGCCTTCGGCATATAGTGTCACCTTACCGTTCTTTGAACCAACGGCTTTGGCTTCAATAATACCATCCATATTGATAACGCCGTTCACTGCATTTTTTGCAGCTGCGGTACTCATCAATACTTCGCCGCCATCGGCACTGATTTTACCGCTATTTTTAACAAGTTGCTTTTTAAGGCTATCGCTGGCCTCCACCTTAATTAGGCCATCGCCATATAAATCAACCGCGAATGTATCACCTGAAGAAAGTTGCACCTTACCCAGCTTGGCACGGATGTGACCGGTGTTGGTTACGTTTGGTGCAACCAAACCGACAAGGCCGCCTTCGCGTACTTCAATGCTTCCGGCATTGCTGATTTCAGAATCAGGATTTCCTGTTTTATCGAATGCAAAATCGCCATTCATGAAACGGGTGTTATCAATGTCGCTGCTAGTGGCGATGAGGCCGCCAACATTTACCTGTGCATCTTTTCCAAAAATCACGCCGTTGGAATTCACAATCATCAAATTTCCGTTGGCTTGCAAACGACCAAGAATCTGTGATGCGCTTTGTCCACCCACGACGCGGTTCAAAGTTACAGAATTAACGGATGGTTGATTAAAGGTTGCGCGCTCATCTGCTGCGATATCAAAACCCTTCCAATCAATCACGGCGCGGTCGGTTGCCTGATTCACGTTCAATTCTTTTCCGGCAGCACTAATGCTCGCTTGCCCGCCTGCAACCACACCATCGGTTGGAAGCGCATAGAGCGGCTGAGTCGTCAACGCAAAGGAAAGTAAGCAGGCAAACGCATGGCGCAAAACCGTGGCACAATTGATACGATGCGGCGAATTGTCTGATTGACTAAGCATGCTTAATATACCCTTAAAAATGTATTATCAATTTATTACTTCTACCTGAGCGAATAGACTGAAAGCTAGCTTATAATTCAAGCCTTTGGTTAATTTATGTAACTTTTCTTTCACTTCACTTTTCTCAATAAAATGGTGCCTAAACCACCAAGACGAAGGATCAATTCGGCTTGTTAACCATAGCCAGCCTTGTTTACACGGGCGAATTAAAAACATACATTGCATCAACATCGTCTTAGCTCGCCCTCCGCATCGGAATTTCAATGTCATTGTTTCAAAAAAACAGCCTTAACTTTTTTGCTTTATTTGCATTAACGCTGTCCGCCATCTTCTTGTGCAATAACGTCTTTGCACAAGCCGTGCCATCGAATGTATCGCCTGATGTAACGCAGCGACGCTTTGATAATCAGCGTGAAACACGCACCCCATCCAATCTGGGTCTACCAAGCATTCCGGGTGAAGACACGCTATCGGCAAAAGAACGCGAGCAGTTAGAAAAGAAATTGTTCACGCTTAAAAACGTGCACTTTGATGGCGCAACCGTATTCAGCCAAGATGCATTGAAATTTTCTTATGAAGGTTTAGTTGGCAAGAAAGTATCGCTGGCCGATTTACAAGGCATCGCCAAAGCCGTGACTGACCATTACCGCAAGGCTGGCTACACCCTTTCCCAAGCTGTACTAACTCAGCAAAATATCAAAAGCGGCACCGTCACCATTCGCGTGGTGGAAGGCTATATTGGCAGCATTGTCATTGAAGGCGATATTAGCGAAGGAGAAAAAGAAGTCCTGCGCGGGTATGCCGACAACATCAAAGCATCTTCCCCTGTCCGCATTCAGGACATGGAACGCTATATGCTCCTTATGAATGATTTGCCGGGTTCAACCGTATCGGGCCTGCTTCGTCCATCCGCATCACAAGTTGGCTCAGCTGATTTGGTTTTAACAGCATCCAAAAAAACTTTTGATGGTTCATATACCTTCGATAATCACGGCAGCAAATATATCGGCCCGTTCCAGCATTCGCTGACCCTTGGTGCTAATTCGGTGCTAGGCATGTATGACCGCACCCAATTCCGTTTTTCAACCGCCCACCCTATCAAATCCCTACAAAGCTATGAAGTGCAGCACGAACACCGCTTCGGCACCGAAGGCACCAGCGCAGGCATTACCTTGGCGCAAACCAATACCAACCCACAAGACACACTTGCCCCATTACAAATTGTGGGTGAATCCACGCTGTATTCCGTACGCGCAAGCCACCCCATCATCCGTCTACGTCAAGAAAGCTTGATTGGTCGTGCATCCTTTGATGCCAGAGATACAAAAACGGATATTTTTAATAACGTACATTTTACTAAAGACCGCATTCGCGCGCTTCGCGTTGGCGGCACCTATAACATCGTGGATGATTTCTTTGGCAGCTTAAAAGGCAATAATCTGTTCGATGCGCAACTTAGCCAAGGTCTCGATATTTTTGATGCCACTACCAGCGGTGCAAACCGTTCCAATGCCAATGGCGATGCAACTTTTACAAAGTTTAACTTCAGCGCATCACGCACGCAGTCCTTGCCCAACAACTTTTCTTTCTACGCATCAGGCAGCGCGCAATATGCTGGCACACCGCTTTTAGTATCTGAACAATTTGGTTTAGGCGGACAAGATTATGCAAGTGCCTTTGACCCTGCAGAATTATTGGGTGACCACGCGATCGCTGGTAAAGTTGAGCTGCGTTATAACCAATTTGTGGGCGAACCTTATTTCAACAATTTCCAAGCCTTTACCTATTACGATGCAGGTAAAGTTTGGCTGCTAAAAGCAGCACCTGGCGCCAATACCAATACCCTTCTTTCATCAGTTGGCTTTGGTGTGCGCACCAATTTCACGGAAAACTTCTCAGGTACAGCTGAGGCATCCTTTCCGCTTGAAAAACCAACCGTGGACCAAACCAGCTATCGCTATGAACCACGCGTGTTTTTTAGCCTCTCAGCTCAGTACTAATGACTATATCAGGACGCAGGTTAGCTCAATTGAAGCAATTTGACTTAACCTTTGATGCAGAAAGAAAGCAGCCTAGAACCACATAAAAATTTTGACCGCAAACTGGCTGTCTACGCATCACTCTAACTTCTGGGATATTATATACCTACTATGCGCAAAGTTATAAAAACTCTCTGTATCACTCTAGTTGAAGGCTGTTAAAGTACTAATTCCCTAAAAAATAGCAGGGAATTGCCAACAACTATCAAGGATTATTTGCCAACAAACGAGGTCATCCTTCATTTACCTCTCCCGCATGGCCTGATGGGCGCGGGTTTGAAGGGGTGAGAGAAGATAATCAATCACGTGCCGCGTACTGGTTTTGATTTCTGCGGTGACGGCCATTCCCGGGTTTAAATTTACATCTTTGCCATCGATGTTCATCGTTGATTGATCAAGCGCGATGCGTGCCATATAGACATATTCTTGCCCCTTGGGCTGGCTATCCCCATTAGTTTCTGAGCCTACCTGCGCATTATTTTCTTTATCAACGGGCGTATTACGTGTGACGGCATCTTGAGAAACCGAAATTACTTTTCCATGCAGTAATCCATATTTGGTAAAATTAAACGTATCAACTGAAACCAGATGCAGTTATGTCGAGATTTAGAGAACTTAAATCGACCACATATTGATTGATAAAATTATTAACAAACGTTCTTGCCTTGGCTGTATCCCACCCCATATAAGTTTGCAATTGAACTTGAAAATCTTTGAATGCATCAAGAAACGTGGCCATAAGAAACTCCCGCAATTAAATATAATGGCTTTTTTGATTACTAATTTTGTCTAATTGTAACCCCGTGTACGATCCTTTGTGGATCATTGCTGTTGTATGCACCAACAACATTAATTCTTGATCCATCTTTGCCTATTTCACCCAACGCTTTGTCTTTTGTCATTGTGCTCCCGCCTCCAGTTGCAAAGCCAAATGAAAAAACACCACCAAATTTTTTCTCGAATTCATCTATGGTTATACCCAAGCATTTATAGATACCTCTATCTATATGCATAATTCCTGATGTTCTGTTTTTTATCTCCGCAACATGCTTGGAATTAAAAAATAATTGAATATCCATCGGTGCACCTAAGACTGCTTTACCAGTAAAACGCCCGCTTTTGTTATGATAATGCTTTTCGTCTTCATCGTCAGTAGATGTTCCTTTCAACTTTGTCTTCAATGTCTTCTCAATAAACGGCACATCGGTTAAATCGCCGTGCATGGCGATAGAGTGAAACATGTCGAGAAATTTTTCTCCGGTTAGAGTTATCCCTTCACATTTTTTATCGTCTATTTTTTCTGCCGCTGGCGTTGCTTCTTTTGCATCCACCTTCGGCGCATCGGTTTTCTGCTCCGCACTATCTCCCAACGCCCAAGCTGGCGCGGTCATCACCACGCACAAACCAAACACCAGACGTGCAAAACCATTGGCAAACTTCTTCATGCCGTAAACTCCAGATTGTAAATGAAATGAGAAACAACCTTATCCGTCAGGTAAGGCATTGGGGTGCGCACATCGCGCGGTAGTGTGGAATTTGTTTTAACACTCAAAAACGCTCCACTTGTTACTCTGGCGTTACGCTACGTTAGGTCACTAAAACGAGTCAATATATTAATCACTTAAGCTGCATTGCAGTTCATTCCTTTAGGCAAGCGCAAACATTAATTGAATTTGCTGCTTGTGAATAACTCATGTAATTTTGACGCATGGACATGTATTTTATAATCAAAACAATACACATAATCAGCTCGACTATTCTTTTTGGCACGGGATTGGGGATAGCATTTTTTATGCACTGCTCCAGTTTTACCCAAAACATCCAGCAAAAATATTTTGCAACAAAATTTACTGTGCTTGCTGATTATATTTTCACTGCCCCCGCCGTGGTACTTCAGCCAATTACTGGCTGGTGGCTTATAACGCAAGGCGGTCATGACCCTGCTGCGCTGTGGCTACAAATCACTTACGGACTTTATGTTCTGGCAGGTTTGTGCTGGTTACCAGTTGTCTACATACAAATCCGTATGAAACAAATATTAGCGGATTGTATCGATACAAACAGTGTAGTGCCTCCAACCTATCACAAGCTGTTCCGTATATGGTTTTGTCTTGGCTGGCCTGCATTCCTGTCGCTTGTGGCAATATTCTATCTGATGGTTACAAAGCCGGTGTAGCATGCAACAGAACACCATCACATTTATCTATGATGGCGAATGCCCCATGTGCACCTTTGGATCACATGCCTTTCGTGTGAAGCAATCCGTTGGAAACATTGAGCTGGTTGATGCTCGCACCAAACCACCCCACCCGCTAATTGCAGAGATTACAAAGCGCGGCCTGGATCTGGATGACGGAATGGTAATTGTATATCAAGGCAAATTCTATCATGGCCGTGACGCACTGCACCTGATGGCACTGATAGGCAGTAACATCGGCTGGTTCAATAAGGTTAATGCTGCATTGTTTAAATCGGAACTCGTTGCACATTTTTTGTATCCCGCAATGCGAGGATTCCGCAATCTGCTCATACGGATAAAAGGTGTTTCAGCAATAGACAACCTCGGTAATGCTTCGAAACCAATATTTCAGAATATATTTGGTGATAGCTGGGCATCGCTACCACCTGTTATGAAAAAACACTATGCCAACCGCCCCTATTCGAATGATGTTGTGACGGTTGAAGGAATCATGAAGGTTGAAAGTTCCCCACTCGCACGATTGCTTACACCATTATTCTTAATGGCTGGTTCACTAGTGCCCTATGAAGGCGAGCATATCCCTGTAACTGTCCACTTCAAATCATCACCAGAAAATAACCGTTATCAATTTGACCGAACATTCAATTTTCCTGCCAAAAAACCCTACCACTTTCGTTCTGCCATGAAACCAGTGGGCGGCAATGAAGTGGTTGAGTTCATGCGTTTCGGTATTGGCTGGCGTGCAGCTTACACATGGGATGGAAATGACGTAATTTTAGCACATAAAGGCTATGTACTGAATCTATTTGGTCTACTGCTGCCATTGCCACTGGAATTACTGATGGGCAAAGGCAGCGCCAGCGAAACGCCCATTAACGACGATGATTTCTCGATGCAAATGGAAATCCGCCATGCGCTATTCGGCAAAATTTATGGATATAGCGGTACATTTAAAGTAGTCAAGCTTCCATGACAAAGCGCGTTCTTATCATCGGTGCCTATGGCAATTTTGGCAGTCATATAACCACACAATTATCCAGAGATAATTACATACAAGTTATCATAGCTGGGCGTTCAACAGAAAAATGCAAGGCATTCGCAGAAAAACTCATATCGTCGCCCAATCCGCCTATATGGTTTGCACTGGATATACATGACAAGTTTTCAGATGCACTGCAGACTATTGCACCTGATATCGTCATCCATACTTCCGGCCCGTTTCAGGGGCAAGGTTATAATGTAGCTAAAGCCTGTATAGATTATGGATGCCATTACATTGATCTGGCAGATGGACGCGCTTTTGTGAGTGGTATTGGGCAGCTTGATGAACATGCCAAAGCAAAAAAGCTTTGTATTATTTCTGGAGCGAGCTCAGTACCGTGTCTGACCTCCGCAATTATCATGCATTATCAGTCACAGTTTAAAAAAATAACGACTGTGGATTATGGTATCTCGACTGCACAGCGCACCAATACTGGCCTTGCAACTACAGCAGCAGTACTTGGCTACGCCGGAAAACCCTTTGCGACATTGATAAATGGAAAGCCACAAACCATCTATGGCTGGCAAGACCTTCACTGTCACAACTATCCTGAATTAGGTTGGAGATTGCTAGGTAATTGCGATGTTCCGGATCTGGAGCTTTTTCCTGAATACTTTAAAGATATTCAAACCATCCGTTTTTATGCGGGACTAGAAATTCCATTTATTCATCTTGGGCTCTGGGCACTTTCTTGGCTTGTGCGCGCCAATATCATCAACAACCTCGGCAAATATGCCGAACAACTTTTGAAAATGTCGAGATGGTTCGACTGGCTAGGCAGTGACCGCAGTGCCTTTCACATGAAACTATCAGGCACCGCCTTGGACGGTACAAGCAAAGAGGCCGGATTTTCGTTAATCGCAAAATCCGGACATGGTCCATATATCCCTTCTACGCCTGCCATCATACTGGCAAGACTTTTGGCGAGCGGCGAATTATCACGTTATGGTGCAATGCCGTGCATCGGCTTGCTTTCGTTGGAACAATATCTGGAAGGCCTGAAGGAGCTAGATATCAAATCGTTAAAACGATAAGTGAACATTCCTTATAAAAATACGCTTTATGAGATTGGATAGGCGACATTCCACTATTTAAATTCTGCCCACTCTTGTAACTTACTAAAACAAAAAAATAATTCATTTAAAAATCGACCGACATTTCAGCGGCGGAGAATTCACGAGGAATTGGCTAACTTTACCAACTTCAACGCCAATCAGAGAGTTTATAATTGTAGAAATCGCGCGATGTATGGAGATTACCAAATAAAAAAGTCGTCCACTCTCTGATGAGCAGACTAACTGGCGGGGGGATGTCATACACATTCAAATGCTAACTATTTGATATTAAATCATTTTTTTGAATGTATCAAACAGCGATGCCCCCAGAAGTGCCCCTACTCTGCTTTTATTCTTTTGAATCTACCAATTCATTAAACCCTTGTTGAAACTCATGCATGCGTTGCTCTTCATTGTAGAAAGGCAATCCCCATACATTAAACTTCTGCCCTTTCCAAAGCTGCTCGATAATAAAGCTCTCCTTGAGCGACTTTAAAAAGCTTTCTTTCCACGCATCCTGTGCCAGAAGGTGGCCGCCCTTCGGTTCAATGAAAACCTGATAGTGCATAGTATCGTTCTTCTTTTTGCCAACCAAGAACAAAACAAAGTCCGGCTCAAGCGGCCTACCATCGTCAAAATTAAAGAGTTTGAAATACTTTTCATTCCTTAAGAGATAGACTTCTGAAAATTTCTCCCTCAGTGTGTCAATATGCTTATCAATGTATTTGATGAGCGATTTTTCTTCAGATGTACCATAGCAGTCATCAAACACAAACCAGTCGCGTTTATTGGACTTCAAATCAAGGTGGAAAGTAACATTAGCGGGATCGTTCATAGATTTGCCAAACTGCTTATCCCCGCCATCATCCTCTGCGAAGTTTAAGATCTTATCAAAAAACACATTATTAATCATCTGCGGCTTAAATTCATGCGAGCCCTTATATTCGATATTATCGCTGGCAATAAGCGGAGCTAAATCGCTCAACACCTTGGTAGCAATATACAATTTTTCATCTGCGCTCAAACTGTCTAACTGAGAAGGTGTAGCCTCAACTTCAACTTTTATCTTTCCCAAATAATTATCAGCCATCAAAAATTCCCGTACCGTTTTCAAGTGAGGGAGATGGGTTTTAAGGTTAGAAAAATCAAAAAATTCAAACTTCTGCATTGCAGTATGCAAAACATTCAAGCCAAGGCTACTTAAGGAGAAGTCCCGCTTTTTGTTTTGTATGGTAGGCGCAGTAGTGGATGGGGTTTCCGCAAAGGCTATTTCCGAACGAATAAAGCCGGTATGGAGTTGTGCACGATAGAGGTTTTGAATGATTGTATTGGGTAACCCCTTAACATCAGCACGATCATACTTGTTACGGCTGTTTAGAAATATATGCCCCGCCTTATAAAAACGCGTGGCCTTAAAATCATCCTTAAGTTTAACCGTGCGCTCTTTAGTTTCCTTGGCAACAATACCCGTTTCGCGCAAGGCAGTATAAAGCTCTTGAATATACTTGGGATTGTGAGCGCTGTGATAGTATAGCTCCTCACAAATCCGCATCTCATGGCCAAGGTCTTGATCAAATTTACGCTGGTCGGCGGGTTGGTCAGTCGATAAACGGAAGGGGCAATAACGCGCCCCCCGCCCAATAAGCTGCGCCTCACTCATCGTTGTCTTGCCAATTCTATTTCCTGTTCGGCTGTCGCGGGTGTCGTAAAGGCGAACGATGTCAAACAGGTTCAGGACATCCCAACCTTCGTTGAGTTTATCCACCGCAAAAACGGCGCGGTATCCATTCGACTCAAGCGAGTTAACAGCAAGTTGTTTGTCGATGCTATCCTCCTTGCTGTTGACTTCAATCAACTTATCGCTAGAGAAATCTTCTCGTAACTCAGCAATCAGATTTTCTGGCGTAATGCCGTTGGCATCAAAATACGCAAACACTTTCTTAAGTGTTGCGTCATCAGCTTTATCTTGAATTGCTCTAATTTTCTTAGCTGTTAGATTTGCAATACTACCCTTAAATTCTTCAAAGAACGCCTTACTTTCAGCAATAGTTTTAGATTTGAACAATATAACTGGCTTAATTAACAGCTTATTCCTTTCAAATATCTTACGTCGATATTGGGAAAGAAGGACAGCCTGCAACGCCCGCTCAAACGGGGGCAAGTCAAGTTGCAATACCTTTACTTCCTTTGAATAGCCATCATTACGAAATTCTTTTAAGGTGTAATCAAAGATTAGTTTCGGCTTGTATTTTGCTGCAAGGTATTCATCAGAAAGATCTATGGTTGCCGTAAATTCAAACAGAGCGTTTTCGGGATGAGACTCAAAAATACGCTTAACTGTGCTTTCCCAACTGACCGCCTCTAAAAGATCCTCGTCGGCAGCCCCTCGGCGTGTATCAACATTAATATGATGTGCTTCATCAGAAATTAGAACGATTTTATCGTTCTGGAAGTCATCATAAGTTAGCGCCCCCTCGCGGGGAGTATTTAGGTCGGCGTGCAACCCCTGAATAGTAGAAAACACGATATTCAAATCATCGGGGTTACCAGCCTGAAAATTATTTACTTCCCGAATACAAAATTTCTTCTGACCTATCGCCAACTGGGACGCAAAAAGATATTTTTGTGAAAGAAAATTTAGAAAATTATCGCGGGTCTTATCAATGATATTCGTGCTATTCACAAAAAATAGGAAATTGCGATACCCGCGCTGATACAGGTGCAGCATCAGCCCCGCCATGACAAGCGTTTTACCGCTTCCAGTTGCCATATGAAAAAGAAGCTGATGGTTCTGTCGTGGCTTTCCGTCGAAAGTTTCGTTCCAATAATTCAAGAAAAACTGGAATGCCCGTTCCTGATACGGCCGAACGGCAAAATTAGGATTTATGTTACTGTGTATATGCTGCGGCACCTCAGTCTTGTCGATTGACTTCCGGCCAAACTCTTCGATGAGCGTTTGTTGAAGGGTTTTAATCTCAGCCATTATAAATCACCTATGACTGGCCAAGAAGCATGGTATTCAATTTTTTATCATCTGCGCCGATATTGTAACTTGCATCATCAATCTCACTAAGTGGCACATAGAGCATATTCTTATCCAGCACTTCGATCATAAATCGCTTTTGATTATCTAGCGCCATCGAGACAAAGTCATCGCCAGATAAATTAATAGTCTTTGGGTCAATCTTATAGCTCAGAAATGCCGTTTCCTGCATTTCATACCAAATTTCCTGAAGCACCTTATTATCTTTTGCTTTTTCTATCTTTTCAACAAAGCATTGATTGGCTTTAGCTAGCTCACAATAAACAAAGCTACCGCCACCCTTCCACTTTATAGATTCTGAAATTCCAGAAGAGTCTCCTTGAATTACATTATTTAGACGAACAACACTGTCATTTTGACCATAGTCGAGCTGCTCAATTCCAATGTAACGTCGCCCCATCTTATGAGCGACAGCACAGGTCGTACCACTTCCCAAGTGGAAATCTAGAACCAGATCATTTTCATTAGTGCTCATTTCGATAATTCGTTGGAGTAACTTTTCTGGCTTCTTTCCTGATAAAAGTTCGACGTTCCCCTCTTTTGTAAGATTTTTAGTTTCTCCAACAAAATCCCAAAATGTACCCTGCATATCTTTTTTAAATAATACCCCATCCACTTCTTCCGCAACATCACCAAGCCAAGCGAGAAGCCTAAAGCTTTTTCCCTTGTAAAATTGTTCATATGTTACGCCTTTATTTTTACCTGATCTTGGCACGTACTCAATGGAGTAAAAATCATTGTCTATTTTTAACTCATTAATCTTTTCTATCACACGAGGGCGTATCGAGCTCTGAGGCATTGCCGTTTGAAATATCTTTTTGGCATATTTCTTATAAGCGTCTCCTTCAGATAAACCTTCATCTTTCATAATTTGCTTTATTGATTTAATGATAGCATTTTTACGCGAGTATATGCGTATTTCATCTCCACTTCCGTCAACAGTAGATCCCACATACTCTTTATCACCGTCGTAAATTAGAGCTGTAGTGTATTTCCAGCTGGTTTCATCTTCTCTATATTGTTCTACCACTTCGCTAATCGGAACATAATTATAGACGTTTGAAAAAGAAGTGAATGACAAATAGTTTCTTGCATATATGTGAAGATACTCAATATTTTTTTTGAGTTTTTTATCTTCTCCGCCACCAGAAGCTCCTGCGACATTCTTCATCTTCACTGAAACAGTGTTTATATAGTTATCTGCTCCAAAAATGCTGTCCAATAAAACTTTCAGGTAAGCTTGCTCACTATCATCACATTGCACAAAAATCACCCCGTCTTCTTTTAAAAGCCCCCTAGCAACTTCAAGGCGGTTCTTCATAAAAGTGAGCCAAGTTGAATGATTAAAGCTATCATTGTATTTGAAGCTATCATTTCCTGTATTATAGGGTGGATCGATGTAAATTAACTTAACCTGTCGAGAATAAACTCGCGCCAAAGTATATAGAGACAAAAGATTATTGCCTTTTATGATAAAATTATCATTCTTACTTATACTGGCAACATCATGACGGCCATTTTTATCGTGGCGTTTAAAGTTCGTTAGAACCTTGGGCGCTAACAACCTATCAATTTGATCCGGCGCAAGGGTTTCATTCCAAAACACTTCATCACGTTTTACATCTTCTTTTGTTTGTCCACCCTCCAAAAAGCAATCCTTGTAAGGCCACGCCAAAACGATTTCCTTGCCATCTGTCAGGTAATGGCCATCTACCATTAAACCGATTTTATTTTTAAATGCCGTATAGCTATCCGGAAGAAATGATTTGTTACTTATAAATTGTTGGAATTTGATTTTATCAAAAACCTTAACTCCATTTATATCTACAAAAAAATGTTTGCTGATTGTTGCATGCGAAAGGAGAAGTTTGAGCAACTCACCATCCAAAGCTAAGCCAAGTTCTACAACCTTATTTTTTAACATTTGGCCATCGGCCATCAGTCGCTCATCTTGTGAAAGTAGAATTTTAAGGTCTTCAAACAAGTTTTGTAACACTGCTACTCTCCAATATTGATAATATCACCATACCAAGCATTTGATTTGAAGCAACAAATACCCTCTATTTTTCAGCTAATTTAAAAACCACCATTTCTGCGATTCTTGAAACTATACCATCGTCATCTATCAGCTTTTTTATTGCAAAAGCTAATCCGTTAATAATTTCTCCCTGCCGTTCTGTGGATACCTGCCCATACTGTTAAGGGTTGCAAGTGGCTTGTCATGCCCCATGTTTTGGCTCCATTATTTTTTAAAAATCAGATGGTGTGTGGAATTGGAACTATGTTTCAATAATAAGCCACCACACTTCATGGCATCCCCCCTATCGGGAATTAATCCACTGCATCAGTCCTTGCATAGAACGCTCATCAGCCCTTTGAGCGCGGGCAAGGATACGGTCAAAGGTTTTCCAGTGCATTCCCTTAGGCTTGTATATCCAGTCTTTGTCGCTTTCAAAACGGTCATATAGTTTGTGGCTTAATCCAAGCCCGCGCTGGCGCACTTTCTCTAGCTGGCTGGCATAACAAAGCTTCTGACAACGCCTACAGGCAAACCTCCACGAGCGATAGAAAATCCTCCCTGCACGTCTATGGCATATCGGGCATTCAAACCACGGGCGTTTATTTCCGTAATGGCAGGCTGTCCAAACAATATCTATTGCCTGTCTGATAGGTTCGCCATTGGCTGAGTAATCCAATACCAAAACGTTACCATAGCTGCAAACAAAACCAATACTACCAGCGCGGTCGTCTTCATCACCCCAATAGACGCTGCCATAAGCCTGCTTGCTGCAATCTATATGCCCCCACCGCAGCAATTTATTCACGCTTAGCCCAAGAGTGCCTTCAACACACAGCTTGCTCATGGCAATAACCCTGCACTTGATATTTTATCGAAATCATTTGGCAAATTTTAAAAAGTCTTTTTGGTTTTAAATGAATGACATTTTTTCGATATGCGCTGAAATCAACCTATTAAACCTATTTAACCGCTTCAATACGCCATGCTTCAGCCGATCTACTGCCACTATCACGGATAAAACGAATACCATTCACAATGCGTCCCGAATGCCGCTTAATCCACCGCCCCAAAACGCGCCGATTAATAACACCGTGCTCACTGGCAATATCGAGAATTACTTCCTCTAAATCCTTATCTGTGCAATTAACAGCCTCACGCACCATTGTTGCTTTGTTGCCAAAACACCTCTGCCATGCCTCTAAAATCCTGCCCAGCGTGTCGCGGTCAGGGTCATCAGCCATTGTCTCAAAAATAGCCGTGGCTGGGTCTGGTTGCCCCAGCCATAACAAAGGCTGACGGCAAAGATTTGACCATTCAGCAAACCCCGCGAGCGCTTTGCAGGTGGTCTCAGGCCGCCCCGCGACAATCCATGCACGGATGATTGTGAGAGCTCCCGAAACATACCGCCCACGTTCTTGCAAAATATCCTGCACCAAGTTTGGGTTTTTGAATGTGCGTGTTGCGGGGGTTTCACAGGCAGGGTCTAAGGTGATTGTTACGCACCGCCGCGCCATATCCTGCACAGGGCTAACATTGTTACCGCTTGATAAAAACAATGCGCGAGTGCTGACCGTAGCAGTTTTAGAAACCCCAAGAATGCGCCCCTGCAAAAATTCGGAAGTTAATGCAGTACAAAGGCTTTTATGCGCGACAAGGTCAGTGGTTAAGTTATCAAACTCTACCACCGCAGGAGAAGTCAGAAGCGTTGCCAGTAAAAACTTGCGGCATTCTTCATCATCTTGCGGAAATGTTGCAGGAGTACCTTTTTGCGGTGACGCAAAGGCTATAATCAAAGCGCATAAATACGATTTACCTGACCCCATCTGTGCGGCTTTAATGTGAAACATAGGCGCAAGAGAAAGACTGGAACGTATTACTGCGGTCAGAAGTGCTGATAAAGCTGCCGCCCTATCAGTATGCTTAGAAAAGCTGAATTCATCCAATATACTATGCAATAATTTTAATGCTTTTTGTGCATCTTCCTTTGTCGGTCTTTCCGGCACATTGAAATCCTTGGCAACAAAAACGCCAAACATCCCTGTTTCCACATCATATCCCGCAGCATTCCACAATGTGCCATCTGACCGTAAATAAGGTTGCCGTGTTAAACCGTTCAATACAGGCAAGTGCCGATATTCGGGCGCATCAAGCAATACGCCTGCGTGACGCGCAGGTGGGTCAATGCGTACAAATTCTTTGGAGCGTCCATCATACTTTTCCCAATTCAATGCCCCTGCTAGTGCAGCAACTAAGGAAGATAGCTTTAATCCCTGTACCGTAGTTTCGCGTGTGCTGGGATCTGTGCAAACAATAATAATTAACCCACCGCGCTGGTAATAGCGGCCTCCTTTGGCAAGTTCCTTTTCTGCTGCATTTGCTATGCGGCCAATTTCACCTGCCTGCACCCGAATAGTAGGCTTCATACGTGCTGCGTTTTTTTTAATGCCTAAACATTCCAAAAGCTGGCTGATATGCTTATCCTTACAATCCGCTTGCCAACACTTAAACCTACCCATCGGGAAATTGTCATTCGGCTCAAAATAAGCCGTGCCAGCATCCACTATCCGCGTATGTTCACTAGCCCACGGACAGCTTATATCGTGCTTACCACTGCCCAGCGGGGTTTTGTATAGGCCACGAGCTTGTAAAGCTATAAGCACTGTATTTTCGGTGGGGCTAGGAATTAAAATTTGTTCCCCACCATCTTCAGACTGCTTATTCTTTTGTGCCTTTAACTTACGTTTAGACTGCCCTTTATCGGTTAAATCGGTTTTATCGGTTTCTGCTGCATCATCAGTCGAAACTGTCATAGTTGGATTTGTGATATTGTTAGTGCAAGGTGGGGTTTGCAACAAATCAGACATTGCGCCCTCCCTACTCTTGGCTTTTATTATTGTTAAAAGCAGATCGCGACTTCTGAATACATTGCACGATCCAGCCATCCACTTCGCTTTCAAGCCAGCCAACCGCTCTTAGGCCAAGACTTATTGGTTTGGGAAATAAACCATCCCTCAAAAGCATATAGGCCATGCTGCGACTAAGCCCTGTACGAGCCAGCACCGAGCGTAAACGCAAGATTTTTTCGTTTGGAATTTTTTGCATTGTCTTTCTCCATCTAGTGAGTGATGAAGAAATACATATTTGATTTATTGAGGGATTAGGACGAATTCGTCTAAGACTTAGACGAATTCGTCTTGTGTTTTTTTAAGACCGCATCTTGGGGTAAAATAGTCGCGCCCTCACGTAGCCACCTTCTAACTGTATCACTATCAAGCGCAATACCTAGACCATCAAGAATTTTTGTGATGTCCTCTGGTATAGGGCTTTTTATTTGATTTGGATTATAACCATAACCGTCAACAGCCATTCCAATTATTAGTTTTAATACAGTCTCGCGTTCTTTAGGCAGGATAGGTTTTTCTATGATTGTTTTTTTGGTTACAACCTTGCTTTCAACAACAAGAGCGCACTTTTGCTGATATTCTGACAAAGCTTTCTGACAAATTACACTGCAATCACTATCCTCCAACGCGTAGGCAACAAAACTATCGGTGGGAAGGCAGGGTTCAGCAAGATAATGCCGCGTTTTATCTCTTAGTCTTCCTACCTTAACGCTCCGATCAATTCGGTGACTAATATCACTTAGTAATTCCATCAACTTGGTAACTGTTTGATTATTTGAATACTTCCTATAAAATTGTTCTGCAGGAACACCTTCATAAGCCTCAAGCATTTCCTTACTTAAATCGCTCCGTGGCTCAACTCCTGTCATAAGACAGACAGCTTCATCAACCGTTATCACCTCATGCCTGAGCCACTTCTTATAATCAGGCCGTTCAATTTTTACTGTTTCTGCATCTACAGAAGCCATCATACACCTCTGTATGCTATGGTATCGTTCTATACAAATTCAGGAAAGTAAGGTTTCTATGTTTTTGAGCCAAAATTGCCATAAACAACCTTGTTTTCCACAAGATTATCCAAATAATCCGCCCAGCCCTGCATCATGGTACGGCGTTCGGGTAGATATTGGGCATGGTTATATGCAGCACGGATTTTATTGCGCTCCCCGTGGGATAGCTGCCGTTCAATCACATCCGAACGATAGCCTAACTCATTCAGGATAGTGGAAGCTGTAGAACGGAAGCCATGCACGGTAGCTTGGGAATGGTAGCCCATGCGGTACATAGCAAAAAGCATAGTATTATTGCTCATAGGCTTAAAGGCGTTGCTACGTGATGGGAATACCAGATCGCTTTTCTCATTCATATTTCTAAGCTGCCTAAAAACAAACAAGGCTTGCTGAGACAATGGCACAATATGGATTTCATCCATTTTCATGCGTTCGGCAGGAATACGCCATTCAGCCTTTTGAAAATCAATTTCTTCCCACCGCGCACCGATTAATTCTTGCGTACGTACAAAGGTGAGAACAATTAAACGCAAAGCAAGCTGAGTAGCTTTATCGCCATCATACTCTGATAGCTTTTGCATAAACTCTGGCATTTCTTTTGCCGTCAAATATGCGTGATGTTCTTTCTTCACGGTCTTGAGCGCACCGCGCAATGCAGCGGCGGGGTCTTGCTCTGCCCGTCCGGTCACGATTGCATAGCGAAAAATCTGGCCACAGCTTTGCAGCAATCGGTGGGGTAAATCCTTTGTGCCCCGCGCCTCCACTTTGCGTAACGCGGCCAGCAACTGCGGGGCTGTCACTTGATTAATCGGGAAACTGCCCACCGCAGGAAAAATATCGGCTTTCAGGCGTTTTTGAACGTAATCAGCATAGCTTTCTGTCCATGCATCACGGCGATGCTCAAGCCATTCTGTCGCAATAGCCTCAAATGAATTTTCACTGTTTAGGCGGGAAATACGGCGCTTTTCTTGTTTATCTAGGGATGGGTCTTTGTGCTCACGCAGTAGCTTGCGGGCTGAATCACGGGCTTCCCGTGCCTCTCCTAAGCTGATCTCAGGATATACGCCTATCGCAAGCCGCTTTTCTTTGCCTGAATACTGGTATCTAAAACGCCAGTACTTACTCCCCTTGGGCATGATTTCTAAATACAGCCCGTTCGCATCATAAAGTTTATAGGTCTTGTCTTTTGGCTTGGCGTTTTTGCACTTCACATCAGTAAGGGACATGGGTGGGGCATCTTTCTTTTGAGGTGGGGAAAGATGCCCCAATTTATGCCCCAAAATTTTCTGGATGTTGAAAAACTTCTCCAGACTACCTTACATCAACTTGTGCTTATTTTATATGGGCTTTTGTTTCTTCTTTGGACTTCCTTGAACGTCCTTGAAAACAAAAACTGGCGGAGGGGATGAGATTCGAACTCACGATACAGTTTTATCCGTATACACACTTTCCAGGCGTGCGCCTTCAACCACTCGGCCACCCCTCCTTATTGGAAGGCATCTTGTTAGCAGAGAATATTATAAGAGTGAATATGATTTGCACACCGTTCCAAAATCGGTAAAAAACCCCACATTTTATTGATTATTTTCACAAGCTCATCGCCACTTTTTCCTTGCAATCAATCTATGGGATTTATGCAACACCGTGGCAAAGCATGCCCTTTTGTACATTTTGTCACATCGACCCGAACCTAGCTTTTGGCCAATGGTGTCGCCATTGATCACTAACAAACAGGAATCATACCATGTCTTCAATTAAACCTTCACTTCTCGCCTCAGCAGCATTCGCGCTTGCGCTGGCTGTTGTTGCGTTGCCGGCAACTGCTGCAACCAATAAAAACAAGTCAACTGTTGAAAAGTCTGCGGTAACTTCACCGGTTGATGCTGTTGCACAAAACCCGGTCGTCGCACCCAATGATGGCTTACCATCTTTCCGCGCAAAACAGGCTGGTGATTTTGGTATTCGTCTTCGTGGCTTGGGCGTACTCACCGATGAAAGCGGCGAAGTAACCAGCGCGGCAGGCGTGCCATTTGGATTGAACGCTGAGGTAACTTCAGAATTCGTGCCTGAAATCGATCTGAGCTATTTCTTTACCCCATACCTTGCAGCCGAATTGGTACTTGCTACTACCCGCCACGATGTAGATGCAGTTCCCGGCGTGCCAGTTGGCAAGGTATCACTGTTGCCACCAACCTTGACCTTGCAATACCACCCCATGCCATCCAACCGCTTCAGCCCATATTTTGGCGCTGGTATCAACTACACCATTTTCTATGGCGCAGAAGCAGCTGGCGGTACCATCACCGATGTGAAATATGAAAACAGCTTCGGTTATGCATTCCAAGCCGGTATGGACGTCGCCTTGATGGGCAACTGGTCGCTCAACCTTGATGTTAAGAAGGTATTCCTTGATACCAACGTAAAAGGAAACGGTACCGTTGGCCCATGGAAGAGCAACGTAGACCTCAACCCCGTATTGGTTGGCTTTGGTATCGGTTATCGCTTCTAAACCATCCAAGAACACAATTGGATTTAGGCCGTATTTTCGTAGGAAATACGGCCTTTTTCTTTGCCATAAACACTATCTTGTCAAAGATGTTTCGCATGCTAAAAAGAGTGCATGCAAAACAACACCGCCCCCAAATCTACCTTGTCATCCCCTTCCCTTAACACCCTTGCCAACGCCATTCGCGTCTTGGCTATGGACGCAGTGGAGGCCGCAAAATCCGGCCATCCCGGCATGCCCATGGGCATGGCCGATGTCGCCGCTGTATTGTGGGGTAAGTTTTTAAAGTTTAATCCAAAAGATCCAACTTGGCCGGACCGCGACCGTTTCATCTTATCTGGTGGCCATGGCTCCATGCTGCTCTATGCCGTGAACTACCTCACCGGCTATGAAAAGATGACGTTGGAACAATTGAAAAACTTCCGTCAACTTCATGCTATTACTGCAGGTCACCCTGAAGTGATGCCCAGCGCAGGTATTGAAATGACTACCGGCCCCTTGGGTCAGGGCATTGCAACTTCCGTTGGTTATGCGCTTGCCGAGCGCCTCATGAATGCGCGGTTTGGCGATGAGCTGGTAAACCATACCACTTATGTCATGGCGGGCGATGGCGATTTGATGGAAGGCATCAGCCATGAAGCCGCATCATTGGCCGGCCATTTAAAACTTGGCAAACTCATCGTGCTATATGATGACAACAAGATTTCAATTGATGGCGCAACATCGATTGCCTTTACCGAAGATACCGCTAAACGCTTTGATGCCTATGGCTGGCAAACCCTGAAATGCGATGGCCACAACACAGCAGAAATCGAAGCCGCAATCAAAGCTGCGCAGGCCGATCCTCGCCCAACTCTCATTTCATGCCGCACCATCATTGGTTATGGTGCACCAAAGAAAGCCGGCACACATGGCGTTCACGGCTCACCGCTTGGCGCAGAAGAAATTGCTGGTACACGTGAAAAGCTTGGTTGGGCATATCCGCCATTTGTCGTTCCCGATGATGTGCTCAATGAATGGCGCAGCTTTGGAAAGCGCAGCGAAGCCGACTATCAGGCATGGGTCAAACGTCACCAAACCTCACCCAACCGTGATGCGTTTGATAAAGCACTGCGCGGCGATATTTCTCCTGCTGCACGCGATGCGCTCAAAGCATTCAAAGCAAAAGCAAAACAAGAAAAACCAAAACTTGCCACCCGCGTATGTTCGGGCAACGTATTGGAAGCAATTGCTGGGCTCATCCCCGAACTTGAAGGCGGCTCTGCCGACTTAACTGGCTCGGTTAACACCCTAGTGAAAGGCTTTGGCAGCGTCACCGCAGATAACTTCAAGGGTCGTTATATCCATTACGGTGTACGTGAACACGGCATGGCCGCCGCTATGAATGGCATCGCCTTGCATGGTGGTCTCATCCCCTATTCCGGTACATTCTTGCAATTTGCTGATTATTCACGCCCTGCAATTCGTCTAGGCGCGCTGATGAAACAGCAAGTCGTGCACATCATGACACATGACAGCATCGGCCTTGGCGAAGATGGCCCCACCCATCAACCGGTTGAACATCTATCATCCCTGCGTGCCATTCCGAATATGCTGAACATGCGCCCATGCGACAGCATCGAAGCCGCCGAATGTTGGGAACTGGCACTGGATTATAAGACAGGCCCATCTTTGCTGGCCCTGTGCCGTCAAAACTTGCCAACATTGCGCAGCGAAGCTGGCGATGAAAACCTATCTGCCAAAGGCGCGTATGTGCTGTGCGGCGATAGCGCTAAACGCCAGGTCACCATTATCGCAACCGGTTCTGAAGTATCCATCGCAGTAGATGCTTATGAAAAACTAAAAGCCGCTGGCATCCATGCGGTTGTGGTATCTATGCCCTGTATGGAAATATTCAACCAGCAACCGGAAGCTTACCGCAATTCAATTCTTGGAAATGCACCACGCATCGCTGTTGAAGCCGGTATCCGCATGAGCTGGGATAGATATCTTCGCAGCCAAGATGCCTTTATCGGCATGAGCACCTTTGGGGAGTCCGCTCCGGCGCCCCAATTGTATAAGCATTTTGGCATTACTGACGATGCTATTGTCACCAAGGCTCAATCTTTGCTTAAATAGCCGTTCATTTTTTCAATTCTAGCACCATGAAGGAACTACTGGTATGACCGTTCGCGTTGCAATTAATGGGTTTGGCCGCATTGGCCGTTTGGTATTTCGTGCAATTTTTGAGTCTGGCCGCAAGGATATCGAAGTCGTTGCTATTAACGATCTGGCCGATGCAGATACCAATGCCCATCTTCTAAAGTATGACTCAGTTCATGGCCGCTTCCCTGGTGAAGTAAGTGTTGCTGGCGACGTAATGACCGTAAATGGCAAAGGCGTGAAGGTACTGAATGTAAAAGACCCCGCCCAGCTGCCATGGAAAGATTTGAAAATCGATATCGCCATGGAATGCTCCGGCATTTTCACAAAGCGCGCAGATGCCGCAAAGCACATCACCGCTGGCGCAAAGAAAGTGCTTATTTCAGCTCCAGCCGAAGAAGAAGATATTACGGTTGTCTACGGCGTAAACCACCACTTGCTAAAGCCAGAACACACCGTTGTATCCAACGCGTCCTGCACCACCAACTGCCTTGCGCCGGTGGTTCACGTATTGCATCAGGCCATTGGCATTGAAAAAGGCTTTATGACCACCATCCACTCCTATACTGGTGATCAACGCACAGTGGATACCATGCACAAGGATTATGCCCGCGCACGCGCAGCAGCCTTGAACATGATCCCAACCTCCACCGGGGCCGCCAAGGCCGTTGGCAAGGTATTGCCAGAACTGAAGGGCAAGCTGGATGGCACCTCCATCCGCGTACCAACCCCCAACGTGTCTGTGGTCGATTTCAAGTTCATCACCAAAAAAGCCACCAGCGTTGAAGAAGTAAACGCCGCCATCAAGGCCGCAGCTGCTTCTGGCAGCCTAAAGGGAATCTTGGGCACTTATGATGTGCCGTTGGTGTCAACCGACTTCAACCATGATCCACACTCCTCCATCTTTGCCTTGCATGAAACCAAGGTGATTGAAGGCAATCTGGTTCGCATCCTTACCTGGTACGACAATGAATGGGGCTTCTCCAACCGTATGTCCGATACTGCGGTTGCTATGCATAAAGCTGGATAAGCGATTAACGCATCAAACAAAAAAGCCATCCGTAAGGATGGCTTTTTTTATGCCTTATAAATACCTTTGCTATTCACAAACCATTTTGGTTCCATCAAAGGCATAGTGTTTTCCCTGACGTTCGCAGTTGGGGACATCAATGCAAACATTTTTGCCATTAATATAGGCAGCCTGCTGTGTCTTGGGATCGCACTCTACGAGCTTCTTGCACGCAAACTTTTGCGTTGCGGTGTCATAAGAAATAATTTCGCCTTTCACGCAAGCCGGCACTTTCTTGCACACCGTCATACCATTTTCAGTGGCCGGAAATTCGTTGAGGTTACATTTTGGTGCAGTTGCAGGTGCCGCAGGAGGTGGGTTTGCCGGTGGCGGTGTTGTTTCTGCCATAACCGGACTGCCATGAACCATGGCAATAACCATCAGGATTGCAGCCCATAACCCCATACTGCGACGCATATCAAACACCCATCCAAAAGAGAAACTCGATGAAACACATTATATTTTCAAAGCGTTAACAAATTTGAAATAATTAATTTTGACACAATTGGAATGGCTTATGCGGTTAATCGCTTTTATCAAGCACTTTCAATGCTTTTTGCGATTTCGGCCAAATGGCGCGCCGCTTCATTTAGCTGCCGCTGGCGCAAGTCAACATCCACAGTCAGGTTTTTAAGCTTACGCGCGTTATCTTCGGCCTGCTTTTTCCAATGCTGGGTTTCGGCCATCTGTTCACGCAAATCACGCTGGGTCTTGGCGAGCTGCATCTGCAGCTGGATTACTTCTTTTTGTAACGACGTAACCACGCCGCCCCGCACCTGCACCACTTCGTGGCGACGCTCAGCGATGGCTGATTGTAAAACGTTTGAAAGGCTCACACCGTCACTATTTAACATGGTGCGCGCGGCACGCAAAGCTGCCATGGCTTCACCATCATGGCCACTATCGGCAAGCGCCAAAACTTTGCTCAGTTTTTCAAGTGCGTTTGAAGCCATACCCGTACACCGTGAATCAGGAAGTCCTGACTACGGTGCGGGATTCGTGGCAACTTGTCCAGATTGACTACTTAGGTATTCGGGATTGTGAACTTCAATTCACGAGCCTTCAGCACGCCTTGTAACTTGCTGATTTTAGCAATCAGCTCTGGGCCAACAGGTTGATCCAGCGAGATAAGCGCCAATGCCTGGTTACCGGTACGGCCAAGGTTGAAGTTTGCAATGTTAACATTGTTCTCACCCAGCAATGTTCCAAGACGACCAATCAGACCTGGCTTATCCTCGTTGCGGACATACAGCATCACAGGTGATGGTTCAACTTCCACACAGAAATCACCAAGCGCCACAATACGCGGGCGCTCCGCACCAATTAGCGAACCGGCAATCTTATAGGTACCCTGTTCGGTTTTCAGAGTAATGCGCAACAAAGTCGGGTAATCACGGTTTACTTCACGCTTGGTTTCCGACACTTGAATATTACGTTCACGTGCAATAACCGGAGCGTTGATCATGTTCACGCTATCCAATTGTGGGCGTAAAATTGACATCAGGATAAGCGCAGTCATCGGCTTGGTGTTCAAGCTGGCAGCATGACCTTCATAATCCACCGCAATTTCCTGAATGCCATTTTCAATAACCTGGCCGCAATAGCTGCCAAGGAATTCGGCAAGGCGCATATATGGGCGCAGCTTGATGGCATCTTCGGCTGACAGGGATGGCATATTAAGGGCATTTACTACCGCGCCGCTCACCAAATAATCCGACATTTGTTCGGCAATCTGCAATGCCACATTTTCTTGTGCTTCGGTGGTTGATGCACCCAAATGCGGGGTGCAAATAACCTTTTCATTACCGAACAAGATGTTTTCTTTGGCTGGCTCGGTTGGGAACACATCCAATGCCGCGCCTGCTACATGGCCGCTATCAATCGCTGCCTTCAAATCCACTTCGTTAACAAGACCGCCACGTGCACAATTGATAATACGTACGCCCTTCTTGCACTTGGCCAACGACTTGGCATCAATAATGTTCTTGGTGGATTCAGTCAGCGGGGTATGCAGCGTGATGAAATCTGCACGCGCAAACAATGCATCTAGTTCTACTTTTTCAACGCCCAAGTCGCGTGCGCGTTCTTCGGAAAGATACGGGTCAAACGCCACCACTTTCATCTTCAAGCCAACGCCGCGGTCTGCCACGATGGAACCAATGTTACCGCAACCAATCACGCCAAGGGTTTTGCCGAACAGCTCAACACCCATAAAACGGTTCTTTTCCCACTTACCTGCATGAGTGGATGCATTGGCAGCTGGCAATTCGCGCGCCAACGCAAACATCATGGCAATCGCATGCTCAGCCGTGGTGATGGAATTACCAAATGGGGTGTTCATAACCACCACGCCGCGGCCTGTGGCTTCTGGAATGTCTACGTTGTCCACGCCAATACCTGCGCGGCCAACAACCTTTAAACGCTTGCCGGTTGCCAAAATGCCTTTGGTTACTTTGGTCGCAGAGCGAATGGCAATACCATCGTAATTATCAATGATGGCGTTCAACTCATCGGGTTTCAAACCGGTTTTGACATCCACATCAACGCCGCGTTCTTTAAAGATTTCAACCGCGCGTGGGGAAAGTTCATCGGAGATAAGTACTTTTGGTTTTGCTTGAGCAGTCATGGGAACACCTTTTTTGAATGCGCACAGGTTTAACCGTGCAAGTTATTACAGTAATGTGGAAATGGAGATGGTTCGCAGCCGATAATTATCTAGCTGGAACTTAAGCAGCAGCGCGCAGCTCTGACTTGGCGGTGGCAAATGCCCACTCGATCCAAGGCAACAGAGCCTGAACATCTGATGTTTCAACCGTGCTACCGACCCAAACGCGCAATCCCGGTGGGGCATCGCGGTATGCGTTTGCATCAAGTGCCGCGCCTTCTTTTTCTAAAAGGCCGTTAACACGCTTGGCAAAGGCCGCACGGCCTTCGTCATTAAGCTTCAGATATTCTGGGTCATTAAAGACAAAGCACACAGATGTGGTCGAACGTGTTGCTGGGTCACTTGCCAAGAAATCAACCCATGGCGTGCGTTCAATCCAGTCAGCCAATACTTTGTAATTGGCCTGATTACGCTCGACCATGCCCTTACAGCCGCCGATGGATTTAACCCAGTTTAATGCATCCAGTACGTCTTCAACGCACAACATGGATGGGGTGTTAATCACTTCACCGGTGAAGAAGGCTTCATTGACTTTGCCCTTCTTGGTAATGCGGAAGATTTTTGGAATTGGCCAGCTTGGCGTATTGGATTCAAGACGCTTGATAGCGCGTGGGCTCATGATAATCATGCCGTGCGCAGCTTCACTGCCCAACACTTTCTGCCATGAGTATGTTACAACATCGAGCTTATCCCATGGTAATGGCATGGCGTATACAGCCGATGTCGCATCGCAGATGGTCAACCCTTCGCGGTTATCGCTAATCCAGTCACCATTTGGAACCTTTACGCCAGATGCCGTACCGTTCCAGGTAAACACAATATCATGCGCAGGGTTTGCCTGCTTCATATCGGGCAATTGACCGTAGGCAGGAACAAATTTGCGGGCATTGGGAACTTTTAGCTCATCGATGATATCGACAACCCAGTCTTTACCAAACGCTTCCCATGCAAATACATCAACGGGGCGTGAACCAAGCAAGTTCCACAAGGCCATTTCAACCGCGCCGGTATCTGAACCTGCGGTGATGCCAATCTTGTAATCCGCAGGTATCCCGAGCGTTTCACGCGTCAGGTCAATAATCTGCTGGAGTTTAACTTTCGCTTCTTTAGCGCGGTGGGAACGACCAAGCAAAGCACCCTTGAGTGCCTCAAATGTCCAACCCGGGCGCTTGGCGGTAGGTCCACAGGAAAATCCCGGGTTTTTAGGCTTTTGCGTCGGTTTGGATGCGTTTGTCGTCATTGTGTTTGTGTTCACTGCCGTGTTTGTCATGTTAAGCTATTCCTTCCAGAATAGAAGCATTCCGTTGGGGGAATGTGACCCAATTCCAAGACTAACAAGGGTTTTGGACATGAGTCAAACAAGAACAACAAAAAAAATAAAAAAAAAGAGGCCGCCTGATTTGCTCAAGCAGCCTCCCGATAACGCTTATAAATAAGGCCTAATCCTTGGCTTGCGGCGCTGATGCCATCACACGATCAGACAAGGTTTTAAGGAATGCATCCAAATCCCCGCCATTTTTCTGAATAACCGCAGTGAATTCGGAACGCTGGGTTACGGTCATGCTGACGCCTTCAACAATCACGTCAATAACGCGCATACGACCACCTTTATTGCGCACACGCCAATCCACCTTCACAGGGGGAGCGCTGCCATTTGGCTTCATGATAAGAGCAGTAACATAGCTATCATTACCGTCTTCTACCTTGCTTTCGGTAACCTTCCAGGTTTCGCCATTATAAAGGCTAAAGCGGTCGGAATAGATTTGCACCACCAGCTTTTCAAATAGCTTGAGGTATTGCTCGCGCTGTGCAGGAGTTGCTGCCTTCCAGTTGCTTGGACCAATTGCAAACTTACCTAGCAAGTCCAAGTCAAAGTCATTCACCAACATATCATGGAATGTTTTGGCCGCGGCTTCTGGCGTTACATTCTTATCTGCCAAGGTCGCGATGGCTTTGTCACCCAACGCCTGAATGAACTTGCGGGCACCATCTGCTTGATCTGCACGGGCATCATGCGTTGATGTAAAAAGAGCAATCAATCCGACTGCCAAAGCAGCAAAAAAACTTCTACGTGAAAATACTGTCTTGAATACCATGGCCTTAAAACTCCTGCGGGAGGATGTGAGAGTAGGAATAAGAGGACTTTTGAATAGCATGACTAACCCAGTTTGACTAGAGCACGGCCAAATATTTATGCTTTGATTGTCGCAAACCATTGCGGCCAAGCTATGGCGGCAAGAATCTATACTTATTATAGGGTTATGGATGGCTACACATTAAAACGGAAATGGCAGATATCCCCGTCATTCATCACGTATTCTTTGCCTTCCATACGCAGCTTACCGGCATCGCGGCATGCCGCCTCCCCGCCTAGCTTGATAAAGCTATCGATATCGATAACTTCGGCTTTGATGAATCCTTTTTCGAAATCGGTATGAATAACCCCTGCCGCCTGCGGCGCTTTGGAATTACGCTTCAATGTCCATGCATGGGTTTCTTTTGGCCCCACCGTAAAGAAGGTAATGAGGTTGAGGAGCGCGTAACCTGCGCGAATAATCCGGTTTAACCCCGGTTCATTCAATCCCATGCTGGAAAGATATTCCTTTTGCTCTTCTGGCGTGGCCAATTGCGACACTTCAGCTTCAATCGCAGCAGAAATTACTACGGCTTGGGTGTTCTCTGCTTTGGCGCGCTCGAATACTTTGGCTGAATGCTGATTGCCATTGGCCGCTGCACTTTCTTCGACATTACATACATAAAGCACTGGCTTTGCGGTAATCAGTTGCAGATTTCTGAAATGCGGCTCTTGCGCTGCCGTCAATGTGCCAATTAATTGGCGTGCGGGCTTCCCGTCTTGAAGCAGCTTCAATGCCGCTTCAATCACTTCCATCTGCGTTTTGGCTTCCATATCACCCGATTTGGCCTTTTTGGTAATGGCGTTCAAACGCTTTTCCAGATTATCCATATCGGAAATCATCAATTCGGTATCCACCGTCTCTGCATCACGAATGGGGTCAACCGAACCTTCAACGTGGGTGATATCCCCATCTTCAAAACAACGTAAGACATGGATGATGGCATCAACTTCACGGATAGTTCCAAGGAACTGGTTACCAAGGCCTTCCCCCTTGCTCGCACCGCGCACAAGTCCTGCTATATCCACAAACTCTAATTGGGTTGGAACAACCTTCACGGAATTGGCAATCTTGGCCAATTGTTCGATACGTTCATCCGGAACAGCCACACGGCCTGTATTCGGTTCAATCGTGCAGAATGGATAGTTTGCTGCCTGTGCAGCCTGCGTGCTGGTCAGCGCGTTAAATAAGGTCGACTTACCAACGTTTGGCAAACCCACAATTCCACAATTAAAACCCATAAGACGTTCTCTTTATATATGTAAGATGAAAAGTGCCGCTAAGTTAGTAAGGTCCCGTTTCAAGCACAAGGCCTACCTTAAGCGCTCACCAACTTATTGATATAATCGCTGTGCTTGGCATTTAACAACAAAGGCAGGTGCTCGGCTGATTTTTGCAGCAAGGCTTCCAGCCAGCCACGCTCGGCCTTGGCAAAGTCCGACAACACATAATTAGAAACTATTTCTGACTTATCAGGCGCACGCGGGTCAGGATGGCCAATGCCAAGGCGCACGCGCCAATAATTCTGCCCCATATGCTCATCAATTGATTTAATACCGTTATGCCCGCCTGCCCCGCCGCCCTGCTTGATTTTTACTTTGGCAGGAGCCACATCCAGCTCGTCATGAAATACAAAAACATTACCAAGCGGGATTTTATAAAACTGCGCAGCAGCCTGTACGCTACTGCCGGATAAATTCATATAGGTCTGCGGCTTAAGCAGAATGATTTTATCATCCACACCCGCGACACTACCCTCAGATATCTCGGCCTGAAACTTTTTTTTCCATGGTGAAAAAGAAAAATGGCGGTGGATCTCATCCACCGCCATAAATCCAATGTTGTGACGATGTTGCTGGTATTTCGAACCGGGGTTCCCAAGACCAACAAGTAGCCACATAAGCTATTACTTCTTCGCTGGAGCTTTCGCAGCCGCTGCAGGTGCAGCGCCTGGTTTAGCAGCCGCCGCAGGGGCAGCACCAGCTTTCGCAGCCGCCGCAGGTGCAGCAGCGCCCGCCGCCGGAGCAGCAGCCGCATCAGCAGCAACAGCCGTGGTAGCGGTTTCTTCTTTAACAACCGTCGGCGCAGCAACGCTGGCGATGGTGGTGTCTTTGTTACCAAGAATTGGGGTTACATCCGCAGGAAGCTTAATGTCTTCCAAATGGATGGTATCGCCGATGTTCTTGCCTTCCAAATCAATCGTGATTTTTTCAGGAATATGTTCAGGTGAGCAGCTGAGCTGAATTTGATGCTGCACAATATTCAGTGCACCACCGCGCTTCAAGCCAGGCGACTTATCCTGATTGATAAAGAATACTGGTACGAATACGCGTACTTTGGTACCCGAGGTCACGCGCAACAAGTCAACGTGCAGAACACGATCGGTGATCGGGTCAAATTGCACATCGCGTGGAATAACGCGCATGGTCTTACCGTTTGCTTCGATATCCATCAAATGGGTAAAGAAACCAGCCTTCTGGCTGATGGGAACAAAGGTTCTTTCTTCAAGGGATACCATCACAGGTGCTTCCTTGCCGCCATACACGACACCAGGAATACGACCTTCTGAACGTACAGCACGAGCATTCCCCTTACCGGCCCGCGCGCGGAGTTCAGCTTTTACTTTTTGAACTTGCGTCATTTTATTCTCCATACAAAACGCATTTCTTTGCGACCGTACCTCCAGGGGTGCACGTATCGCACCAACATCACAACATGCGGTGTTGATTTAGTTATTCGAACAAACTGGATACAGAACGCTCCTCGCTAATCCGTAAAACGGCTTCAGCGAGTAACGGAGCGACGCTCAGTTGTTCGATTTTGCCAGCGGCTTTAACCTCCGGCGTGGCGAGGATACTATCAGTAATTACCAGCTTTTCCAGAGGAGATTTATTAACTCTTGCAACAGCCTCGCCCGACAGAACCCCATGAGTTATATAGGATTTTACCGATTTAGCCCCGGCTTCCATCAAGGCAACCGCAGCGTTGCACAAGGTTCCGGCACTGTCCACGATGTCATCCACCAGAATACAGTCCTTGCCCTTTACCGAGCCGATAATGTTCATGACTTCAGAAACACCGGCTTGTTCACGGCGTTTATCAATAATCGCCAGATCCGCATCAATACGTTTTGCAAGGGATCGTGCACGCACCACGCCGCCCACATCGGGGGAAACCACAACGATATTCGCATCTTTCATGGTCGACTTAATGTGTTTGATGAACACAGGTGCCGCATGAAGATTATCAAGCGGAATATCAAAAAATCCCTGAATTTGTCCGGCATGTAGATCCATGGTCAACATGCGGTCGGCCCCTGCAACAGTCAAAAGATTGGCGACCAACTTGGCGGAAATAGGCGAACGTGGGCCGGTCTTTCTGTCTTGGCGCGCATAACCGTAATAAGGTACCACGGCAGTGATGCGGCGGGCAGAGCCGCGCTTCAACGCATCCATGGTTATGAGCAATTCCATAAGGTTATCATTGGTCGGAAAGGATGTCGGCTGGATGACAAATACGTCTTCACCACGTACGTTTTCCAGAATTTCAACAAACACTTCCATATCGGCAAAACGGCGAACCACCGCCTTGGTCAGGGCCATACCCAAATGACTGGCAATGGCTTCGGCTAAAACACGGTTACTATTACCTGCAATGAGCTTCATGGACACATCTTATATAGGTGGTGGGGCGACCCCCATCTTCTAGCATTACAGATGCCTATCGCCAAGCCCAACTTCGCGTTAATAGTTGCATATGATATAGCTGTTGACGGCTCTATTCGCCCCCTTTATACAAAACGGTCTTGAACTGCTGAAAAAGCAAAGAAGAAGAGCACCAAAGAAAGAAGTAACGAATGGCCACCCATAAATCTGCTGAGAAACGCGCCCGCCAATCCATTGTTCGCACCGCTCGCAACAAGGCACGCAAATCCCGTGTTCACACTGCAACCCGTAAAGTGGAAGAAGCAGTAACCAAAAAAGATTACAAAGCCGCACAAGAAGCATTGCGCGCCGCTCAACCAGAATTGGCACGCGCCGCAAGCAAAGGCACCATTCCTAAAAAGCGCGCTGCACGCAAGATGTCACGTCTTTCAGCCCGCGTAAAAAAATTGAAGTCAGCTTAATCGGCTGTACATTCAAATAGCGATAAGCGTTTTTAAAAAACACTGCTGCACATCGGCAGTGTTTTTTTATGCCTGAATTTTTTTATATGACTGTATTTTATGCAAGTGTTGCAGAAAAAATCTCGCAACTGCAAAAAAGTTCATCACAAAAACTAATCAAAAAGTCTAAGAAAAAAATTCTGCGTTTCATCCATCATCCACAACACCCCGTTTCATCGGGCAAGAAAGATTTTTGGAATTCTGTCAACGTGAAATTTTATCAAACGCAGCGGTTTAGATAAAAATTTTTGTTCTCGCTTTTGTCCCCTTGCAGGATGCAGAGCGAATGGTCTAAGGTCATTTCTGTAAGCACGGTGAGTTACAAAAATAACGCCGCAAAATGATAACCATCATGATGCAAATTATTTTTTAGCTGATAAAAAACGAAACGCTTCTGCTAAAAACGTTTCAAATTTTTTATGGCTCTCATCGCTCTTTCAAAAAAATGTTTGCCTGATTAGGTTCTAAGAACTACCGTACCAAAAACCAACCATTTGGAACGTTCTACAATTTGTGCTTTTAGGGCCTTCACTTGAAGGGACCCACATGACAACGTGAAGACCTATCGATCGATAGTCGTCATCGCCTCTTGGAAAAAAAGCCAGTCGTATGATGTTTCGATCTATGATGAGGTCCACACTATGCACGCAGTTCGGCTTATCCAATCGTCCGCTTCCATCTCGAAGAGACCTGCCGAACAAAATTGCGAGCAACCGTTGTCATCTCATTCTCCCTGCCATTAAAAATTAGACGTTAGTCAATAACGCTACTCATACCCGAAACCGGGTTCAGTCTTTTGTTTGCTTTTGCCTGAATACATAAGTTGGAAGAAATAAATATGTCCTCAACGTCTGGCTCACACAGCTCCGCTTCTGCCTCGCCATCATGGGAATTGGTAAAGGGCAAAGTACGTGAGCAATTTGGCGAAACCATCTTTAAACGCTGGTTAGAACCGCTTGTTTGCAAGCATTGGGGCGCCGAGGTCCAACTGGCCCTCCCCACCCGTTTCATGAAGGACTGGGTCGATACCCACTACACCGATAAACTAAGAACCCTATTCCAGGAAATCGACGCTAACGTCAAAGAAATCCAACTCACGGTTGAAAGCGCGCTTACTTCTGCTGCTGCATCCACCGCCCCTTCCAATGTTCATCCTCTGCGTACACCCGTAGATGATCAAAAAATGTCCCGCCCTGCCATTTCACATATTGGTCTTACCAATACCTCAGGCGGCTATACAGGTGACCGCGAAGATATCTCTTCTCCACTCGATCCACGCTTCACCTTTGAAAGCTTTGTCGTTGGCAAACCAAACGAACTTGCATACGCAGCAGCACGCCGCGTTGCCGAAGCCAGCCAGGTTAGCTTCAATCCGCTTTTCCTATATGGTGGTGTTGGTCTGGGTAAAACCCATTTGATGCATGCCATCGCGTGGCACATCCGCAAGACCAATCCCGCACGCCGCGTGATGTATCTATCGGCTGAAAAGTTCATGTATCAATTCGTGCGCGCTCTGCGCTTTAAAGATACCATGGCGTTTAAGGAACAGTTCCGCTCCATCGATGTACTGATGATTGATGATATCCAATTCATCAGCGGCAAGGATTCAACCCAGGAAGAATTCTTCCACACCTTTAACACGCTAGTTGACCAAAACCGCCAAGTCATCGTTTCGGCTGATAAATCCCCGCATGATCTGGAAAAGATTGAAGAACGCCTGCGTTCACGCCTCGGTTGGGGTCTTTGCGCTGACCTTCACCCCACCAGCTATGAATTACGCCTTGGCATTCTCCATACCAAAGCCGAAGCAATGAAATGTGCCGTTCCAGAAAAGGTTCTGGAATTCTTGGGCCACCGTATTACCTCCAACGTTCGCGAACTCGAAGGCGCGCTGAACCGCATCATCGCCCATTCGCAACTCATTGGTCGCCCCATCACCTTGGAAACCACCCAAGAACTCCTGCAAGATTTGCTGCGCGCAACCTCACGCCGCGTAACCATCGAAGAAATCCAAAAGAAGGTCGCTGAACATTACAATGTGAAGCTGGCCGATATGCACTCCCCGCGCCGTGCACGTGCCGTTGCACGCCCACGCCAAGTGGCCATGTATCTGGCCAAGCAACTCACCACCCGTTCCTTGCCGGAAATTGGCCGTAAATTCGGCGGACGTGACCATACCACGGTTATCCATGCCGTTCGTAAAATCGAAGAATTGCGTGGCGGCGATGCTACCTTGTCGGAAGACGTAGAATTGCTGAAGCGCTTATTGCAGCAATAAGCTGTAATCGCTACCATGTTCCCAACATTCAACGTTGGGGGCATCCATGGTTCAAATCAATCTTACCTATAAGGGCAATCTGCGCTGCGAAGCTGTGCACGAGCCATCAGGCACCACCCTTATTACCGATGCACCCAAAGACAATCACGGCATGGGCGCCAGCTTCTCCCCGACTGATTTGGTGGCAACCGCACTTGGCGGCTGCATCCTGACCACCATGGAAATTGTGGCGCGGCGTATGGATATCGCGCTGGATGGTGCAACCGCCACGGTTGAGAAAGAAATGGCCACGCTGCCAAGCCGCAAAATCGGCAAACTCACCGTCCACATCACCGTTCCCGTAAAAGTCAGCGATGAGGCACGCCAGAAGCTGGAACATGCCGCCCATGCCTGCCCCGTTCACAAAAGCCTGCATCCCGATGTCCAAATGCCCATCACCTTCAACTGGGCATAAGCTCTTGCCAATCGGCTAAACTCTTGTTACGAAAGAGAAGTAATTCTCGCCTCTCCTCTTCTATTGGATTCCTCATGAAGGTTGTTCTGGAACGTAATGTTCTCCTTAAAACACTCGGCCACGTGCAAAGTGTAGTCGAGCGGCGCAATACCATCCCCATTCTTGCCAATGTTCTCATCCGTGCGGATAAAGATGGCGTATCTTTTGTCGCCACTGACATGGATTTGGAAATGACCGAAAAGGTCGCTGCGCAAGTTTCAAAGCCCGGCTCCAAAACGGCTCCCGCCCACACCCTTTATGATATCGTGCGCAAACTTCCCGAAGGCGCGCAGGTTGAACTCTCTGCCACCGAAACCGGCAATCAGATGCAGCTCAGCTCCGGTCGCTCTAACTTCAAACTCGGCTGCTTGCCGGTTGATGACTTCCCGACCATGTCGGAAGGCGATTTGCAACATCGCTTCACCCTCTCCTCGGCTGATTTCAAAACCTTGATTGATCGCACCCGCTTTGCGATGTCGGTGGAAGAAACCCGCTACTACCTCAATGGTATTTATATTCACACCACTAAGACCAAGGGTGACCTTGCTGTTCTTCGTGCCGTTGCAACTGACGGCCATCGTTTGGCACGTCTTGAAATGCCTGCCCCACGCGAAGCTGGCACAATGTCCGGTGTTATTCTGCCACGCAAAGCCGTTGCCGAAATCCGCAAATTGCTTGATGAAACCACATCCGACATCACCATCGCCCTTTCCGCCAGCAAGGCACGCGTCAGCTTTGATAACGTCGTGATGACCTCCAAGCTGATTGATGGCACCTTCCCTGATTACGAACGTGTTATCCCAACCGGTAACGACAAAACTTTGGAAGTTCCAGCCAAGGTTCTTGCCAATGCCGTTGACCGCGTAGCGACCATTTCATCTGAAAAATCGCGTGCAATTAAAATTGCCTTGTCAAAAAACCTGCTGACCCTTTCGGCCAGCAGCCCCGAAGCAGGCAGCGCCGTTGAAGAACTCGAAGTATCGTATAAAGGCGAAGCCATCGAAATCGGTTTCAATGCCCGCTACCTGCTCGATATTCTTTCACAAATCGAAGGTGAAGGCGCACGTTTCAGCATGGCCGATGCAGCATCACCCACCATCGTTCAAGATGTGTCGGATGCAAGCGCGCTCTACGTGCTCATGCCGATGCGTGTATAGTCATCAATGACCGCGCAGGCGATCACCCGCCTCCATCTCGAAGCCTTTCGTAATTACGATACCCTCAATCTTGAATTGAGCCCTTCGCCTGTCATTCTGGTAGGCGAAAATGGCGCGGGCAAAACCAATATCCTGGAAGCGATTAGTTTACTCAGCCCCGGGCGCGGCCTGCGCCGCGCGGCGATTGCCGAATTACACAACACCCACACCCCCGCCGAACAACCATGGGCGGCCTTTTTTGAAATTAATGGCAAACGCGGCGAAGTACGCATCGGCATGGGGCGCGATCCCGAAAGTACACCTGAAAAAGAACGCCGCCTATTACGCATCGATGGAAAAACCGTAAAAGGCCAAACCGCTCTTGCCGACCATGTCAACGTCATTTGGCTAACACCTGAGATGGACAGGCTTCTGGCCGAAAGTGCCAGCGAACGCCGCAAATTTGCCGACCGCCTTGCTTTCGCCCTCGACCCCAGCCATTCCACCCGCATCAACCGCTATGATGAAGCCATGCGGTCGCGTGCGCGCTTATTGCGTGATGGCATGATGGATGATTCATGGCTCAGTGCGCTGGAAGCCAGCATGGCGCAAGATGGCATAGCAATTGCCGCCGCACGCAATGAATGGATAACGCATATCCGCCATCATTTAAATGATGATCCTCATCCCTTCCCGCGCGTATCTGTTTCCATTGATGGCTTCTTGGAAAAATATCTTGAAAGCCATTCGGCTTTAGATACCGAAGCCCTATTCAAAACCATGCTGAAGCAAAACCGCGCGCATGATGCCGCCAGCGGCATTACCACAACGGGAACGCACCGCAGTGATGTCGAAGTACACCACGTCACTAAAAACATGCCCGCGCATTTATGCTCAACGGGGGAACAAAAAGCATTATTGATTAGCCTGATCTTGGCGCAGGCGCGATTACTTCGTGCGATCCACCAATCCACCCCCCTTATTCTGCTGGATGATATCACCGCGCATCTGGATGAATTACGCCGCGATGCGCTCGCCCGGCAATTATTGGCCCTGGGTAGCCAAGCATGGCTCAGCGGTACCGATAACAGTTTTTTTAGCGGCTTCCAGCAAAACGCGCAGTTCTTAAGCATCGAAAACGGGCATATTACCAAGCAAATCAAAGCCGCTTGACGATTGGGCCTTTGCGCACCACCTTACTCCCATCATTCATAACAACCGGAGCATGCGATGTTCATCCAGACCGAACAGACCCCCAACCCCGCAACATTGAAATTTCTTCCGGGGCAAACCGTGCTTCCCTCAGGCGTTGCCGATTTTCCAAGTGCGGATAAGGCAGGCTCTTCACCTCTCGCCAAAGCGCTCTTCGCGGTAGATGGCGTTGCAGGCGTTTTTTTGGGTTCCGATTTTATCACCATCACCAAATCCGCAAATAAGGAATGGTCAACCCTGAAGCCGCATGTACTTGCAGCCATCATGGATCATTTGCTATCCGGTCTTCCAGCCATCAGCGAACAATCCGCAACGGCTACACCAGCAAATGCAGATGATAGCGACGTCGTTAAACAAATCTGCGAATTAATCGAACAACGCGTTCGCCCCGCCGTTGCCCAGGATGGCGGCGACATCACCTTCAACCGCTTTGAAGAAGGCGTGGTTTACTTGAATTTAAAAGGTTCCTGCGCGGGCTGCCCATCTTCCACTGCCACACTAAAATCCGGCATTGAAAATATGCTAAAACACTACATCCCCGAAGTGATTGAGGTCAGACAAGTATCATGAGCCATATCGTCCTTATTAGCGGCTCACACCGCCAAAATTCACAGTCACGCAAAGTTGCCAACTACGCGGCTGCAAATATCACACGTCTCAATCCTGCAGTTACAACCGACATCATTGATTTAGCCGGCAATCCGCTTCCCTTATGGGATGGCGAAGGCAGTAAACCCGACAGCGCAACGGGTAAAGTCTGGCAACCTATGGCCGCACGCCTGCAAAAAGCTGATGGCCTCGTGGTGATTTCGCCTGAATGGCACGGCATGGTTCCTGCAGGGCTAAAAAACTTTTTTCTGCACGCCACAGGCAAAGAAGTAGGCCACAAACCCGCAATGATTATCAGCGTTTCTGCTGGCCATGGCGGCACTTATCCAGTCGCCGAACTACGCATGAGCAGCTATAAAAATAGCCGCATCGTCTACACACCCGACCACGTTATTTTGCAAAACGTCACCAACATTCTGAACGGCGATACCGAAGCAGATAAAACCGATGGTTATCTTCGCCGCCGTATCGAATTCGGTCTGCGTACCCTGCTTGCCTATACCGAAGCGTTTAAATCCATTCGTGCCGCTGGTTTGGATAATCCGGAATTTGCAAACGGCCAATAATGTTGAAGCCTCAATGAACATTCTGGCAATTGATACTGGTGGGGATTGCTGTGCGCTTGCCTTGCGCATCAATGGCAAGTCTGTGTCAGAAAAAATTGTTGTCACGGGACGTGATCAGGCAAAAATTCTGGCACCGCTTACGCAGGAATTGCTATCGGATCATCGTCTAAAGGTCACCGATATCGACCGTTTTGGTATCGCCACTGGCCCCGGCAGCTTTACCGGTCTGCGCGTTGGCTTGTCATTTGTGCGCGGCCTTGCCCTTGCATCGGGCAAAAAAGCCATTGGAATTGACCATTTTATGGTGACCTCACGCGCAATTAAGCACCCCAATCCCGTCCTTATCATCCGCGAGTCAAAACGCGCTGATTTATTCTGCGCATGGCTCAATCCGGATGGAACGCTGGGCGATTATTTCCTAAAGCCCGCTCAATCATTGATGGGTGAGCTACCAAACGACAAACCATTTGCGATTACTGGCAATGGCGCTGCACAACTCGTCGCGCTTGATAACGTACTGCAAACCAAGCTGATTGATGTCAGCGATGCTGACTTTATCAAAACACTCGCTGCTTGCGTCGAAGCAGCAAGTGAAACGAACTCTGCCCCGCCCCAACCGCTCTATTTACGTGAAGCCGATGTCAGCTCTCCAAAATCCATCGCCCAATTTTCGTAATTTAAATCTGGCGGATGCCGAATGGATGGCAGCCCTGCATGCCACCTGTTTTGCTCAAGACCAACGCTGGAATGCCCAATCCATCAGCGGTTTATTGCTGCAACCTACCACCAGGGCTATCGGCCTCTTTGTTGCAGACAACCCCGGTGGCTTCATCATTAACAGCCTGGTTGCAGGCGAAAGTGAAATTTTGACCCTGGCGGTTCATCCTGATGCACGGCGCCAAGGTTTTGCCAAACAACTGATTCAATCATTCATTGCTGCATACAGTGCGGAGCATCTTGAAAAAATATTTCTGGAGGTTATGGAAAATAATATTCCTGCCATCCACCTCTACCAATCACTTGGCTTCACCATCATTTCAAAGCGCGTGAATTATTATACCACCACTATTGATGGCCACAAAAAAACCATCGATGGAATTGTGATGGCGAAACAATTAATCTCCACGCAAGACATTCATAAATCGACTTAATTTTTTTAAGATTGCATTTGCAATCTTCCGCGCCTATTACTTTGCCATCAGCGCAGCATGTTGCATCGCACGATGACTAGAAAATTCTTATATGATTAATCAAAAACCTGATTTAGCCCGCCTTGTTGCGGATGTTGTGGCTTCTTATGTTTCCAACAACAAAGTGGAGATGAGCGAATTGCCCAATCTCGTACAGCAGGTCTATCATAGCTTCCTGCGTCTTGATGGTGTAACCAGTGGCACTATTAATTCAGTGGATCGCCCTGAACCTGCCGTGCCCATCAAAAAATCAGTTACACCGGAATACATTATTTGCTTGGAAGATGGCAAAAAGCTGAAAATGCTCAAACGTCACTTACAAACATCTTATAATATGACCCCGGACCAATATCGGGAACGCTGGAATCTGCCATCCGATTATCCGATGGTTGCGCCAAGCTATGCCAAAGAACGCAGCAAACTTGCCAAAGATATCGGCCTTGGCACAAAAGGTAAGTCCAACGCATAGTAATTATGTTGGAAATGTGCCGTTTTCATCATGCGGATACAGCTTTTTTATTTAAAAAACTTCACCTATGATGCTCGCAGAATAGGAAACCCGAATGAACTCTGATGAACAATCCGTATTAGGCCCGCATGGGCTTCGCCTTGGCCGTCTTGAAGTGCGCATCGCCCAAGACAGCAAAGAAGTACATGCTGCGCAGCAACTGCGCTACAAAGTGTTCTATGACGAAATGGGTGCCAAGGCGACGCCTGAAATGGCAGCTGGCAAAACCGATTTCGATAGTCTTGATAAATTCTGCGACCATCTGATTGTGATTGACCACAATACAGGTGAATTACCACCTACCGTGATTGGTACCTACCGCCTCGTTCGCCGCGATGCTGCCAAACGTCATGGCGGCTTCTATTCCAGCAGCGAATATGACATCTCGCGCCTTGTCGCCTATCCCGGCGAAATTCTTGAGGTTGGCCGCTCCTGCGTTGCTCTTGATTTCCGCAATCGTCCAACCATGCAACTTCTTTGGCGCGGCATTGCCGATTATATTGCCGCCTATGGTATAGATATTTTATTCGGCTGCGCCAGCTTGCCGGGAACAGACCCGAAGGCATTAGCCGTGCCTCTAACTTATCTTTATTACTATCATCTTGCGGCGCCTTATTTGCGCACAACTGCGCTTCCTCATCGCTATGTCGATATGCGCCTGATGGACCCCAGCGACGTCGACCCCGAAAAGGGCCTTTCGCAAATGCCACCGCTTAATCTTTTACCCCCGCTACTCAAGGGTTATTTGCGTCTGGGCGGCTTTGTGGGCGATGGCGCGGTGGTGGATGAACAATTTAACACCACCGATGTGTGCGTTATTGTTAAAACCGATTTGATTGCGCAAAAATACTCGCGCCATTACGAACTCAAAAATCGCGACCCGATTATTTAATGTTTATCTTATTACCACTTCTGGCTGCTTTTCGTGTTGTTGCGTTCTTAACATGGGTCGCTTTATGCGTTCCCATTCAAGTCACCGTAAAGTTTTTCAAACTACGCATCCAGAATATCTTGCCGGTTTATTTCCACAAATTCCTTACTCACTACATTTTAGGAATGCGCATAGAAACCCGCGGCAACATTTCAAACACGATCCCGACTTTGTTTTTATGCAACCATATGTCCTATCTCGATACCATCAGTATCGCGAGCGTCATCCCCACCAACTTTGTCGCAAAAGCCGAAGTTGCCGATTGGCCATTATTTGGTTATCTCACCCGTTTGCAAGGCACCTTGTTTATCGATCGCCGCAATAAAAAAGGCGCCGCCGAGCAAGGCGCCGCGATGATTAGCGTAATGCGCGAGCAAAAGAATATTGTACTCTTCCCGGAAGGCACCTCCACCAATGGCTCGGAAGTAAAGTTTTTCAAAAGCGGTTTGTTACAATCTGTTTTGAATATGAATGATGTGGATGTGGTGATCCAACCGGTATCCATTGCCTGCTATGGTAAAAACGGCATTCAAAATCGCTATGCCTGGTATGGCGACATGACCTTGATGCCGCATTTATGGAAGGTTTTTGAAACCAGCGGCCTGCGCGTAGTGTTTACATTCCATGAACCGTTTAAAGCCAGCCGCTTTGCAGACCGTAAAGAATTGGGCGAATATGCCCGCAGGCAAGTGGAAAATGGCCCTTATGGCATATTTGATGATAAGGGCATGAAAACGACCCTTCCACTAAATGGTTCGCTCGGCTAAACCATTTCCATGACTGCAACGCCATCGCCTCAAATTAAAAAAGACAAAAAGCTCCACATCATGACGTGGGGCTGCCAAATGAATGTCTATGACAGCGCCAAAATGGCCGACCTATTGGCGCCGCTTGGCTTTGGCCTGAGCGATGATGCCGAAGGTGCAGATCTGGTGATTTTGAATACCTGCCATATCCGTGAAAAGGCTTCAGAAAAGATTTTCTCCGAACTTGGCCGCCTGCATAAACAACAACGCCTTGAAAGCGAAGCCAACCGCCCGAAGATGATTGGCGTTGCAGGTTGCGTCGCGCAGGCCGAAGGCGAACAAATCCTCGCCCGCGCGCCATACGTCGATATGGTGTTTGGCCCGCAAACCTATCACCGTTTGCCGGAAATGGTGGCCAAGGCCCTGCGCGGTAAAGGCGGCGTAATTGATACCGACTTTCCTGCTGAATCAAAATTTGATCATCTTCCAGACGAAACCACCGGCCAAGGGCCATCTGCATTCTTATCTGTTCAGGAAGGCTGCGATAAATTCTGCACCTTCTGCGTTGTCCCTTATACACGCGGTGCGGAATACTCACGCCCCGTCTCTGCCATTTTAACCGAAGCCCAACGCCTGATCGACAGCGGCGCAAAAGAAATCTCCCTGCTTGGTCAAAACGTCAACGCCTATCACGGCATCGGCGAAAATGGAGAACCATGGGGTCTTGGCCAATTAATCGAAGCCGTTGCCAAGCTAAATGTCGATCGCATTCGCTATACCACCTCGCACCCAAAAGATATGGATGATGGCCTTATCGCTGCACACCGTGATGTTAAAAAACTGATGCCTTTTATGCATCTTCCGGTGCAAAGCGGTAGCAACATCATGCTGGAAGCAATGAACCGCAAACACACGCGTGATGATTATTTGCGTATTATAGAAAAGACACGCGCTGCCAATCCCCACATCGCCTTTTCATCAGACTTCATCGTCGGCTTCCCCAATGAAAGCGATAAGGATTTTGAAGATACTCTCAACCTCATTCGCGAAGTAAATTTTGCGCAGGCCTATTCATTCAAGTATAGCGAACGCCCCGGTACACCCGCCGCGACCATGGCTGGCAAAATCCCTGAAGACGTAAAAACTGCGCGCCTTGCCGCATTACAGGAAGTGTTGTTTGCCCAGCAACGTGCTTTTAATGAAGGCTTTATCGGTAAAACCATCCCTGTCCTGTTCGACCGTCATGGGAAGCTTGATGGCCAATTACTGGGCCGCACGCCGCATATGCAATCCCTTTATGTCCAAGATGGTAAAGGCATGTTTGGCCAAATAGCCAATGTCCGCATCGATAAAGTCACCACCAACAGCCTCGAAGGGGTTATTGTGTAATGCTACGCCTCACATTAAATGCCAAGGCCACAGATAAAAAATTACTCTCTCCAGCTATTTTAAAAAAAATCTGCACACACATTGCAAAGCATGCAGGGCTGGAAAAGCAATCCTTCGAAGCATCACTGGCCTTCGTCACGCCAAAAGCCATCCAGACCTTGAACCATGATTTTCGTGGAAAAAACAAACCCACCAATGTGCTGTCATTTCCACAATTCACTCCTGCTGAATTAAAAAAACTAAAGCCTGCAAAAACCGAAACGATTTATCTGGGCGATATCATCTTGTGCAAAAAGGTTATCGTTTCTGAAACGTTAAAGCTAAAAAAGCCGCTAAATCATCATCTTATTCATCTAGTTGTGCACGGCACCCTGCATCTGTTAGGATACGACCACATGAGAAATGCAGACGCCAAACGCATGGAAACGCTCGAAAAGCGCATTCTGGCTGGGCTCGGCATTAATGACCCTTATGTTATAGAATAGGCCGAAGAAGAACATATTATGATTGATGGTAACCCTGCTAATTCGTCGCCCTCTTCCACTACCCCTGCTGCAAACACCCCCACAGAAGCCGCACCTGCGTCATGGTTAGGCACGGCGTTTGAAAGCATCCGCTCCTTCATATCCAAAAAACGTGAAGAAGTGGCAATCATCGAAGCTGTTGAAGAAATCATGGAAGAGCCCGATGGCCTTCCCGGCTCCAACACCGGTGAAAAAGAACTACTTACCAATTTGCTCAATGCGCGCGATCGCCGCATTTCCGATATTATGATTCCACGCGCCGATATTTTCGCCGCCGATGAAACCACCCCGCTAAAAAAACTAGCCGCCCTCATGGGTAAAAGCGGCCACAGCCGCGTTCCCATTTTCCGTAAAACGCTGGATGACGTCATCGGCTTTGTCCATATCAAAGATGTTACCGCAGGCCTGGTTGATGATAAGCCGGTTCTCATCCCTGATATTTTACGCAAACTGCTATTCGTGCCGCCGTCCATGCCCGTCACACGCCTCTTGTTGCAAATGCGTCAAAAACGCCAACACATGGCACTGGTCGTTGATGAATTCGGCGGAATTGATGGTCTGGTGACCATTGAAGATGTGGTGGAAGAAATCGTTGGCGATATCGATGATGAACATGATGATCCAGCCAATGTTATCCAGCTACAACGCCGCCCTGATGGCAGCATCGTGGTCGATGCCCGCATGCCAATTGATGCCTTTGAAGAACAAGTTGGCAATATCCTCAGGGAAGATGAACGTCAGGCGATTGATACGCTAGGCGGCCTTGCCTTCACACTTGCTGGCCGCGTGCCACTAAAGGGCGAAATGCTTCGCCATGCCTCGGGCATTGCATTTGAGGTTCTGGAAGCCGATACCCGCCGCATCAAACGTCTTCGTGTGCACAATCTTCCAAAAACCGACGCCCCCAATACGGATACCGCACCACTAAAGGCTAGCGTGTAGCGTGCTGGGTCGGCTCACCCATTTATTCAAACTGCTGTTACAGCAATCGCAATCTCGCAAAGCCTTATTCAGTTTTGCGTGCGGCCTGCTCAGTGCCTTTGCACTTCCGCCACTTTCCTGGCCGATATTATTTATTGTTGGATTTGGTGCCTTTGTTGGCGTGCTACGCTCTGCTGGCACAGCTAAACAATCATTCATCCTGTCATGGTGCTATGCGGTTGGCTTTCATCTGGCGGGGCTTTACTGGATATCCGCATCCTTGTTTGTTGATATTGCCCGTTACATCTGGGTGCTGCCGTTTTCACTACTTGCACTGCCTTCCTACCTTGCATTGATATTTGGCGCAGTATCGGCTGCGTTGCATGGCTTGCGCGGCAAACCTATTCTTCATGCCATCCTGCTCTCAGTCGGTTTATCACTTTGTGAAATCAATCGCGGCTGGCTAATGGGCGGCTTCCCATGGAATACCTACGGCTACATCTGGTCAGATACCTTGCCAGTCATTCAAATCGTAAGCGTGATTGGCATTTATGGCCTCACCCTACTTACCTTGCTTGCAGCAACGGCAACTAGCCTGCTCTTCATCGAACTGAAAAAATCCCACCTGATTTTTTTTGCATTCATCAGCATCCTGTTGTCGTGCATGGCCCTATGGGGTGAACACCGCCTTAGCACCACTGCCATTACCTATCACGACCAAGCACTGGTGCGTCTCGTACAACCTGCCATTGAACAATCAGAACGCCGCACCGCGCAACAACGCGTAGCCGCCTTGTCTAAAATTGTTAGCCTATCAACGGAGCGATCAGAAAAACCCATTACCCATCTCATCTGGCCAGAAACCGCATCGCCCTTTTTTCTAAATGAAAATGCAGAAGCCCGCGATGCACTTAAACGGATCATTCCAAAAGGAGGCGCATTGCTCACTGGCGCCCCCTCGCGCACATTTGAAAACGATGAACGGAAATTTTACAATTCACTCATCGTGATGAATGATAAAGGCAGCGTGATAGGCAGTTATGACAAATCACATCTGGTTCCTTTTGGTGAATTTGTTCCCCTGCGCTCTATCCTGCAAACCGTGCCCGTCGCCGTTGATGTGATTGGCACAGCCGATTTCACACCTGGCAGCGGGGCAAAAACATTACGCGCTCCCGGCATGCCATCGTTCAGTACCATGATTTGTTATGAAGCCATTTTTACAGGCCAGATTGTGGATGAAACCGATAGACCCGAATTATTATTGCAAATTACCAATGATGCTTGGTTTGGAAACACCTCGGGCCCCTATCAACATCTGGCCATGGCACGTGTACGCGCCATTGAAGAAGGCATCCCGCTCATTCGCGTTGCCAATTCTGGCGTTAGTGCAGTTGTCGATCCACTTGGCCGTATCCTGCAATCCCTTGATCTCAATCAACGCGGCATCATCGATACCGCAATACCAAACGCATTACCTGCCCCGTTCTTTACTCGCTGGTAGCCTTTGCATGGAATGTAATTTATAGCTTGCATAATCGTTGCATTTGCGGTTGCATACCTTTATATGATTAGATGTCCAGTCAATTTGGATTCAAAAAATTATATACTTTTGAAATAACAGGTTTTTATGTCCGTTAGCCTAAAACAAGACGCACAATCGGATATTCACCCGCTCGATATTCACGTGGGCAATCGCTTGCGAATGCGCCGCCTGCGCCTAAACCTCACACAGGAAAAGCTGGCCAATCTGGTCGGCCTTACATTCCAACAGGTTCAAAAGTACGAACACGGCTCCAACCGCATCAGCGCCAGTCGCCTTTATGAAATTGCTACCGCATTAAAAGTACCCGTCTCCTATTTCTACGAGGACCTTCCAGCAGACACGCCAACCTTCGAAGGCATGGCAGAATCAGGCCAAGATCCTATCCATATGGATAATGAATTAAGCGGCATCGACATGGGCAACCGCGAAACCACTGATTTGCTGCGCGCCTATTACCGCGTGGAAGACCCCAAAAAGCGTAAGAAAATCCTCGATCTTATCCGCGTGATGACCGACGAAGCCTAATAAGCAGGCGCATAATCTCTACTTGCGCTTTTAGCTGGGTTTTCTAATATCCACGCTTCATTTCGTTTCCCCTCCTCAGACACTGAGTTTTTTTCATGAAAAATTACCTCTTCACCAGTGAATCCGTTTCCGAAGGTCACCCCGATAAAGTTTGCGACCGTATCTCCGATACCATCGTGGATTTGTTGCTCAAAGAAGACCCCTATGCTCGCATCGCGGTAGAAACCCTTGCCACCACCAACCACGTCACCCTTGCTGGTGAAGTTCGCGGCCCCGACAGCGTAACCCCGCTTGAAATGCAAACCGCAGCACGCGAAGCCATTCGTGATATCGGCTACGCCCAAAAAGGGTTCCACTGGCAATGGGTGAATATCGATGTGCTCGTTCACGCACAATCCGAAGACATCGCCGTTGGCGTTGATGCAAAAGATAACAAAGATGAAGGCGCAGGCGACCAAGGCATCATGTTCGGTTATGCTTGCAACGAAACCCCTGAATTAATGCCTGCACCGATTATGTACGCACACAATATTCTGCGTACCTTATCCGATGCGCGTCATTCCGGAAAATTGCCAGCACTTGGCCCGGATGCGAAAAGCCAGGTCACATTGGAATATGTTGATGGCAAGCCTGTTCGCGCCCACTCCATCGTTGTGTCACACCAACACAATGAAAAGGTAGATACCGACGCCGTTCGCGCCATGATCCGCCCCTATGTAGAAAAAGTATTGCCAGAGGGCTGGATGTGCGAAGACAAGAACTTCTACGTCAACCCAACCGGTCGCTTTGTCATTGGCGGGCCAGATGGTGATACCGGTTTAACTGGCCGTAAGATTATCGTCGACACCTATGGTGGCGCGGCACCTCACGGCGGCGGTGCGTTCTCGGGTAAAGATCCAACCAAGGTGGATCGCTCAGCTGCTTATGCTGCACGTTATCTTGCCAAGAACGTGGTCGCTTCTGGCCTTGCTGACAAGTGCACCATCCAAATCGCATACGCAATTGGCGTGTCACATCCAATTGCTGTGTACATCAATACCCATGGCACCGGTAAGGCTGATGAAGAAAAGATTTCCAAAGCATTGCAGGAAATCGTTCCACTCACCCCTCGCCGTATCCGCGAATACCTCAACCTCAACCGTCCGATTTATGCAAAGACGGCGGCTTATGGTCACTTTGGCCGTACACCAGGTGAAGATGGTTCATTCAGCTGGGAAAAAACCGACATTGCTGGCGAACTGAAGCGCGCCTTCAAGCTCTAAATGTCGGCACCAAAAGAAACACCAGAAAAAGGCACTGGTTATATTCTGCACGGGCGGCGCAAAGGCCGCCCGCTTCGCGTCGGCAAGACCGCATTGATGCAGGATTTATTACCGCGCATCAAAGTCAATTTAGACAGCGGCCTAAATCTGAAGCAGCTATTTGGCGATACACGAGATGTCTGGCTGGAAATCGGCTTTGGCGGCGGTGAACATCTGGCATGGCAAGCCAAAGAACACCCATCCATCGGCATGATTGGCTGCGAGCCGTATATGAATGCCGTCGCCAGCATGCTGGAACATATTCATAAAAACGAACTTCAAAACATTCGTATTCACGATAATGATGCGCGCATGGTGATGGATGCATTGCCCGATGCGTCTATCGCGCGTTGTTTTGTACTCTTCCCCGATCCATGGCCTAAAAAGCGCCATGCCAACCGCCGCTTTATCGGGCCGGAAAATTTGCCCAAGCTTGCGCGCATCCTGAAATCCGGTGCACAGCTGCGTGTCGCCAGTGATGATCCCACCTTGCAGGAATGGATGCTGGAACATCTGCGCGCCAGCGCGGATTTTATTCCAGCCCCTGATACAGATAACGGCCTGCGCAAAACCCGCCTGCCGGATTGGCCGGCTACCCGCTACGAAATCAAGGAATTGGCAAAAAAACGCGAAGGCTGGAAAGGCCCGGAATACTACGTATTCATTCGTAAATAGCGTGAAATTAAAAAAACGGTTTTACTCTTATGCGCATTTGATAGCCTGATTTCAATATATTCCTAAGTTCAATATTGAAGAGGTTATCATGGCCAGTCCAACCACTCAGAGTGTTTCCAGTTTAATTAGTGCAGTAAAAGGCGAAATTGCCGACCGTATCATCAGAGGTAACAAACTGGAATTCATCGTCCCTCGCCAACCCAATGGCACGCTTGATTTTTCTGCAACCGTTGATGCTGATGCAAACCGTATTGGAATTGTTCATTCCGTACCCGAGGCCGCACGCCAACAAGTATTCGAAGCTGTTCTTGGCGCCGGCCCACAAGATAGTGAACAACTATTTGCTATCGTTCCAAATACTGCTGAACGCGGCATGTCGTTTAAAATTTGCGCGCTATAAAAAAATATTTTTTGTTTTTTTAGGGTTAGATGGGGATATCTTGGTGTTCTAACAAACACCAAGAATCGTCCTAAAATAGGCAAAAAAATCCATAAAAAGCCAACAGGTCAATGGGTTAAACCCAACATCCCCTCTTGCAAAGAACACCAAGTCCTGATAGTGTCTGCGCAACATATAAATACCCATCATGGGAAAATGATGAGGTGGGCTTCAAAAGAGCCCGCCTTTTTTATTGCCCGAATGGTTTTTGAGCAGACGAATAGAAATGGCCGTTACAGACCGCGTAGCAGAACTGATTACACCTACCCTCGAATCGATGGGGTATGAGTTGGTGCGCGTGCATTTATCGGGTGGCCGCAACAACCAGACATTGCAAATTATGGCTGAACGCCAGGATGGCAAAGCTGTTACCGTGGATGATTGCGAAACCATCAGCCACACTGTTTCGGCACAACTGGATGTCGCTGATCCGATTTCATCGGCCTATAGTTTAGAAGTCAGCTCGCCAGGCATCGACCGCCCGCTAACCCGTTTAAAAGACTATCAGCGCTTTGCTGGCTTTGAAGCCAAGGTGCAGCTGGTACAACCCCGCGATGGCCGCCGGAATTTCCGTGGCATCCTGCGCGGCGTGGAAGGCAAAGATATCGCCATCGAAATCGTTCCCGAGAAAAAGGGCGAGAACGTAGCCAAAGTTACCCTGCCTTTTGAAACCATCGATCAAGCCAAATTGGTGATGACAGATGCGTTGCTAAAGGCGGCCCAAAAAGAACAAGCACTAAATAAACAAGAAACCGAAAACCAACAACCATAACAACCTATTAAAGTAAGTTGCTAAAGTAACCAGAGAGGAAGTCATGACTGAGATTTTGCAAGTAGCCGATGCCGTCGCACGGGAAAAAAGTATCGACCGCGATGAAGTGCTATCCGCTATGGAGCAGGCTATCCAAAAGGCTGGCCGTTCAAAATATGGCGCCGAACACGATATCCGTGCCAATATCGACCGTAAAACCGGCGAAATTCAACTCATGCGTTACCTGCAGGTCGCAGAAGCGATTGAAAACGAATTCACCCAGATTTTGCTCGATGCAGCCCGCAAGGTAAAGCAAGACGTCAAAGTTGGTGACTTCCTGGTGGATGCCCTTCCCCCGATTGATTTCGGCCGTATTGCCGCTCAAACCGCCAAACAGGTAATTGTACAAAAGGTTCGTGATGCTGAACGCGCGCGTCAATACCGCGAATACCGTGACCGCATCGGCGAAGTCGTCAACGGTATCGTCAAGCGCGTGGAATTTGGCAACGTGACCGTTGATCTTGGCCGCGCCGAAGCCGTTATCCGCCGCGATGAATTATTGCCACGTGAACATTTGAAAAATGGTGACCGCGTTCGTGCCTACATCTACGACGTGCGCGAAGAAACCCGCGGCCCGCAAATTTTCTTGTCACGTACTCATCCCTTGTTCATGGCAAAACTATTCACTGCTGAAGTCCCAGAAATCTATGACGGCGTGATTGAAATCAAATCCGTTGCCCGTGATCCTGGCAGCCGCGCAAAGATTGCCGTGATTTCAAATGACAACTCCATCGACCCTGTTGGCGCTTGCGTAGGTATGCGCGGTAGCCGTGTACAGGCTGTTGTGGCTGAACTCGGCGGCGAAAAAATCGATATCATTCCATGGTCTCCTGAAGCTGCAACCTTCGTGGTGAACTCTCTTGCACCTGCCGAAGTATCCAAGGTTGTGCTTGATGAAGAAAACCAACGTATCGAAGTTGTGGTTCCAGATGAACAGCTCTCCCAGGCCATTGGCCGCCGCGGACAAAACGTTCGTTTGGCATCCATGCTCACCGGTTGGGCCATCGACATTCTGACCGAAAAAGAAGAATCCGAACGCCGTCAGGAAGAACTGCGCGTACGCTCCACCCTCTTCATCGAAGCACTCGATGTGGATGATGTGATTGCGCACTTGCTGGTTGCTGAAGGCTATACCAAGGTTGAACACATCGCCGAAGCGCCAGAGGGCGAACTGGCAAGCATTGAAGGCTTTGATGCGGATGTGGCTGCTGAACTCCAAAGCCGCGCCAAAAACTGGCTAACCGAAAAGGCAGAACAAATGAACGCACGTATCAAAGAACTCGGCCTTGATGAAAGCCTGCTATCCTTGAACGGCCTGACCCTTGAAATGAAGGTCAAGCTGGGCGAAGGCGGCGTTAAAACCCGTGACGATTTGGCAGATTTGGCCAGCGATGAACTTCGTGAACTGGTTGGTGAAGCAAACCTCAATGAACGTCAGGCAAATGACATCATTATGGCTGCTCGTGCCCATTGGTTTAATGAAGATGGCACTCCAAAAGCCTAAGCCTGTCTATCATGCGCAACTGAACCAACCACACTACGTAAACCATACTGAAAGCAAAAAGTAGCAATGAGCAACGAAGCCAAAGACGAAAAACCGAAAGAAGCAAAGAAGCTCAGCCTCGGCGGAAAACTTCAGCTTAAGGGCGGTGCTGCCGTTGAACCTTCCAGCGTGGTTGGAACAGTTAAGCAAAGCTTCACCCATGGCCGCAGCAAAACCGTAGCGGTGGAAGTCAAGCGCAAGCGCGATCCATCACCAACGGATGCAAAACCTGCTTCGGCTTCCGCCCCGCCTACCACCACCTCGACCACCTCCAATGGTCAAACCTTGGTGGGCCTGAGCGAACAAGGCCGTTCCCGTAGCGCCGTTATTCGCACCCTCACCAATGAAGAACGCGCAGCCCGCGTTCAGGCATTGCGCGGCGCGATTGATGAAGAAAAGCAACGCGAAGCCGAAATGCGTGATGCGCCCCCCGCGCAGCAACCATCCGGCCCACGTCCGGGTGATATTGTTCACCGTGAAAAGCCATCCGCCGCAATGACGGCTGATAACCTTCGCGCCAGAGAAATCGAAGAACTGCGTCAAATTCAGGAATTCGAAAAGCAGCAGGCCAAGGAAATCGAAGCCAAACGCCTCGAAGAACAACAGTCCAAAGCAAAGAAGGATGACGCCGCTGCGCCGCGCGCCCTGATTGTTCCAAAGGGCATGAAACGTGCCGTGGATGACGAAGAAGATGACGCACCGCGCGCTAAACGCCGCACAGCCGGTAAAGTTGCTGCTGCGCCCGTTGCCGCACCTAAACGTGATGGCGGTGCTGGTAAAGGCCGCAACAGCGGTAAGGTGATGCTGTCACAAATCCAGCTCAGCGGCGATGGCGACGTCGAAGTAATGCAACGCACCCGCTCGCTCGCTTCCGCACGCCGTGCCCGCGAAAAGCAGATGCGCCAAATGATGTCCAAGGAACAAGTCAAAATTGTTCGCGACATTGTTATCCCTGAATTCATCACCGTGCAGGAACTCGCCAACCGTATGGCCGAACGCGCCGGTGACGTGATTAAATCCTTGATGAAACTCGGCGTGATGGCAACCATCACCCAAACCATCGATGCCGATACCGCTGAATTGGTGGCATCCGAATTTGGTCACCGCTATACCCGCGTTGCCGAAGCCGACGTTGAAATCGGCCTCGAACAAATCGAAGAAAAAGCCGAAGATTTATTGCCACGTGCACCTGTCGTTACCATCATGGGCCACGTTGATCATGGTAAAACCTCGCTGCTCGATGCCATCCGCAAAACCAATGTGGTATCGCGTGAATCCGGCGGCATTACCCAACATATCGGTGCCTATCAGGTTGAAATTCCAAAAGGTAAAATCACCTTCATCGATACACCGGGCCACGCTGCGTTCACAGAAATGCGCGCACGCGGTGCCAACGTAACCGATATCGTGATTTTGGTGGTTGCCGCCAATGACGGCGTGATGCCGCAAACCGTGGAAGCCATCACTCACGCCAAGGCTGCCAATGTTCCCATCATCGTAGCCATCAATAAATCCGATTTGCCTGCTGCTGACGCAAACCGCGTTCGCCAAGGCCTGTTGCAATATGACGTGCAAGTTGAAGAAATGGGCGGTGAAACACTGTCCGTTGAAGTTTCTGCCAAGACCGGCAAAAACCTCGACAAGCTGTTGGAAACCGTGTTGCTTCAAGCCGAAGTATTGGATTTGAAAGCCAACCCCAACCGCAGCTGTAAGGGCGTGGTGATTGAAGCGCAAATGGATAAGGGCCGCGGCGCCGTTGCGACCGTTCTTGTTCAACAAGGCACACTTAAAACCGGCGACATCTTGGTCAGTGGTACCGAACTTGGCCGCGTACGCGCTATTGTAAACGACCATGGCAAAAACCTGGATCAGGCCTTGCCTGCACAACCTGTTGAAGTGCTCGGCCTTGGCGGCGTACCGCTTGCTGGCGATGACTTTGTTGTGGTTGCTACCGAAGCCCGCGCGCGCGAAATCTCCGATTTCCGTAAGCGCCGCAAACTTGCTTCCAAGCAAGTGGCCAGCGCAACCAAATCATCGCTGGAAGAAATGTTCACCAACATCCGCGAAGGTGTGGCAAAGGAAGTTCCTGTTCTTATCAAGGGCGACGTGCAAGGTTCGGTGGAAGCCATTCGTGGTGCCCTCGATAAACTTGCTGGCGACAGCACCGAAGTTAAGGTGAAAGTACTGGATGCCACCGTAGGTGCAATTTCAGAATCCGACGTGATTTTGGCCAAAGCATCCAATGCGCTCATCATTGGCTTTAACGTACGTGCCAACCCGCAAGCCCGCGATTTGGCAAAACGCGACAATGTCGATATCCGCTATTACTCCATCATCTATAACATCCTTGATGATGTGAAGCAGATGTTGTCCGGCCTTCTCTCCCCCGATCTTCGCGAGAAGTTCCTTGGCTATGCATCTATCCTGCAGGTATTCAACATTACCAAGGCTGGTAAGGTTGCAGGCTGTAAGGTTACCGAAGGTATCGTTAAACGCGGCGCGAAGGTTCGCTTGCTGCGTGATAGCGTGGTCATCCATGAAGGCATGCTCAAGACCCTGAAACGCATGAAGGACGAAGTCAAAGAAGTGCGCGAAGGATATGAATGCGGTATGGCCTTTGAAAACTACGATAACATTCAAGAAGGTGATCAGATTGAATGCTTCGAAGTTGAAGAAGTGGCACGCCAACTCTAATCATCGCAGCCGTCAGAACCGGATATGTCAAAATTCAAACCACCTCAAGGCTCATCTGGCCGTTCTCCCCGCCAACTCCGCGTGGGCGAAGAATTGCGTCATGCCCTTGCCGCTGGTTTCCAGGATGGCAACTATCCGTGGCCACATGATGTGCCGCGCACCATCATCACCGTGACCGAGGTTCGCGTCAGCCCTGATTTGCGCAATGCCACCGCCTACATCGTGACCCTTGGCGGTCAGCATAGTGATGAAACGGTCAAAGCCCTCAATCACGCCAAAGCCTATTTCAGACACGTGATTGCCGAAAATGTGGAATTGCGCTTTGTTCCCCAACTGCATTTCCAGATTGATAGCTCGTTCGAATACGCCGAAAAAATCGAACGCATCCTGCATGACCCGAACGTGGCACGCGACCTCGCAAAACACGACGAATAACTTCTTGATCATTCGCTGAAAGTATTTCGATGTTTGAAACCTCCGGGTTCAACACGTAGGTTACTTGCATATTTTGATGGATATTTTTATGCGATTACACGAGCTCCGTGCCGTTTACGATGATTTTTTTGATCCGAACCTTCGGAAGTGGGCCTATACACAATCCCCGACATCCCACGAACTATCCCGCAGCCAGTTGAGGATAGTAAGACCTAAAAAATCGGTTAGCATCTTATACCGCGTTGTCAAAGGCGAATTGACAAAACGTGCCCCCCGTGTTTTTGCCAAAACACCTGATATCATTGATAACCCGGCCAGCGATGGCGACCAGATTGTAGAACTATTTTGTCTCCAGTTATTCAAAAAAGCAGGCATCGATTTTTTAGTAGCCCCCGCCATATTGGCACATGTGAAGCAAAATCACGCCGATGCCTCACCTATCCTCGTATCTTTTGCCCCTACTGGCAGTGATATGGATATGAATGACATACCGGTTGACACAGTAAATGCAGAAAAGTTGAAGCAGGTGATATCAGCTTTTTCTGCTATTTATGTTGCACGTCTCATGATCCGTGATGGAGACTTAAATCCTGCCAATGATCGCTTTGAACCAACGCACCAGTTGTTATTTGGCATTGATTTTGATCCTGCTTATGATCCAAACGAACCTATCACAACCGATAAAATTACTAAAAGCTGGCCTCACAGCATTCAACTCAAATTGACATTAAGCGACTGTAAATATGCGCTCTGGGATATTTCAAAACGCACCAAAACCCCATCACTGGATATGAACATTGTAAAGGATACTGTACTTGCGTTTTGCGCCATACCTGATACAGAAGTACAATCTCTGCTTGAACAATTCTCCACAACCTTCAGCTCTCCAACTCTTGTTAAAAAGTTGCAATACATCTCACATGGCTTCTTAACTGCCCGTCAAACGCTGCAGCGAATGGTTATGGGACCTCCAGATGAAAATCAGTTTCTATCTTTTGCCTTAAAGCCATAAACTCCAGCAAATGACGCAATCCAAAACCAAAACACCGCGCGAAAAAATACCCAAGCAAAAAATAAACGGCTGGCTTATTCTTGATAAACCCCAAGGCCTCAGCTCCACGCAGGCGCTTGGCCGCGTCAAATGGGAATTGAACGCCGATAAGGCTGGCCATGGCGGCACACTAGACCCCTTTGCTACAGGTGTTCTCCCCATCGCCTTTGGCGAAGCCACCAAGCTGATTAATCATGTGCTGGATGGGAAAAAATCCTACGCCTTTACTGCCATCTGGGGCGAAGCGCGTGATACCGATGATTATACGGGCAAGGTTATTGGCACATCTCCCAATCGCCCCACGCCAGATGCAATCATCGAGGCCATTAAACAATTCACCGGCACCTTCCAGCAAATGCCGCCGCAATTTTCCGCGCTGCATGTGAATGGCGAACGCGCCTATGACCTTGCGCGTGCCGGCGAAACCGTCGAACTCGCCACCCGTGAAGTCACACTCACGCGGTTTGAATATCTTGGCTCCCCTGACGAGCATTCTGCCGACTTCGTGGTGGATTGCAGCAAAGGCACCTATATCCGGTCTCTGGCACGCGATTTAGGCAGGGTTTTGGGCTGTTTGGGCCATGTTAAGACCTTGAAACGTCTAGCCTGCGGACCATTTAAGATAAACCAAGCGATTTCGCTGGAAAGCATCGAAAAAATCGGGCAAAAAGAGGGCGGTTTGGAAAGGTTCCAAGCCGTTTTATTGCCTCTTGCAACCGTGCTGGACGACATCCCGGCTCTGGCTGTCAATGAGGTAGAGACGCGCCGCTTGCGGCAAGGCCAATATGTGGTGGTACACCCACTGCGTGTTGCATCATTGCAGTCCACCGATCTGTTCATGGTCAAACATGGAAATGATTGTGTCGCTCTTGCAAAATGCGATGGCCATACCATTCATCCGGTGCGTGTCTTTCACCTTTCATAAAAAGGAGACCCCGATGTCGAAGCACCAAGAACAGAAACAAGAAGTTGTTTCAAAATTTGCACGTTCAGCAAACGATACTGGTTCACCAGAAGTACAAATTGCATTGATCACCGATCAAATGAACCTGCTCAGCGAACATTTAAAGAGCCACCCAAAGGATAATCACTCACGTCGCGGCCTGTTAAAGATGGTTGGCCATCGTCGTAGCATGCTTGATTACCTGAAGTCCGTTAACCAACAAAGCTACCAAACCATCATCGAAAAACTCGGTATTCGTAAGTAATACCGGTTTTGATCTAAGAAAAATACCGCTCCTCACATCGTGTGAGGGGCGGTTTCTAGAAAAGAAACCTACCACCTTGATATCAACCATGGATGCAAAAGAAACAGGTGTCTTGAGTAAAGCGTTCCACATCGTTGGAATGTTGTGCTCAGGTCACTTTTCTTTTGCGCCCATTTTTTCCGCAAACTGAAAAGGAACATCTATGTTTAAAGAATTCAAAAAAGAAATCATGTGGGGCGGCCGCAAACTGACCCTATCCACCGGTAAAATCGCCCGCCAGGCCGACGCAGCCGTTATGGCCACCTACGGCGAAACAACCGTGCTCTGCACCGTTGTTGGCGCTAAAAAAGCCAAAGAAGGCCAAGACTTCTTCCCACTTACCGTCAACTATCAGGAAAAGGCATATGCCGCCGGTAAAATTCCTGGTGGCTATTTGAAACGCGAAGGCCGCCCTTCCGATTTTGAAACCCTCACCAGCCGTCTGATTGACCGCCCTATCCGCCCACTCTTCCCCGAAGGCTTCTTGAATGAAGTACAAGTTGTGGCAACTGTTCTCTCCCACGATATGTCGAATGAATCAGACATTGTCGCATTGGTAGGCTGCTCTGCTGCTCTCACCCTGTCGGGCATCCCATTCATGGGTCCTGTGGGTGGTGCAAAGGTTGGCTATAAGAACGGTGAATACATTCTCAACCCAACCATCGAACAACAAGTAGGTAGTGAACTCGACCTCGTGGTTGCTGGTACCACCGAAGGCGTGCTGATGGTTGAATCCGAAGCCAAGGAATTGCCAGAAGACGTAATGCTGAAAGGCGTGATGTTCGGTCACAAAGCATTCCAGCCCGTTATCCAAATGATTATCGAACTTGCTGAACAAGCTGCAAAAGAACCATGGGCCCTGCCAACCCCTGCATTCGATAAAGCTGCATTGGAAGCCAAGTTGCAAACCATCATCGGCGCAGACCTTAAAGCTGCCTACGCAGAAACCGTTAAGCAAAACCGCCAAAACAAAATCGCAGCTCTTCGTGAAAAAGCAGCAAGCAGTATTCCTGAAACAGAATTCTCTGCTGGCGCAGTTGCCCAAACAGTTGAGCTCATGGAATACAACCATGTTCGCAACATGATTTTGGATACCAAGAAGCGTATTGATGGCCGCGATACCAAAACCGTTCGCCCAATCATCAGCGAAGCAAGCGTGCTTCCACGCACCCACGGTTCGGCGCTTTTTACACGTGGCGAAACACAGGCATTGGTGGTTGCAACCTTGGGTACTGCCCAAGACGAACAACGCATTGATGAGCTAACCGGTGATCGTACCGAAGGCTTCATGCTGCATTACAACTTCCCTCCATACTCGGTTGGTGAATGTGGCCGTATGGGCACGCCAGGCCGCCGCGAAATCGGCCATGGTAAGCTCGCATGGCGTGCTATCCATCCTATCCTGCCAGCCAAGGAAAGCTTCCCATATACCATCCGCTTGGTATCCGAAATCACGGAATCCAACGGTTCATCATCCATGGCAACCGTTTGCGGTTCATCCTTGGCATTGATGGATGCAGGCGTTCCACTTGCTCGTCCTGTGGCAGGTATCGCTATGGGTCTGATTAAGGAAGCCAAAGGCTATGCGGTTCTTACCGATATTCTGGGTGATGAAGATCACCTCGGCGATATGGATTTCAAGGTAGCCGGTACCGATAAAGGTATCACTGCCCTGCAAATGGATATCAAGATTACCTCCATCACTGAAGAAATCATGCAGGTTGCATTGAAGCAAGCTCAAGAAGGCCGCATGCACATCCTTGGTGAAATGGCTAAGGCATTAACCGGTGCACGTGCAGAATTGAATGCAACAGCTCCGCGCATTACCACCATCCAGATCCCAGTGGACAAAATCCGCGAAGTGATTGGTTCGGGCGGTAAGGTTATTCGTGAAATCACCGAAAAGACCGGCGTGAAGATTGACATCGAAGATGATGGCCGCGTGATGATTGCCTCCAACGATGAAGCAAAGGCAAAGGCCGCGCTTGATTGGATTAAGGGCATCGTTGCCGTTCCAGAAGCTGGTATGATTTACGAAGGTAAGGTTGTCAAAATCATGGATTTCGGCGCATTCGTAAACTTCCTCGGTGGTAAAGATGGCCTTGTGCACATCTCCGAACTGGCTAACCAACGCGTTGCCAAGGTGACCGATGTAGTGAAGGAAGGCGATGTCGTGAAGGTTAAGTGCCTTGGCACTGATGATCGCGGCAAGGTTCGCCTTTCCATGAAGGCTGTAAACCAACAAACCGGTGAAGACCTCACCAAGCAGCAAGCTGCTGGCTGATCTTACTAAATCTCATGATACAAAGCCCCGCAAGCAATTGCGGGGCTTTTTTTGTCGTATTAAAGTTTTTTATTCGGATTAGCGCCTACTTGCGCTATTTTATATTGCGATGAACAAGTCAGAAGAACATTGGCGTTGGAATGCAGACCCCGTTTGGCATTACTTTTGCTCCATGCAATATGAAGCGGCTCGCAGTGAAGCGAGCACTAATGACTTTATGCGATACCACCATATTCGCTCATGCATATATTTTGCTGTAGGAACAGTTGAATCTTTTTTAAATTTCCAGTTCCGCCAACACAAACAAAAACTTAACACGCCAGAGAACCAAATACTAAAAACGTTAAAAGACACAAAACTTCCTGATAAAATAAGCAAGTGGCCCTCAGAAATGTGCGGACATGATATCGTTTTTGAAAAAAACTTTGATGAAGTCTTCCTTCTATACAAAAATATAAGAAACGAAATCACACATCCAAAACGTAAAGACCATTCTATTTATTTGGAACTAGATAAAGCAGAACTAAATATTCTAATTGATGCTGTAGCAAAAGGCCTTGTCTCAATTTATGAAGGAATATCACAGCCATTTCCATATTGGGTGCTAGGCTGGAATTATGTAGGATTGAATGGAAATCCTGCTTATCCATTTTTATCAAATAACATAAACGGGTTTGTACCATCTCTAAGAAATATGGGATTTTCTGGCAAAAACTTAGATATACCAGATTTATCTTGGGATAAAAAATATATGAAAAACATTGACGATTATAATGCGCTTAAATCAGCATTAGATTCTTGCCCACTTGATATTGAACCATATTGGAAAGATTTTCCTCAAAAACCTCGTTTAACTAGAAAGTGGTGGGATCATAAAATTATATATGAAGATATCGAAAAGCATCATATTAAAATGCAATGACTACACTCCTCGTCTGCATCATTGTTGGCCTTACCTACGCTGTGCAATCCACCTTTGGCTTTGGCGCTGGGCTTATCTCGCTGCCATTTCTAACGCTGCTTATTGGTGCCAAGGCTGGCATCTGCATGAACCTTATTTTCCAAACTCTAACCGCAACCTTGCTGTTCACGGTTTGGAAAGACATCACGTTTAAAAAACTACCGCTGTTTTTGGCCTTTACAACCATCGGCATTGTACTGGGCACGCTCTTCCTCAATAACGTTGATGATCATGTCCTCGAAGTTATATTGGGATTTTATCTGGTGTTCTATTCCAGCAAACAATTACTCAAAGAACATTTACCAAAGGCCGAGCTTGCCTCGCGCTTTAAATCCAGCCCGCTTTATGCCGTCGCATGTGGCCTTCCCGGCGGAATGATTAGCGGCGCATTTGGCACCGGCGGCCCGATGTTGGTATCCTATATCAAAAGCCTGCATCTGCCCAAAGATAGTCTGCGCGCGACCATCTTATTCACGATGTTCTTTTGCAATATTGGCCGCATTTTCATGACATGGCAAACGGGCCAGTTCGATGAGCAATCGCTTACCTACGCGCTCTATGCCCTGCCCTTTTTTATTGCCGGCATCGTGGGCGGTCACCACATTTCCAAACGCCTCAGCGATAAGCAGTTCTTGCTCTATATCAACATCATCATCCTTGCTTCCGGATGCATGATTTTAATCAAACATTTTGCTGGAATCTGATTACTGGAATGCACTTTCGCAGAAGCTGCGCAGCTTGCGGCTGTGCAAGTTTTCAAGCCCCTGTTCACGCAGCAATTCCATAGCGAGCATGCCAATCTTTAAATGCTGGTCGACCTGATCTTTATAGAATTTGTTGGCCATCCCCGGCAGCTTGATTTCACCATGCAACGGTTTATCCGATACGCATAACAGCGTGCCGTATGGCACGCGGAAACGGAACCCATTGGCGGCAATCGTCGCGCTTTCCATATCCAGTGCAATCGCGCGGGATTTGCTAAAGCGTTCCATCAACTTGCCATATCCGGTGATTTCCCAATTGCGGTTATCTACGGTTACTACCGTTCCGGTACGCATCACTGATTTTACATCATATCCGCCGGTTTTACCGGTCACTTGGGCCACCGCCACTTCCATAGCTTTCTGCACTTCGGCCAAAGCAGGTACCGGTACCCATTGCGGTAAATCGCGGTTGAGCACGTTATCATCGCGCACATATGCATGGGCGAGCACATAATCACCCAAACGCTGCGTTTCATGAAGCCCCGCACAATGACCCAGCATCATCCACGCATGCGGGCGAAGCACCGCAATGTGGTCACTGATATTCTTGGCGTTACTTGGCCCGATGCCGATATTCACCACCGTAATCCCGTTATGGTCGGCGCGCATCAAATGGTAGGCCGGCATTTGCGGCATACGTGCCAAACGCTCGCCTACTTCTGCCTGATTTTCCAAATTGGCATTAACAGTAATGCGGCCACCCGGCTCTACCAACCCGATATATTGTTTACGGTACGCCGCAACGTCAGGATCATTGGTCTTGCTAAGGATTTCTTGCGCCAAGCGAACAAATTCATCGACATAAAACTGATAGTTGGTGAAGATTACGAAATTCTGGAAATGCGCCGGATTGGTTGCCGTATAGTGCCGCAAACGATGCAATGAATAATCAACCCGCGGCGCAGTAAATAACGCTAATGGCCGCGTTCCGTCACTAAATGTGCCGCCAAACGTGCCATTCACAATGCTATCATCCATATCTGCCAAATTAGGCATATCAAAATGATTGCGGATTTGCGTGACGATATCCGGTGTTAAGCCCTCTTCCAGATGCATACCTTCACTAAACGCAAAGTGCACGGGCATGCGTTCTTGCGATACGCCTACCTCCAATGGAACCTTATGATTGCTAAGCAGCAAACTGAATTGGCGTTTGAAATACTGCTCGAAAATATCTGGCCGCGTCAGCGAGATACGAAATGTCCCCGCGCCTTGCACAAATCCAAATGATAAACGGCTATCAACTTTTTCTGCACGCGCGGTGGTAATGGCTACGTATGGGTAATGCGCGGTAATGCGTCCTTCGGGCACTTTGCCTTTGGTAAACCCGTTAAACGCTTCACGCAAATATGCGGCATTGGTGTCATATATTTCTTTGACATATTGAAATGCCTTGTCGGCATTATCAAACAGGCGGCGATGTTCGGGCGATGGACGAAACGGTTTGATGGCTGTCATTGAAATTTATTCTACTCCGCATAAAGCTTTAGCAAAGGCATCCGCCGTGAATGGGCGAAGATCATCAATACCCTCCCCCACGCCAATGGCATAGACAGGAAGCTTAAACACATCAGCCAGCGCAACCAATACCCCACCTCTAGCCGAGCCATCCAGCTTGGTCAAAACGAGACCGGAAACAGCGGTCATACTCTTGAAAACCTCAACCTGCGCATGCGCATTTTGGCCTGTGGTGGCATCCAGCACCAGTAGCGTGGCATGGGGGGCTGATTCGTCGACCTTCTGAATCACGCGGATGATTTTCTGCAATTCCGCCATCAACCCGGCTTTGTTTTGCAAACGCCCTGCCGTATCAATCATCACCACATCGGTGCCGTTCTGCTTTGCTTGCTCAAGTGCCTTATAGGCAAGGCTCGCAGGGTCTGCATTTTCTGCGCCCACCAGCAATTCACATCCAGCACGCTGCGCCCATACCTCAAGCTGTGAAACAGCCGCCGCTCTGAACGTATCGCCCGCCACCATCAATACTTTTTTATTCTGCTGTGTAAGTTGTTTGGCAAGCTTGCCCATGGTGGTGGTTTTACCCACGCCATTTACGCCCACCATCACGCATACAAATGGTTTATGTGTTGTAAAATCCAATGTCGCCGCAACAGGCTCAAGCAGCGTGGTAATTTCATCCGCCAGTGCGCCGCGAATTTCTTCATCACTGCTGTCCTTGCCAAAACGTGTTTTACGGATGTGCGATATAATTTTTCCTGCCGTCGCAACGCCCATATCCGCCTTAATCAGCAGCTCTTCGAGCGCTTCCAACGTCTCGTTATCGAGCTTCTTTTTGGTAAAAATGCCCGCGATACCTTCACTCAACTGGCTAGTGGATTTTTGCAGCCCGCCTTTTAATTTCTCCCACAAGCTCAATTTTACTTCTTCGCTTGGCTCCGGGTTTGCTGGCGTTACAATCGGCTCTGCAATTGGCGCTACAACGGGTGCTGCTTCTGCCGCCTGTTCGACAATAGGTTTTGCTTCCTCAACGGGCTTTACATCAGCTTTATCTTTTTTCTTAAAAAATCCGAACATGCACTTTCCAAACTTATTTCTGATTTAGAAATGCGTCGGGCAACACACCAGTAAAACTGGTGGCCACAGGGCCGGTCATCAATACATGGCCGTTATCAAGCCATTCCATATGCAATCGCCCACCATCCAGATCAATATCGGCTTTGCGTTCGGTCAATCCACGTCGCACAGCAGCAACTATCACCGCGCATGCTCCTGACCCGCAGGCAAGCGTGATGCCAGCGCCGCGTTCCCACACACGCATGCGCATATGCGTGCGGCTTTTCACTTCAATAAATTCAACATTGGTGCGCGCAGGAAATAATGCGTGGTGCTCCACCTGCTTGCCTAATGTCGCGATATCAGTCTTTTCGACATTCTTTACAAAGAAAACCGCATGCGGGTTGCCCATATTCACGGCAACGGCTGGTGGCAACCCTGCAATCCCCATATCAATATTTAATGTATCCATATGCTTGGATAGAGGTATGGCATTCCATTCGGTCAATGCCGTCCCCATATCAACGGTAATCAAACCGTTACTACGCGTCGCATGTAACACATCATATGGGCTTTCAATCCGAAGCTCGTTCACACCGCGTGCGTTCATTTCCAAATCCGCAACACACCGCGTGGCATTACCGCATGCCGCCGCCTCCGACCCATCGGCATTGTAAATGCCCATATACAGATCGGCTGCTTTTGCGGAATCTTTCAGGACAATAAGCTGGTCGCAACCAACCCCGCGGTTGCGGTCGGCAATCCGTTTAATTTGATCTGGCGTTGGTTGAAATCCGGTTTTACGGGCATCCAGAATGACAAAATCATTCCCCAAGCCATGCATTTTGATGAATGGTACAGGCATCCCTTTAATATAGGGGATTTCGTGGGAATGTCACGTCGCAGTTAGAACTTAGCGTCTACCTGCCACAGCTGCCTGCGTATCAGGGCTATCATTCACATCTTCGTCGACGCCATCATAGAGCGGGTCTTGTGAATTGCCAGATGGCTGCTGGGTCTGGTTGTGTGGCTGATATTCCACCGGACGCTGGCCTTGTTGTTGGTCATAACCAACTTCGTTGCCGCGGTTATCGGGGTTACCATAACGCTGCTGGTTACGGTTGCCGAAATCACGGTTATCACGTTGACCGTCCTGGCGTCCACCTTCGCGACTTCCATCGCGTTGGTTATTACGATGATCACGCCCGCCATTATGGCGGCGATATTGCTGATCATTGCCCTGCTGGCCTTGCGACTGACCATCTTGGCCATTTGCGTAGGCGCCATCTTGGCTTGGCTGGCCGTCTTGGCCTTGTTCGCCGCCCAATGACTGACCTTGTGGCTGGCCATCATTATATGCTGATGGCTGGGGTTGGCTTTCCCATGAGGCTTGGCGCGCGCGTTGTTCGGCTGCGGTTGCTTCGTTAATTGCTTCAATAATACGGTAATAATGTTCGGCGTGCTGCAGATAGTTTTCTGCCAATACGCGGTCACCCGATGACAAGGCATCCTTGGCTAACGCTTGGTATTTTTCATGAACCTGAAATGCATTGCCACGCACACGCATATCTGGGCCGTTGCTGTCAAATATCTGGTTGCGCAGCGATGTTGCTGAACGCTGACCCTGTTGGCCACCTTGTCCTTGGTGATTACGGTGCTGACCACCATTTCCTCCACCATGACGATTATCATTGCGACGTCCACCGCGGCGTTGGCCTTGACCTGGTCTCATGCTTTTAAATCCTTTTAATCGTTTAACTGTTATTCCAGTTCTTTTGGAAAATCGCCATCCAAGGCGTTTTTCCGATGCCCGAACCTATCAATATTAATATCAGGCACGTCGCGCTTTTATCAAAACGAATTCCAAAGCGCATCGTTGTTGGAAGCTAATCTGGCAGAATGGACGCAGAGCGACAAGCGATTTTTATTTGCGCAAAAACTACCGAAAATCTGGGCTAAATCGGCGTTTTAACCAAATGGATGGGCAAGAATTAATTGCCAAATTGGCGGCGCTTTAAGAATAAACAGCATGGCCACATAAATAATCATCACCACAATACCGGCAATGATTCCCACCCCGCCCGCACTTTGCGAGACAACTTTTTCGCTGCTTCCCAATTGCCGCTGCAATGATTTGGCCGCCACTATACGTAGTAAATAATTTTGTAAAAAATATCCGCCGATGCATAGCCCTATATCAAACACCAGCACTGCAATCGGTTTTATTTTTTCCATCAACATCATACGAATACCGGATGAAATAATACCGTAATCAAGCGCAACAAATAATATGACGGATACTGCCGCCGCGATGATACGTACCAAAATGGTCTGGCTATGCACTAGTTTACGCATCACATCCAGTATACGCTGCGCCATATCCAGCGATAGTCCGGTGGCATATAATTGCCGCAACATTTTCGCATCCGCATTCTTGATTTGTAATAACCCGAACGCTTCGCGGCAAACACGTAACTCTAATGCTTTGCCCAGCGTATCCGGTTGCTTCATATTCGCTTCAAACTGGCTGATTTTTTCTTGCACTGCGGCATCAATAAAATTGGGCAAATCAATGATCACGCATTTATGCCCTAACAAGGAACATTTCATTGGCTTACCGTTTATGCGCACACGCATTTCGGCGTAAGGCATAACAGCGGTATAGGGGATATAAGGCTCGCCATTTTCCTTAAATGCCAATTCCTGCGATGAAATCGTCGCATGCCCCTTGGCTAATGTTTTCATACCCGCCCGTGCAATCGCTTTGCGGAAACCTCCGGGCAATCCATCACTTTGCGATATAAAAAATTCAGCCTTGGCGGTTGGCATCACATTCACTTCTGTTGTGAATAATCCATTTCCGCCACACGTTGTGCATTTGGTTCGCCCTTGTCCGCGGCATTGGTTACACACGGTTTGTCGTTGTCCGCGGCATTCGCGGCAATGTATCTGCCGGTTACCATTGCAGTAATTACAGTATTGCTCGGGATTGGTATTGTTTAATCCTGTACCACCACACCCGGTGCACATCTCGAAACCGGTTTCACGGCATAAATAACACGCAACATATCCTGTTGAATGACATCCGGTACATGCAATGTAACTACTACCATTGCATCCTGTGCATGGCACATCGGAATAATAGGTGTGCGTCAAACTATCCAGAACAACATCCGCTTTTTCAAGACCCCAACCCTGCCCCGGCTCTGCCTTTAACTGGCGCGCGGCATCCTTGCTCCAGTAATTTCCGGTTTCCGCTTTGGTTTTCAGTTCCTTGATTTTCTCCTGCATCTCGCGGTCATTGGCTACTTTTTCATAGCGGCCTTTGGGCAACCCTTTGATGTTTTTAAATGCTCCGGGATAGGATGCAGTCTCGCGCCCCATATCAAATTTCATATTCATTTGCGCATTGACGGTCAGCGTCGTTTCATCGCTGCCCAGCAATTCGATTTTATTGACATCTATACCATTACCATCCGCGCAGGATTTGATTTTGGCAAACGCCTCATGCGTGAGCTTATGATCAGTCATCGCATTCCCCGACCATCACACGTGTGGGGTTTGGTTCCCCAAATCCCGGAATAGGAATTAAATCCGATTTCACAAAACTCGGTTTTTTCAGGACAATTTTTTCACGCACCGCCTGCTTGGGCACTGGGCGCGCATAAACCTGCTTGCTCACCTCAATTAACAAGACACCGGCAAGCCCGGAAAAAAACACATCACCCTGCTGTTCAATCCAACTCTCATAGGGCTTAAGCCAACGCGTGGCAAACGGTGGCATATATAATGCGCGGTTATGCCGCTCTACCTGAAACCCATGATGGGTCAAAATACGCCGGATATGCGGCAATGAAAACGAAAAGCCAAATCCAAATGGCGTGCGCGCATCGCGTGCCCACCATCCACTACGGTGTGGCACCATAATAATCATCCGGCCATTACTGGTCAGCACGCGGCCCATTTCCTGTAACACATCACCGATGTGTTCAGTATTTTCCACCATATGCATCATCAAGATACGATCCACCGAATGGTCAGGAAGCGGCAGATAGGTTTCTTCGGTTAAACTCGTCAGGTTCGGGCCACCGCGTGGCCACCACGTAATACCTTGCTGCGCAGGCATGAACGCCATCACGCGCGCCGCTTCATTTAAAAACGGACGAAGATAGGGCGTGGCATATCCCATACCCAATAATGTTTCACTGGAAATATTCGGCCACAGTTTGCGCACACTACCGCGCACCAATCGTTGCGCCAGCTGGCCCAGATCGCTTTCATAAAATTCGCGGAGATCAACTACATCAGGATACATGCGGGTGAATTCTAAAACAGATAAGTTAATGAGGTATGAGAAAAATCCACCTCCCAACACCCTGATTTACCTGTATTTTTATAACGCCTGCCGTTGCACATAGGCCAATTCTACAACCCGCAGCATTTCGCTCCATACATTCAAGGAACGCAGCTCCGGCATGGTAATCCACCGCGCATCAGTCACATCACTGGCGGGCGCAGCCTCGCCGCTTTCCCACTGCGCATTCACTTCCACAATGCTGTAATGGTACATGACCTTTTGTTGCTCATCGCGCGTGATGCCATCAATCGCGGTGATAATCGCAAATGGTTTGATGACTATTCCGGCTTCTTCGCGCGCTTCGCGTATGGCGCATTCAAAGAATGTCTCGCCCACTTCTTGCGCACCGCCAATTAATCCCCACTGCCCCATGCCCGGCGGTTTACCGCGCCGGATAATCAATGTTTCATCAACACCATTATTTTTACGCCACACCACAACGCCAATGGCTGGCCAAGGCTGTGTGGGATAGCGACGCAGCTCCATCTTACGCCATATACTGGCCGCCATTGATGGTCAAAGTAGAACCGGTGATGAAGGCAGCATCATCGCTCACTAGGAACTTCACGGCTCTGGCGATTTCCTGCGTACGACCAAGACGACCCACCGGAATACGCGCAATAATTTTTGACAGAATGGATTGCTCAACGGACTGAACCATCTCAGTGTCAATATAACCTGGCGCAATCGCATTTACCGTAATGCCTTTGCTGGCTGTTTCCAGCGCCAATGACTTAGTAAAACCAACCATACCCGCCTTTGCAGCAGCATAATTGACCTGACCAAATTGCCCTGCCTGTCCATTGATGGAACCGATATTTACAATTCGGCCAAAGCCACGCTCACGCATGCCGTTGATGACGGCGCGCGACATGCTGAACACCGATGTCAGGTTGACGCGAATGACTTCGTCCCACATTTCATGGGTCATTTTATGAAGCGGTGTATCACGCGTGATACCCGCATTGTTCACCAAAATATCAATTGGCCCGAATTCTTTGGTGATTTCATCAACATGGGTCTGGCAAGCAGTAAAATCACCCACATCCCATTTACGAACTGCGATACCTGTCTTGGTGCTAAATGCCTTGGCGCGCTCATCATGCGCTGCGTAATTGGCTACCACCGTATATCCCGCTTCTTTAAGTGCGACTGAAATCGCTTCACCGATACCACGAATACCACCTGTAACAACTGCAACTCTTGCCATTTCCTATTCCTACTTTTCTTGATGATGTTAAAAATTTATTTTTCAATGCACAACGCAACGCCCATGCCGCCGCCAATGCACAATGTGCTCAGGCCCTTCTTGGCATTTCTGCGTTCCATTTCATGCAGCAACGTAATCAATACACGTGCGCCCGATGCACCAATGGGGTGTCCCAATGCAATGGCGCCGCCATTTACATTCACACGTGATGTATCCCAGCCCATTTCTTTATTTACCGCAGCTGCTTGCGCGGCAAAGGCTTCATTGGCTTCAATCAAATCCAGATCCTGCACATTCCAACCTGCACGCTTTAATGCAAGGCGGCTTGCAGGAATAGGCCCCGTACCCATCAACGCAGGATCAACACCGGCGGTTGCCCATGATGCAATGCGGCCCATGATTTTCAATTTACGCTTACTGGCTTCTTCTTCGCTCATCAACACCAATGCAGCCGCGCCATCATTAATGCTCGATGCGTTACCTGCGGTCACCGTGCCATCTTTTACAAAGGCAGGCTTGAGTTTGGTGAGCGCTTCCAGCGTGGTGCCATGACGTGGATTTTCATCCGTATCAACAACGCGGTCGCCCTTCTTTTCTTTAATAGTCACTGGCACGATTTCGGCTTTGAATTTGCCTTCCTTCATCGCGGCTTCAGCCTTGTTTTGTGATGCCAGCGCAAATGCATCCTGGGCATCACGGGTGATTTGATATTGCTGGGCCACGTTTTCCGCGGTTTGGCCCATATGGTAGTTGTTATAGATATCCCACAATCCGTCCTTAATCATGGTATCGACCATTTCGCCGCTACCCATGCGCACACCGTAACGCAACATCATCGCGTGCGGTGAAAGGCTCATGCTTTCTTGGCCGCCTGCCACCACAATATCGGCATCGCCTGATAAGATGCTTTGCATGCCCATCGCAACAGCGCGCAAACCCGAGCCGCACACTTGGTTGATGGTGAGTGCAGTTTTGTCATAAGGAATACCTGCAGCAACGGCTGCTTGGCGCGCGGTGTTTTGTCCCTGCGCAGCCGTGAGCACATGCCCCATTACTACATCGTTGACTTCTTCTGCTTTTACTCCGGCACGAACTAATGCTTCCTTGATTGCAATACCGCCCAACTGAACCGCAGGCACAGATGACAAGGCGCCAGCAAATGAACCAATGGCTGTACGAACACCCGAAACAATAACAACAGATTTTGACATAAATATTCCTTGAGCAGGCAGGACGGGAAAAAGATGTGCGTAAGGTAGTGTCTGATTTACTTAGAAGCAAGCCAGCTAAAAAGCGCAGGCCATAATTTATCTCGCGCTGCCGCATTGACCATCATGCTGATATGGCCGAATTCCGGCTCTAAAACCGCTGGCTCTAAAACCTTAGATAAAGCAGATGCTTGGCGCATCCCCGCCGCCAAGGCCTTGGCACTGGCGGGCGGAACGATTTTGTCATTCTGTGGAATAACATGCAGGCTGGGCAGTTTAATGTCCTGCGGGCGTATGGCTTTGCCCAAAACCCGCCATGCGCCCTTGGCTGGGGTATTATCGATATACCAGCCCTGTAAACAGGTAGCAGCCACCTTTCCGGTCAATGGTACGCCCTCATTCACCCAATCTTCGATAAGGACGAAAGCCCGTTCCTCTGTACTGCGCGGTTTCATGCCCGCAAAGCGGATAAATTTATCAAGCAAGGCAAATGGCTGCAGGCTAATGAAAAAACACTGCAACACATCCACCGGTAATTCGCCCTGTTGTTCCAACATCGGCTCTATTTGCGGCAACATTTGCTTTACGCGCGCGGCTTGCTCGCGCCCCATCACATCGCCATGAAAATCCCAAGGGGTTGCTAAAAACATAATACTGCGGATGGCGTCACTGGCATGCGCTGCCAATGCCGCCGCCAGTAATCCGCCCATGCAATAACCAATCACATGCACTTTCCCGCCCGCCATGTTCTTGGCAAGGTTGAGCACCGGAAATAACCGCTTGGCCAAATAATCATCAAAGGTAAAGCCGGCCTCGTCTTTGCCCGGCACATCCCAATCAATCAATAATGGACGAAAACCGGTCTTGGCTAATTCACGCACGAAGCTTTGTTGCTGATCAATATCCAGTACATGATAGCGGTTGATGAGCGATGGTATAACCAGCACAACCGGTTTTTTGCTGTCTTTTTTGTGTGAAAAATCAAGCACCCGTGTGGTACCCGCACGCCAAATCACGGGCGGCTCCTTGATGTCACGCGAAATGGCACTGCTGCGATAACGCGTCAACGCATCAAGAAAGATTTTGTATTGCGCCGAAGATAGACGATGCAACGCATCATCAAAGCATTCACCGGCTGATTTATTTTTGGGTTGCCTGTTTGACGCGCTTAACTGCAGCCACTGCTGGTGAAGCTGCTTTCTTTTTTCGCGCAGATTTTTTGGCAGCTGGCTTTCCAGCTCCTTCAAATTCGGTAAATCGTTTCTCAAGATCTGCGAGACGGCTGGCAAGTTGAGCCACAGCATATGCGCTAGCGCCAGATAAAGCGGAAGCGGCCGCGGACCTATTCTCAGTTCGGCCTTGGCCAAAGCTGGGGCTAAAACTGGTTCCCGTTGTGCTTGCGGTTTTTTTCTCATCCTGTCTATCGGAAGCTCCCTTGGTATTCATATTGGCAGCTTTGCCCAATTGTTCCAACATCATCAGCCAGATGTCCATTCCGCCTGAAAATAATGGCGTAAACATCTGTGAAATCTGCGGTGACATCAACTTGGCGGCAGGCTCCATAACCTTGCTCATGTCCTTCATCGCATCGGGATTGTTCAGAAAATGGGATAGCTGCTCGCGCCACAAATCCAGGGTCTGACGTGCAAGGCTATCGTAACCGAATGCATCCGCGCTGAATGCTTCTGCTTTGCGTTTTGCGCCCGCACTCTTTTCGCTCCCGTTTTTATCATGGACAGTTTTTTCGTGTGCGCTTTTTTCCGGCGCAGCCTTTTGTTCAGGAGACATTTTTTTGCGTGATGCCGTTTTGGTGCGGGACATTTGGCCTCCTTTTTGCTTCTCAGCTTTTATGCGTGGTGCATCTCTATGATACAGCAGGACAATTTTCTGCTGTTGCGAAAACACTGCATAAGGATTAAACTACCTCCATCGTGTGTTCAATACCCTTTCGTTCATACAGTTATAATGAAGGTCGATATGATGGTGCAGCCAACAATGACGAATACGCCCCCAAATAATTCTTCCCAAACGCAAAAAGTAAATCCGATTGTCATCAAAAAATATGCCAATCGCCGTTTGTACAACACAGATACCAGCTCCTATGTGACGCTGGATGATTTGTGCAAAATGATCAAAGACGGTGAAGAAATCATCGTATTTGATGCCAAAAATGGCGATGATATTACCCGTTCAGTGCTAACGCAGATAATTGTGGAACAAGAAGCAAAAGGCGGCCAAAGCTTGCTGCCAACAGGCTTCCTTCGCCAGATTATTTCCTATTACGGCGGTAACATGCAGGGTCTTGTTCCCGGCTATCTTGATTTTGCGATGCAGGCGTTGACCAAAAACCAGGGTCAAATGCAGGAAGTGTTCCGCAACAGCTTCGGCAGCCTGTTTCCATTCAACACCATGCAACAGATGACCAAGCAGAACGTCGCATTGTTCGAACAGACCATGCGCATGTTCTCCCCGTTTGCTCAAGGCAACCAGAGCCAACATCCGGTTGGCACACCCGAAGCACAACAGGCCGAACAAGCCGCACAAGCTCAACCCGCTTCCGCGCCATCGCATCTTCGTACCGTGCACAACAATGTTCAATCAGCAGTGCAAAATTCGCCTGCTGAAGAAAACGAAGAAGACGAAGCATCGATTAAACTGATGCAACAACGCCTTGATGATTTGCAAAAGCAAATCGGCGCATTACAAAAGAAAGATGACGAATAATCACTGCCGTATATTAAATAAAAAACGCGCCTAAATGGCGCGTTTTTTTATGCTTGAACGGATTTGATATTACGCGCTGGCGGCGGCTGGTTTCTTACCCGTGCCATGCTTTTCGTCATAGCGTTTCTTGATATTGGCAGGCACATCCACCTCAGGGCGACCAAAATAATATCCCTGCATATGATCAACATTGGCCTTACGCAGGAACGCCGCAACATCTTCGGTTTCAACGCCTTCGGCCACGGTTTCCAAACCTAATCCTTTGGCCAGCGCCACAAGAGTATTCACCATCACCTGCTGGTCAGCATCATTCACCACATTGCTCAGCAACTCGCGGTCAATCTTGAGCGTGTTCACAGCCAAGGTGCGCAAATAGCGAATAGAGGTAAAGCCAGACCCAAAGTCATCGAGCGCAACTTCCCCGCCCAATTCATGCACGGTGTCGACAAAACGTTTGGTTTCTTCAATATCAAGAATAGCAGCTGTTTCGGTAATTTCGATAATCAGGCGCTTGGCCAATACTTCTCTGCCTGCAAACTTCTCGCGCAGAATATCCGGCCATCCTTTTTGTGATGCCGTAAGGCCAGAAACGTTCACCGCCAACACCAATTCCGGGTCAGCAGCCAATGCATCAATCGCCATATCCAATACTTTTCTATCGACAATATTGGCAAGCCCAAGCTGTTCAATCACGGGAATGAACAGCCCTGCTGGAATAAAATCACCCTTTTCATTCACCATACGAATAAGTGCTTCAAAGGATAGAATCTTTCCTGTCTTGGCACAAATAATCGGCTGATACGCCAACCGCACCCCATCGCCTTTTAATGCGGCAAGGGTCTGCTGGCCAATTTCCAATGAACGGCGATGCGACTGCGTGCGCTCAGCCGATGGAACATATTCAATAAACGCATTGCGGCCTTGGCGTTGCGCATCACGCAAAGCCTGTTCGGCGCGGATCATTGCTTCCCATGCCGTGGTGACTGAACTTGGCACAATTACGCCGCCCATCGACACCGAGACCTGCACAGGACATACAGGACTATCAACTGGTTGCTCGCGGAACGACGTCAGCAAGCGTTCACTTAGCTCAGCCAAGCGCTTGCTATCATAATCACGCAAAATAATACCAAACTGGTCACCGCCTACGCGGCCAATTTCAATCACATCGGGAATCAAATCCTGCACGCGTTTAAGCGCGCCAAGAATAACGCGGTCAGCCGCATCGGGCCCGATCGCTTCATTCACATAGGTCATGTTATCAATCGCCATCACCACATAGCCGAGCGATTTCTCACTACCCTTGCTGACATTGATGATGCCTTCCAGCATTTCCAATAAATGCGTGCGGTTGGGAAGGCCCGTTAAATTATCACGGCGAATGCGCGTGGTTAAATCCATCTCCAGCATTTTGCGTGCGGTAATCACACGCAATACGCCACGCACCTGTGTGGGCGTGCCATCATCTGCAAAAATCACATGACCACGTTCATGCACCCATGCGGTAGTGCCATCATGCAATTTGATCCGGTAATCACGATCAAGACGTTGCGCTTGTGATTGCAACATGAAGGCATTGAAAATTTGTGCATCCGCTTCATGTACGCGACGGCGGAAATCTGCGCCTTTGATATGTACCGCGCTATCGCTCGTACCAAAAATGGAAATCAAAGAGCCAGTCCAACGCATCTGGTCATCGCCAATGTCCCAGACATAACCGGCATCCCCGGCTGCCATTAAAATACTCAGTGAATTATTCTGCTCAGGCATATGACCAAGGCTCTAAAACGACACGCTAACAACAGTGAAAGCTATGCATCATCTTAGAGTTGCAGACTTAACAAAAGTTAAATATGTGCAAAATCTGTCCGGCTCAGCAACAAACCATAAGAATGACGGGGATAAATCCCCCAGCCATTATTGCTTGGCTGCGGGGGCTGGTTCGCTTGGTGCAGGTGCCTTGGCTGATTCAGCAGCAGGCGCAGGCGGAGCAGATGCTGCCGGCACTGCTGGCTGTTCTTTGGCAAGCTGACGGATAAGCGCCGCAATACTATCGCGTGCCTTATTCGCGGCATCCTTATCATTGTTATCGCTTTCATGCATGAACATGGTGAAGAGATGATTATCGGTGAGATAAATGAGCAAGGAGACATACACCTTACGTTCTTTCATCTCGCAACCTACACCCATCGTGCGCACATCAATACCGGAGTATTTTTCAATTTCACCCTTATTGGATGTGAAGGTACCGGTACATTGTTTCTTGTAACCGGCTTCCATAATCTCGGTCATTTTTTCTATTGTCGCTTCGGCTGGCACTTGGCGCTCACGCATACCACCAAACAGGCCATTGGTCTTCCAACCAAAATCTACAGGTGCCTTGCTCGGATCAGGAATGTTGACCAACTCCAAATCCTTTAATCCGGCCTTGATTAGAAGATTCTTCAAGCTAGGAGGAAATTCACCAGCCTTACCTTTTTTGCCTGCCACAGGCTTTTCACCTGATTTAGCAGCAGCTTCCGGCGGCATTTTTACCTTACCCGTTCCAACATCCACACAGGTCTGTAACCCTTGCAACGCCTTGCTCACATTCTTAAGCGCAAATTTGGTCGCATCTTCTTTTCCGGAAAGCGTAATCGCCTTGCCCTTATTCAATGCATTCAACAAATCTTTATCCTGATGCATCGGCAATAACAGCAATTCCGGATTAGCAGCAATCGCCAGCGCATCCTTGCTGTAAAGTTTGTCGATGGAAACATTCATCTGATGCTTCTCGTCTTTTGCAAATCCGGCTTTGGGTACGCCAATACCGATATTGATTTCCTGTTTGGGTGACATTGCAAATGCCAATGACAAGTCATTATTGAATTCGCCGCGCATCAGACAGTAATTGAAATTACCCTTTTCATCGCGGATCATGCCCACTTGCCAGCCATTCTTTGACTGCGCGGCATCACTGGCACTGCTTTCCGATTTTTTGGGGGCAGTTTTGGCTTTCGCTGAGGCGTCGCCAGCACTCACGCCAACAACCAACGCAACCATCAACAGACACTTGATAACCGAGCTTAAGAAACGCATGTGATAACCTTACAAAAAATCAAAGAAAATCAGGCACTCAGCCAAAACCACAAGGCCCCGCCTTTACGATTGCCTATTAAGAAAAGCCAGACTAATGTCTCCCATCCCGTGTGACAAGTACTACCTAACTAGTTAAGGAATATCCGGTCGTGCCGACGCTAATCTCAAAACCCATTTCCTTGAATTTCATCGCTCAAACCCTTGGTGCGACGGTCATTGGCGATGGCGAATTGCTGGTTAACCGCCTCGTTCATCCCAAAGATGCTCAAAGCGATAGCGATATGCTGTTGGCATTTGATAAATCCTTACATAGTTTTCTTGAAACCACCCCTGCCCGCACCCTTATTCTGGCAAAAGGCCAAGAACAACTCGCCGAGCAGTTCACCGCAAAATCTGGACAGAAAAAAGGCGGAGCTGTACTGGTCGAACGTCCACGTTTTGCCATGGCAAAACTGACCTCACTCTTCGCACGCCCTGACTACACCGCCAGAAGCATTCATCCCTCCGCATCCGTCGATGCCACTGCAAAAATTGGTAAAAACGTCGCCATCGGCCCCTTATGCTTTGTTGGGCCACATGCTGAAATCGGCGACGGCACGACGCTTGTCTCACAAGTCACCATCGGCGCTCACGCCAAGCTTGGCAAAGATTGCCTTGTGCATGCTGGTGCACGTATCGGTGATTATGTACAGGTCGGCGACCGCGCCATATTCCATTTTAATTCAGTGATTGGTTCCGACGGATTCAGTTTTGTGACACCCGAACGCGGCAGCGTCGAAGCCGCAAAGGCCAGCACCTCCAGCAAGGTTGAAGCCTTTAATAATGAAATTATCCGTATCCACTCGTTGGGCGCGGTTATCATCGGCAACGATGTTGAAATCGGCTCCTGCACCACCATCGATCGCGGCACGATTACCGATACCCGCATTGGTAACGGCACCAAAATCGATAATCAGGTGCAGATCGGCCATAACGTCGAAATTGGCGAAAATTGCCTAATTTGTGGTACGGCGGGTATCGCCGGTTCAACCGTAATTGGTAACCGGGTGGTGCTGGCGGCACGTTGCGGCGTAGCTGACCACCTTAAAATTGGTGACGATGCCGTGCTCATGGCCTCCTCCCAATTGGGCACAAACCTGCCAGAAAAGGCCATTTATATGGGCTTTCCTGCTATGCCCCGCGAACGGTTTATGGAACAAATGATACACTTGGCACGCCTTAAAAATATGAGTAAACGTATCGGCGGCCTTGAGGAAAAAGTTAACGTCCTTGAGTCCTCAAATAAGAAAAGCTAATAAGAAAAGCCCAATTACCTTTCATTCCTTCTATTCTTTAAGTTGAGAGCGACCCGATTATGAGCCAACTCGTTGATGAAGTTCTGGATATTGTAGCCCAAAAGGCGATGATTGACCGCGCCAAGCTATCCCCGGAAGCAAAACTGTCCGACCTGCAAATCAGCTCCCTCGATGTGGTTGAAATTGTATTCGCTCTGGAAGACAAATTCCAAATTCAAATCCCGTTCAATGCAAACTCGACCAACATGGAATTTGAAACCGTGGGTCAGGTTGTGACCATCGTTGAAAAACTGATTATCGCGAAGAAGGAAGGCCGCATCGTTACCGAAGCTGAGCTGTTTCCTGCTAAAGATAAGCCAGCCGCCTAATCTCTCTTTTTAGAAAATAATTTCCATGAAGCGCGTTGCTATTACTGGCCTCGGTGTTGTGTCTGCAATCGGTGCCAACGTGGCAGACTTTTGGCATGCGCTCAAACATGGTGAAACCGGCATCAAAGTCATCAGCAATATTCTAACCGAAGGCCTCGGCAATAAAATGGCCGCTGAGGTAAAGGGTTTTGACCCCGCCGCACATTTCGATCCTAAAAAACTTCCTATGTATGACCGTTTCTCGCAATTTGCGATGGTCGCTGGCCGTCAGGCGGTTGCCGATAGCGGCCTGAAGTTTGAAGGCGAGTTTGCAGAAGCCACCGCATGCATTATGGGCACGGGCGTTGGCGGTCAAAACACGCTCGAAGAATCCTATACCAAACTCATCAACTTAGGCGGCGCATTGGGCGCGCAATCTGGCGCGAATGTGCGGGTGCATCCCTTCACCGTTCCGCGTCTTATGGCGAATGCGGGCGGCTGTCAGGTCAGCATGGAACATAATATTCTTGGCCCCGGCTACACCATCGCCAGCGCATGCGCCTCGGCAACCCACGCCATCGGTACCGCATTTCATATGGTACGCAGCGGCATGATGACTGCGGCTGTTACCGGCGGCTCCGAAGCATGCCTTACCTTCGGTACGCTCAAAGGTTGGGAAGCTCTGCGTGTCGTTGCTCCCGATACTTGCCGTCCCTTCTCCCTTGGCCGTCAAGGCATGGTACTTGGTGAAGGCGCAGGTTGTTTGGTTCTGGAAGAATGGGAACACGCAAAGGCACGCGGCGCGACTATTTACGCTGAGCTTGCAGGCTTTGGTATGAGCAGCGATGCAAAGGATATCACCACGCCAGATGCAGGTGGCATGGCGCGCGCTATGAAGGGCGCACTGCGTGATGCATCGCTTAACACCACTGACATTCACTACATTAACGCCCACGGCACAGGCACGCGCAGCAATGACGCAACTGAAACCAAGGCCATAAAAATGGCCTTTGGCGAAGGCAACGTACCGCCACTCTCATCCAGCAAGTCCATGTTTGGTCACGCGCTTGGCGCGGCTGGCGCACTCGAAATGGTGGCAACCATCTTGGCGGTTAAAAACCAGATCGCTCCGCCTACCATCAACTTTGTTGAAAAAGATCCTGAATGCGATGTGGATGTTATTCCTAACACCGCCCGCGAAATGCCCATCAACGCCGCCATCAGCAACTCCTTTGCATTCGGCGGTTTGAATGCGGTATTGGCTGTTAAACGCGCGTAATATTCAATTGTTCAATTTGAACAACGCATAAAATTGCTGATTATAAAATTTCAATTTGCAAAAAACGAAAACGCATTTTTGCAGATAAAAAATCGTCAAACAAATTTTTGCTAAACCACTCTTTTCAACTAATCGAAGTGTTTCACGTGAAACACTTGGACTAAGCCTTTGTTTCACGGCAGTTTTATAAAACTAACCGTTTTGTCCAGCATTCGCGCGGCGCGGTTGCTGTAAAATCAGACCAATATTCGCGGCAATCACAATCGCACCGCCCACATAAATCCACACACTCGGCACATCACCAAACACGATATATCCTGCAACCGCGCCATACACCAGTTGCAAAAATTGCGGCGGGCTGGAATATGCGGTTGGCGCAAGTTTATACGCAGTCGACAATAATATCTGCGCAAAACAACAAAATACCCCGCCCAGTAACATCCACATCAAACCCGTTAGTTCAATCGCCTGCGGTGCCATCCATGCGGGGATAACCGCGCCAATCGCCAAGGCCGCGGTCGTCGTAATGCTGGTCATTTCGGTGGATTCCGTTTGCATCATCTTGCGCAGCAATACCAGCGAACATGACAACACAAAGGTTCCGGCAAACAGCACCAGCATCCAGATGTTAAATCCTTGATCCGGACGCAGCGCAATTAATACGCCAATAAAATTCACCAACAGAATTAGCCATACATAGGGCTTGATGGTTTCTTTCAACGTCAGCGCGGAAATCAAAATCACAATCACTGGCATCGTAAAAATCAACACGTAAAATTCAGCCAGTGATACATGCGGCAATGCCAGATACGCGCAGCTCTGCCCGATAATTTGCGTTATCCCGCGCGCGATATGCAACTTGGGTTTGTGGATTTGAAAAACCGCTTTGCTATCTGCCTTATATCGCACCAACACATAGCCAACCATGATGATACAGCCAGCCGCATAGCTCACCGCCATGATTTGAAATACCGAACTCGACTGCGTCAGATATTTGGCCAGCGTATCGAATAATGTAAAAAACAAAAACGCAACCGCCGATGTGAGCGCGCCAAGTATCGCCGATGAATGCTGCTTCATGGAGTTGGAACCTTTGTCTGCTGGCGAGACTGCAGATAAATGATCAAGGCATTACTCATAATAATGCAAGCGGCGCCCATAATCACTGCGGGTTCCGGGAGCTTATGGTTCAGCACCGCATGGGCAATGCTCCCCCAGAAAAATTGCAGGAACTGACACGGCGCAATCAGATAAATCGGCGCCATTTTATAACCATGCGCGTTGCAGAAAAACGCTGCCGTTGTGAACACACCGGTTGCCAAAACCTGCAACAAATGCTCTTGGGCAATGGGCTTAAATTGCAATGCCACAGGAAATGAAAAGAACACCACCAGCAATACAATGGGATAAAAGATTAGCGATAACGCTGTATCTTTACGGCCTAAAAACCGCCCCATCAATGCTGTGCATCCGAAAAGACATGCTGCAATCAGTACGTAAATACTATGTGTATTAAATCCCTCTGTTCCGGGGCGCAGCGCAATGATCAGCCCAACAAACCCGGTAAGCAACGCAGCCATTTTGGCAAAGCCAATCGGTTCTTTTAAAAACAGGCCCGACAAACTTACCGCCAATAATGGCCCGATAAAAATGATGGTGTAAAAATTGGGCAGTGGCACATCTTTAATCGCCACAAATACCAATACCGTACCAATCGCCAATAATGATCCGCGCACGATATGGGTCTTTAAATGTCCAGTGTACAATACAACTTTTAAACCGTTCCATCCTTTGCGAAAAAACAGGACCGCCACCAAGACCACCAGTACCATCACGCAATTCATCCATGTGAGCTGCAAGGACGGGTAAAGATGGGTGTTAACCGACATCAATACGTCTTGGCAGCTGAAAAAGAAGAAGCCAAAAAACGCGCATAACATCCCCCGTAGCGCAAGCTTGTGGCTGGTTGCCGCATGGCTGTGGTTGGGGGTGGGTACGGTCATAACTGCGCGTCCAAAGGGTTAAATGAGGGTTTTCTTTTTGTTTTGATTTTCGCTAGTATCGGGGTCGAAGAATAACCCCACAACACATTTTATTGTTACCCGTTTTTAGAATCATGAATCGCCGCGCGGCACTTACACTTGGCATCTCGGTTGCCCTTTTAGTCATCTACATCTTCTACTGGTTTGACGTGAAGGGGGATGTAGTTGCGCGTTATGAAGCCTGGCAAAAAGAACAAATTGCCCAAGGCGCATCCATCAACTGCGATATGAACACCGGCGGTTTCCCGTTTGCCGTGACCATGCGTTGCAATGATTTCAAATATGAGCGCCCGGATGTGTTCCGTATTTCTGTGCCCGATTTGAAACTGGCAGTTAACCCCCTCACCCCGTTTCGCATCACGGCTACATCCGATAACACAAGCAAATTCTTTTTTTATAAGGCGAATTATACCTTTACTACCAAAGGTCTGATGCTGAGCGTTGCGCGCCCATTATTCAAACCCCACTCAAAGAATGATAATGGTCTGTTTGTGCAGGCGCATTTAACGTCACTGGGTCTTGATGAAAACCACAAGGTTGCCCTTGGCAATCTGGTGCAAGAATTGAGCTTTAAAGCGAAATTAAAGGGCATTGCCCCGCAATTGGATAACAAAAAATCCATTGAAGAATGGCGCGACAGCGAAGGCAGCATTGAATTTGACCGCGTGCTGTTGAACTGGGGTTCACTCACCATCAATGCCAAGGGAAATTTGACGCTGGATAAGAATGACCAGCCTAACGCCACCTTGAACAGCAGCATCAGCGGTTATGAACAAGCGATTGATGTACTGCGCGAACAAAACCAGGTTCAGCCAATTGTTGCGAGCGTGATTAAAGCTGCACTTAAATTATTGGAAGACCCCAAAACACCTGCGGGTGAAGCAAAAACCATCCGCGTGCCCATTACGATTAAAGACAGCAAGTTGTCGATTGCGGGCGTGGATATTACCAGCTGGGATCCATACCCCGTACCGTAATTATTCTACCAATTTTCCATCAACCAGTTTGATATTGCGCGATGCCAGCGATGCAAAATGCGGGTCATGGGTAACAACAATCACCGTGTGTCCGGCCTTACTTAAATTTTGCAAAATATCAAAGACCGCTTGGCCGTTTTTACTATCCAATGAACCGGTGGGTTCATCCGCCATCAGGATGCGCGGATTATTGGCAAGCGCACGGGCAATGGCCACGCGTTGACGCTGCCCGCCAGAGAGTTGTGAGGGGTATTTATATTCCTGCCCTTTCATATCGAGCATGGCCAGCGTTTCTTTGGCACTGGCAATCAATTGCTCGTCACTGGCCTTTTGTAATTTGCGCATCGGCACCAATACATTTTCAAGAATGGTAAGTTCAGGCAGCAAAAAATGAAATTGGAACACAAACCCAAAATGGGATAACCGCATTTTGGCGCGGTCATCCTCCCCCAGATGTGCAGTTGGAATATTATCCACCAATACATCGCCCGACGTTGGCACATCAAGCAAGCCAAGCAGATAAAGCAACGATGATTTGCCCGAACCCGATGGACCAGTGATGGCGACAAATTCACCTTTATTCACTTCGATTGAAATATCATCGACCAAGGTAGTGCTGATTTCGCCTTCGGTGATTACGCGGCCAAGATGGGTAGTTTGCAATACGGTTGGGTTGGCGGGATTACTCATGTCGCCCCGCGAATGATATTGAGGGGATTGGTTTGTGCCGCTTTGCGGGATGGCAGCCACGCCGCTATCACCGCAATGGATAAGGAAATAGTGGATGCCAAGCCAAAACGCCATGCTTCCATTGTGACACGAAGCGTTTGCCCAGGCTCGGTTGCGCCCGGCGCAGGTATCATGTGTAAGCCCTGCCCCATAAGATAGCCCATACCGCAGCCAACCACCGAGCCAATCACGCCGACCACCAGCCCTTGAATCAGGAATATACGCACCACATCCGATTGCGATAAGCCAATGGAACGCATGATGGCGATATCACGTGCCTTTTCCATCACGATGGTGGAGATGATGTTATAAATACCAAAGCCAGCCACCATCATAATCGCCGTGACGGTCGCGTAGATGATGGCATTTTGTAAAACGAACACCGATAAGATACGGCTATTGGTTTCTTCCCATGGCGCGGCTTTATACCCAAAGCGTGCTTCGAGTTGTTCGGCCATGGGGATGGATTGTTTAATATCATCCAGCTTTACACGGATTTCGTTGATGATGCGGGCGCGCCCCTGCATGGATTGCTGCTTGGTGATATTGACATAAACCTGACTGACATCGAGCTGTTCAAGGCCGGTTTTGAATATACCCACCACACGCAATGTAGCGCGGCCACCACGCGCGGCTACCGATAAGGTATCGCCTAGCTCAGCTTCCATTTTTTCGGCAAGCTTTACGCCCAAGATAACACCATCAGGGACTGCGCCAAGGCTACCGATGCTGCCCACCACCATGTCTTTGGCAAGGTTTGAGGCAGCGACTTCTTTAATCGGATCAATACCCAGCGCATAAACCGCATAATCACGACCGGCGCGGCGCAGCAGAATTTGCCCGCGCAAGGTTGGCGCGTAATGTACGCCCGGTATGGCATTCAGACTTTGCATGATTTGCGGTGCATTGGACAGACCCCGCACAGGGTCGCGTGCCACCTTATGGTTGATTTGCAATACTGCGTTTTTTTCAATTTGCTCTAAGGGCTGTGATGGCGATTGCCGATATTCATCAGTAATAATGATATGCGGGTTGGATTCAATAATCTCAGAGCGATAATAATCCTGAAAGCCATTCATCATTCCGGAAATGGATATGAAGAAGCCAACGCCGATTGCCACACCAAACACGGAGACAAGCATTTGCCGCCTGCGAAACCGCAAATGAGACAACGCAATTTGCAGGGAGAGAGGAAGCATTAGGGTGTGGGTGGATCAAAGACGTTTAGTTTTTTCTGCTCTGCGGCAGCTTCGGTGGTCATGACGCGTTTGCCGTCTTTCCATTTTTTATCAGGGCGAATGGCAATCTGGTCATTTTCATCAATGCCTTTTCTAATCTCGGCCTTATCAGGAGAAACCGCACCGACATCCACTGGTTGGCGGGCTAATTTGCCATCACGTACTACCCATAAATAGGCATTGCCCAATTCACCGCCTTGAGGTTTTTCACGCACCACCGCACCGGCTGGAACCAATATTGCATCATCGCGTTCTTCCAGCACAATATTCACATCCACGGTCATGCCCGCCATCAATTTGGTATTATCGGGCAAATAGGAATCCACGCGGTAGGTGCGCGTAGCACTGTCACCGACAGGGCGAATGACATCCACCTTGCTTTCAAAAACATCGCCAATAAATGCTTCACTTTTTGCAGCAATGCGGGTGCCGTGCTTTACACGCGGAATATCCCGTTCATCCACATCAGATACGATGCGGAGTTTTTTTGTGGAGGAGATGTTAAATAATGCCGTATTGGCGGGAACACTTTGCCCAGGGTCAACATCACGCTTGATAATCGTGCCATCGATAGGAGCAAGGATAGCCATATCACGCAAATCTTTATCGATGCTATCTGCGGCGGCTTTGGCTTGCTGCAGTTCTGTATCCGCTTTTTGTAAGGCTTGCTGGGTGGCAAAGCCGCGTTTTAACAAAGTGGCCTGACGTTGCTGTTCTTGCTGTGCCATAAATAGCCGAGCATCGGCATCTTTTTTACGTTGCAGGCCTTTTTCATCATCCATCATCGCTAAAGCCTGACCTTGCTTCACCTCATCGCCGACATCAACCAATACCGTTACGATACGGCCAGCGGCCTGTGCACCGACACGCGCCACATCGACGGCATCCACAATGCCGGTGGCATAAACCGCTTCGATTGCCTTACCCCTGCTGGGTTTGATGACTTCAACCGCTTCGGGCAGCTGGCTTTTGATGATAAAAAACGCGAATAAACCTGCGACGACTAACAGTAAACCAACTTGCTTAATCGATGGGGCTTTCATGATCTCACTATCTGTATTGGTTATGCCGCGCTGAGTTTTTTAACAGCATCCTCGATGGTTGCAATGGCGTGCGACATTTTGCTTGGATCGTTTCCGCCAGCTTGCGCCATATCGGGACGACCACCGCCACCCTTACCGCCCAGAGCTTCTGCACCAAGTTTTACCAACTCAACGGCATTCACCTTCGCGGTTAAATCTGTGGTAACGCCAACCAGCAATGAAACTTTTCCTTCACTGGAGGAGCATAGCACAATCACACCTTTTTCTTTCTGGTTTTGCTTCATGGCATCGGCAATTGGCTTCAATTCCTTTGCTTCAACATCATTCATGATGCGGGAGATGAATGTAACGTTACCGATTTTCTTGCCGGCTTCCTGTTGGCTACCACCCGCGCCGCCTGTTGCACTGTCAATCAAGGCTTTACGTTTGATGCTTGCCAATTCCTGTTCAAGTTTTTTGTGTTCATCAACCAGTGCTGCAATCCGGTTTGCAACTTCGGATGGATTTACACGTAAACTTTCAGCTGATTGCTGCACGAGCTTCTCTTGCTCATTGAAATAAGCCAGCGCGCCAATGCCCGTAACAGCTTCCACGCGGCGGATACCCGCAGCAACCGCGCTTTCGCTGACGATTTTAAATAGGCCGATATCACCTGTGCGCTTTACGTGCGTACCGCCACACAGTTCCATAGAAAATGGCTTGACGTGCCCCTCTTCTACTCCGCCCATGCTAAGCACGCGCACTTCATCATCATATTTTTCACCAAACAGTGCCATGGCGCCTTCCTTCATTGCCTCATCCGGCGTGAGGATGCGGGTAATGACTTCTTCGTTTGCGCGAATGCGCTCATTGACCATATCTTCCACAGCCTTGCGTTGCTCGGCAGTCATGGAGACTGAATGGCTGAAGTCGAAACGCAAACGGTCTGGGGTTACCTGTGAACCTTTTTGGCTGACATGCTCACCCAGCACGCGGCGCAACGCCTCATGCATCAAGTGGGTGGCCGAATGGTTGGCGCGGATTGCACTGCGGCGTGCGTGATTAACAATCAGGTTCAGACCATCGCCGATTTTGACGCTGCCTTTTTCAACAACACCATGATGAACAATCACATCGCCTGCTTCTTTTTTAGTGTCATCAATGCGGATGACCAAACTATCGCTAAAGGTCATGTGACCGGTATCACCCACCTGCCCGCCAGATTCCCCATAGAACGGGGTTTGGTTGATGATGACCGCAACTTTTTGTCCTTGTGAGGCGCTGGATACCTTTTTGCCATCAACCACCAAGGCCTGTACCTGACCTTCGGCTTTTTCGGTGGAGTAGCCAAGAAATTCAGATGCGCCGATTTCTTCGCGCAGTTCAAACCAGATGCGCGATGTGGCTGCATCACCTGAACCCGTCCAGTTTTTGCGGGCTTCCGCCTTTTGACGCGCCATGGCGGCATCAAACCCTGCGGTATCAACCGTCAGGCCCTTACCACGCAACACGTCTTGCGTTAAATCGAGCGGGAAGCCGAAGGTATCGTACAGCTTGAATGCAACATCACCCGCAAGTGGTTTGCCGGAAAGCTTGGATGTTTCTTCATCAAGCAATTTCAAGCCGCGATCCAGCGTTTGTTTGAAACGGGTTTCTTCCAGCTTCAACGTTTCAGAAATAAGTGGCTGCGCGCGAATAAGCTCGGGGTAAGCGGCGCCCATCAATTTCACCAGCTCTGGCAGCAAGCGGTACATCAATGGTTCCTTTGCCCCCAGAATATGTGCATGGCGCATCGCGCGGCGCATAATACGACGCAGCACATAACCACGACCTTCATTCCCCGGCATCACCCCATCAGCAATCAGGAATGAGGATGCACGCAAATGGTCAGCAATCACACGGTGGGAGGCAAGAGATGCGCCTTCGGGTTTCACCTTGGTCAAATCAGCCGACAGATTGATGAGTGCCATAAACAAGTCGGTTTCATAATTTGAATGAACGCCTTGCAATACAGCAGCTAAACGCTCCAGCCCCATGCCGGTATCAATGGATGGTTTAGGCAGTGGAATGCGTTTTCCTGGCTCCAATTGTTCATATTGCATGAACACCAAATTCCAGATTTCGATGAAACGATCGCCATCGGCATCGACGCTGCCCGGAGGACCGCCAGCAACGCTTGGGCCGTGGTCATAAAAAATTTCCGAGCATGGACCGCAAGGGCCTGTATCACCCATTTGCCAGAAATTGTCCGAGGTTGCGATGCGGATAATTTTATCATCCGATAGACCTGCAATTTTTTTCCAATAGCCAGCCGCCTGATCATCATCCGCATACACGGTGACGCAGAGTTTTTCTTTTGGCAGGCCATATTCTTTAGTAATTAAATTCCAGGCGAGTTCAATCGCGGTATCTTTGAAATAATCGCCAAATGAAAAATTGCCGAGCATTTCAAAAAATGTGTGATGGCGTGCAGTATAACCCACATTTTCCAAATCGTTGTGCTTACCTCCCGCGCGAACGGATTTCTGCGCCGTGGTGGCACGGGTATACGGGCGGGTTTCCGCGCCAGTGAAAATGTTTTTGAATTGCACCATGCCCGAATTGGTGAACATCAAGGTCGGGTCATTACGCGGCACCAGCGGGCTCGACTCCACCACCGTGTGGCCTGCATTTTTGAAGCTTTCAAGGAAGGTCGTGCGGATATCCGTTAAGGTTTTCATGAAACAAGGCCTAAAGCTGTTATGATCTGACAAGTTGGATGACCATATTATTGTGTAAATTCTATTGTGCTATAGGTATTTAGTGGCTGAGGCACTGTGGCTTGATTATAGGGTTTTGCCACGATTCATTCTTAATTCGTTACATTTTGTTAACCATAGCGTTAACTATTCTCATTATAATGTGAGTATAGCGGAATACTTTCAAAACTTGCGTGGTACTATAACCCTATGAAAAGTCTCTTTTACTTCTTCATGCTCATACGCCGCAAGGCTTCGCTCGCATCGGCTCGCGGGCCAGCAGTCGCAGGCCTTAAAATTCTGCCCCTTCTTTTCGTAGCGATGCTTTCGCTTGCCCCAACAAACGCGCAAGCAGCCGGACCAACCAATGGGATGTTCGATTGTTTAGGAAACCTGGATTGGGGCTGCCGCGTAATTGGCTTTCTATTTCAGGTCACCGATAATGATCTGACCTATTACAAGGAAGGCTTCACCACCGCACCTGAATCTCCGACGCCAGCCATTAGAGCACTGCGCAGTTTAATGGAATTTTTTAGTAATGCATTACTGATAATTGCGTCCATCAAATTACTTTATGAACTCATTCAAATGACCGCTGAAAGCGCAAAGACCGGACAGGTCGGCGGCAAAGACACAAATACATTATGGTCACCTATACGTTTAGTATTTGCTATAGGCCTACTTGTACCTATTGCAAACGAAGGTGGTTTGAATTCAGGGCAATTGATTGTGCTGCAGATTTCCAAATGGGGCTCGGGCCTGGCCAGCCAAGGATGGAAATTATTTGCATCAAAACTTGGAGACAGCGAGTCATTATCCACTCCGCCAGCACCGCGCGTACAGGATTTAGCCAACACCACTGTAAAAATTTATGCCTGCAAGGGCTTTATCAATTATTATGCTACACAGCTTGCATTACCAAACGATATTGTAAGTGCATCTCCTGTTCCCGACGGAGTATCAGCGCGGTATATATTTGGAAACAGGGTTAACCGCGACATCTGCGGCATGATCCGCCACAAAGTACCCAATACGCAAACAGGCACAGGCAACCCACAAGACGCACAATTAGCGCGACTATATGCGCAAGAAAACAGTGATGATTTCATCAACGCAGAAGGCCAAATTGCGACACAAGTAAGCAATTTGATACAGCCATTTTTGCCATCTGGCCGCACGCTACCTAAACCGCGCACCGAGTATCTAGACGGCATCATCAATAATTTCCAAGCAGTAGTAACTGCACGCGTTGAATCATCAACGGCCCGGGCAAGACAAGCGATGGAAACTCTCACACGAGAAATTCAAGATGCCGCTGATAATCAAGGATGGACATCAGCTGGAAGTTATTTTTTAAGAATAACCAGAGCCGAAGGCCAGATGATTAATGGCGCACAAAATATTCCAGAAGCGATTGGCCCCAATATTGAAGTATTCAGAGAACGCTACGCATCGGCTTACGCCAATTACCAAGAATTTTTAAACCATCTGAATAACGGGGCGCGTCCACAAGATGCTGGCGGCGGATTAACGCCTGCTGCAAGAGCAGCCATTACCGCGACGGAAGAAAGTCAAAGCTTTATTGATTTTATGAAATCATTTTTGGTCAATCTTACCACTGATCCTGCCGAACCATTATTCCGATTTATTGACAGAGCAGCGATTACGATTGGTTTGTGGGATGCAGACCCAAGAAAAGCCTTTGGTGATTTAGGATCATCCACCAATCCATTTGGTGAAATTGCCGAGCTAGGCCACAAAAAAGTACGCCTAGGATTGAACTATATTAGCTGGGCAATTCTTGCGACAGCTGGCGGTGCGTTACTTGGCATCTTTTCATTCAATGCCACGGGCGCATTGGTGAGTGCAATCTCGGGCATATTGATGTTGATTGCTACCCTATTCCTGATGGCTGGCGTATTGCTTGCTTACATCGTGCCGATGTTGCCGTTCACGCGGTTTTTCTTCTCTATCCTGACATGGCTAGGCAGCTTGATTGAAGCGATGATACTGGTACCATTTATGGCATTAGCGTTTTTAACGCCAAAAGGCGAAGGGTTTTCAGGGCCTAATACGCGGAATGCTTTCTTTCTAATATTCCAATTATTCCTGCGCCCCATTCTGTGCATCATTGGTCTAATTTGCGCGATGCTGATGTTTTATGTCGCGGCTAAATTCCTGAATGCGTCCTTCTATGCTGCAACCAGCGGTGTATACGGGATTGAGTCAGGCAGTGCGATGCGTTTCATGCAAAAACTGGTCTACAGTTTCATGTATGTGGCACTTATTTATTCTGCCGCCAATATCTCCTTCAAAATGATCGAGCATATTCCAAAACACGCCATGAAATGGATGGGTGGTAGCGCAAGCGAAGAAAGCTATGATGACCATGGCAGCTTCTTGAGTACCGCAGGCGCAGTAGGTGGTGCACAATTAATCAGTCAATTCCAATCACTACCGCAAACCCTTATGTCTCCACTAAGTAAAGCTGGTGATGGTTTAAAATCATGGAAAGATTCCAGACAGGCTAAAAAAGATAAAAAAGAAGCTGAAGGCCTTGCTACAGATAGGCAAAACCAACTTGTCGCGGCAATTAACGGTCGCAATTCGGGTGGCGATGATGGAACGCCCGGTGGCACGCCGAGCGGCACACCACCACGTACACCGCCAGGTGGCAATAGAGGCGGCGCTGCAATTGACCCATCACAGGACGATCCATCAACAAGGCTAGCAAATGCACCAGCCCCAATGCCGGTTGCAACTGGTGGTCAGGATGATTCCGCAGTAGATGGCGGGGACACTTCTTCACAAGTTGCAGATGGTACGAATGGCGGTCCATCTGGATCTACCACTGCGGTGGCTGGTGACCCGCCAGGCCCATCTGTTACGCGCGCAGCAAGTGGAACCCAACCAAGACAGCAAATTGCATCTGGTCAGCCAAGCCAACCGCGTTTAGCGACCGGATCAGTGGACATAGCGATGAGCAGAATTAGAGCGGATGGCGGATTGCCAAGTGAAAAGGAAAACGCTGTTAGATCCATTGTGATGGCGCGCATTCAACAAAATCCGAACGACATCGATGGCGCAGTATTGGCTGGCCTTGCTGCACGTGATAGCGCGTAAAGGCAACATTTTCGTTTGCTAGGAAAGCGATGATCATAATTTACGATAGGTTATTAAACCAAATAAACCATCGTAGACAAAAAAAGCTATGATAATCAGTGCATTATTTACATGTTAAGCTAAAGTTTTATTAAGCTTTTTTAGCTATATTGTACATATATTTATATGATGATTTTTTACTAAACATACCCGAAAGGCGTAGTTATGCCCGATGAGAGTCCATCAGTATTTAGACGCGTAGATAATTTTATGCGTGGTGCAGCCAATATGCTGACCTTCGGTTACGCAGACAGGATAGCCGCACGCATGGACAGTGCTGTATTGGGTGGCACTGTAGAAGAGCGTAACAGAGAACAAGAGCAACTGACAGCAGCAGCCAGTCAAGACCCAGCCTACACGGCGGGGTCAGTAACAGGTGCGGTTGTTGGCGTTGGAAAAGTTGTGCAAGCAGCGCGTTGGGCGCGCGGCCTGGTTGGTTTAGGAAGACCTGCTGCAACTGTAGCACCGGCAGCCACAGCAGAACGTTCTCTGCTTGGGCGCATGTGGGATAGCACAGCATCTGCCAGAAGACGACTTGGTTGGATGGCAGGCACAGCAACTGCTGCGACAGTTGGTGTGGGTATTGTTGCATATAATTCAGATTCTCCAACACCACCGGAAAACAGAGCCTACATTGAGGGCGTAAATACAAGACGGGCTGCGGATCCAGGCGTTCAACGCGACGCTGTAGTAACCGATGCACAGCGACAGCTTGCTCAACGCAATGCACCAGTGGTAGCAGCTATCAGAGAAGAGGCGCAACGAGCAGGCCGAACGCTTACTGAACCCGAAATTGCCGCAGAGGTACAACGCAGAACAGAAGCACAACCCGCGCGACCAGCTACGCAAGCCACGTTAATTTGGCGCGATGAATCTTGCGTTGTGAATGGCCTTGCACCACTGACTACACCGGCCAGCAGCAACAGATTTCAACAACTGGAAGTTGCCTGCACGGGCCTTAATTTAGCCAGAGATGCTGGCACGGCTGACAGGACTACGGTTGAAGTACAGCGCTATCGACGCAATGCGGCCGGACAGATTGTATTTGGACCAAGAACAGCCACTGGACAAAGCCTACCTGTTGTACAAGAACGACAAGTTGTTAGCGCAACAGTAACGCGCGGCCCTAATGGCGAAGCGATTGCCATTCCCGCAGATCCTGCTTTTGCAAATGCCGATAATATTGCTGTTAGAGTGGTAAATCCAAGCAACCCAACAAGAACTGTACAAACGGATATCAATATTGGTCAGAACCCGGAAGTTTTGAGGCGCTTTACGCCTTAATGCTCCCTAGTTTTGGTATTAAAGTTAGCTTGCAAAAACGGCCCGTTTGGGCCGTTTTCTTTACGTATCGTTAACCGTAACGGTCAGAATTAAAATCTCGTCAACTATTGTCCGCTACTCTTGGCCTCAAGGAAAACACGCATTTAGGGCTTGAGTCTGAAGTTGAGGAACCGCGCCTAAGGTGCTGAAGTTATTCCCAAAAGTTTTGAAAAAAGATGATGCAACGGGACGGTAAAAAACTATCCACCATGCTTGCTGATTTCGGCAAGTTTTTGTGCGCATGTATAGCGCAGCCTTTTGCACGCTCCCTCACATCACCTTCAAAATATCTGGCGGCGTTCCTTTTATTATTTGCCGTGCTGTCCATTGCACCATCGCCGGCTGAAGCGCAAATTTTTGACGCCGATAACGGGTCTGGTAGTGGCTGGGTACAGATGTTCCGCGGAAATGGTTCTGGCCCGATTGCTGACCCTGGGTCATCGTTGCAATATGCAGCCGCACTGCGTAGTGCGCTGGGTATTTATAGTAATGCGCTTTTGATTGTTGCCAGCGTTATTCTTTTATATCACTTGTTGGTGATGACGGGTGAAACTGCGCACCAAGGTGTGGTGGGCGGTAAACGTACCAACCAAGTATGGGCGCCCATTCGATTGGTCATTGCCATCGGGTTATTGGTTCCCCTCGCCTCCGGTCTGAATTCCGCACAATACATCACCCTGCAGATTATCGAGTGGGGATCGAATATGGCCAGCCGCGTATGGTGGGCTTTTCTTGATCAAGCAGGAAGCGGCGCGGGTACAAGCCCGACCCCGCATATGCCCGATGTAGGCGCCATTGCACGTGAAGCCGCGAAAATCGGCGCATGCATGCATTTAATCAACAACAACCTGCAAAAATCCGGCAGCTCTGCTGCGGCAAAGGAAATGATTACCCGTCGCGGATATGGCCCTGCCATTCTGTACGGGAATGAAAAATACGAAGCACTTTGTGGAAGTGTGATTATCTTTGCGATGGGGCCGGGTGCCGCAGCGGGCGTCGCGGGTATCGAGCAAATCATTGCCCAGATGGAGCAGTACGCGCCCTATTTCGTGCAAGGTAATTCACAGTTTAATCAAGACCCCGGACCTGCGCCCGCAATGGGATTGGCGCTTGCGCTTGGTACATTGGAGTCTGTCAGCGGCGGTTGGAATGATGGCGCAGGATCTGCAGGTGCAGGTTGGGTTGAAGCGGGTTCATACTTCCTGCAACTAGCGGCCGGCGGTAGTAACCGCGTATCGGGTACAGATACCTTACCGATTATTACTGGCCCCAAATCCGAACTTATACGTCCTGAAAACGTTCAACAGGCATTCTTTAAAATGGCCGAATGGATTGTTGGAAAATATGTGTCGCACATATCGGGTGGTGGCGCTGTATCCAACATGATTGGTAATACCGTTGCCGGCCGTAAATTTGTCGACTTGCTATTATTATTTATGGATCAGCTAGGTGTCGTTTCTGGCTTATGGTCACCTGGAAGTGTCGCCTTCTATATTGATCTGGGGAATAGTCCGCTCGCAGAGCTGGTGGATTTGGGTCACCGGATGATCCGAACGTCGCTGGATTGCGTGGGCGCCGCCGTTGACCTTGGCGTGAATGAACCGCAACACGCCATGTATTCATCGCAGGTTGCGAGCAAGGAAAGCAAAGCGTTTGGTCCAAAAGCCGGATTATTCTGGGCACAGATGGCTATTCCGGTACTATCCGCCTTTGCAAGTACATTGATGACGATGGGTGTGCTTATCGGGATATTCACACCGATGTTACCGTTCATGAAGTTTGTATTGTCGGTGATGACGTGGCTGGCATTGGTTGTGGAATCCCTTGTCTGCGCGCCACTTTTGGCACTCGCTTACCTGACACCTTATGGCGAAGGTTTTGCCGGACAGAAAGTCGAGCCGAGCTATCACATCATCATCCATACCTTCTTAAGGCCGGTGATGACGATCTTTGGTCTGATTGCATCCATCTTGCTGTTTAATATCGCGGCGCATTTAGTCACCACATTCTATCAAGCGATTACATCAAGTGCGGGTGCGTTTAAAGGTGGTATGTATGTCGTTGCCAAGATTGCATTTGGTAATATGTATGTGTCGATGCTGTACACCTGCTTGAACATGGCACTGAAGGTAATGGATACGTTCGCCAAGCACGCAACGCGCTGGATTGGTGGTAACAGCCATGAAGAAAATATGGGCGATGCCGCACAAACCATTCAGATGGCAGAAAAAGGTACAGCCATGTTGGGTCAACTTGCTGGTTCACTTGGCGGTGCCGCTTTGAGTGCTGGTAACACCATGGCGCATGGTAATGCACACGGTTCTGCAGGTGGCGGTGGCCGCAGTGGACAAGCCGGCGCCAATGCACGCCAAATGACCGCACCTCAAGGACCAGCACGTTCGCCTGCTGCAGCTGCACCAGCTCCAGCACCTGCTCCGGCACCAGCGCCTGCGCCTGCTCCGGAACCGGCGGCTCCAGCTCTACCTGCGCCTTCACCTGATCCAGCGGCACCTATTGCAGCTCCGAACGTTGAACAAGGCGTGCAAGCTGCTGCTGCACAGCATGCACCGCCCGCATCTGCTGGCCCGCAAGCTGCACAACAATTCAGTCAAGCACTTAGTGGTATTAATGCGCTAGGAACCATTTCAAACCCTGCGCAAGCAGCGGCGGCTGCTAATGCTGTGACCTCACATCTAACTGCCCATCCAAATGACGTGCGTGGAGCTATTCAGGCCGGTCACCAAGCACGCTTGAATATCCCATAACCTTGCCTTTTAAATTCTAAGCTTTACCGACAACCCCAAAAACGATAAGATAGCATCATGTTTGGAACCAATTTTGACCCATTCAATCAGCAGCCCGGCGGCCCGTTTAAAGGCCGTGGTCCGATTGCAGGCATTCCGACCGGAAATCAAAAAGAAAAATCGCAGACCGGTAAAATTCTTCGCTTTATGTTCAACCCTGAACTGGGTGAAGACCTGAAAAACATGCGTGGGCAGCATGGGCATTTTTTAAAGCTCATCTCCAACCTGTTTTTGCAAACCGGTCTTGTTGATGCATCCTATATCGGGTTTGTTGATCCAAATCAGCTGGGATTGATATCTCTTATTAAAGAAGCACGTAAAAATCTTCGCTTCACCCGCGAAGGCTTGCCGCAGGTTCTATTATTTTTTGCCTTCGTTGGCAGCTTGGCCGTTGTGGGACTATCGGTTATTTTCTTTATTCTGGCGCTGGGTACCAATCCAGGCGGGCATCGATAAGCCTTATCATTAATCCTTAAATTATAGCTGTAACCATAGCGACTCCTATTGCTATAGGCTTGTTTGTGGTTTGTTTGGCTTGCCCATGTGTAACCCCCTTGCATGGGGCGATAAATCACGCTATTTCAAGGCCATCTTTTGCAGTGCAAAACAACGTTTTGACTGCCTACTTATTATAAGTTCTTCAACCGATAGGCCGAACCAATGAACATTCATGAATACCAAGCCAAAGAACTCCTCCGCCGTTATGGCGTAAACGTGCCCCGTGGCGGCGCTGCATTCACTGTAGAAGAAGCAGAAAAGGTTGCCAAGGATTTGGGCGGTTCATTATGGGTAGTGAAATCACAAATCCATGCAGGCGGTCGCGGTAAAGCCGGCGGTGTAAAAGTTGTAAAGAGCATCGATGCTGTGAAACTTGAAGCGCAACGCATGTTGGGCATGACCCTTGTAACACACCAGACAGGCCCCAAGGGACAAAAAGTTGGCCGTATTTACATTGAAGAAGGTTGCGATATTAAGCGCGAACTTTATTTAGGTCTTCTGGTTGATCGTGCAACCAGCCGCGTAACCGTGATGGCATCCACCGAAGGCGGTATGGACATCGAAGAAGTTGCAGCAAAGCATCCAGAAAAAATCCAGAAATTCTCCATTGACCCAGCCACCGGCATGCAAGCATTCCATGCGCGCAAAGTTGCATTTGGTCTTGGACTTGAAGGCGCGCAGGTCAATAACTGCGTGAAATTCCTGCTTGGTATGTGGAAAGCATTCAACGAGCTGGATTGCGCCATTGTTGAAATCAACCCGCTGGTTGTAACCGGTGCAGGCGATGTGATTGCCCTTGATGCAAAGGTAAACTTCGATGACAACTCGCTCTTCCGTCAAAAGGAAGTGTCGGGTATGCGCGATGAAACCGAAGAAGATCCAGCAGAATTGGAAGCAACCAAGAACGACCTGAACTATGTAAAACTCGATGGCAACATCGGCTGCATGGTGAACGGTGCAGGCCTTGCTATGGCCACCATGGATATCGTGAAGCTGTATGGCGGCGAACCAGCCAACTTCCTCGATGTGGGCGGCGGCGCAACCAAGGAACGCGTGACCAAGGCATTCAAGATTATTCTTTCCGATAAGAACGTGAAGGGAATTTTCGTGAACATTTTCGGCGGCATTATGCGCTGCGATATTATTGCAGATGGCATCATCGAAGCCTCGAAGGAAGTAAAGCTGAGCGTGCCATTGGTGGTGCGCCTTGAAGGTACCAACGTCGATTTGGGTAAAAAGATGCTCGCGGAAAGTGGCTTGCCGATTGTTGCCGGCGACAACCTCTCTGATGGCGCAAAGAAAATCGTCGCTGCTATTTCAAAAAAAGCTGCTTAATCACTAGACTTTAAGGAATTCGATCATGGCTGTTCTCGTAAATAAAGATACCAAAGTAATTTGTCAGGGTTTCACCGGCTCGCAAGGTACCTTCCACTCGCAGCAAGCGATTGCGTATGGCACCAAGATGGTTGGCGGCGTAACCCCGGGTAAAGGTGGCGGCGTTCATCTTGACCTTCCTATTTTTGATACCGTGCATGAAGCCGTTTCAAAAACCGGCGCAAACGCATCGGTGATTTATGTTCCACCTCCATTCGCAGCCGATGCGATTTTGGAAGCAGTGGATGCAGAAATTCCATTAGTTGTTTGCATCACCGAAGGTATTCCTGTTCTGGATATGGTGCGCGTAAAGCGTGGCCTGTCGGGCACCAAGACCCGTCTGATTGGACCAAACTGCCCAGGTATTATTACCCCAGGCGAATGCAAGATTGGTATTATGCCGGGCCACATTCACATGCGCGGTAAAATCGGTATCGTGTCACGCTCTGGTACATTGACCTATGAAGCCGTTGCACAAACCACCGCTGCTGGCCTTGGCCAAACCACCTGCATCGGTATCGGCGGCGACCCAGTAAACGGTACCAACTTTGTTGACGCGCTTGACCTGTTCCTGAATGATCCTGAAACACAAGGCATCATCATGATTGGTGAAATCGGCGGTAGCGCAGAAGAAGAAGGCGCAGAATTCTACAAGCGCTCGAAGATCAAGAAACCAATCGCTGGCTTTATTGCCGGTGTAACGGCACCTCCGGGTCGCCGCATGGGCCATGCTGGCGCAATCATCTCGGGCGGCAAGGGTTCTGCTCAAGACAAGATGGAAGCTATGCGCAGCGCAGGATTTGTTGTAACCGATAATCCAGCTAAGCTCGGCGAAACCATGCAGGCTGCCATGCAAGGTAAGAAAGCTGCTTAATACATAGCGCGACTGCGCTATTCCAAACACAAAAATCCCCGCTTGGAAATATCCAGCGGGGATTTTTTTATGGGCACATGGATGATGGGCATCAGATAAAACAAAGAAGGCAGCCTTGTGTCGCCTAGAGCGAGCTGCCTTCCTAATTTTATCTCAAAACGCCTCGTTCGTAGTGGTCGCTAATCGTAGCTTAATGCATTACGAAATAGCCAATAACGCCAACTACTAGAACTACGATGAAAAGTACTTCCTTTTTCATAACCGCTCTCCCTTTGGTGTGCCCAACAAACCGCATGGCTTGTTACAGGATGATTATCCCATAACACGCTTAAACCGCTGTTAAGCGGGCGGCCAGCAAGGCGCATTGCTGCACAGCATGATGTGCGCTGCGATAAAACCAACAGCGAGATAGTTCAATGTTTTAGCGGGTTTTAGGGGTTATTCCTCTCGCAATTGCAAAGCCAGATAACTTCTTGCTATGCTGTGCGTTCATTTACAAACCGCTTTTTATGGACAGGCAGAACACATGTCGCAGTCGAATACGCAGATGGCAAATTTCTCGTTTCTTTTTGGCACCAACGCCGACTTTATCGGCGAACTATATGAGCGCTACCTGGCTGATAGCAGCAGCGTTGACCCAAGCTGGCAGAGCTTTTTTTCCGAATTAAAAGATGACGCGCCAAACATCGCCAAAGAATTGCGCGGTGCAAGCTGGGATAAACAAACCAGTAAAAAAGTGATTGGCGTGAAAATTGATATGCCTGCACCTGCCAAGGGCGCAAAGGGCGATGCAAAACCAGCAGCTGCTGCTAACACCAGCGTTGATGCCCAAGAAGTTGCACGTCAATCAGTGCGCGCGTTAATGATGATCCGCGCCCACCGCGCGGTAGGTCACATGATGGCCAATCTTGATCCACTGGGTATCAAAGTGCCTACGCCGATTGCCGAACTCGAGCCATCTTTCTGGGGCTTTGCACCTGAAGATATGGATAAGCCAATCTTTATTGATGGTGTGCTTGGCCTGCAGACTGCAACGTTAAAAGAAATTTTGAATGTATGCCGCAGCACCTATTGCCGCAGCGTGGGTTATGAATTCATTCACGTACAAAACCACGACCAAAAACAATGGCTGCAATCGCACATTGAAAATACTGTTCCATCCTTCAATAAGGCTGGCAAGACCACCATTTTAGAACAACTGACCAAGGCCGAAAGCTTTGAAAAGTTCTTGGCAGTCAAATTCCCTGGCACCAAGCGCTTTGGATTGGAAGGCGGCGAGTCCACCATTCCGGCTATTCACACCATCTTGGAACGCGCAGCAGATTTAGGCGTGAAAGAAGTTGTGTTTGGTATGGCCCACCGCGGTCGTCTTAATGTGCTGACCAATATTTTGGGTAAATCCTACACCGCGATGTTTGCAGAATTCCAAGGTACACCTGCTTATCCTGAATCCGTTCAAGGTTCGGGCGACGTGAAGTACCATATGGGTCTTTCCAAAGACCGTGAATTCAACGGCAAGACCGTGCATCTCACACTCTCCCCTAACCCATCCCATCTTGAATTCGTCAACCCCGTTGTCATGGGCCGTGTACGCGCCAAGCAACAACAACGCGCGGGTAAAACCAGCAATCTGGAAGATAAGGATTTTAACAGCGTCGTTGGCATTTTGATGCATGGCGACGCCGCGTTTGCTGGTCAAGGTGTGGTTGCAGAAACCATGGAATTGATGGAGCTGAAAGGTTATCGCACCGGCGGTACCATTCACATCGTCATCAATAACCAAGTAGGCTTTACCACCAACCCAGAATATTCCAAGTCATCCTACTATTGCTCCGACATTGCTAAAAAAGTTCAAGCACCAGTATTCCATGTGAACGGTGATGATCCAGAAGCAGTGGCGCATGTTGCAAAAATTGCGATGGATTACCGCCAAGAATTCAAGCAAGACGTGGTGATGGACATTGTGTGCTATCGCCGCCAAGGCCATAACGAAGGTGACGAACCCGCATTCACCCAGCCACGCATGTATAAGGTGATTAAAAACCTGACCACCACGCGTGAATTATATGCGCGCAAATTGGTTGCCGAAGGTAGCCTGACCCAAGAAGAAACCGACAAGATCCAAAATGATTTTGTCGCTGGTCTTGAAAAAGACTTTGCATCATCCCCAAGCTATAAGCCCAACAAGGCTGAATGGTTGGAAGGCCAATGGTCGGGCCTTGAAGTTGCATCAGGTGAAGATCGCAGCGGCAACACCGCCGTTGACCTCACTGTATTGCGTGAAATCGGCAAGAGCATTTCATCATGGCCGCAAGGTTTTGATATCAACCCGAAAATCGCCAAGCAGCTGGAAGCACGTTTGCAAGCCACCAGCACCGGCGAAGGTATTGATTGGGGTACAGCAGAAGCACTCGCATTCGGCGCATTACTGATTGAAGGAACGCCTGTGCGTTTATCCGGCCAGGATTGCGGCCGTGGTACATTCTCGCAGCGTCACTCGGTGCTGGTCGATCAAACCAATGAAAACCGTCATGTTCCGCTCAGCCATTTGCGTGAAGGCAAACAATCCACTTATGAAGTGATTGATAGCCCGCTGTCCGAAACATCGGTGCTTGGCTTTGAATATGGCTATGCGCTTGCTGAACCACACGCCTTGGTGATGTGGGAAGGCCAGTTTGGTGACTTTGCCAACGGCGCGCAGGTGATTATCGATCAGTTCATCGCATCATCGGAAACGAAGTGGTTGCGTATGTCCGGTCTTACCCTGCTTCTGCCACACGGCTATGAAGGACAAGGTCCAGAGCATTCATCAGCGCGTCTTGAACGTTTCTTGCAACTATCGGCAGAAGATAATTGGCAAGTTGCCAATTGCACCACGCCCGCAAACTACTTCCATATTTTGCGTCGCCAAATCCGCCGTCCATTCCGCAAGCCACTTATTTTGATGACGCCAAAATCACTCCTGCGTCACAAGATGTGCGTGTCATCGCTTGCCGATATGGGCCCTGGCACCAAGTTCCAGCGCGTAATTGGCGAAACCAATACCAATCTGGTGGAAGATAAGAAAATTCGCCGCGTGGTATTGTGCACCGGTAAAGTCTATTACGATCTGGTGGCTGAACGTGATGCACGCGGTATCAAGGATATTGCGATTGTCCGCGTGGAAGAACTGTATCCATTCCCTGCCAAGCCATTGGCGGAGCAGTTCAAGCGTTACTCCAAGGCGGAAGTGGTATGGTGCCAAGAAGAACCCGCGAATATGGGTGCGTGGTTCTTCGTTGATCGCAAGATTGAAGCGGTACTCAATGATTGTGGCCGCAAGGAACGCCCAAGCTATGTGGGCCGCGTGGAAGCCGCATCCCCTGCAACCGGTTACCTGAAACGTCACAACAAGGAACAAGCCGAGTTGATTGATAAGGCGCTTGGTAAGTAAGGCTTACTACAAAATATTGATTTCGGGGGCGGTGCTGGTGCAAACCAGCGCCGCCTTCGTGCATTTGGGCATAACCACCCCTCCCGGCACCAATCGATAAGGCCAATGGATAAAGCATTTCCTAAATTGGCTTGCGAAAATGCCTAATATTTAGGAATATGCGCCCTTCAGATCAGCCCTTTATGAAGGTGAGTTTTTCTTATGCCTGTTGAAATTCGCGTACCCGCTCTTGGTGAATCCGTTTCCGAAGCTACCGTGGCCAAATGGCTGAAAAAGGTTGGCGACGTTGTGAAGGTGGATGAGCCACTTGTAGAACTTGAAACCGATAAAGTTACTTTGGAAGTGAACGCATCCTCCGCTGGCGTCATTACCGAGATTGCAGTGCAGCAAGGCGGCAACGTTGCCGTTGGCGCGCTTCTTGGCACAATTGGCGAAGCCGACGCCGCTGCATTAAAAGCATCTGCTGCGAATGCAAATAAAACTGCTGCCCCTGCTGCTGCTCCTGTGGCCGCACCGGCCGCTGCTGCTGCTGCATCATCCACACAGCCACTATCCCCTGCTGTTCGCAAGATGACCGATGACAACAACATCAACGCAGCAGCAATTGGCACCGGCACCGGTAAAGATGGCCGCTTGACCAAGGAAGATGTTCAAAATTATATGGCCAAACCAGCCGCTGCGCCAAAGGCATCTGGCCCACGCGCACGCGCAGATTTGGAAGAACGCGTGAAGATGACGCGCCTTCGTCAACGTATCGCACAACGCCTGAAAGAGGCACAAAATACCGCCGCCATGCTCACCACTTTCAACGAAGTGGATATGGGCAACCTGATGGCGATGCGCAAGCAATACAACGAAACCTTTGAAAAGAAGCACGGCGTAAAGCTTGGCTTTATGTCATTGTTCGTGAAGGCTTGCATTCAAGCTCTCAAGGCATTGCCAGCCGTGAACGCCGAAATTGATGGCGATGAATTGGTATACAAGAACTACTACGATATCGGAGTTGCCGTTGGCACCGAAAACGGTTTGGTAGTTCCTGTCGTTCGCGATGCAGACCAGCTTGGTTTTGCCGACATTGAAAAAACCATCAGCAAGTTGGCCGTGAAAGCACGCGATGGTAAGTTGTCGATGGATGAACTGACCGGTGGTACGTTCACCATTACCAATGGCGGTATCTATGGTTCATTGATGAGCACACCGATTTTGAACCCGCCCCAATCCGGTATTTTGGGCATGCACAAAATTCAGGAACGCCCCATGGTCGTGAATGGCCAAGTGGTGGTGCGCCCGATGATGTATCTTGCACTTTCCTATGACCATCGCATTATCGATGGCCGCGAAGCGGTAACCTTCCTTGTGAAGGTTAAGGAATGCCTTGAAGATCCACAGCGTATGCTGCTCGACCTGTAATCGAACACCTTCCATAGGATACTATTATGTCTGAACAATCATTTGACCTCGTCGTTATCGGCGGCGGCCCTGGTGGCTATGTCGCTGCAATTCGTGCTGCACAACTCGGCCTTAAAACTGCCTGCGTGGAAATGCGCGAAACCCTTGGTGGTACCTGCCTGAATGTGGGCTGCATTCCATCCAAGGCGTTGCTCACTTCATCGGAAAAATTCCATGAAGCACAACATGGCCTTGCCGTGCATGGTGTAAAAGTTGGCGCGGTGAGCCTCGATTTACCCGCCATGATGGCGCATAAGAACAAGGTTGTGAAAGATAACACCGCTGGTATCGATTTCTTGTTCAAGAAAAACAAGGTGACCCGTTTCAAGGGTAAGGGCAGCATTCCTGCGGTTGGGAAAGTTTTGGTGACAGCAGCAGATGGTAAGCAAGAAACCATCTCGGCCAAAAAAATCCTGATTGCGACAGGTTCGGATGTGATGCCACTTCCCGGCGTGACCGTGGATGAAAAACAAATCGTGTCATCAACCGGCGCGCTATCATTATCATCCGTTCCAAAACGTCTTATCGTGATTGGCGGCGGCGTAATCGGGCTAGAACTCGGTTCTGTATGGCAACGCCTTGGCGCTGAAGTAACGGTTGTGGAATTCCTCGACCGTCTGATGCCCGGTATGGATGCCGATTTGGCAAATGGCATGAAGAAAATCCTGGAAAAGCAAGGCATGAAGTTCAAGCTGTCTTCCAAGGTCACTGGCGCGAAAACCGAAAGTAACAAAGTTACGCTTACCGTTGAAGCTGCCGCAGGCGGCAGTCCAGAAAAGCTGGAAGCGGATGTTGTGCTGGTCTGCATTGGCCGCCGTCCTTACACCGAAGGCCTTGGCCTTGAAGCAGTTGGCGTGCAGCTTGATGAACGCAAGCGCGTGAAGGTTGATCATCATTTCCAAAGCAACGTGCCCGGCATTTACGCCATTGGCGATGTGATTGCAGGCCCGATGCTTGCCCATAAAGCCGAAGATGAAGGTGTTGTGTGCGCAGAAATGATGGCAGGTCAATCCGGTCACATCAATTATGATGCTATCCCTAGCGTTGTATACACCCACCCCGAAATTGCCAGCGTAGGCAAGACCGAGGATGAGTTGAAGAAGGCAGGCGTTGCGTATAAGGCGGGTAAGTTCCCCTTCTCCGCCAATGGCCGTGCCCGCGCGATGAACGACGTGGAAGGCTTTGTTAAAATTCTGGCGGATGCAAAAACCGACCGCGTGCTGGGTTGCCATATCCTTGGCCCCGATGCCGGTACGTTGATTGCCGAAGTTGGCCTTGCCATGGAATTCAGTGCATCCAGCGAAGATATCGCCCGCACCTGCCATGCGCATCCAACCCTCAATGAAACTGTGAAGGAAGCGGCCTTAGCCGTGGATGGCCGTCCAATCCATATCTAGGGAATAAGGGGAGCGCACCATGATTATTGATATTGGCAGCGGCCCCAACCCAAGAAAATTTGCCGATATCCGCATGGATATGCATGATTGGCCGCACGTCAATCTCAAGCACGACCTTTTACAAATCCCCTACCCCATTGAAGATAATGTTGCCGATGTCATTTTCTTTGGCGATGTGATTGAGCATATCGATAAATTCAAACTGCCCGAAGTGCTGAAAGAAATTTATCGCATCACCAAACCGGGCGGCACAGTGGATGTGACCTGCCCCGATGTGCAATGGATTGCCGAACGCATTGCCAAAGATGACTGGAATGAAATGGCCAATGTGCCATGGCTGCATTTCTTCCCGGATGATCCGTTTGAAAATGCGATGCTGTGTCTGTTTGGTGGATGGGTAAACCCCAATGAACATCACATTCCCGGCATGGGCCATGTAAATGGCTTTAATGAAAAGAAGCTGAAACGCGTGCTAAAAGAAGCCGGTTTTCAGCATGTGGGCCGCGTACCCGATACGCGCAACCCCGAACCTGCACGCGGCGTTGTGCTGCGGATGCTGGCGACGAAGTAGACCTACTTCAATTTTTTTTCTAATTCCGCAACGGTCTTGAAGAATGCCTTCTTGGCATGTGCGGTGTATGGATTGTCGCGCTCAATCGTGCGGAACAATTCATCACTATCATAGCGCACCATTTCCACCATTTGCTTGAGCAGATCATAGGTTTTGGTGGTTTGGGCAAATTCAGGCAAATCTAGGCCTACGAACACTTTACCAATCAAATGCGTGAGGCCTTGGACATAGGCAAGTTCCTGATCATGTTTGGTGGGCGTGGAAATGATGACATTGAGGCCGAGTTTTTGTTTGAAAAACTTGATGAGCTTTACATCACGTTTGCCGCGCACATTACACACGGTGATGTTTAGCCCCTTAATACCATTTTTGCCCGATTGCGGGCCAAAGAGTGGATGAAGGCCAATAATATCAACGCCCGCGGGTAAATGCTTTTTCAGGATTTTAGCTGGAAGTTCTTTAACTGACCCCACATCAATCACCAGCTGCCCTTTGCGTAGATGTTTAGCGATTGATTTTACAACTTCTTCGAATGCTCTGACCGGCGTTGCAATCATCACAATATCACTATTGCATACATCCTCAATTTTTGTGACGTGCTGTGCGTTATGTTTTTTTGCAATCGTCTTTAATTGGGCAGGCTTGCGAAATTTATCGTAAACCTTGACTTTAAAATGCTTGGCAAGATGCGGCAGAATGAATTCGCCAAATGCACCAAGCCCGATGATACCAACCGTGTCCGTCATATTATTTCCAGTTAAATGATTTTAGTGCAGCAAACAGTGCCAGCATTTCATGTTCTTGCCCGACCGTAAAGCGCAAGCAATCAATCAGGCCATAGCCCGCCATGGAACGCACCAGAATACTGTTGGCCTTGAGGTGTTTAAACATAGCTACCGACTGTTCGGGCGAGGCAAAGCGTACCAGCACAAAGTTTGCTTTGCTGGGGTATGGCTTTGCGCCAAGGCTTTGCAGCTTCTGGAACAGTTTTTCACGCCAGATGGTGTTATGCGCACGGCTACGTTCAATGAACGCATCATCGTTCAAACTGGCGATAGCGGCTGCTTCGCCCGCACGCGATACGTTAAAGGGCTTGCGCACCAAATTCATGCACGTGGCAATTTTTTTGGGGGCATAGGCATAGCCCACACGCATGCCGCCAAGCCCGTGAATTTTTGAGAAGGTGCGCAATACCACCACGCGGCCTTCTTCAGCGACCCATTCAAAGCCATCGGAATAATCTTCATCATCGACATAATCAGCATAGGCCGCGTCATACACAAAGATAATGTCTTCACGTAAGTCACGCAGGAAATGTTGAATATCACTGCGGGCGAGCCAACTGCCGGTCGGGTTATTGGGGTTGGCCATAAATACCATGCGGGTTTTTGGCGTCACTGCCTTCAGCATTGCAGCCAAATCCATCTGAAGATCATTTTCAGGGATCATGATGGGCTTTGCGCCAACCAAGCGCGCAGCGACCTCATACATTGAAAAGGCATATTTGCTGATGATGACTTCATCACCTTCTTTGAGATAGCCATTCACCAATACGCTGATGAGTTCATCTGAACCGGCGCCTGCAATAATGCGCTCTTCATCAAGGTTATAACGCTGCGCAACCGCTTTGCGTAAATCGGAATAGACCATATCGGGGTAGCGATGGGTCAGCGGCAGCGTGGCAGTAATCGCCTCCAGCGCCTTGGGGCTGGGGCCAAAGGCGCCCTCGTTATAGCATAAACGATAGGTAAAGCCTTCATCCGCCACCTTGTTGGGGCTGGATAAATAGCTGGTCATGTTTTCAAGAAACGGGAGCGGCTTTGGTTGAGGATTTAGTTCATCAGACATTGCAAACTCATTTACTTAATGGGAACAGGATAGGCACCAATAATTTTATGACGTAGCAAATGTCGTTTATGTTCATTCGTCCATTCCAGCAATTGTGGATTGGCGCGTTCGATAAATCCTTCCAGCTCTATCCAGCTGCAAGCAGGTTCATTGCCTTTGGGTGTAAAAACATGGGTTGTGCGGGTAAATGGCAATTTATCACACAATGCTTCAACCGTTTTTTTATCCGCTGCGTCTTGCCATTCCAGCACCAATATTGTGCGGTCTTGGCCAGTGGCCTCTGGCGGAATTGCGCCAATAACCACGCCTTGGTGATCGGTTTTGCGGGCATTGCCGCGTACGCCATCAAACGGGAATGCGTAGAATACATTTGGTACGCTGGGTTGTTCGGCCAATAGCAACCGCCACCATACATCACTGTCGCCTTCACGTGGGAATGGCAGTGCCGCCAATTCATGGCTGAGGCTTAATACCGCGCGCAAGGCTGCGGTTGGATTGGCAAAACCCTGCATGGGCGTAAAGCTGCCAAAATGGTCGCGGGCAATATCCCAGAAGCCCTGCTCACCTGCGATTTCAGGTAGAGCGACTTTCATGGCGCCTTCTTGCAAGGTAAATGCGCCAATCATCTCGCGCCATAAGCGATGGATAAGGCCGGGTGGCAAATGCCCCATGGGTTGTTTTACAAGAATACGCAACATGGATGCTTCGCGGCCCGGGCGAATATAGACCGCTTGTTTGCCCTTCACGCCGCGCACTTCTTCAATCACGTTAGCGCGGGCACGCAGTAAATCCAGTATCTGGTTATCAATCGCATCAATCTTGTTGCGCAGAGCCGTGAGTTGATTTTGATCAACCATGTTTCACCGCCAGCATACGCTCCACCGACAAACGGGCACGGTCAATCAGTTCCGGCGCGATGGTAACTTCGGTTCCACCACCTTGCAGGCATTCCAGAATTTTGGGCAACGTAATGCGCTTCATATGCGGGCAAAGATTGCATGGGCGCACAAATTCAACGTTGGGATTTTCAATCGCCACATTGTCGCTCATGGAGCATTCGGTAATCATAATTACCTTGGCGGGTTGCTTATCCTTCACATATTGACTCATGCGGTAGGTGGAGCCAACAAAGTCAGCCTCCCCCAATACATCAGGGGGGCATTCAGGATGAGCCAGAATAATTGCGCCGGGATTGCTCTTGCGGTAATCACGCAATTCTTGCGCGGTGAAGCGTTCATGCACTTCGCAATGGCCCTTCCAGCTGATGATTTCAACCTTGGTATTCTTCGCAATGTAGCTGGATAGGTATTCATCCGGTAAACAAATCACCCGCGGCACGCCTAATGACTCAACCACGCGTACGGCATTGCCCGAAGTAATACAAATATCGGATTCAGCTTTTACTTCAACCGAGGAGTTCACATACGTCACCACCGGTACACCTGGATATTTTTGGCGGAGCAAACGCACATCCGCGCCTGTGATGGATTCAGCCAGTGAGCAACCCGCGAGCTTATCCGGGATAAGCACCTTCTTATCTGGATTTAGCAGCTTGGCCGTTTCTGCCATAAAGTAGACGCCCGCCATGATGATGGTGGATGCCTTGGTATTGGCGGCTTCGTGCGCCAGTTGCAAACTGTCTCCCACGATGTCGGCTACGCAGTGATAAATTTCAGGTGTTTGGTAATTATGCGCGAGGATCACCGCGCCTTGTTCACGCTTGAGGCGATTAATCTCGGAAATATAGGGCGCGAAAAACGGCCACTCCATCTCGGGGATGACCTTGGCTACCTTTTGGTAGAGCGGCGCTGTGCTTTTTGCAATTTCAGGCGTGTAGGCCAACATTAACTTCCCCAAACTTCTTTATTTTACAGTATTTTGCTCTATCCGCTTTTGTCACATTGCCCTAAACTTAAGCTTCAGAAATTATAAAAAAGTCTGGATTTCAGCCTTAGGAAACGCTAAACGAATAGCCTTCTTATATAATCTCAAACATTAAAGCTCTCGTCTAGCCTAAAGGATAGTTTGGCATGCCATATGTAGTTACTGAACTCTGCATCCGCTGCAAATACATGGATTGCATCGAAGTTTGTCCGGTGGATTGCTTCTATGAAGGCGAGAACATGCTGGTTATTAACCCAGATGAATGCATTGATTGCGGCGTGTGTGAGCCAGAATGCCCTGCAGAAGCTATTGTTTCAGACACTAACTCGGTTGCTGAAAAGTGGCTGGAAATGAACCGTGAATACGCCAACCAATGGCCAAATATTACGCGCAAGAAAGCCGCGCCAGCAGACGCCGATGAATTCAAAAATGTTGAAAACAAGTTTGAAAAGTTCTTCAGCAAAAATCCTGGTAAGTAATATTACCAACTAAATTCAGTGAATTTGGAACGGGGCGGATTTTTCTGCCCCGTTTTTTTACCCCGCATAGATATTTCATCAGTTAAAGCCTGTAGCGGTATCAATGCGCTTACAGCAAGGCTTCATATGGAAAAGCCATTAACGGCTGCCCCATTCTACCCATATACAGAATCTGTGCCCCAAGTGTTGCAGCTGCCACCGCCCCAGTAAAAAAAGTACTAACGAAACTAAATACCTGCATGAAAGGTTTTGAAATCAATACTTTCACTGTTATATTACTCTTGTGATTGAGTTTTTGGCGAAGTTGCTGGGTCGGGGTGTTGTTAAGGTTTAGGATAAAAGGTTGCGGGCTCATGTTAGCCCCTATTCTTTTCCAGAAAATAAAAGCTTTTGATAACAGATAGATAGAAATCTGTAGCGCTTTTTTTTACCTTTCCAGCCAAACGCACAAAATTTAAGCACAATGTTGGGTTAGTGACTATCAGTTGTTGTTAATTTCTGCTGGTTCATTTTTCAGATAATTAACGTTTGGTTCTGTTTCTTAGAGGGAGTCCACATGGCTACGAAGGCAGCAAAAACCGTTTCTAAATCAGTACAATTAAAAGCACAGGCTAAAGCATCGCAAGCGAAAATCGGCGCGAAAATTCAAGCTAAGTCCAGTTCTGTAAAGAGCCCAGTTAAGGCTGCTATCAAGGCTCCTGCTCCTAAGGCTGTTGAAGCCAAGGCAGCAGAAAACAAGGTTGTAGCCTTGAAGAAGGAAACCGCAGCATCAAAGGCTTCTGAATTCAAGAAGGGCGATTTTGTGGTCTACCCTGTTCACGGCGTTGGCCTTGTGGTTGGCGTTGAAGAAGCAACCGTTCCTGCGCTCAACAAGACCATGAAGCCAGAAAGCGTAAAGCTTTACAAAATTTCCTTTGAAAACGACCGCATGATCCTCAAGGTTCCTGTGATCAAGGCTGAAGTATCGGGTCTTCGTCGTTTATCATCGAAGGATCGTATGAAAGATGCGATGGCAACCCTGCAAGGCCGCGTGCGTATTCGCCGCGTAATGTGGAGCCGCCGCGCACAAGAATACGAAACCAAGATTAATTCGGGTGACCCAGTAGCAATTGCGGAAGTGCTTCGCGATTTACACCGTGGCAATGAACAGCCTGAGCAATCCTATAGCGAACGTCAGATTTACCAATCGGCGCTTGACCGCTTGGCACGTGAGCTTGCTGCGATTGAAAAGATTGACCAAAACAAAGCCGCTGAAAAGCTGGAAACTGTTTTGGGTAAAGACAAGCCAGCCAAATCTGAAAAACTCGCTGAAAAGGCTGCTGCTTAAGTCGTAACTGTTTAAGGTGGTAAAACTTCAGAACCGGTCCCTTTTTAGTAAGGGGCCGGTTTTTTTATGTGCGTAATTGGCGCTCGCTCATTGGCCTGAACTTGATTCGCTGGGTAGTCTAAAGGCCATCCGAATCAACGTCTAACCCAGCTGTGTTATGCCACTCGATACTGGTCTTCATGCCATTCCTCGCCTGAAAGGTGATGAACGTCTTGCCCCACTTGGCAGGCCGCAACGCATATGGGTGGTTGGAAGTTTATATGGCCGTTACGGCGCGCTATGTCAGTTGCATGATGTGCTGACCCACCGCATTAAAGCCAAGGACCGCGTTATCTATCTTGGCAATTATTTAGGCGAGCATTCGCAGTGGACGGGCGAAGGACCGGCACTCATTGACGAACTCATCACGTTCCGTAATGCCGTAATGGCTATTCCAGGTTTTTTTGCCAGCGATATCACGTTCCTGCATGGGCGCGGCGAAGATTTATTACAAGAAGCGATGCGATTGCCCTTCCAGAAAAATCCCAGCGGCTGGCTTCATGAAGCCAAGCGCTTTGGCCTTGAATGGTACACGGGGGCTTATGGCGGCGTGGATGTAGACAGCATAATGCAGGCAGGCCTTATCGGGATGAATAAATGGACGTATCATGTCAAACACATGATTAACCGCCATGCAGGCCATGCTGATTTCTTTAAGGATATGAAGACAGCCGCCTATACCCAATATCGCAAGAAGCAATATGATATGGCGTTTGTGCCAGCTGGGTTGCATCCGCATTATTCGCTTAACCTGCAGCATGAATTACTATGCTGGCCTGAGCAGGATATTCATACCCTCACCGCTTATCAGCCATTTTCCCGGATTGTGCGCGGGCAAGCTCTTAATCAAATCACGCCTGATAAAAACCGTTATGTGCTGACCCTAGATGACGGGCGTAGCCAAACAGGAGAAATGGGCGGCACGCTCTATGCGGCATGCATTAGTTACCAAGGACATATTTTGGAGTGGTTAGAATTTTAAGATGAGCAGCAGATTATTATCCCACCGCGTTATTCACGAACGCAGCAAATCGAGCCGCCAGCTTCTGCCGGATTCCGTGCGTGAGTTTCTAGTACGCCGCTTTGCCGAGGTCATTGGCATTGTGTTATTGGCGGTTGCTGCCGCCCTGTGGATTAGCTTGCTGACCTATAACAGTAATGATCCATCACTAAATACAGCGGCCAATACCGGCGCGGATACCATCCATAACTGGCTGGGTCGCCCAGGGAGCTATACAGGTGATTTGTTACAACAAAGCTTCGGGCTTGGATCATATTTGCTCGTTATTATCTTTGTTGCATGGGCATGGCGCGTAGCAACACTGCGCGGGCTTAGCCCGTTTTTGTTGCGCGTTGTAGCCGCCATTCTTACGCTGAGCTTTTCTGCAGTAGCCTTGCAATCCCTTGTTATCGGGATGGGCAGCAATTTTTCACCCCTGAGCATTCCAATTGGCGGATTCATTGGCCAGTTTACGTTGGCCGTATCTGAACATTACGCGCTGCCTAAATTCATTATGCTCACCATTGCGGTGCTGCAAATTGTATTGATGCTCAGCACGCTATATTTATGCTGCGGGTTATCATTGGATGAATGGCATGTGGTGTTGCGGTTTATTCAACGCCTGATTATGCATGCAGGTGCATTTGTATGGTGGGCCGCACAAAGTGCCTATGCCCGAATTGCCCATCAGGATGTTGGCGAAGCTCCAAAACTGGATCTGCATGATGATGACGATGAAGATGAAAGTCTTCTGGATGTGGTAGAAGAAAAGCCAGCCAAGACCAGCAACAAGACCAAGATTAAGCCGCCTGCAGTTAAAAAGGCCAAAAAGCCGGTACAGACGCGTCTTGATTTCACGCGTGAGAAAGGCAGCGAGGCATTGCCCCCATTGCAACTATTGCAAATGCCAGATGGCGAGCGCAACACCACTGAGGAATTAAGTGAGGCAGACCTACAGAAGAATGCACGCATGTTGGAAGGCGTGCTGGGTGATTTTGGCGTGGAAGGTAAGATTACCGAAGTTAGCCCCGGCCCTGTCGTTACCCTTTACGAACTAGAACCAGCACCTGGTATTAAATCATCGCGCGTGATTGGGCTAGCTGATGATATCGCACGTTCCATGAGTGCCTTATCTGTTCGTGTGGCAGTTGTACCGGGGCGCAATGTGATTGGTATTGAATTACCCAACCGCAAGCGCGAGACGGTGTATCTTCGTGAACTGTTGATGTCGGAAGCCTATTCCGGCACGTCATGCAAGCTTCCGCTTGCCATGGGCAAGGATATTGGCGGCAGCCCTGTGGTAGCTGACCTTGCACGTATGCCGCATTTATTGGTGGCCGGTACGACGGGTTCGGGTAAATCGGTTGCGATTAATACCATGATTTTATCGCTGCTATATCGTTATAGCCCGCGTGAATGCCGCTTCATCATGGTTGACCCCAAGATGCTGGAATTATCAGTGTATGAAGGCATTCCGCATTTGCTCGCCCCAGTGGTGACCGAGCCAAAGAAAGCCGTCGTGGCGCTTAAATGGACCGTGCGTGAGATGGAAGAACGCTATCGCGCAATGTCTAAACTGGGCGTGCGTAATATTGATGGTTATAATATGCGGGTGAAGGAAGCGCGCGATCGCGGTGAAACCTTGATGCGCAAAGTACAAACCGGATTTGACCCCGACACAGGCAAACCGATTTTTGAAGATCAGCCGTTGGATTTGAAAGACCTGCCATTCATTGTGGTGATTGTTGACGAAATGGCAGATTTGATGATTGTGGCAGGGAAGGATATTGAAGCAACCATTCAACGTCTGGCACAGATGGCGCGCGCCGCAGGTATCCATTTGATTATGGCCACCCAGCGCCCATCGGTTGACGTGATTACCGGTACGATTAAAGCAAACTTCCCGTCCCGCGTGAGCTTTCAGGTAACCAGTAAAATTGACAGCCGCACCATTTTGGGCGAACAGGGCGCAGAACAGCTTTTGGGACAAGGCGATATGTTGTACATGGCTGGCGGTGGGCGCATCACGCGTGTGCATGGCCCATTTGTCAGCGATAAGGAAGTTGAAGAAGTAGTTACCTTCCTCAAAGAACAAGGCGGCGATCCTGAATACCTTGAGGAAATTACGGCGGAAACCGAAAGCGGTGATGGTGAAGGCGGCAGTAGCATGGTGGGTGGCAACACCTCATCCGGGGATGAGTTGTATGACAAGGCCGTCGACATTGTGTTGCGGGAACGCAAGGCAAGCACCAGCTTTATCCAGCGCCATCTGCAAATCGGTTATAACCGAGCCGCACGCTTGATGGAACAAATGGAAAAAGAAGGCGTGGTAGGCGCGCCAAACCACGTGGGTAAACGTGAAATCCTTGGCCGGAGCCTGGATGATTAATTAAAAGAATATGCCTGTTTTTATGGGTAAAACTCTGCTAATTCATATCTTCAGTATCAAGCCTGATTATTGCCACAAAACCCAGCGATATTACCCCCATGAAAATCATCCCTATTATCTCCATTTCGCTTCTTGCCCTTCTTGCTGCACCGCTTCATGCCGAAGACAACAGCGCAAAAGGCGGTGCATATAGCCCCGGCAATTCCTTGATGCAAAAATTGTCTAAATCGCATGCTGATGGAAAACAGGATGATGATGCAGTTGCAGAAATTAAAACCGGCGATAAAGCGGAAGTAGCGCGCATTCAAGATTATCTGAATGGCATTAAAACACTGCGCGCCGATTTCATGCAGACATTTTCCGATGGCACAACCATGAACGGCAAGGTTGCCATTGCACGCCCTGGTAAAATGCGTCTTGAATATGACCCGCCCAATGAAAATATGATGGTGGCCGATGGCGCATTCATGCATGTGTGGGACGGCCAAGCCAAAACAGGATCTAGCATTCCGCTTGGTTCATCCCTTGCGGATATTATCTTGCGAGATGATTTGAAATTAGGCGGGGATATTGCCGTTACCGAACTTAAGAAATATCCAGCGGCGGTTCACCTTACCTTAGTGCAAACAGATAATCCTGCTGCCGGGTCTATCACCCTTGAATTTGAAGACAAGCCGCTTAAGCTCAAGAATTGGCGCATTGTAGATGGTCAGGGCATTGAAACGCGCGTTGCCATATATAACCAACGCACTGACGTATCCATCCCCTCCTCCACCTTCTTCTACCGTGACCCTAATATGCACGGTGGGCACATCAAGTAGATACGGGGTGCTGGATGCGTATAGCAACCTGGAACATTAATTCGGTTCGCCTTCGCCAAGATATGGTGAAACGCTTTATGAGCGAGCATGCGCCGGATGTAGTGTGTCTGCAGGAAACCAAAACACCTGATGAATTATTCCCTACTGAACCCTTCAAAGAACTGGGCTATGTGCATCAGCATATTCACGGGATGAAGGGATATAATGGGGTGGCCATTCTATCCCGCTTGCCACTGAGCAATTTAAAAATCGAACGCTGGGCAGGCAAAGATGATTGCCGCCACATTTATGCGACCCTGCCTGATAAGACCGAAGTGCATTGCTTATATGTGCCAGCTGGCGGGGATATTCCCGATGTGGAGCAAAACGAAAAGTTTGCCCATAAGTTGCAGTTACTGGATGAGCTCAGCGGATGGTGGAAAAAACAATCTGCCCATGGTTCCCGCAAGATATTGGTAGGCGATTTGAATATTGCGCCCTTGGAACATGATGTGTGGTCACATAAACAATTACTGGATGTTGTATCACACACCCCGATTGAGGTTGAAAAACTTGGCCATTTGCAGGCCTCCAATGGATGGCATGATGCTGTCAGGCATTTTGTACCAGCCAGCCAAAAGCTGTACTCATGGTGGAGTTACCGTGCAGGTGATTGGGCCGCATCAAACCGTGGCCGCCGGCTTGATCATATCTGGGTTAGCAAGCCATTAGTGTCATCATTGAAAAGTACATCCATCTTGCGTGAAGCGCGCGGATGGGAACCCAAGCCAAGTGACCATGTTCCAGTAATGGTTGATTTTACGTAATGCGTTAACCCTGCGCGGTTGGTGCTTGCCGCACAACCGGAGCCCTGTTGCCAGTTTGCGGGTCTGGTTGTACCTGTGCAATTGCAGTATCCGCGCGGTAGCCCGGTATTTGTTGTAAAGCGCGCGCAAGACCATTCTGCACTAAATGATTATGGTGACCCGTTTCTTCGTAAATTCTCACATTATGCTGCCTTGTGAGTTGACTAGTGGACAACATATTGCGGCTGGCGAAATACGTACTGAGCTGAGTATTGGTTTGTTCAGTTAATGGATATCTATTATTTTCGATATAATTGCTGACCACATAAGGGCGATGGGGCTGGTTTGCAAAGCGTTGAATGGTGTCACTGCCACCATAGAGTGTGTCAAGCAACACGGCTCCTTGTATGCGCTGTCCAAGGGTTTGTTGGCCGTTTGCCTGTGTGATGCCTGATAATCCGGACATTTCGTTCTGGCGCATGGATTGTTCAAGAATTGCAAGGCTGGCACCATATCCACCACTATAGCTGACTACGGTAATTGGCATATTACGGAAGGTATTTAGCGTTTGCTGGCTTGGACGAGCTTGGTTGTGTTGTTGAGCATGCATGTTGGCAAGCTTCATGGCCGCTTCTTCAAAAAAACGATTGGCAAACCCAGGTTCTGCGAAACGACCGGCATCTGAATTTTTTGCGTTATATGCAAGTTGAGGTGCAACCAGGACCGCATTTAAACCTGCGCGTTCCAATTGCTGGAGAACTTGTTGACGGCTGACAATATCACGTTCCAGAATTGCCTTATGGCCATGCGCAAAAAACACCATGACTGCGGGGCGATTGATATCGAAATTTCTGGTAAATGAAAGTTCAGTTGCATTGCGCGGCGAATTCGGATTTCGCTGCGGGTCTGGAAAAGGCGCAAAAATGAACGGCGTAATTGCCATAACTTCATCCCATCAATAGGGGATAAGTTTAGCCGTGAACCATTGATAGACGGCTAATAGGCGGGATACAATTTTATCTTTGTTTTTGAATGGGTTAAAGCCTATTCGATGCTAGGGAGAACCTTGGTCGGGGTTATGCCCTTTGGCTGGCCCACGAAAAATGTGACCATTTGGTCTTCTTGCAAGATGCGCTTTGCAACACGCTGGATGTCGTCTGCAGTGACGGCATTCAGCCCAACTTCGTTATCCCGCTGGTCATTCACACTTAGTTTCTGACGTTGCAATTCCAGATAATGCCCAGCCACATGTTTGGTGGAGGTCAGGCTGAGGCCATAAGAGCCAATTAGATAATCTTTGGCTGCCTTGAGTTCGTCACTGCTGACTTTGGTATCACGCAATTTTGTAATTTCTTTTTTTACAAGCGATAATACCTCGGCTGCATTTTCATTTTTAAATGATGCCTGAATGGTATATGTCGCGGCACGATCAAACAAAGACATGCCCGATGAAATACCGTAGGTGAGGCCACGTTTTTCACGCACTTCGCTCATCAACCGGGATGAAAAGCTGCCACCGCCAAGAATATAATTCATGACTTCTGCTGCATACCAGTCTTTGTCACGGCGATAAATGCCCGGCCATAGCAAAATCATGCTGCTTTGCGGCCCGTTGTAATTGACCGTAAACACCTGCTGTTTGCCTTTAATTTCAGCTTCTGGGGTTTGGTTTTGTACGGCATTTTCCGGCAATGCACCAAAGGCATCATCGACGAGCTTACCGGCCTCTTCCTTGGTAATGTCGCCGGTGATACTGACCATCAGTTGCCCACGGTTGAGGCGCTTGTGCCAGTTTTTTAAGTCATCTTTGGTAATCGAGGTGATGGTTGCCTGTGTGCCCAAGGTACGTTTGGTATAAGGATGCCCGGCAAAGACCTCACTCATCATCAGGCGCGAGAGCATCCATTCCGGATCGGATTGATATTGTTTTAGCGCGCTGATGTTTTCTGCCTTTAAGTGTTCAAGGCTATCTCCATCAAAGCGCGGAGCATTTACACTGTCGCGCAACATGTCTTTGGCAATCGGTAATGTTTCCTTCAGGCTGCGGAACTGGCCATAGATGGTGTCACGTTGCGCCGTGAAATCGATGCGAATGGCATTGTCCTGCATCTTTTTCTGAAAACTGTTTTCATCATCTTGACCTGCACCCTTGGTCAGCATGTCTGCGGCAAGATGGCTTAGGCCTTGTTTGGCTTCATCATCCATCTCGACGCCGCCGCGCCATGCAAACGACATGGATACAATCGGCAAATGGTGATCTTCAACCAACCATGTATCAACACCCTTGGGGGTTTTGAATATCTGCACTTCAGTTGCAATGGCTAGCCCAGGCAAGGTCGTCACAGCGACAAGCATGATAGCAGCAAGCTTATGTTTCATCGGATTGGCCCTCCCAGCTGAGGTGGGGCTGGTGGCGGTGCGCTTGTATCAACGCCGCTTTTTGGCTTTAAAACACCAACGACATAAGGCGTTTGCAGGATGGCCTTGAGTGCGGCCTGCACCTGTTCAGGCTTTACCGCGCCAATATTCTCTGGCCATTTTTCAATATCATCCAGTGTCTGACCTATCGCCAGAGTAAGGCCGATGGTTTGTGCAGGGCCCATGACGCTGTCACGCGCCAAGATGGCGCGGCGTTGCAAGCTACGTTTTGCGGCATTCATGTCATCATCGCTGGGAATACGTTTTACAAATTCAGCCAACGCGGCATCAAGTTCAGATAGCACATTATCATTTGAAATATTTGGTTTTGGCACAATAGAGATGCTGAATTGTCCATCATCATACATATCGCCCTCATAACTTGCGCTGACGCTGCTGGCGAGATTTTTTTCTTTGACCAAGCGTTTGGGCAGGAATGACGCGTCTGAGCCATCTAACAATTCTTCAAGCATTTGTATGGCAAGGGCATTGGCAGGGTTGAGGCGAGCCGACTGAATCTTATAGCTGCGCACAATGGTTGTTTCGCGTACATGTTCGTCTTCCAATTCAATGCGCGCATTACCTTTGAATGGCGGATCGGTGGCGCGCATGCGCGGCGGAATAGTTTTTGTAGGGAGTACACCGTAGGTCTTCTTAGCAAGTTCAAATACCTCGTCAGCTCTTACATCGCCGCTGACGACCACCACGGTGTTAGATGGCTCATACCATGTTTTATAAAAGCGTTTGGCGTCTTCTGCTGTAAATTTTTCAATTTCTTCTTTCCAGCCAATGACGGGCGTGCCGTATGGATGATGCGGGAATTGCATGGCAGCCATTTGTTGGATTAGTGGTGAGAACGGTTCGTTCTCCACACGTTGTCGGCGTTCATCTAGTACGACCGCTAATTCAGGCTTTGCCAGCTCGGGCTTGATTTCAAGATTAACAAGGCGGTCTGCTTCCAGCTGCATGACCATTGGCAAATTCGCCTTGGATACTGTGGCAAAATAGGCCGTATAATCCCACGATGTGAAGGCGTTTTCAGATCCGCCGACAGCTGCTATGCGTTTACTGTATTCGCCATTGGGAACTTTTTTTGTGCCCTTGAACATCAAATGTTCAAGGTAATGTGCAATGCCTGATACGCCGTGACCTTCATCGGCTGCACCCGCTTTGATCCACATCATATGGGTAACAACCGGGGCCATATGGTTTTCAACCACCACGACCTGCAAGCCATTGGGCAGAGTTGTTGTTTTTGGATTAAAGACAGCCGCCTGAGCAGATGATGCCCCAAGCACGAAAGCCAGTACCACAAGCCAGTTTTGGCGCATTATTGAACAACCACTGAGTTATTTTTTTCAATTGCCGGGGTGCCGCCTGAGGTTACGGGCTGGCCATCGCGGCGAGCCTTATCAAGGCGGGCTTTTTCTTCAACTGCATCAACAACGGTGCCCTGTTCCTGCTTTTGCGGGTCTTTCCAGAACGTAATCGCTTCGAGCAGACGGCGGCTGCCTACAACTTGCTGGCCGGCCTCTTTATCGAGTTTTGAGCGAATGCGCGGATCGGCACGATCACTGGCTGTTTGGCCAATCAACGCTTTTTCAGCAGGGCTAAGCGCATCCATCTTAAGTGATGTAACACCTTGCTGCGGGACGGTTTCCATTTTGCCTTCGCCGTATAATGCTTTGGCTGCATTGGTGGCAGGATTTACAGAGTTGGTTGGCTGTGCGCCGGGACGCGGCGGGCGCAATTCAAAATCAGGCGGCATTGAAAGTGGCGGACGATCAATCACGGCAAATTCATCGGGCGGGGTATTAACAAGGCCAACAGCTTCGCGCACTTCACCACAGCCCGTAAGGGCAACCAGTGTCGCGGTAACAATAAAAAGCTGCTTGGTGTGTGCGGTGATTGTTTTCATAGCGTCTATTTTTGAAGTGTCTTTTTGTCAAAAGCAAGGCTGTCGATAAATAGCAAGCCAACCCCGCCCACAATGGCACTATCGGCAATATTGAAGGAAGGCCAATGATAGGCGGCAGCGTTAAATGTGACATAAAAATCAAGGAAATCGATAACCGCCCCGTGCAGCACACGGTCGATGGCGTTGCCAATTGCCCCGCCAACAACAAGGCCAATGGCAATCGAAATCAATCGGCTACGGGTGCGGAACAACCAGACCAATAGCGCGATGGTAATGGAAATGGAGATTGCCAAAAATATGATGGGTTGCGCATCAACCGGAGCCTTGTTGAACAAGCCAAAGCTGATGCCGTGATTATAGACCAACACCAGATTGAAAAAAGATGTAACGACCTGCGACATGCCTTCGGTTGGAAACATGCCAAGGATGATGGTTTTACTAATCTGGTCAATCACCGCAACAAACACCGCAAGGCAAAGCGCAATGATTTTAATGTGGGATAGATTTGCGACTTGCATGTTATGCGGCCACTGGCATTTGTTCGACGGTGCCTTCGCAGCGCACACATAATGTAGGGTGCTTGGCACTCTTGCCAACTTCTTCCTTCACGCACCAGCAACGTTCACACTTATTGCCTTTGGCGGCATCGACCACCACCGCCACATCAGGTACTTCGGGAAGTTTAAACGCATCGGCTGGTGCAGCCGCATCCACCACCATATGAAGGTGCGATGTAATGCAAATATCAGCAAAATCGATGGTTTTGAGCAAAGCGGCATCGGATTGTTTGACATAAATGGTGGGCGTTGCCTGCAAGCTGGAGCCGACCACTTTTTCTGCACGTTTCTTTTCAATTGCGCCGGTAACCACACTGCGCAGCGCGCGAATGCGTTGCCATTTTTCAGCCAAGGCATCATCCCGCCATTCATCAGGGATTGCTTCAAAGGTGGTTGCGTGAACCGATTTTTCCTGCGCATCGTCTTTGCCAGCTAACCACGCTTCTTCTGCAGTGAAGCACAAAATGGGGGCAAGCCATTTGGTGAGAGTGATAAACAGAATATGCATCACACTGCGCACTGCGCGGCGACGTGTTTCATCCGGGTGGTCGCAATAAAGGCTGTCTTTGCGAATATCAAAATACAACGCCGATAAATCTACCGCGCAGAAATTATGTAACTCGGTCAATACGGCGTTGAATTTGTATTCTGAAATAGCTTTTTCGATTGATGCGTTTACTTCCGCCAAGCGGTGAAGAACCCAGCGTTCCAATTCCGGCATTTGCGTAGCAGGCAACGCTTCCTTCGCGCTGTAACCATCTAGCGCGCCGAGCATATAACGAAGGGTGTTACGCAAACGACGATAGGTCTCCGCCGATTGCTTGAGGATTTCTTTGCCCACACGCAAATCTTCGGTGTAGTCCGTGCTGATAATCCAAAGACGCAGAATATCTGCACCCATTTCTTTAATCACTTCTTGCGGGGCAACAACATTGCCAAGCGACTTGGACATTTTGCGTCCCTGTTCATCAAGCGCAAAGCCATGCGTCAATACCGCCTTGAACGGTGCATGACCACGTGTGCCGCAAGATTCCAGCAAGGATGAATGGAACCAGCCACGATGTTGATCGGAACCCTCCAGATATAAATCTGCAGGAACTTCAAACCCGCGTGCTTCCAAGACAAAGGCATGGGTGGAGCCGGATTCAAACCACACATCGACAATGTCTTTAACCTGGTCGTAATCATCGGCCTTGTACTTATCGCCCAAGAATTCCTGTGCCGGACGTGCAAACCACGCATCCGCGCCATCTTTTTCAAAGGCATCGGCAATACGTTTATTGACTGCCTCATCGCGGATGATTTCACCAGTGACTTTATGCGCGAAAATGGCAATTGGAACGCCCCATGCGCGTTGGCGCGAAATGCACCAATCTGGACGGGTTTCTACCATGGAGCGAATGCGGTTTTCACCTATCGCCGGAACCCATTTGGTTTCGCCAATGGCTTTGAGTGCCTTTTTGCGCAGATCGTTCTTCTCCATCGAGATAAACCATTGCGGCGTAGTGCGGAAAATAACCGGAGCCTTTGAGCGCCATGAGTGTGGATAGCTGTGTTGGAATGAATGACTGGCGAGTAATGCGCCCACTTCGGTCAGCTTGGCCAGCACAGCTTTATTCGCGCCGCCGGCCTTGCCTTGCAGATTATAAATGTATTCGCCCGCAAAGAGTGGTGTGTGCGGTTTATATCGACCTTCGCCATCGACAAAATCGGATTGTGACAAATCACCACTTTCACCGTAAATGTCATAGCGATGCGCTTTGCCCAACAAATAATCGTCTTCACCATGGTTGGGCGCAATATGCACGAAGCCCGTACCGGTTTCGGTTGTGACAAAATCACCTGCAAAGAGTGGCACGTCGAACTCGTAGCCGAGACCGCGCAGTGGGTGGGCGCAAAGGACAGGTTTCAAATATGGGATTTCAAATGATGCACTTACGTTTTTTTGAACGATGCCCGCCACATTGCAGAATTTTTCAACTAGTTCTGCTGCTACAAGATATTGTTCGCCCGGTTTGGCGCCTGACTTATCAGCAACTTCTGATACCTTGATGCAGACATATGGAATCTTGCTGCCAAAGGCGATGGCGCGGTTTCCGGGCAATGTCCAAGGCGTGGTTGTCCAGATAACTACCTTCGCGCCAACTAATTCAGAATTCCATGCATGGGTAATTGGAAATGCCACATAAGCAGCCGTGGAGGTATGGTCGTGATATTCCACTTCGGCATCGGCGAGTGCGGTTTTTTCAACCGTGGACCACATGACGGGTTTAACATCGCGGTATAAGCCGCCATTCATCGCGAATTTGTGGATTTCCTTCACGATGCCGGCTTCGGCCGCATAAGTCATGGTGGTGTAAGGATTAGCCCAGTTACCCATGACGCCGAGGCGCTGGAACTCCTCACTTTGAATGCCCACCCATTCCTTGGCGAAATCGCGGCATTCCTGACGGAATTGGAGCAAGGGAACTTCATCCTTGTTCTTTTTTTGAGCGCGGTATTTTTCTTCAATCTTCCATTCAATCGGTAGCCCGTGGCAATCCCAACCCGGGACATAATCGGTGGCAAAGCCTTGCATCTGCTTGGTGCGGTTGACGACGTCTTTCAGAATTTTATTGACCGCATGGCCGATATGCAGATTGCCATTGGCATAGGGCGGACCATCGTGAAGGATGAATGGTTCTTTGCCCTTGGAGGCATCACGGGTGAGTGATTGCAGATTAATATCCTGCCAGTATTTTAAAAGTTCCGGTTCTTTTTGTGGCAAACCACCACGCATTGGAAAATCGGTTTTGGGAAGAAAAACGGTATTTTTATAATCGGCAGTCATGGGGCGTCTTTTACTTATGGCAATCGTCAAAAATTGTGAAAAACGAGATTATGCCAGCAGGCCTTTTGCCACAAGACAATCCTGTTTGATTTGGGTTTTAAGGGCTTCCAGGCCATCAAACCGCGCCTCCGCCCTTATAAAATCGACAAAACCAACACGGATGCTTTGGTCGTAAATATCGCCTGCAAAATCGAAGATATGCACCTCGAGGCTTTCACGCTCCCCATCTACCGTGGGGCGCACCCCGATATTGGCAACACCGTTATGCTTTTGCCCTGCGATAGCGACCTTTACTGCATAGACGCCAAAACGTGGGCGAAGAAATTCGCCGAGGCCCAGATTGGCAGTTGGAAAACCAAGACTGCGCCCGCGTTTTTCACCGTGCAGTACGGTACCTTCAATTTCCCAGTTGCGTCCAAGAACGATGGCGGCCTTTTTGGGTTCTCCTGCCATTAGATGTTCGCGGATACGGGTGGATGACCACAAGACATGCGACGTATCCATCACGGGAGCAATTTCATCGACCGCGTGGTGATGTTTTTTCATCAGGTCTTTAAGCAAGCGCATGTTACCGCCACGTTTGTGCCCAAAGACAAAATCATGGCCGGCAACTGCATGGGTGATGCCGAGGTTTCCCAACAATAAATCCTCAACGAAGGCCTGCGCCGATAATTTTGAAAATTCATAGGTGAATGGGATTTCAAAACAGACATCCACGCCAATTTCAGAAAGAATGCGGCGTTTGGTGTGCGCGGGAGTGATACGAAACGGCGCGTCGGCTGGCGAAAAAATACTGCGCGGATGAGGCTCAAAGGTGACCACGCCAAAAGGCTTGTTATGCTTGCGTGCCTTTTCACGGGCCTTTTCCAGCACAACCTGATGGCCCAAATGCACGCCATCAAAATTGCCAAGCGCGACGACCGCGCCCTGCATGGCTTTGGGTGGCTTGGAAGATGTGTCAAAAATAAGCATGGTTCATCAATCTAGGGGAGCAAATCAGCCTGTCAATAACACTATTCAGCAGGCTTTGTTTTGGTAATATGGACGCTATGAATCTAACTACCCACGTCCTCCCCTGCTCCTTTGAAGGTGATATGCGCTTTGGCAAGAGCGCAGCCGCAAACCCGTCGATGGGAAGCGTGCTCATATTAGTTGGTTGGGGTGAGTGGATTGAAAAATATACCGATGTCATTCGCAACTGGAATGAGCGTGGTTATGACGTGGTGATTGCGGAATGGCGAGGACAAGGAAAGTCATCACGCTTTTTGATGGATCGCAATAAAACATGGTTGCCTAGTTTTGATTTACTGGTGGATGATCTGGAACGGTTATTTCGCACCGAATTGCTGGATGCAAAAAAAGTAATTCTGTTTTGCCATTCGATGGGTGCACATATTGGTCTGCGTTGGTATTTGGGACGCGGACGTAAATACGCATCCATTAAAGGCATAATCCTGACATCGCCCTTGCATCAATTCAAATCAGCCCCTATTCCGCCACTTGCTGCGCGCGTCATCATTAGTGTGGCGGCATGGCTTGGCTTTGATCAGGCGTATGCCATCGGACAAAAGGATTTTGACCAAGCAGCAGGTGATTTTGCATCCAACCCGCTGACCACGGATGAAACAGCATTCAATGCCATGAAGGCACAATTGGTGAGCGACCCTAGTTTGAAGGTCGGAGGCATCACCTATGGCTGGCTGTATGCCTTGTTACAATCGGCCAAACGATTGGAATTGGATTTATCACGCGGCGCACCACGCATCGCCTATATGGTGATGGGGCCCAATAACGACCCGTTGGTAGACGAAAAAAGCTTTGCCCTGATTTCATCGATGCTGCCAAACTGCACGACGCATTATCTGGCCGGTGCCAAGCATGAATTAGTACAAGAAGCACCAGCCTTGCGCGCACAGGCATGGCGTTGGGTAGATGATTTCCTCAGCAAGCTGAAAGCATAAGTATAGCGGCTTGCGTAGCAATGCCTGTTTATATTACCTTTGGGTACCGCCAATTGTGGCATATCCCATACGCACCTAATTATTATGAATAAGCAAGAAATTCTCGATGCGCTGGCCAAAATCCAGGCGGTGATTACCGATAGCCATCTGGTCTATACATCCGGCAAGCATGGCTCGACCTATTTTAACAAAGATGCGATTTACCCGCATACCGAACTGACATCGCAGCTATGCGAAGAAATTGCCAAGCATTTTGCAGGACGCGGCATTGAAGTGGTGATTGCGCCAGCCGTAGGCGGCATTATTTTATCGCAGTGGGTTGCGTATCATCTAACCAAAATCACGGGCCGTGAGGTATTGGGTGTGTATGCCGAAAAAGATGGCGATGGATTTGTGATCAAACGCGGTTATGACAAATTATCATCCGGTAAAAAAGTTTTGATTGTTGAAGATATTTTGACCACTGGCGGATCGGTTAAAAAAGTAATTGATACTGCACGAAATATTGGCGCCAATATTGTTGGGCTTGGCGTGCTGTGCAATCGTGGCGGTATAACGGCGAATGATGTATCTAACCCGCCAGAATTATTTGCATTGGTAGATGTGAAGTTTGATGCATGGGATGAGGCTGATTGCCCCTTATGCGCCAAGAAAATGCCCGTGAACACGGATGTGGGCCACGGCCGCAAATACGTTCAAAGCAAAGCTTAGCGCTTATCTTTCAGTGAATTCGGCACATTGATGCCTTGTGCGTTGGCAAGCTGTGCCATGCGGGCAATTTGCCGTTCAATATAGGTATTAATCATACCAATGCGTTCTTCGCGGATAAGTGCGCGAATGGGGTCACCATTGTTATCTTCTTCGGTGAAGATGTAACGGATATATGGGCCTTGCGGGCCAAGCACCTGATGCACGGCGGCAGTGAGCGCCTGCGCTAATACGTTTTTGGCTGCGCCGCCAAGATTTTGAGCAGCAAGTTGCAATAAACCCAGCAAACTATCTTCAATCGAGCCTGCGTGAATGGTGGTGAGCACCAAGTGGCCTGTGGTAGCGGCACGTAAAATTTGTTCGGCAGCTGCAGGAGAGCGTACCTCGCCCACCAGCAAATAGCGCGGCGTCCAACGTAAGGTGCGCTTCAATGGGGTTGCCCAGTCTTCACTGTTAGCCACCTGGATTTGATAGCAATAACCTTTATCGCCACATGGGCCTTCCAGAATATATTCAACGGGGTCTTCCACCGTCATGCCCACGCCGCCATAGCTGTTCAGGTATTCTTGCAGCAATGAAAAGCAGGTAGTGGTTTTACCGTGGCCGGTAGCACCGGAAAATACAATCAAGCCATCGCGGCGGCCAAGGTTACGCAAATAATTGGCAATATGCGGAGCATAACCCAGACCTTCTAACTTTGGGACATTGGGATTGATTTTACGCAACACCGCCCATACTTCGCCATTGGCCATGTTTTGATGGGCAAGACGAAAGCGCATGCCATCATACGTAAAAGCAGCTTCGACATTATTGGCTTCGGCACGGAATTTTGCGGCCAACCGTTCAACGTCTTCGGCATAATCGGAATGCAGCGGTTGAATCCATACGTTATTTTTGTCGCGTTGTGGTGTGCGATAGCGTGGCTGAGCGGGGGCATCAAGGCGTACATATAAATCCATGAATAATAAATCACGAAGCTTCTTACTCATTTATCACCTATGCGTAAAAGTTTCGCGGATGTCTTATCAAGGTAAGTGGTAATCATACCCACTTTGTTTTCACGAATAAGGGAACGGACGGGATCGCCCATATTGCCTGCTTCGGTCCATGCCATACGAACAGCTGGACCGGCCTCTGACATGGTTTGGTGGACCACAGCCGTTAAGCCTGCAGCAAGAATGTGGTTAGCGCCGCCGCCCATACCCTGTTCGGCAAGATGCATAAGACCCATAAGTGCTTCTTCGGCAGAACCGGCGTGCACCGTGGTTATTACCAAGTGGCCCGTGGTTGCTGCGCGCAATACCTGTTCGGCTGCTTGCGGGGTTCTGATTTCACCCACGAATATATAGTGAGGTGCCCAGCGCAGACTGCGTTTAATAGCAGGTGCCCAGCCGTCAGAGCCTTCAACTTCAACCTGAAAACAGAAGCCGCTTTCGCCGTGGCGACCTTTCATCACGTATTCCACCGGATCTTCAATGGTGACCGCAATACCGCCATGGGCAGCCAAATAATCAATAAGCAACGAGCATGAAGTAGTGGTTTTACCGTGACCAGTAGCACCTGTAATCATAATCAAGCCATCGCGTTTTCCCAAATCACGTAGCGCCTGCACATAAGCGGGAACCATGCCCAGCTTATCCATTTTTGGAACATCGGTTTTAATCACACGAAGACACATCCAGTCTTCGCCATCGGCCATTTTTTGGCGCGACATACGCATACGCGTACCTTTGAATTGAAGAATGCTGTCTTCTTTTAAACCCTGGTTGCGCACGAAGTCGGTAATTTGACGCACTTCATCATCGAACTGGTGTGGCACTACGGCGTTGATGCGTTGCTTGCCTTTTTTCTGTCCCTGATAGATCGCCGCGCCATTGGAATCGAGGCGAATATACAAATCGCTCAGCTTGAGATCGCGAAAGAGTGATGGAGGAGACATGAACTGACCTGAAGACTGTTTGGAACCACCAGAAAAACTTTTCATAGCTTTTAACCTTGTCATACTCGGCTTAAGATAGCGTTATTGAATGGTAAACTGTTGTTTTACAATTATCTCTAAATCCTTATTATCTTTGTACTGAATCCGAAAGGAATGAGGGCGACGGTAGTGCCACAAAGCCATTGATAACAGGCCTTCGTGCAAGTCAGTGGATTTTTTAATCACCAAACGCTACCTCTAAACCTTCGTCATGATAGCACAGTGCCCCGATAGATAAAATGAGCCAGACCATTATCACCCCAAAAACGCCAACCGGAACCATGGAATTGCTGCCACGCGAGCAGATGATGTTCCAAAAAATGCTGGATACCATTCGCCAGAAATTCGAGCGTTACGGTTTTCAACCCATCGAAACACCAGTGTTTGAAGAAACCAATATTCTGCTTACCAAAAGTGGCGGTGAAACAGAAAAGCAAGTTTACTTCGTGCAATCAACTGGTTCCCGTCAGCAAGGCCATGAACCGGATTTGGCATTACGTTTTGACCTGACGGTTCCCCTCGCCCGCTATGTAGCACAGCACCAGAATGAACTGGCATTCCCGTTCCGCAGATACCAGATGCAACGCGTCTACCGAGGGGAGCGCGCACAAAAAGGCCGCTTCCGCGAATTCTACCAATGCGATATCGACGTGATTGGCCGCGAGACATTATCACCGGCCTATGATGCAGAAATGCCCGTGGTGATTGCCGATATCTTCCGTGATTTGAAAATTGGCGCATTCACCATCAATGTTTCAAACCGCAAGATTTTGAAGGGATATTTGGACAGCATCGGCATTACCGCCGCTGATGCCAAGGCGCAGGTATTGCGTGAAATTGATAAGGCCGATAAAATTGGCTGGGGTGAAGTTGAAAAGAACCTGACAGCTGCAGGTCATACAAACCTTGGTGCATTACTCAAGCTACTTAGCCATGATGCAGATAATCAAACACGCCTGAATGAGCTTAAAGCACTATGCGGTACAAATGCTGAAGCCGTTGAAGGTTTGAATGAAATTGCACTATTGCTGAGCACCACTGCAGATATGGGCGCGGGTGATGTTATCCGCTTTAATCCTGCTATCACGCGTGGCCTCGATTACTATACGGGCACAGTGTATGAAACATTCCTGAATGAACACAAAGCCTTTGGCAGCATTTGTTCAGGCGGGCGTTATGACAACCTTGCCAGCTATTATACCAAATCGAAATTGCCGGGCGTAGGCATCTCGATTGGTCTCACCCGCCTTTTCGATCAGATGCGTCATGCAGGTTTGGTGAATGATGCGCCCAGCAGCGTGAAGGTGCTTATTACCATGATGGATGAAACATTGGGCAGTGATTATCGCCGCATCGCAACGCAATTGCGTGCCGCAGGTATTAATACCGAGATTTATCTGGAAGCCGATAAACTCGGCAAACAGATTAAATACGCGGATAAAGCTGGCATTCCATTTGCCCTTGTGATGGGCAGTGATGAAAAAGCCAAAGGCGTCGTTGCGCTGAAGAATTTAAAAACCAGCGAACAGATTCAAGGCGATGTGCCAAGCATCATCAAACATCTAGCCTAGATTACGCGACGCGGGAAAAGCCCGCAGGCGCAGCAGCTGCGTGCCTGTCAAACACATGGCAAATCACACGAATAGGCATGCGCCACGCCGACGTTAAGCGGTAGATTGTGCCTTTGCGTTGGATTAAACCGCGTTGTTCAAACTCTGCCAAGCGTTCGAATTCCGGAACGAGCTGCGCAATGTCCACGTGAAACTCCTCGCAGATTTTGCCGAAATCACAAGACAGATTACACATGAATTCCTCGATGATGCGCGCGCGAAATACATCATCTCCATTCAACAAGTAACCACGCGTGGTAGCCAGCGTGCCCTGAGCAATCATGGTTTGATACGCATCGGTCAGGCGTTCATTCTGGAAAAAGCCATCTGCCGTTTGCGAGATGGAGGACGGCCCCAATGCAAGCAAGGTCTTCACATTATCATCCGTATAGCCTTGGAAATTGCGGTGGAGATTTCCGGCTTTCATCGCCTTTACCAAGCCATCATCGGGCCGCGCAAAATGATCCATGCCCACTGCGACATAGCCAGCCTCAATAAACACCTGCCGCGCAGCGTCATCCATTGCCAAACGTTGCTCAGGCCCCGGAATGCCATATGCTTCCAATGGCTTTTGGTGTTTTTTCAGACGCGGCAAGTGAGCGTAGGAAAATAATGCGATGCGGTCGGGCGCAAGTTCGCATACCTGACGCGCAGTTTGTGCAACACTATCCGGGGTTTGCAACGGCAAGCCATACATCAAGTCAAAATTGATATTGGTAATATTATGGGCGCGAAGCCATTCGCAGGTCTGGGCAACCATGGCATAGGGTTGCAGGCGATGCACAAGTTCCTGCACATCATCTTTGAAATCCTGCACGCCTAAACTGGCACGCGTAACCCCACATTCGGCAAAGGCTTTGATTTTATCTTCTGTCACTACGCGTGGGTCGAGTTCCACTGCGATTTCCTTACATGATGAAAAATCAAAATGCTGATGCAGATGATTGAATAACTCATGCGTCATATCGGGTGTGAGAATATTAGGGGTCCCGCCACCAAAATGCAGATGGCTGACACGGCATGTTTTACCTGTCAGCTCTGTCACCAGCTCCACTTCTTGTTTGAGCGCCTTTAGATAACGCTCGATACGGCTCTCGCGGCGCGTAACGCCGGTATTACAACCGCAATAAAGGCATAATGAGTCACAGAACGGAATGTGCAGATAGAGCGAAATGGTTTCATCGGGCGCGAATTTGACCAGCGAGCTTTTAAAGTCCGCAGCCCCTACGCCCCCATGAAACGCAGTTGCGGGCGGATAGCTTGTGTAACGTGGCACAGCGGCATTTAGCCACAAATCATATGCAGCATCTGAAGCAGTCTGGCTACGTAAAGGGGTTACTCGATTTTCCATACCCCTTAAGATAGCGAATTGCTCCGTAGACGCTCGTGGCAAAATGCCGCAGCTATAAATGAATGTTATCACCCACCAGAACCAACACGCCGATAAGCACAAATAATACCGCAACGATGCGGTGAATAACCGGCAGTGGCAATTTGGCGATAATCTTTTTGCCAAAATAAACCACCGGTACATTTGCCGCCATCATACCCAGTGTAGACCCCGCCACCACCATGATGAAGGCCTGATACTTTGCAGCCAAGGCAATGGTCGCCAATTGCGTTTTATCGCCCATTTCGGCCATGAAGAATGCGATGAAGGTGGTAATGAAAATGCCGACATCACCCTTGCCTTTGCGTTTTACATCAACGTCATCATCCAGCTTATCGGGAATAAGTACCCAGCCCGCCATCGCGATAAATGAAATGCCAAGTATCCAGCGCAGCAAATCGGGCCCGATATAGTTGGTGACCATTTCTCCAAAAAACGCCGCGCCAGCGTGATTGAAAATGGTAGAAAACAGAATGCCAAGAACAATCGGTATGGGTTTATGAAAGCGGCAGATGAGGCAGAGCGATAGCAACTGCGTTTTATCGCCAAGCTCGGCCAAGGCAACGAGCATACCTGATACAAAAAAAGGTTCGATGTTCATGAGTACTCCGACATTCTTGCCGGAAATGAGAACATATTGATTAACCCCTGCACACTCCGGCGGCGTGCAGCGTTAATCAAAAGTCTCGCGAGGCCTTGTGAGGCTGTTTGTACCATGCCGCCAAAGGCTGCAATTGTGTTGGCACAAACCCTGCTGGAGATGCAGGAAGCTACTCCCTAATGAGTGAGGTTGTTTTAAAACGATTTTTTGACGCTGTCGAGGAAAATTTTGTCACATAACAGATTTGCTTAGCACTTGTTTTTGCAAGGCAAGCGCTTATTCTAACGTTCTATTCTCAACATTGCAGGTGCATATGGTTTCGTTCTTCTACGTGATTGATATTTTGCTGGGTTTCCTTGAAACCATGATGGCCGTCTACGGTATCTTCAGCCTGCTGTTATTCTTTGGGGTTCTTAATCCCTATGGCCGGATTACCGGCATGATCTGGATGAATTTGCAGGGGTTGTTTGAGCCCATGCTTAAGTACATCCGCCGCTACGTGCCTGCTTATCGCGGGTTTGATTGGTCATTCCTGATCCTGTATCTGGTTATCATTTTTGTGCGCATGTTGCTGCGTGAATATGGCCCGTTGGGTGCGCATGCGGTTGCGGTGGGTGTGCAATGAGTGCCAAAATTATTGATGGCAAAGATGCAGCGGCACGCCTGCGCGCAAAGATTGCGGGCGAAGTTAAGCAGCTCCATCACACTAAGCCGGGCTTAGCTGTTATATTGGTTGGCGCAGATCCTGCCAGCGAAGTGTATGTGCGCAACAAGGAAAAAGCAGTATTGGAAGTGGGTATGGCATCATTCCCCCATCATTTACCTGCTTCGACCAGCGAAGACGAATTACTGAAACTAATTGATATATTGAATGCGGATGCACGCGTGCATGGCATTTTGGTGCAATTGCCGTTGCCCGCCCATATCAACTCACAAAAAGTACTGGAACACATCAGCCCGCATAAAGATGTGGACGGGTTTCACCCCGTGAATGCAGGCAAATTGGCAGTGGGGCAGAATGCCCTGGTGCCGTGTACCCCGCTGGGCTGCATTATCATGCTGCGTGAAAATTTGCCCAATTTGGCGGGCTTAAATGCCGTGGTGGTTGGTCGTTCCAACATTGTGGGCAAGCCGATTGCGCAGTTGTTATTACAAGCCGATTGCACCGTAACCATCACCCATTCCAAGACCAAGGATTTGGCCGAGGTATGCCGCAAGGCTGATATTCTTATTGCCGCAATCGGTAAGCCCGAATTCATCAAAGGGGATTGGATTAAGCCTGGTGCAACCGTGATTGATGTGGGCATCAACCGCATCACCGTAGATGGCAAAACCAAATTGGTGGGCGATGTGGCGTTTAGTGAAGCCGCGCAAGTTGCAGGCGCGATTACCCCCGTGCCCGGCGGCGTTGGCCCGATGACGATTGCGTGCTTACTCGCCAACACCCTGCGTGCAGCAACTGGACATGGCTAAATCAAACAAAAAGCAAACCACCCCACCACAAGATGTGGTGATGTATATGGGCCTGCCCAATGGCAATATTGCCCAAGCAATTGGCGAGCTGGTGGTGCGTTCAAACCAGCATGAACACTGCATCAAAAACCTTTATGCAACGATCATTGGGGTAACACCAGAACAAGCCCATACCATTCTAGGTAAGCGCCGGATTGCCGATATCCGCGATGAATGCGAACAGTTATTCGTGATTAAAACAAAAAATAATGCCGCTATACAAAAGCTTGGCAGGTTGATGAACTCATCGCGTGAGCTGATGAGCCAGCGCAATGACTTTATCCATTCCATATCGGGCGTTTCGCTTGATGGAGACTATTTGAAAAAGAACAAAAAGAATTCAAGATATATTGAACAAGACGCAGGCACATTCCGCCGAATAGCCGAACAGCTTCATAAACTGAATACAGAGCTGATAGCTGCACGCCACAGCGATGCAGGCAAAAATGCTTTTGTCTTGCTAGCCCTTGGTAAAACCAAATAGCAAATTATGCAGCTTACTTTTTCTTAGCCATCGTGCTGAGACGCAGACGCAATGCGTTTAGTTTGATGAAGCCTGCAGCATCCGCTTGATTGTACACGCTGTCTTCCTCGAACGTCACGTAATCCAGACGGTAGAGGGAGTTTGGCGATTTGCGGCCAACCACAATCGTGTTGCCCTTATACAGTTTCAAGCGAACGGTACCGTTCACATTGGTTTGCGTATGGTCAATCAACGCCTGCAAGGCTTCGCGTTCCGGCGAGAACCAGTAACCGAAATAAACCAGTTCAGCATAGCGTGGCATAATATCGTCTTTGAGATGCGCAGCGCCTCTATCAAGCGTGATGGATTCAATCGCACGGTGAGCCACATACAGAATGGTGCCACCCGGGGTTTCATACACGCCGCGTGATTTCATGCCCACATAACGGTTTTCAACCAAATCCAAACGGCCAATACCGTTCTTCTTGCCGTATTCATTGAGCTTGGTCAGCAAGGTGGCTGGTGACATGCGCTGGCCGTTAATGGCCACGGCATCGCCGCGTTCAAACTCGATTTCGATGTATTCGGCTTTATCAGGGGCAGCTTCAGGGGAAATGGTACGTTGATAGACCATTTCATCGGCTTCTACCCATGGGTCTTCCAACACGCGACCTTCCGAGCTGGAGTGCAACAGATTTGCATCCACGGAGAATGGTGCTTCGCCCGTCTTGGCCTTGGTGATGGGGATTTGATGCTTTTCAGCATATTCCAGCAACACAGTGCGCGAATTCAAATCCCATTCACGCCATGGCGCAATCACCTTGATATCTGGCTTTAAGGCATAATAGGCAAGTTCAAAGCGTACCTGGTCATTACCCTTACCGGTTGCACCATGCGCCACTGCATCTGCGCCAGTTTTATTGGCGATTTCAATTTGCTTCTTTGCAATCAATGGACGTGCAATTGAGGTGCCCAGCAAATACATGCCTTCATATAAAGCATTCGCACGGAACATAGGGAACACATAATCACGCACAAACTCTTCGCGCAAATCTTCAATGAAGATTTCTTTGCAACCGAGCAGTTCTGCCTTTTTACGTGCGGGCTCTACTTCTTCGCCTTGACCTAAATCTGCGGTGAAGGTAACAACTTCGGCGCGATAATTATCTTGAAGCCAGCGCAAAATTACGGAGGTGTCCAAGCCGCCGGAAAATGCCAGCACAATTTTTTTCACGTCTTTTTTATTATCGGTCGCCATCTTGATACCTTTAGGGGGGATTTGATTTGGAGATGTTATGCAACGGCCTTGAGGCTGAGTCTAGTCAAACGTTCCGAAAAGGCTAACGGGTCGGCAAGGGTTTCGCCTTCCAATAAACGCGCCTGATCAAGCAATAACCACGCTAAATCAGCTAGCTGTTCGCTATTTCCGGCACCCGCCATGGTTGCCATTTTAACAATCAGGCTATGGGTGGGGTTAATTTCAAGGAAACGGCGTGGGTTAAAGCCGTTGCCAAGGCCAGCGGCCTTATTCTGGCGCAGCAGCTTCTCGAGGTGAATATCGAGCTCCCCGTCTGCCGCAACAATACACACCGGGCTACTGGTGAGACGGTTGGAGGTGCGAACATCTTTTACCTGATCGCCATAAATGTCTTTGAGCGATTTAATAAGCAGGGCAATGGTGTCGCTGGAGGCCTTGTTTTCCTCCGGCGTTTCCACCTTCTTGATTTTATCAAGATTCATATCACCGCGTGTGGCCGACTTGAACACTTTGTCCTTATAGGTACCCATCGCGCCAACCCAGAAATCATCAATCGCATCGCTGAGCAATAACACTTCGATATCACGCGCGCGGAACCCTTCCAGTTGCGGAGAGCGTGCAAGGGATGCCGCATCTTCGCCTGTGATATAATAGATCGCATCCTGTTCAGGCGGCATGCGTGATACATATTCTTCCAATGTGACGAGTTGCTTTTCCTGCGCGGAAGTTTTGGTGGAATAGGCACGGAAGAGTTTAAGCAAATCTTCACGATGATCGAAATCATCGTACAAGCCTTCTTTCAATACTGCGCCGAAATTGCCCCAGAATTTGGCATATTCATCAGCGTTTTCAGATAGTTTTACTAATTCCGATAGCACGCGCTTGGTAATGCCGTTCTTCATTTTATGAAGGACAGGATTGTTTTGCAGCATTTCGCGGCTGACATTAAGCGGCAAATCTTCGCTATCAATCACGCCTTTGAGGAAACGCAGATATGGCGGCAACAAACCCTCAGCCGCTTCGGTGATGAATACGCGTTTTACGTAGAGCTTTACGCGATGCTGACGGCGTGGGTCAAACAAATCATGTGGTTTTTGGGTTGGGATAAATAACAGACCTGTGTATTCCAACATACCTTCGGCGCGCCAATGGATGGTTTGCGATGGTTCATCATAGGCGTGTGCAACATGATGATAGAATTCTTTATATTCATCGGCAGTGATATCCGACTTTGAGCGCATCCATAAGGCTGCGGCGCGGTTTAGCTTTTCTGCTTCGTCCTCCCCAAAATAAATAGGGATGGGAATATGATCAGAATAGGCCTGAACGATTGCTTTTAGGCGGTCAATTTCCTGAAACTCACCCTCATCCTCTTTGAGATGAAGAATGATGTCTGTTCCGGCGATGTTTTTATTAGCTGGCTCAATTGTGTAGGCGCTTTTTCCGTCGGAAACCCAGCGCCATGCTTGTGCCTCCCCTGCCTTGCGGCTGATGACCTCCACCTTATCGGCGACCATGAATGCGGAATAAAAGCCAACACCGAATTGACCGATGAGGTTCATATCTTTTTTGGCATCGCCGCTCATTTGTTCCAGAAACGCCTTGGTGCCTGATCGTGCAATGGTGCCAAGATTATCGACGATTTCTTCACGGCTCATGCCGATGCCATTATCAGACACGGTTAAGGTACGTTCAGGAATATCGGTGATCAGATGAATGGAAAATTTGGCGGGCGCCAATTCCGGTTGTGTCAACGCAGCATAACGAAGTTTATCACAGGCATCTGCCGCATTTGAAATCAACTCACGAAGAAAGATTTCTTTTTGGCTATACAGCGCATGCACCACGATATCGAGCAAGCGGCCAACTTCCGCTTGAAATTCGTGTTGTTCTGGTTTTGCATCAGTCATGGATTGCTCCTTTCTTTTGGTTATTTGCGAACAAGTGGACGATATTTAATACGATGCGGTTGATCAGCATCCGCGCCCAGACGGCGGCGGCGGTCAGCTTCATAGTCTTGATAATTACCTTCAAACCATTCGACATGGCTGTCGCCTTCGAAGGCAAGAATATGCGTTGCGAGCCTGTCAAGGAACCAACGATCATGGCTGATGACGACAGCGCAACCTGCAAAGTCATTCAGCGCGTCTTCAAGTGCACGCAAGGTATCAACATCCAAGTCGTTGGTTGGTTCATCGAGCAGCAATACGTTTGCGCCGGACTTCAACATTTTGGCAAGATGCACGCGGTTGCGTTCACCGCCCGATAGCACGCCGACCTTTTTCTGTTGGTCCGTACCCTTGAAGTTAAAGGACGACACATAAGCGCGTGATGGCATGGATTTGGTTCCCAGTTCCAGCACATCATGCCCGCCGGAAATTTCTTGCCAGACGGTGTTATCATCTTTGAGCGCATCGCGGCTTTGGTCGACATAACCCAACACCACGCTATCGGCAACTTTAAATGTGCCGGTATCTGGTTTTTCAACGCCGGTAATCATTTTAAACAATGTGGTTTTACCCGCACCGTTTGGCCCGATAACCCCCACGATGCCACCGCGTGGTAGACGGAAGGTTAGATCATCAATCAATAAGCGATCACCATATGATTTGCTGATGTGTTCGACATCAATAACGTTTTCGCCAAGACGCGGCGGGGTTGGAATAATAATTTTAGCGACACCTGATACATCAGCCTGCGTTTGATTGAGCAATTCTTCATACGCTGTAATACGAGCCTTGCTTTTAGCCTGGCGTGCTTTGGGTGATGAACGCACCCACTCCAATTCCTTGGCCAATTCCTTTTGACGGCTGTCTTCTTCGCGACCTTCTTGTTCAAGGCGCTTTTGTTTCTGCACCAGCCACGAGGTATAGTTACCTTCGTAGGGAATGCCGTGGCCTCTATCGAGTTCTAAAATCCAACCGGTCACATTATCGAGGAAGTATCTATCGTGGGTGACCATCACCACAGTGCCTTTATAATCAGCCAAAAAGCGCTGTAACCATGCAACTGATTCAGCATCCAAATGGTTGGTTGGTTCATCGAGCAGCAGCATGTCTGGCTTGGATAATAGCAACTTACATAGCGCAACGCGGCGACGTTCACCGCCCGAGAGCTTTGTAACATCAGCATCACCCGGCGGGCAACGCAATGCATCCATAGCCAATTCAACGGTGCGGCCAATTTCCCATGCACCGGTGCTTTCAATTTTTTCTTGAAGCGCAGCTTGTACTTCAATCAATTTCATCATTTCATCTTCGTCAGTCACTTCACCGAGTTTATTGCTGACGTCTTCGAATTCTTTGAGCAGCGCATTGGCATCGCCCATAGCGAGTTCAATATTTTGTTGAACGTTTAATGTAGGATCAAGTTGTGGTTCTTGGGATAGATAGCCAACCCTCACCCCTTCGGCAGACCATGCTTCACCTGTAAAATCCTTATCGATGCCAGCCATAATACGCATGAGGGTAGATTTACCCGAGCCGTTCACACCCAAAACACCGATTTTTGCGCCCGGATAGAAGGATAAAAAGATGTTATCCAGCACCTTTTTGCCACCGGGGTAGGCCTTTGAAAGGCCCTTCATCACATAGGTATATTGACCAGCCGTCATTGCATCATTCCTTGTAAGATTAAGCTGTTGTATTTGTGCATCTTTTGAGCTTCTGTCAATGGCTTCGCAGCAGATTTATTCTGATTTTTGACATAGTTGATGGCTATGATACGGGCATGTTGTACGCAAACGCATTTTTTATAGCCAGTTTGACCTTGCTGGCACTTTCAGGCGCACCCGCCATGGCGGCGCCTGATCACGGTGTGCGTCAAGACAACGCTGTGCGGATTGGTGTATTGACCGATATGAGCGGCGGGATGGCAGCGGCTTCGGGCCTTGGTTCTGTTGAAGCAGCGCAGCTTGCCGTTGAGGATATGGGAAATAATGTGAATGGCCGGCCGGTGGTGGTCATTAATGCCGATTTCCAAAATCGCGGAGATCTGGCGCAACATATTTCTGAAAGCTGGATCAACAAACAAGGTGTGGATGTTGTGGTGGATGTACCCAACGGTCCGATAGCATCACGGTTGCAGGAATATTTTAAAGAACAGAAGAAACTGTTACTGACCTCAAGCCCGAGCTCCACCCGCTTTCGTGATGCATCGTGTCATGGCAATAGCCTGTCATGGCTGTATGATCGCGACACATTAACTGTGAACTTGATTCAAGCGTTGGTAGATGAAAAAAAGAAACGCTGGTTCATCGTTAAAAGTGATGATGGATATAGCAATGATTTGGCCAAAGTTGCAAAAAAACGTATTGCGGAAAGTGGCGGCGAACTGGTTGGCGAAGCACAATTTGGCCGCCGCATGAGTGGCCTACCCATTATTTTGGAACAAGCGGAAGCCGTTGGCGCAGACATTCTATTTCTGTCATTTGACAGACCCGATAGCATGCACTTGCTAAACCACTGGCCACATGCAGATAGTCATAAAAATATTCCTGTTGCATTCACAACCTTGTCGTTGTGCGATGTGCATGAATTAGGCAGTAAGGATATTCCGCCTCTTTATACCATTTCACCGTTTTACTGGAACCAGGATAGCACCACCCGCGATTGGTCAAATAAATTTGCAAGCCGCAATCGTGGTGCAATGCCCACCGATATTCAGGCCAGCGTTTACTCTTCCGTACGGCATTTCCTGCAAAGCCTGAAAGCATCAACATCCGATGGCGCGCCCGATGTGCTCGCGCGCATGAAATCGATGCTGTTGGATGATCCGTTATTCGGCGCCAGCCACATACGCAACGATGGATTGGTTGCGCATCGTTTGCTGCTTTTATCATCGATCAAAGAAAGCGAACGCAGCAAGCCATGGGATGTGTACAAGATTGTGCGCACCATAAACCCGCAAAACGTGATACTGCCTGCGGAAACCATCTGCAGCAAAGAATAGAACTATCCAACAAGCTTCTGAATATCGAGGGTGCTTTTCACGCCGACATATTCAAAATTGTCATTAAGCCATTTTTTGGTTGCAGATCTCCCTGCTTCACGCAATTGCAACAGCATGGTCCAGTCGGGATTGAATTTACTTTCCAATGGCAATGTGGACATGATTTTTTCATCGCCCACCATATGCAAATGCAATTCACGCAGGCCGCAGAACTGCTCGTTCAAGTGGCCTTGGCGCATAAGGGTGTTAATGAGATGCATGCCGCGCAACTCCACCAATAAAGGCGAATTAAAGCTGATTTCATTAAGGCGATCGGCAATGCTGTCTGGGGTTCGCGGCACTGCATCGCGGTAAATGGGGTCAATCTGGACAATCATGATGTCTTTAGTGGCATCGCATTCGGTAAGCGGAAAGAGGCTTGGGTTTCCCATAAAGCCGCCATCCCAATAATAATTTCCATCGATCATTACCGATTGAAACAGTTGCGGCAGGCATGCAGATGCAAGAACAGCGTCCACAGTCACCTGTGAGCCTGTAAATATTTTTAGCTTACTTTTTAATACATCAGTTGCAGAAATATGCAGATTGATATTATCGCTGTGACGCAGCTCATCAAAATCTATCATGCCCAACAAAATATCCTTGAGCGGATTTACACCCAGTGGATTGAGTTGGTAGGGTGAAAAATATTTTGAAATCATATCAAAGCCAGCCATTGCGCTGGAGGCCATGATTTTCATGGGGTCGATGAAATGGTCTATTGCGCTGGGGGGCGTAAAGCCACCAAAACGGCCAGAATCGCTGACCTTGCGCCAGAATTGTTCCATCATTTTTATGGCTTTGTCAGGCCCGCCTTTCAGCATGCCATAAGCAAATACCACCGCATTCATGCTTCCTGCGCTTGTGCCGCTGATGGTTTTGAATGCCACCCGCCCATCAAGCAACAACTGTTCGAGCACACCCCATGTGAATGCACCATGCGCCCCACCGCCTTGCAAGGCGAGGTTGATGATTTTCTTTTTTTGTTCGGTCATTTTTATTGAAAGAGTTATATCGTGTATGTACTAGCAAAAATTATTGTGCAGACCAGCCGCCATCCATCGTCATGGCTGCACCGGTAATCTGTGCGGCGGCATCGCTGCACAAAAATACCAAGAATGCACCCAGTTCTTCTGGTGTTGCAAATTGCTTGGAAGGTTGTTTTTCTGAAAGCAGTTTTTCTTTTGCTGCATCATTACTGATTTTCTGTTCGGCGGCGATGGCATCAATCTGCTTTTGTACCAATGGGGTCAATACCCAGCCAGGGCAGATTGCATTACAGGTAATGCCGGAGCCTGCGGTTTCCAGTGCGACCACTTTGGTGAGGCCAATAATTCCGTGTTTTGCAGCGACATAGGCAGCTTTATGGGTTGATGCGACGAGCCCATGCACCGAAGCGGTGCTGACGATACGGCCCCATTTTTTAGCCTTCATGAGAGGCAACGCATATTTAATGCCGTAAAACGCCGATGATAAGTTAGTTGCCAAAATGGCATCCCATTTATCGAGCGGAAAGTCTTCAGCAGGAGATGTGAACTGGATGCCCGCATTGTTGACCAGAATATCCACCGAACCCAATTCGCTGTTGGTTGTTTTAATCATCGCTTCGACTTGGTCGGGCTTGGAAATATCGGCGCCATGATAACGCACCTTCACGCCGAATTCTTTTTCCATACCTGCGCGTTCAGCTTCAATAGCAGCGGCATCGCCAAAGCCGTTAATCATCACATGCACGCCTTGCGCGGCAAGCACCTTCGCCATTCCCATACCAATTCCGCTGGTTGAACCGGTAATCACAGCGCATTTGCCTTTGAGTGAATTGGCCATGGGTATCTCCTTAATAATGATGATGTGGCTTGTTATACACCAGCCACGGCACGTTGTGCGTTTGTTTTTTTGCGAAGCACTTCCACGCCCGGTAATGCGCAACCTTCAAGCCATTCGAGGAATGCACCGCCAGCTGTGGAGACATAAGACAGGCTATCACCCACCTTTGCCATATTCACAGCTGCCACAGTGTCGCCACCACCAGCAACGGATAATACCGCGCCCTTTGATGTAAGGCTGGATACGGTTTTGGCAATGGCCATGGTTGCGCGTTCGAACGGCGGAATTTCAAATGCGCCAAGCGGGCCATTCCATACTACGGTTTTAGCAGTGTTTAATGCAGCTTCAATTGCCACCACAGTTTTCGGGCCAACATCCAATGCCATTTTATCTGCAGGAATTGCATTTACGGTAACAGTTTCGGTTGGCGCATTGGCAGCGAACGCGCCGGCCACCACGACATCGGTTGGCAATAAAATGGTGCAGCCCTTGGCTTGGCTTTCGGCCATAATTTTACGGGCAGTATCCAGCATGTCGGGCTCATAGAGTGATTTACCGACTGCGTGACCTTGTGCCGCTAGGAATGTGTTTGCCATACCACCGCCAAGCACCAATACATTCACGCGTCCGGTTAAGTTGCTGAGCAAGGCAAGCTTGGTTGAAACTTTTGAACCACCGACAATCGCCACCACAGGACGCACTGGCTTTTCCAGCGCTTTGGCCAAGGCTTCGAGCTCGTGCTGCATATCACGGCCGCAGCAGGACGGCATGATATGCGCAATGCCTTCGGTTGATGAATGGGCACGATGCGTAACGGAAAACGCATCATTCACAAACACATCGCCAAGGGATGCAAAGGCATTGGACAATGCGGGATCGTTTTCTTCCTCACCTTTGTGAAAGCGTGTGTTTTCAAGCACCAACACATCGCCAGCTTTTAATTTTGCAATGGCAGCTTTGGCCTTATCGCCAATTGATTCATCACAAAAGCCAACCCGTTCATTGAGCAGGCCAGATAACACAGGAACGATTTGTTCCAATGACATGGAATGATCAACTTTTCCTTTCGGACGACCAAAATGCGAGAGCACCACGATGCGCGCTTTTTTGGATTTCAATTCATGGATAGTTTTCAGCAGGCGTTGCAATCGGGTCATATCGCCCACTACACCGTTTTGCACCGGGACATTTAAATCGCCGCGCAGCAATACAACCTTATTGGATACGTCAACGTCATCCAGAGTGAGAAATTCCCCGCTCATAGCTTCTTCCTATCTATATGTATGAATTAAAAATTACTGATGGTCTGCTTTATCGAGCACGTTGCGTACCAAGACGCCCAGACACAACAAGGACAATCCGAATAACACCAAGCCAAACGCGTATGCGTCCTGGGTGCCACCCTTGGCGGCTACAAAAAGGCCAGCTAAAGATACGATGCATAACATAGCGCCAAGCAGCCAGTTTACTAAACCTTGCAACATGAGGGGCCTCTTAATCATTGAAGTGTTAATTTTTGAGACCTGTTTTATGACGCAAAAGGCCTTTTCCGGCAAGGCCTTACCTAAGCAAGCATATCGATCAAGATAAACTATTGACTTGGGGGCTGTTTTTCCTCTACAAACCCTCACTTCAGCGCCATGTTTTGGCAGCTGTCACCATGTATTAAGTTTGAGTTTTTAGGAGTTCGCGGAATGAAACGTACATATCAACCAAGTCGCTTAGTTCGTAAGCGCCGCCACGGTTTCCGCGCACGTATGGCCACCAAGAACGGTCGCCGCGTTATTTCAGCACGCCGTGCGCAAGGCCGCGCCAAGCTTGCTGCTTAATTGTTCAGTTGAACGCGACCAATCATCCAAAACAAAATCGTCTACTGTCTAGAAGTGACTTTTTGCGTGTTGCAGCAAGCGGTATTCGTTTTGTTGCGCCGGGATTTGTCTTGCAAAAGGCCAAAGAAGAATCAGCCCTTCCCCGCTACGGGCTGACCGCCACCAAAAAGCTGGGCAATGCCGTTATACGCAACCGCGCCCGCAGACGGCTTCGCTCCCTTGCAGAACAACATTTAATACCCCATGCACAAGCGTTTGATTTTGTTTTGGTTGCGCGCGAAGCAATTTCCAGCAGACCCTATGAACAATTGATTGCCGACCTGGAAAAAGCGCTTAAGGTTTTGAAGTGTCAAAAATAAAGCCGCTTGAGCTATTAGAGTATATTATTGCCACCATCATGATTGGTGTTGTTCAGCTTTACCGCTGGACGCTGTCGCCCCTTATTGGGCGCTTCTGCCGATTTCAGCCCACTTGCTCGGTTTATACCCTTGAAGCCATTAAGGTTCATGGGCCATGGACAGGTGGGTGGCTGGGTGTTAAACGAATTTGCCGCTGTCATCCGGCAGGTGGTTTTGGGTTTGATCCCGTGCCGCCGCATGTTAAGAAGCGTGCACAAACCAGTGACAATACAGGGTCATCCCCGCAACCAAAGTAGTTCCCCGCCATGAATGATAATACGAATTTTTTCCTAGCTATCGGCCTTTCCATCATGATCTTGATGGGGTTCCACTGGTTCTATGAAGTGCCCAAGCAACGTGCCGCGCAAGCCCAAGCTCAAGCCAGCGCGATTATTGAAAAAGCACAGCCTGCGGTTGAAGCCATCATCGCGCCAAAGCAACGCAGCGAAGCGATCGCCTCCAGCAAGCGTGTTACATTGGAAAACAAGAATCTGCATGGTTCAATTAACTTAAAGGGTGGCCGATTTGATGACATCACGCTTATCCGCTACCGTGAAACAGCCGATAAGAACAGCCCGGAAATCGTTTTGCTTTCCCCTACCGGAAGCAATGAAGAACATCCCGCATACTATGCTGAACTAGGATGGTTAGGCACAGACGAAAAAATCAAACTGCCTACGGCGGATACCGAATGGCAAGCCGATGTATCGAAACTGACGCCTGATAAAGCGCTGATCCTTCGTTGGGATAACGGCCAGGGATTGAAGTTTGAACGCAGCATCAGCCTTGACGATGATTATCTTTTTACAGTGACCGAAAAAGTAACCAATACATCAGGACAAGATGTCACCCTGGTTCCGTTTGGCCTTGTATCACGCCATGGCTTGCCAAAAAACCGTCCTGCGCAGCAAACATCGCATGAAGGATTAACCGGCGTATTAGACGGACAGTTGCGCGAAAAGGATTATAACAAACTTAAAGATGATCCATTGACCAGCTATACCAGCAAGGGTGGCTGGGTTGGGATGGCCGATGTGTATTGGTTTACCGGCATCATTCCAGACCAAAACGATAATCTGACAGCACGATTTGTGTACAGCGAAGTAAATAACCAGAAGCGTTATCAAACCGATGTGAAGAGCGACCCCGTGACCTTGGCGTCAGGCAATAGCACCAGCAAAACCTACCACGTATTTGCAGGCGCAAAAGAAGTGAGCGCACTTGAACACTATGGTGAGGCCTTAAAAGTTCCAATGTTTGATAAGGCCGTCGATTTTGGCTGGTTCTATATCATTGCCAAGCCATTCTTTTATGTCATTGATTGGCTCGGTAAAACATTAGGTAATTATGGTTTGGCAATTATCGCCTTCACCATTTTGTTGCGTTTAGTGTTCTTCCCGCTTTCGGAAAGCTCCTATCGTTCGATGGCGCGCATGAAGGAACTGCAGCCAGAAATGACACGCCTGAAAGAGCGTTATGGCAACGACCCTGTAAAAATGAACGAGGAAGTGGCCAAGCTTTACCAGAAGGAAAAAATCAATCCGCTCTCTGGCTGCTTGCCGATTTTGATTCAAATTCCGGTGTTCTTTGCACTCTATAAAGTATTGCTGGTTAGCATCGAAATGCGTCATGCACCATTCTATGGATGGATTCATGATTTATCTGCGCCGGATCCATCAAACATCTTCACCTTATTTGGCTTATTGCCATTCGAGGCGCCATCCTTCCTGCACCTCGGTGCATGGCCGTTATTGATGGGTGCCACGATGTTCATTCAACAAAAATTGACGCCGCCGCAGGCTGATAAAACCACGCAGCAAGTGTTTATGTTGATGCCCATCATGTTTACGTTCCTGTTCGCCAGTATGTCGGCAGGATTGGTGATATACTGGACGCTTAGCAACGTTCTTGCTATTGCGCAGCAAACCCTTATCAAGCATCGCAGCGACAAAGCTGCGGTCGCGAAATCGTAATGGCCAGCATTAGCACACCCAAGAAAGCAGAAGCCTTTTTCACCGGTAATTGTGTGTTTGCCGCGGGTGCGCCATCGCCTGAATCATTGCCCGCCGAACACTTTCCGGAGATTGCATTCATCGGCCGATCGAATGTCGGCAAATCCAGCTTGGTGAATGCGATTACGGGTAAAGATACACTAGCCCGTGTATCCAACACGCCCGGCCGCACGCAGCAACTAAACTTCTTTCGTCTTGGCGACCGGATGATGTTGGTGGATATGCCGGGCTATGGGTATGCCAAGGCATCTAAAGATGCTATTTACGAATGGAATGCATTGATTGATGCATATCTTAAAGATCGTGGGACATTAAAGCGGCTTTGCCTGCTGATTGATGCACGCCATGGCATCAAAGAAAACGACCGCGAATTTATGCATAAGCTGCACGTCTATGCCGTGCCGTTTGTCACCATCATCACCAAAATCGATAAAGTCAAAAAGACCGAGCTGGCTGACGTAAAAGCCAGCGTTGAGGCCGAGATTAAAAAAATTGGCCCGGCGTGGCCGACCGCCTTCCTTACCAGTTCGGAAAAGGGAATTGGAATTGACGAAGTACGCCTGTTTTTGGCCCAATATGTGGACTAACTTTCTGCTTTAAGCGCGACGCAGCGGTGATATAATCGCCGCTCACTTAAGGAAACAGGTAATGATTAATACACAAAATCCAAGCATGGAAGAATGGGGCAGCATTGCCCGTATTTTAGCCGAAGCGCTACCCTTTCTGCGGCGTTATCGCGGCCAATGCTTTGTAATCAAATATGGCGGCCACGCGATGGACGACAACGCAACCGCATTGCGGTTTGCGCGCGATATCGTGTTGCTCAAGCAAGTTGGTATTAACCCCGTGATTGTTCACGGCGGCGGCCCGCAAATTGATGCGTTCCTTAAAAAGCTGAATATCCAAAGCACCTTTAAAAACGGTTTGCGCGTGACCGATGCCGCCACTATGGAAGTGGTTGAAATGGTATTGGCCGGTAAGGTGAATAAGGAACTGGTGCAGTCCATCAGCAATGCTGGTGGTGTTGCGCTTGGCCTCACAGGTAAAGACGGCAATCTGGTGCAGGCCCGCAAGATTACACCCGATGGCGTTGATTTAGGATTGGTGGGTGAACCGGTAAAAATCAACACTTACATTTTGAAAAAGATTTTGGAAGAAGATGGCATTCCTGTTATCGCGCCGATTGGCGTGGATGAAAATGGCCAGACTTTAAACATCAATGCCGATACGTTGGCAGGTGCGATTGCATCAGCGCTTGGCGCGGTGCGCTTTATGCTGCTAACGGATGTGGCAGGTTTTCTTGATAAAAATGGCCAATTGGTGCCAGAAATGACGATCGCGGAAACCGAAAAAGCCATTGCAGAAGGTGTCGCCAAAGGCGGGATGATACCCAAACTGCAAACCTGCATTTCAGCAGTACGTGGCGGGGTAAAAGGCGCAGTAATATTGAATGGAAAAGACCCGCACAGCGTTCTTTTGGAACTGCTGACGCCCAAGGGTAATGGAACACTGATTAGCTAAATGCCGACACCGCTACGCGACATTCGCTGCTGGATTTTCGATCTCGATAACACGCTGTATTCTCCAGATAGCAACCTCTTCCCTCAGATTCATGAGCGCATGGGGTTATATCTGATGGAATATTTCAAGATTGACCGTGAAGCCGCGCACGATATGCGCTTTCACTATTTCAAGAAATACGGCACCACCATGCGCGGCATGATGACCGAGCACAAGATTGATCCACATGAATTTATGGAATACGTCCATAATGTGGAGCTGAGTGATATTGGCCCCTGCCCCAAAATTTCTGCGCTATTTGATAAATTGCAGGGTCGCAAGTTTATCTTTACCAACGCCGATCACCGGCATGCCAATCGTATTTTGAACCATTTGCAATTGCGTCATCACTTTGAGGCAATTTTTGATATCGCGGATGGCGAGTTTGTATGCAAGCCGGAAGTTGGTCCATACGAAACCTTGTTGCAGCGTTATAACCTTAAAGCCAGTGAATGCTGTATGATTGACGATATGCAGGTTAATTTGAAGGCAGCTGCTGAATTAGGTATGACCACCGTATGGATGCGCCATGAGGCAGAATGGCTGCGAACCAAGCCCCAATCGCCTGAACACTATCCACATTGCCATCATGTGATAAATGATTTAACACTTTTTCTAGAGCACATTACGGAACAGTAAGATGAACACGATTAAACCCGAAGAACTCCAAGGCCTGATTGAAGAAGCATGGGAAAACCGCGACGCGATTAAGCCGCGCGAAGATACCCGTTACCGTTATGCGGTGATTCAGGTTTTAAACGACCTTGATAAGGGCGTACGCCGCGTATGCGAAAAAACAGATGGTAAATGGATTACCCATCAATGGATCAAGAAAGCTATTTTGCTTTCTTTCCGCGTGAATGATAGCGTGCGCATTGCAGGCGGCCCTGGCGGCGCATCATGGTATGATAAAGTACCAAGCAAGTTCCAGCATTGGAGCGAAGATACATTTGCTAAATCCGGTTTCCGCGCAGTACCCAACGCGATTGTTCGCCATTCTGCATTTATTGCGCCAGGCGCAGTGTTAATGCCATCCTTTGTAAATGTTGGCGCCTATGTAGGTGAAGGCACGATGGTAGACACATGGTCCACTATCGGTTCATGCGCACAAATTGGCCGTAACGTGCACGTATCGGGTGGTGTAGGCATTGGCGGCGTGTTGGAGCCGTTGCAGGCCAACCCTGTTATCATTGAAGATGATTGCTTTATTGGTGCACGCAGTGAAGTTGCCGAAGGCGTAATTGTTGAACGCGGCGCAGTTATTTCTATGGGTGTATTCCTTGGTGCATCAACCAAAATCATCGACCGCGAAACGGGCGAAGTGTTTATGGGCCGCGTGCCAAGCTATTCGGTGGTTGTTCCAGGTACATTACCAGGCAAGCCGATGAAAGACGGTTCACCAGGGTTGTCATTATCATGCGCGGTGATTGTAAAGCGCGTGGACGAAAAGACGCGCTCCAAGACATCCATCAACGAATTACTTCGCGATTAATCAGCTTTCATCAACGCCTAGATAAAACCATTCCTGCCCAACAGGGCAATCGGCATGGGGCAATACGATGCGTCCGGTAAATGGCGCTGGGATTTGTTCGCCGTCTTCAAAGGTGGCAATCAATTCACCCTGCTTGATTTCATCCAGATGTTTCCATGGCTTGGCGTAACTGCCTACGCGCTGCTTATAAAACAGCTTTTTAATACGGGTGCGGCGCAGATTTCCTTCACGCGGTGGGACTGATAATTGGGCAATGCCGAGATAAGCGAGTGCACCTTCAATTGCGCGAATGGCAACCGGAACAGCCGTTGCATCCAAATGCTGGCCGCATTCAATGGTAGTAGCAATAGCACCATGAGCGCGGGCATATTCGGTTGTGCCAACGGATTCAATCGGATCAATCTTCACGCCGCTGGCTGCATAGGCTTCGGACCAGCCATAAATCACATGATTGAGACCAAGTGATGCAATAAAGGGTTCTTCGCGGTCACGTAATTCATCGCCGCCACGAAATGCAAATGCAGGACCACCAGCACGGTAGGAATGGATATCCAGCAATACGTCGCATTCTTCGAGGAGAACCGCCAACTCGTTCATCAGGAATTCTTCATACGCCTTGGGTTCTGCGCGCTTGGTCAATGCACGGTTTAGATTGCGGTCGATAAAACGTTTGTTTTCGGCGTAGGCACGCGGATTGCAGATGGGCACAAAGGTAACTGTACCCGCCTGCATCTGAATCTTTCCGGAATTAAACAAGCCAAGGATATGGTCGATGGCAGCAGGGCCGCAGACTTCATTGCCATGAACACCGCCCAGCACCAAAAGGTGCGGGCCTGGTTTGGATGAAGTGAAGACTACAGGGCTTAAAGCATGGGTATTGGACATGCGCTGATTATAACGGCATCAGCACATCGGTCTAGCCCTTGAAAGAAGATTATTTATACTTTTCCGGAAATACGACGTAAATCGCTGGAAAGTTCGGCAGAACGAATATGGGAAATAGCCCAGATATCCTGTTCACGGATTAAATCAATCAAACGATGGCTGCACACAATCATCACCTGCCCCATGGCCGTGGCAGAGACACTGGAAAGTTCGTTGGAGAGATTATCATTCTTTACCCAGTCACGAAGGACTTGAATAAATTCATGTGCCGCGTGGCAGCGGATTTCGTTCATCAATACGCGTGATGCTTCGCGATTTTCCGGAACATGAAGCTCGATGAAATAACGGCTGTAAGTTGGCTTCTTGGCCGTTGATACAACAGGCGCAGCATTAGCAGTTACGGCTGTTTGTTTTTGTTCGTCTGGTAAAATGGCTTCAATCATTACAGTTTGCCTAAAATTTTATATATGCCTAGAATACAGGCAGGCAACTTAAAAAATGTTTAAGTTCATATACTTAACAGATTATTAAAATAGAATCCGGGTTTACTTTCTCCTTTGATATCAACCACCCACCTATGAACGAAACGCAGCAAAAAAAAATAAGGCTCAGAAAGCCAAAACCGCTCAACAAGGAACGGTTGGAATTCTTGGCGCTGCGTTACATCACGCGTTATGCGTCAACGCGCGGAATGCTTGCACGGGTATTACAACGCCATATTGATAAAGCAGCCTATGCGGACGCCAATCTTGTCAAAAGTGAGGCGGAGCGTTGGAAAGAAAATATCCTCAATCGCTATGAAGAAAAAAACTGGATCAATGATGGTGATTTAGCCAAACGGTTTATTGAGCACGCCCAGCACGCCGGATTATCCAGCCAGAAGATGCAACAAAAGCTGTTGCATAAAGGTGTATCCAAACATCTGATTAAAGAAAAAATTCTGGAAACACTTGAAGATCAGAGCGTGGACGAGATGGATTTGAAATCTGCGCAGGTATTTGCCAAAAAAAAGAAGCTTGGCATCTACCGTACCAGCAAAGATGCAGACCCCAAGAAAGAATTGGCCAAAATGTGCCGGGCGGGCTTTTCATTTGAAACCGCACGCAAAGCGTTAAACGTAACTATCGAGGAAGATGATTAGGCCGCTGGCGCTTGCTGGCTGCGCACTAAAAACGCATAGGCTCGCGCGTAAAATGCCGAAACAAGAGCAAACGCAAATATCATATAAAGCGAACCGATGGTTTTATAAAATAAATGCTCGGCAAATCCTGTTTCAATATCCTTGCTAATGGTACCATCCGGCAAGGTGGGCGCCCCCATGTTAATCAGGTAACTTGCCCCTACCACAACGACCATAGTCACAATCGTGACAGGAAAAGACATCATGAGGAAACCGAGCATAATACGTCCGGCTTGATGCTTGGTCATTGACCATGACTCTTTTATCGGCGCGTCATAGCGGCCCATCATGGTCAAGGGGTAGCTCATGGAGAGGCGGGACACGAGATACAACATGAGTACGCAGCCACCAACATACAAGCCTGTGTAGTCGGCCAAGTGAATAGGCTCTCCTTCGGCAAAACCGGGGATGGATGCCATATAATAACTCATGAGCACCAGCACAATTGGCGCAAGCACGATGCCCGATTTCATGGCAGTTAAGCCAAAGTTCCATTCCAGCTTTCCGAAATGAAGAAATACAGTGGAGCCCTTTTTCTCGTTAAACAGAAGCTGCTTGTACCATGCAACCGAAAAGGAAAAGATTAATAGTAATTGCAAAAGGCTTAATCCCATCATGATCATCACATGGGTTGGGTCAACGCGACTGGCTTGTTCCATCGTTGCGTCTTTGGTGACATCAGATGTTGTATTATCGGTTGGCGCTTTTTCAGATGATTTTTTTTCAGTAGATGGCAAATCCAGTTTGGAAGCATCTACGATTTGACTGGCTTCGACACGCTTTTCAGGATGCACGGAATAATAAACTTCACGCTGCACCATTAGCATCGGCAATTCAACAAACAGGACCATCATCAATAAAATGACCCAGATGATCTTTAAAAAGCCGAAAAAATCATTGCAGACATCGCCATAGGCAGCTTTAACAGTTGCGAGCAATGGAAGCGATAACGGTTGGGTCATATGCCACACGAGTAAAAAGTGGTGGAAGCAGGCTGATATTATTCTATGATAATGGACAATGCCCTATTAATTGAAAGCACATTTACCTTAGATTCGAACCTGCCAGCTATGCAACATCATATAATCAAGACATTACATGCCATTCAGACCCCTGCCTATGTGGTGGATGAAGCACGCCTTAAGCATAATCTGCAGAGATTGTCGGATATTAAAAAGCAAAGTGGTGCTAAAATCCTGTTTGCGATAAAGGGCTGCCCATTGATGCCTATCTTCCAGATGATCGGCGATACGTTGGATGGATTTACCGCCAGCGGCGTTTATGAAGCGAGGTTGGCCAAGGACGGCCATACATCTGGCGAGACAGAAATTCATACGTTTTGTCCAGCCTATAGCGAACAAGAAATTCATGAATTATTGTCGCTACAAAATAACATTCACATTTATTTTAATTCATTAGAACAGCTTGGCCGCTTTGCACCTGTCATACGCGCAAAAAGCAAAACCGCAAAAATTGGATTGCGGGTCAACCCCGCCCTATCGGTTGCCAAATTTGCCAAATATGACCCATGCCGCGCAGGTTCACATTTTGGTATATCGGTTAGCGAACTTTCAAAAGTTGATTGGGCATTTGTTGATACACTCCATGTTCATGCCTTGTGCGAAAACATGGCGGAAGAATCCGCAAAGCTCATCAATCATGTTGGGCAATACCTCAAAGAATATTTGCCATATGTGAAAACAGTAAATTTCGGGGGCGGTCATTTTATGACCCATACCGATTACAAAGTAGATGTGCTTATTCGTGCGCTAAACCAATTTAAACAAACTTACCCGCATATCACGCCTGTGCTGGAGCCCGGCGCAGCCGTTGTGTATGATGCCGGATATCTGGTCTCCACTGTTTTGGGATTGCAGGACAATGAAGGAACAAGGAATGTGGTGCTCGATGCCTCGGCCAATGCCCACGTGCCAGATGTGATGAAGGCAGGCATAAGATTGCCGGTGATGGGCGAAAGCGAACATGGCCCTAATGCCTATACCTTTGTATCCCGTACTTGCATGGCACGGGATGTGTGGGGTGAATATGCGTTTGATAAGCCATTGTCGGTTGGCGACAAGGTGGTGTTTTTAGACGGGTTGCAATACTCGCTGGGTGAGGCAAACTGGTTTAACGGGCACCCAAGGCCGGATCTGGCTATCCTGCTCCAATCGGGCGAATACCGCATTTGGAGGCATTTTAGCTATGCTGATTTCAAGCAGAATTACAGCTAATTAGCCTGGCCCTAAAACACATTGTTTTTCCCAAAACAGCTGATATGTTTCGTGGATGTGATGGCTTTTTGGCCATCGGCAGCCCTTACTAGTGGAGTGTTGAATGGGTAGTGTGTTGATTATTGGCGCAGGTGCAGCAGGCAATGTGATTGCAAAAAAATGCGCCATGAACCGTGATGTATTCACAAAAATTCATCTTGCTTCACGCACGCTTTCCAAATGCGAACAAATTAAACGCGAGTGCAAAAGCGAAATCACCATTTCGCAAATCGACGCGGATGATACCAACGCGGTTATCGCGCTAATCAATCAAGTGAAGCCTGATCTGGTTATTAACATCGCGCTGCCCTACCAAGATTTGACCATCATGGATGCCTGCCTTGCAACGGGCGTGCACTACCTTGATACCGCCAATTACGAGCCAAAGGATGAGGCAAAGTTCTCTTATAAGTGGCAATGGCCATACCATGACCGTTTCAAGGCCAAGGGTATTATTGGCGTGCTGGGCTGCGGCTTTGACCCAGGCGTGAGCAATATTTACTGCGCCTATGCGCAAAACAATTTATTCGATAGCATCGACTACATCGATATTATTGACTGCAATGACGGCAACCATGGCAAATCATTTGCGACCAATTTCAATCCTGAAATCAATCTGCGTGAAGTTACGCAGCGCGGCAAGTATTGGGAAAATGGCCAGTGGATTGAAATCGACCCGCTAAGCATTTCCCGCATGATTGATTACCCTGAAGTTGGGCCACGTAAATCATATTTGATTTATCATGAAGAAGAAGAATCTCTGGTTCTCAACATCAAAGGCTTGAAGCGCATTCGTTTCTGGATGACGTTCTCTGATAATTACATCAAGCATCTGGATGTATTACAAAGCGTTGGCCTGACCAGCATCACGCCAGTGAAGTATAAAGGCGTTGATATTGTGCCATTGCAATTCCTCACCTCATTGCTGCCAGTACCATCAACCTTGGCTGAAAACTATACCGGCAAGACATCAATTGGCTGCATCGTGCAGGGCACCAAGAATGGCAAGCCACGCAAGACCCTGATTTATAATGTGTGCGATCACGCCGAAACCGCCAAGGAAGTTGGCGCACAGGCAGTATCCTACACCACCGGTGTGCCCGCCGTTGTTGGCGCAATGATGATTTTGAAGGGCATGTGGAAGGGCCAAGGCATTTACAATGTCGAGCAACTGCCACCTGAACCATTCCTTGAAGAAGTGGCCAAGCAAGGCTTGCCATGGCATGTGAAGGAATTGGCCGTTGAAGATCTAAAAGAACCGCTAGCTGCGTAAGCTGCGATTATTTTAAAAATCGGTACAACGTCCGCCTTTTTCCCAATCGCCAAATCGCGTGGGTTCGGGCCCTTGTGGGCCGCCCGTTTCACCGCTTTTTTGTTGTGGCACGGTTTTGTTAACCACGTCTTTTTCAGGCGTGGCAGGGGCTGGTGGATTATTCTTTAATGGGCTTTGTTTTTCGGTCATAAGCATACCATGCCAGAACAGACCAAACATGCCAAGCCACCTGTAAAACAACCCGCGAAAAAAGAACCGCGTATAAAAGATGCGCGTGCCGTCGCACATAAAATGCTGCTTAAAATTACCAATGAATCCCTATCATTGGAAGATGCGTGGGAGCAGACCAAAGAAGTTAATCTGCTGGAGCAACGTGACCGCTCGCTATGCCGGTTATTGGTTCTTACTACTCTGCGCCAATGCGGCTTCATTGATTACCGTATTCGCCAATATGCCAAGACCATGGAAAAACTTCCGCTATCTGCGTTGATGGCATTGCGCATTGGCTTTGCGCATATTCTTTTTTTACATTCGCCCGCACATGCGGTTGTGAATACTTGCGTAAATTTGCTTGAGCCGCACGACAAAGTGATGCGCGGACTAGTCAATGCCGTTTTACGTAAAGCTGCAGCAAATGAAGCGCAAATCCATGATGCAACCCAAGGCTGGCAACAGGCCATTCCCAACTGGTTGCTCAGCACATGGAAGAAGGATTATGGTCTCGACCATTTAGGCCATATTGCGCAGGCGTGTCTGCGTGAACCGACGCTTGATATTTCGGTGAAAGAAAACCGCGAGTATTGGCAAAAAGAATTGGGCGCGACGTTGCTGCCCACAGGTACGCTGCGGTTGCAGCACCAGGATGATATCGCGCAATTGCCGGGCTTTGCCGAAGGTGCATGGTGGGTACAAGATGCTGCAGCCGCCCTTCCCGCGATGATGGCTGGAGATGTAAAAGACAAGCTGGTTTATGATTGTTGTGCTGCACCAGGCGGTAAAACCGCGCAGTTTTTGGCAGCGGGCGCAAAGGTTGTGGCGATTGATCAATCATCGGACCGTTTATTGCGCCTACGTGAAAATTTGCAGCGCATAAAAATGAATGCGAATATTTTATCCGTCGATATTCTGACCTTTAAGCCCAACAATCTGGCAGATGTTATCTTTCTTGATGCGCCATGCAGTGCGACCGGCACGCTGCGCCGCCATCCAGATTTGATGATCCATAAAAAGCCTAGCGATGTACCACGTCTGGCTAAGCTTCAGCTAAGTATGCTGAACCATGTGGCGGGGCTACTGAAAAAAGACGGGCTACTGATTTACGCAGTTTGTTCCTTGCAAAACGAAGAAGGCCCGGACGTCGTTGAGGCATTCCTCAAGCAAAATCCAGGCTTCACGCGCGTGCCCGTAACGGCAAAGGATTTCAATGGCTGGCAAGAAGGGGTGACAAGCGCAGGAGATTTGCGTACACTACCCCATTATATGCAGGCGTTTGGCGGTATGGACGGGTTCTATGCGGCGCGCCTGAAAAAAGTAGCTTAGAAAATTGCTTAAGAGACCAATATGGCCCAACAAAAAACGCGCATTGCCCCTTCCATATTATCAGCGGATTTTGCCAAATTAGGCGAAGAGATACGCGCGATTGATGCAGCGGGCGCGGATTACATTCACGTTGATGTGATGGATGGCCATTTTGTACCGAACCTGACCATCGGGCCGTTAGTGGTTAAGGCATTGCGTTCACATTCCAAGAAAATATTTGATGTGCATTTGATGATTGCACCTGTTGATCCGTATATTGCCGAATTTGCTGCAGCAGGCGCAGATATCATTACCGTGCATCCCGAAAGCGGGCCGCATTTACACCGCACATTACAGCTTATCAAATCTTTGGGCAAAAAAGCAGGCGTAGCACTGAACCCCGCAACACCGATTGAAGCAATCACTCATGTGATTAGCGATGTAGATTTGATTTTGGTGATGAGTGTAAACCCAGGATTTGGCGGGCAAGCCTTTATTGATAGCCAGCTGGATAAAATCAAGCAGCTACGTAAGTTGATTGACGCAACAGGCAAGGCGATTGATTTGGAAGTGGATGGCGGTATTCACGCAGAAAACGCCAAACAAGTTGTAGCTGCAGGCGCGGATGTATTGGTGGCCGGTACAGCGAGCTTTAAGGGCGGCGCCGCAAACTATGCCGCCAACATCAAAGCACTGCGTGGATAAGTCAGCCAATTAATGTGTTGGCTCATCAGTTAGTTCATCATCTTCCATGATGAGTTCTTCATCCTGATCCAGTTGTGTATCTGAAGCAGGCGATGTTGCAGGCGCTGGGCCGCCTTTTTCAGGCAATTTTGGATCCAGCCCTTCGGGCATGACTAATGGTTTTGGCAGCGCCTTAGCAGGATCACGTTTCATCACTTCAATCAGCAAATCACGGGCAATAGGCGCGGCATTCTTTGAACCACCGCCGCCATGCTCCACCACTACGCAGCAGACGTAACGCGGGTTTTGTGCTGGAGCAAAGCTAATGAATAACGCATGGTCACGTTCTTCCCATGGCCGCTTTTCATTAGGAATGACGCCTTTTGAACGTTCGGCTTTACTAATCCGGCGCACCTGTGATGTGCCGGTTTTTCCGCCGATTTCATAGCCAGCGACAGGAATTTGTGAGGCAGCTGCCGTACCACCGGGCTTACAGACAGCAAGCATGGCATCTTGAATAAACTGAATATTTTCAGGTTTAAGGGGAAGCGGCGGAAAGGTTTCCTGAGCGCGTTTCAGGTCTTTGACGCTTTGCATAACATGCGGTTTGATTGCCAAGCCGCCACTTGCGATGCGCGCAGTCATTACGGCCAGCTGTAATGGAGTTGCCAGCATATAGCCCTGACCAATCGACGCGACAAGCGTTTCACCCGGTTGCCATGCTTCTTTATAATTTTTCTGTTTCCATTCGCGATTGGGAACAAGGCCGGCTTTTTCATTGGGCAAATCAACACCCAGTTTTTGCGATAGGCCAAGCATCTTTGCCATATCATAAATCTTGTCGATGCCGATTTTCTGACTGACATGATAAAAGAAAACGTCGCAGGATTGAAATAGACCCTTCTTCATATCCACGCTGCCGTGGCCGCCTTTTTTCCAGCAATGGAAGCGATGGTTTCCAAAATCAAGATGGCCGGGACAGAAATAGCTTGTCTTGGGGCTGATACCCATTTCAAGTGCCGCAAGGGCTACAACCACCTTAAACGTTGACCCCGGAGCATATAGCCCCATCACCGCCTTATTAATCAGCGGAACAAGCGGGTCATTATTCAGTTTGCCCCACAGATCCTTGGAAATACCATAGGTGAACTGGTTGGGATCAAAGGATGGATGGGATGCAATGCTGTAGATGCTACCATCAACGCAATCCATCACCACCGCACTGGCACTTTGTTCTGCGGTTAGGCGTTTTTGAGCAAATTCCTGCAGCGACATATCGATGGTCAAACGCAACTCATGGCCGCTTTTGCCTTCGTGCTTTTCCAGCTCGCGTACAGGGCGGCCATATGCATTGACTTCCAGATGGGAATTGCCGGGTTCACCGCGCAAATCCAAATCATAAATCCGTTCCACGCCGCTTTTGCCGAGGCGGAAACTGGGCTGACTTAGTAAGGGGTCGTTCTTTGCTTCATCTTCGGTTGGCGCACCAACGTAACCTAAAATATGAGCCGTAGATTCTTTGTAAGGATAATAGCGTGTTTCGCCTGCTTCTATGACCACGCCAGGCAGTTCTGGTGTGTGCAGTTCGAGAAGAGAAAGGGCTTCCCAATCAATATTTTCACGCAGTAAAACTGGTACAAAGGTGCGGCTTTTTTTAATATCTCTCTGGATGCGTTTTTTTTCCCAATCTTCGAACGGCATCATTTCATAGAGCGTGCGAAGAGTTTGCTTTACGTCGCGGGTTTGTTCAGGCACCAGAACAGCGCGAAAGCTTTTATCTGAACGGGCCAATATCAAGCCCTGCCGGTCGGTGATGAGGCCTCGCGGGGGCAATACGACCCGCATACTGACGCGGTTTTCTTCAGCCAAGGTGACATAACGGTCGCCTTCCTTAACCTGAAGATTATACAGGCGGTTAAACAGCACGCCAAAAAGCGAGGCCTGCATGCCGCCAATAAGAAACGCACGGCGGGTAAGTAACCTTCCTCTATCTGTGTCCCTTACGATGCTCATGCGGATTGTGCCATGACATTAGGGCCTTGAAAATACGCTGCGTTGCAGTTGGTGCAATAATGCTGTCATCATTGGAAAGAACAGAACGCCGATGACGGCACGCAGCAGGACAGGTGTAACGGCAATCCATGTATGCGTCACCAGCGAAGCCAGCAACCACTGGATGAGTGAGACGCCCACCATCACCAATGCAAACATCAGCCACATGTGATGAAATGATTGTTGGAGGAAAAATTGCCGTTGGCCACGCAGAAAAAAGTCAGCCGCCAGATAGGTCAGCGCGGTAATGCCCAGAGGCTGTCCTAGCAGCACGTCTTGAACAAGACCAATGATAAACGACCAAATAAAACTGAAATGTTCTGGCCGGTTTACTACCCAGAAGCATAGCGCCATTAAAGGAAATGCAGATAAAATCACTTTTATCATTTGCGATGGCCAAGGCACCAACACCAGCATCAGCAACAGCAAGCAGCTGGCTACTGGCAAACATGACTTAATGATATCTTCAAAACGCTGCAAAGGATTACTCATGGCTACCCTTGCGTGGATTGGTTGGATGAGGGGCAACCGGAGCCGGCGTTTCCGGGGCTCCTTGTTTTAATTCCTGATTAATCGGGTTCTTGTCACCACCGGCTAAATTATATTGAACCAGACGGACAACCTGCAGACGGTCTAACTTCGAATAGGGATTAAGCCATACATCCTGACCTTTGCGCTCATGAACAACGCCGACAGGTAAGTGGGGTGGAAATAAGCCGCCATGGCCGGATGTGACTACGCGCGTGCCCGGCTTTATCTCCAACTCGGTTGGTAAAAAGAGGAGCTTTGGCAGCCCTGTACCTTCGCCGGAAAGGATGGAACGCAATTGGGTGCCCTCCAGCATAACCGGCAAACGGAAGTTTAAATCATTATACAAGAGCACGCGGGATGACCATTCCCCCGTTTCTATGACGCGGCCCACCACGCCATCTTCGCCCAAAGCAATCATGTTTTTGACAACGCCATCGCGGGTGCCTGCGGTTACAATCACACTGTTATTAAAATTACCGCCTGCTTCGGCAATCACGCGCGCGGTTAGAAAGCTGGTTACGGAATCATCTTTATATTTAAGCAGGCCGCGCAAGGATCTGTTTTCATCGGCCTGCTGCTGGGCCAAATCACGCCAGCCGCGCAGTTCGGCAATTTGCTGTTGCAGCTTTTTGTTTTCTTCACGCACACTGGCAACGCCTTGCCATGCGGAAGAGATATCTTGCATTGCTTCGCCTGGCTTTGCCGCAGCATGCATAAATGGCGCAAACATATCGGTAAAGGTCACACGCAGGCGCGACACCAATGATGGAAAAAATAAATTTAAAATGATAAGAATAACAGCAAGCGCAATGAGGATCAGCGCCGGACCATGTTGACCAAGCGTACTAGTCTGGGACATTGAAGTGGTTCTGCTTCTATACTTGCTCATGGAAGCGCTTAATATCCGCCTACTAAAAGGTTTTTAAGATTTTTCATATCTTCCAATGCACGCCCTGTACCCATGACAACGCAGGTCAGCGGGTCATCGGCGATAATCACAGGAAGGCCTGTCGCATGACGCATTACCAAATCAAGATTACGGAGCAAAGCACCGCCACCGGTGAGCACAATGCCCTTATCCACGATATCGGCTGCCAATTCGGGCGCGGTGTTTTCAAGGGCAATTTTTACCGCTTCCAAAATTTGTCCAACCGGGTCAGCCAGCGCTTCGGCAATCTGTGCTTCGCTTAAGACGATTTCCTTGGGAACACCATTCATCAAATCGCGTCCTTTGATTTCCATCAACTTGCCATCGCCGTGTTCAGGAATACTGGCGGTGCCGATGGTTTTCTTGATGCGCTCTGCAGTGACTTCGCCAATCAACAAATTATGGTAGCGGCGCACATAATTCATGATGGCTTCGTTCATTTTATCGCCTGCACACCGTACGGAGCGTGAATAGACAATGCCGCCCAGTGATATCACGGCAACTTCGGTTGTACCGCCGCCAATATCGACAATCATGGACCCCGTGGGTTCGGTAACTGGAAGCCCAGCGCCAATTGCTGCCGCAACAGGTTCTTCAATCAAGTAGACCTGACGTGCGCCACCTGCTTCGGCGGATTCTTGAATGGCGCGGCGTTCAACTGCGGTTGCACCAGATGGCACGCAGATTATAATTTCAGGGCTACTGAATGCATTACGATTATGAACCTTACGAATGAAGTGCTTAATCATTTCTTCGGCGACTTCGAAATCGGCAATCACGCCATCGCGCATGGGGCGAATGGCTTGGATATTTCCGGGCGTGCGACCCAACATTTGCTTGGCTTCATTGCCCACCGCCAAAACATGTTTTTTACCACGCAGGGTTTGCAATGCCACCACGGATGGCTCATTTAGAACAATGCCTTTACCCTTCACATAGACAAGGGTATTGGCGGTGCCTAGATCAATGGCCATATCGGAAGAAAAGTAACCGAATAAATTACCAAACATTAAGATCGCGTCCTGGAAAGTAGTGCTAGAAAATCAAGATGTTAGAAGGGATAGGCAAGCCTTCTGATTCCCTCTAATCTACCCTCAGTTCGAGAAAAATTCACGCAGGTATTTTTAAGGGGTAGTTTGGGGCTCTGCCATATTATCCCCCCTGTACTAATCATTGTGTTTTAAGCGAGTTTTGATTGCTGAGTTGGCAACCCCATATTCTGGTTATCGATGACGACAAGCGTCTTCGGGAATTATTGCGCAAATACCTTGTGGACCACGGGTATCTGGTGACCACCGCCCATGATGCCGCCGATGCCGCCCAGAAATTGCAGACCATACGCGTTAATTTGATGGTGGTAGATGTCATGATGCCCGGCGAAGACGGGTTTAGCTTTACCCGCAAAATTCGTGAACACAAGGAATTAAAGGATATGCCTATCTTGCTGCTGACGGCGCGCGGCGAAAAAGAAGACCGAATTTCCGGGCTTGAGGCTGGCGGCGATGATTATCTGGTAAAGCCATTTGAACCCAAAGAGTTGGTATTAAGGGTTGGAGCCATTCTGCGACGTACACCAAAGGACAAGGATGGCCAAAAAGAAATATGGATTGGCAGGTGGCAATTTGATGTGGAACGCGGCGAATTACGTGGCGATGGCCATATTCAGCGTCTAACCGATGTTGAGGCCAGCTTGCTTAAAGTACTGGCAAAAGCACCTGGCGAAACCATCAGCCGTGAGGATATGGCATTACGTAGCACATTGCCGATTAATGATCGAACCATAGACGTGCAAGTAACGCGTTTGCGGCGTAAGATTGAGCCAGACCCCAAACAACCACGCTACCTTGTCACCGTACGTGGCGGGGGCTATATGCTATTACCGGAACGGGATAAGTCTTAATCATGCCTGACAAATCAATACAAACATTGTTCAGCCGGCTGCGGATTGATCTGGCCTTATTGCGCCTCATCAAGCGGATATTGCCGCGTGGGTTATATGGCCGTGCAATACTTATTCTGGTGGTACCGGTTATCCTTTCGCAGGCACTGGCTATTTATGTGTTTTATGAGCGGCATTGGCAGACCGTTGCCAATCGCCTTGCCTTTGCGTTAGCAGGAGAAATTGCAGTAATCAGCGAACGGATGGAAGAAGAAGATCCACAATCAGTTATTGATCACGTCAAAGAAAGTGTTGAGAAAAATCTTTATCTTGAATTGAAATACATCCCTGGAAAAACTATCCGCAACTATCCAATGCGCGGGGATTTTTCAACTATCCTCAGCAAAATGTTGCTCAAAGCACTGAACGAAAAAGTGGGCTATAAATTTGCCCTTGACCTGCGTCATTCGGAAGAAAAAATTCTAATTTATGTGCAGTTGGAAAACGGTGTGCTGTCCGTTACCTCCCCTGAGCGACGTGTCTACACCCCAACGACTTTATTTTTTGTCGTATGGATGATCGGGACATCCTTGTTGTTGTCGGTCATTGCTATTTTATTTTTACGCAATCAGATACGGCCCATTACACGTCTGGCAACTGCGGCAGAGAAAATGGGTAAGGGCGAGGAAACCCCGGAATTTCGTCCGGAAGGAGCAACCGAAGTTCGTCAGGCTGCTATTAATTTAATGATTATGCGCGATCGCCTAAAACGGCAGATTGCGCAGCGTACGGCCATGCTTAATGGGGTTTCACATGATTTGCGCACACCCCTTACGCGTATGAAACTGCAATTAGCCCTGATGCCAAGCAGCACCGACATAGAAGAATTGAAAACCGACGTTGAAGAAATGACTCAAATGATTGAGGCCTATCTGTCATTTGCCAGAGGTGAAGAAACCGAGGAAACCACACCAATGTTGCTGGAGCAACTGCTCACGGATGTTGTGAATTCAGCAAGACGTTCAAATCTGGAAATTCATTTGGACACACCAGATGATGCAACCGTATTTGTCCGTGCAACTGCGATTAAACGCGCATTAAATAACTTGATTGGAAATGCGGCACGCTACGGCAAAGAGGTATGGATTGAAACCGAAAAGGGCAAGAAATTCGTTAATATCATGATTGATGATAATGGCCCCGGCATACCCAAAAGCCAGCGTGAGGAAGTATTCAAGCCATTCACCCGCCTGGAAGCATCACGAAACCCGGAAACAGGAGGCGTTGGATTGGGCCTTACCATTGCACGTGATATTGCCCACCATCACGGGGGGGATGTGATGTTGGATGACAGCCCACGAGGCGGATTGCGCGCAATCCTACGCCTGCCACTATAATTTTTTATTTAGGAACAATATGAAACGCGAACGAAAGATATTTATCAAAAACTGGATTGTGGACGCAGGGATTGGCATTCACCAGCATGAACAAAATAAAAAACAGAAAATCCGCCTCAACATCATTTTTTTTCAGGATGATGCCGTGCCATTCGCATCAAAAAAAATAGCTGATGTCGTTGATTATGAAGTTCATAAAAACAACATCCAGACCTTAATTGATAGCAAGCACGAACCGCTGGTTGAAACACTTGCGGATCGCATCGCACGCAGCTGCCTAGAAGACAAAAAAGTTATCCGCGTTATTGTCGAACTTGAAAAACTGGCTATTTTGCCCGGCGCGGAGAGCTGCGGTGTGGCCATTGAACGCCAGCAAGGCGATTATTAGCAGTCTTAAAACATCCGACCGCCATTGGGTACTTTGTGGTCTAGCCCCAATAATACAACCTCCCCCGCTTCATCTGGCGCACCGAGCGTGAGTGCTTGCGACATAAAGGGGCCAATTTGTTTAGATGGGAAATTGACCACCGCCATTACTTGTCTGCCCACTAAGGTTTCAGGGGTATAGTATTTGGTAATCTGTGCAGATGATTTTTTTATGCCAATTTCTGGACCAAAATCTAGTGTCAGCTTGTAGGCAGGCTTGCGTGCTTCGGGAAACGCTTCGGCGGCAATAATAGTCGCCACGCGAATATCCACTTTCATAAAATCATCATATGTGATGGTCGCTGATGTCATGGCATTCCCCATAAAAAAAGCGCGGGTGAAGCACCCGCGCTTTAAATAACTTGTTATTCGCTTATTTACGAGCAAATGCCGTGCGAGCAGTATCCATTGCTTCGGTAAAGCAGCTGGTAAAGGCTTCGGCTGTTTCGATGTTTGACTTGGTCAACATCTCGGTCAATTCGCGGCTGTTGGAAACAGCCTTTTCAATTGAAGCTTTTGTAACTTCGGTTTGCTTGGCAATTTTTTCTTCCGGAGTTCCACCAGCCATTACTTGGGCAGCAAGGCTTGCGGTTTCCTGCCAACCTTCACGTACCATTTCATTTTGACGCTGGATAATGGCTTGCATATTTTGCATAGCGCGCTGGCCGGCTTGGGTAAACAATTCCGCGTTGCGGCGGTTTGCCTGCATGATTGCTTCTAAATCGAAGCCGGGAACGCTTGCCATGTTTGGCATAAATTTTGAGAAGTCCATGATCTGAGCAAATCCGTTCTGTGAAGATTGTTCGCTGTTAGAATTGTTAGCTGATGCGTTAGGCTTGGCCATAGGAAGAAACTCCGTAAGGTGTTCAATTTCGCTGCTTCTCTATGCCTGAAAAGTGGTAAAAAGTCACGGGTTTTTTAACGTTTATTACCGCATACCCGATTAGTCATAACGCAGGACACGAATAAGGCGGTTTAGGCCTCTATCAAGGATTGCCATGGTGGCAGATAGATCAGGGCTATCATCATGCTTCCACGTGCGTAATGTTGATAAATAGACAATTTTTAAGCCCATCACGCCCAATATAGCCCGTGGATGGGACGTGGAGATGCCAACCATCTCGAATATCAATGCCATGGAACGGGTAAAGCCGCACATAGCCTCCAAACAAAGTACCACCGCACTGATGGGATGGGATTGCATGTCCTCGAGCAAGCGTAATACGCCAGCACGATAAGGAGCCAGCGCGTCAAAACGACGCATTAGCATATCAAATAATTTATCTTTTAAAGGTTCGGTGCTTTGCGATGTGTTATCCGCAAGCTGCGCATCAATCTTTTTACCAAAGCCGATGAGGATGGCAGTTTTATCAGGATAAATTTTTAAAAGTTCTGAAAGGCTATGCTGTGTTGCTTTGGCTATTTCTGGCAACGTGAGAGAAAACCATCCGCGTTCAGCAACCAATGTGAAAAAATCGACATAAAAATCATTTGTCGATTTCTTAGATGCTTTTGATGTTTTCTTTTTAGCCGATGCCATGTTATTTCCATTAGCCTGAAAGCTTTTTACCGCGTTCATTGGCCGCTATTAATGCCTTACGCATAAGGGTTTTCAAGGCATCATTCTGCATCAATTCTTGTAATGCAGCTTCAGTCATGCCGCCTTTTACCGCAATATTCTGGTGCATGGTATGTGCAGCGGCTTGCTCCTGTTTCCACAATGCGGCACTGCCGACCATGGTTTGTTTGGCAAGTGCATTGGACAAATCTTTGGGTAATCCCATTTCGTGACCCAGCTCTCCTAGAATATCGCTAAGCAAGTAGAAATAGGCAGGACCACAACCCGAAAGCGCGGTAGCCACATCCATCAAGGATTCATCTTTAAGCCAAGCTGTGCTGCCCAGCATGCCCAATAATTTTTCAGCATGCTGAATATCCACCATCGTTACCTGGGAATTGCCGACCATCAGCGTTGCGGCCTCCCCTACTTTGGCAGGAAGATTGGGCATGACGCGCACAACACGCGCAGATGGGCCAAGTTTCTTTTCATATACTTCGATTTTTTTGCCTGCGGCCACAGACAGGAACAACGCATCGCGGTATTGCGTGTATTCGGCAATGACATCTTCAAGGATCTGCGGCTTCACCGCAAACATAATAACATCCGGCTTTACATCAGGGGGCAGAGTATTGGGATACGCTACATGGCGCACGCCCTTTTCCTTTAACCCATGAAGCGATTCAGCATCTGGGGTAATGACCCAGATATTCTCTGCGCCATGCTTGGCAGCCCAAGGTTGCAACATCGCAAACCCCATATGGCCACATCCAACGAGTACAAGATTTTTTATCATGCGTAATTTATAGGCGATATCCCCCACCTATTGGAAGGGGGATGCGTCAAGCCGCCTATTACTATTGATCTTAAGCGCGACCAACGGGGTCAAGCATAGCGGCGGTCATGGCTTCTTCAGGGTTTTTGCCGCCCCAAATCACGTATTGGAATGCGGGATAGAAGCGTTCGCTTTCAGTAATAGCGATTTCTACCATATCTTCGAGTTGTTCCAGCGCAGGGCCATGGGAGCCACGATACAGGCTGGTGTAGCGGAAAAGCGGGGTCTTTTCCTCCGCGCACAAGTCAAAATGACCAAACCATAAACGGTTATTGATAAGGCCAACTAACTCATAAGTGGATTGAATACGGGGTTCTTGAACCTTCATATCGAACTGGCAGGTGAACTGCAGCGCAGAGATATCGCGTTGCCAATGGAAATAAAGGCGGTAATTACACCATGCCCCGTTCATCTCCACCACCAGTTCATCATCATGGGCACGTTCAAAGTGCCACTGATTGGCGAGGACGATTTCCTCAACCATATCGAGCGGGTTGGGTTGATGCGGCTGTTTTTCCTGCAACTGCATGGACATTAAGTACTGCTCCTAAAAACCAACCTGACGTTCGGCGATTTGTTTGATGGGGTGTTTGAGGCGACGCGGCGCGACGCACCAAACTGAGTGCCAAGGTGACATAAGCTGAATCTGCGCCGCAAGGGATGTGAACAATTATTTTTCACGGTATTCGCGAAGTGTGATTCAATAGACACGCTTCGCTGTTCGACCTGTGACTCTTTTGACTCAAAGCTTCAGTAATTACGCGAGTGATTCAGTTATTCGTTCAGATCGCTTTGGATTTGGCACGAGATTTGGCAGGTGATTTGCCACCTGATTTGCGCGAGGCCTTAACGCCTGATTTGCTTTTTAATGAAGTTTTAATACCTTGAGCACGTTCCAATACCGTAAGACGCGCGCGAAGCTCTTCTTGAACCCCGCGCATTTCTTTGACCATTTCTTCCAACACTTCGAATTCCGTACGACGAACCAGATTCAAACGACGCGATAAACGCTCAAGACGCTCAACACTCAGCGATTCAATTTCCTGGCGCAGGCTGGTTGCGGAAATAAAAACCTGGCTGCCAATTTTTCCTAAACGGCCTAATAAACGTTCTTTTTGTGTCACGGTTGCTCCTTTTTGAATCGGTCTTTATATAATACATATGCTCACATTTCCCAACATTGATCCTATTGCCCTGCAAATCGGCCCTTTGGCTATAAGGTGGTATGCGCTTGCGTATATCGCGGGTGTGATTCTTGGATGGCGGTATGCCCAAACACTAGCAAGACGTTTTCAAACAGGCGTCAATGACGAGCATTTCACTGACTTTGTTAGCTGGGTAGTGATTGGAATTCTGCTTGGTGGGCGATTTGGATATGTGCTGTTTTATAATTTCGATTTTTACATCGAGCATCCGCTTGATGCGCTGATGATCTGGCATGGCGGAATGTCCTTTCACGGTGGATTGCTTGGCGTAATTATTTCTGCACTTTTATTTTGCCGTCATCACGGGCTACGTTTTTTTGCATTCACGGATATTATGGCGTGCGTCACGCCATTTGGATTATTGTTCGGACGTATCGCAAACTTTATCAATGGCGAGCTGTACGGGCGAACCAGTGATGTACCATGGGCCATGGTATTCCCGCGTGGTGGCGATTTACCGCGGCACCCCAGCCAACTGTATGAAGCAGGATTAGAAGGCCTGTTATTATTGGTTATCCTAGGGATGCTTGCACGGCAACAAGCACTTCAAGCACGTGAAGGCTTCCTATCCGGCATGTTCCTTATTCTTTACGGTCTATTCCGTTCATTTGCTGAATGCTTCCGTGAACCTGATATCCAGATCGGCTTTTTGGCAGGCGGAGCAACCATGGGACAAATTCTGTCCATCCCCATGATTGCCTTTGGCGTATGGCTGGTATGGAAGAGCAAGCCCATTAAAAACTGATCACCGATATGAATGCACTTGAAACACACCTTCGTGACAAAATTCAAGCCGAAGGCCCCATTCCATTTAGCCGCTTTATGGAGCTGTGCTTATTCCATGAACAATACGGCTATTATAATACCCATGACCCATTGCGTGATTTTGCAACCGCACCGGAAATTAGCCAGCTATTTGGAGAGATGGTTGGGTTATGGTGTATTGATAGCTGGATGAAGCTTGGCTCACCGGCATCATTCACCTTACTGGAATGCGGCCCCGGACGCGGAACATTAATGGCCGATATTTTGCGTACCACCACATTAGTGCCGGAGTTCATGAAAGCGGCACAAGTGGTTATGTTAGAAAAAAGCCCGCTGTTAAAGCAAAAGCAGCAAGAAGCACTAAGCCAGCATAAAGTGACATGGGTTGAGCAACTCACGGATATTCCGTCACAAAAGACCATCATGATATGCAATGAATTCTTTGATGCATTCCCGGTGCAGCCTTTTGTAAAAACACGCCATGGCTGGGGCGAACGTGCCGTGCATTGCAATAACATCGGCTTCACCTATGCGGTCTTAACACCGGATGAACAAAAGCAATCCTACTTTACTGACGTAATCTTTGCCGAGGCACCAGATGGCGCGATAGCCGAAGTAAATATTGCGGCCAATGCATGGATTAAAGATTTTTCCAATCATCTGAAGCAACATGGTGGCACAGCGCTTATTATTGATTATGGATATGCAGGGCCGCAACTTGCCAATACGGTGCAAGCTATCCACCGCAAAAAAATGTCCCCGGTGTTCAAGCATGCAGGTGAAGCAGACATTACTGTTCATGTTGATTTTACACCGTTTCAAATCATTGCGAGCGGAGCAGGCATTACGGCATCTCCGCTGATTACCATGCGCGATTTCTTGCTGGCATGCGGCATTGAAACGCGCGCCGAGCGCCTGAAAGCAAAGGCCAATACAGAACAGCAAGAGCAGATTGATGCGGGATTAAAGCGTTTAATAGATAAAGACCAGATGGGGCACTTATTCAAGGTGCTCAGCCTATACCACACCGCCATGGCACCGCCGATTGGAAGCGATATATGACCGTTCCCCACCTTACACACCCATCGTTCCAGTTTAATAAGATAGGCTATGGATTTTTTGGCCGCAAAGGCGGCGTCAGTGATAACTCCTTTGCGAGTTTGAATTGTGGCATGGGGTCGGGCGACTTACTTGATAATGTATATGAAAACCACCGCCGTATTGCCGGTGAATTTAGTCTGGATGCAAGTCGATTATTATTTTGCAAACAAATCCATTCAAACAAAGTGGTAACTATTACCACACCATGGGAGCGACATTTGCGCCCAGAAGCCGATGCCATGGTTACCAAAGAGAAAAATGTTGCGTTGGCTGTGATGTCAGCCGATTGTGCACCCGTTTTATTTTATGAGCCAAATGCAGGTATTATTGCGGCCGCGCATAGCGGCTGGCGCGGTGCAATTGGCGGCGTTTTGGATGAAACCATCCGGGCCATGAGCGCATTAGGCGGCATACCAGACGCTATTCATGTGTGCATCGGGCCATGCGTGCAGCAAGATTCATACGAGGTAAGCCAGGAATTCTACGATGAATTTATGCAAGAACATGCAGCCAATCAGGCGTTTTTTAAGCCATCGGAAAAGCCAGCTCATTACCAGTTTAATTTGCCGGCCTATGCGCAGCATCGCCTACAAAAGCTGGGCATCAAGCATATCTCGGCATTATCCCATGACACCTTGAGTGATGAAGAAAACTTTTTTAGTTATCGCCGCAGAACCGTGCGCGATGAACTACAAAACGGCATTCAAATGAGTGTGATCACGCTACGGTAACGTTGAAGCATCAATTGGCTGACCAAAGACCAACGATTTGCTTAATCTCTTTAAGATTATTCTCGGCGATTTCGCGGGCACGATGTAATGACTTTAATATCATGCGGTCGATTTCAGCCGGGTCTGCCATATAATCGCTCATGCGTTTGGTAATGGGCGCGAGATTAGCAACAGCCACTTCAATTAAACCTGTTTTAAATTCCGAGAAAGTTTTGCCGGCAAAGCGATTTACCACCGCTTCTTTCTTTTCATCGTTTAGCGCGGCATAAATCGTTATCAGGTTATCGGCTTCAGGGCGGGTTTTTAGTTCTTCCAAGCTGGATGGGCATGGCAATGGATCCGTCTTAGCCTTTTTAATTTTCAATGCGATAGTATCGGCGTTGTCCACCAGATTGATGCGCGAATAATCGCTTTCATCGGATTTGCTCATTTTCTTTGTGCCATCGCGCAGGCTCATGACGCGCGTGGCTTCACCCATAATCTGCGGCTCTGGCAACGGGAAGTATTCAACGCCGTAATGACGATTGAATGCTCCCGCGATATCACGCGCCAGTTCCAGATGCTGCTTTTGGTCTTCGCCCACAGGGACATGGGTTGCTTTATAAATGAGGATATCCGCAGCCATTAGTACGGGATAAGCGTAAAGGCCGAGACATTCATTATCTTTGTTCTTTGAAGCCTTTTCCTTGAACTGGGTCATGCGATTGAGCCAGCCAAGCGGTGTATGGTTGGCCAATATCCAGTTAAGATAAGTATGTTCGGGTACGGCGCTTTGCGGATAGACCGCGCAATGTTTCGGGTCGATGCCGGCAGCATAAAATGCCGCCGCGACTTCACGTGTGCTTTGAGCAAGCTTGGCAGGATCTTGCGGGACGGTAATCGCGTGCAAATCCATCACACCATAAAAACATTCAAAGTCTTGCTGCAGCTTAACCCAGTTGCGTAGCGCGCCAAGGTAATTGCCAAGGTGTAGCTGACCAGTTGATTGCATGCCGGAAAAAATACGTTTCATTGCTTTACTCTTAATTCTATTTTTCTTTTTTTATCATCTTCATGACGTCTTTGACAGTCATTGCGCCTGTCAGCTGTAATGCCGATACATATACTATGCAGGCAGAGCCAAGATAAGCCCCTAAAATTGCTACATCCAGCCATTTACCCCCGGTTTGCAAATGGGCATCAACAAGCCCAGATATCCCCCATAGAAACACGGCCATGCAGCCTGCACAAAAGGCGATTTTGATCATATGGGGCATAAAGCTGTTGTCCAGACGCAGCAATTTTGAGCGTTTTAATGCAACGACCAGCATAATGACATTGGCCCACGATGCGATGGAGGTAGCCAGCGCCACCCCGACATGGCCCATGATTTTCAATAAGCCCATGGCGAATAGTATATTCAGCACCACCGATATGATGGCGGTCTTTACCGGTGTCTTGGTATCGTGATGAGCGAAGAAAATTGTGCTAAGAATTTTAATGAGAATGAATGGAAGAATGCCAAACACATAAGCAGTGAGCGCCGCAGACGTATTCACGGTGTCTTCAGCTGTGAAGGCGCCGTGCTGGAATAATACCTGAACGATTTCCCTAGCCGCCAAGCCAAGTCCGATGGCCGCAGGCAAGCCAAGGATCATACCGAATTCCAATGCGCGTGTTGTGTAATGCCGTGCACCATTGACGTCATTTGACTGCACACGGGACGACAAAATGGGAAGCAAGGTAGTGGCAATGGCAATGCCAATAATGCCCAACGGTAATTGATTGAGACGGTCGGCATAAAATAACCAAGAGACGCTACCGGTTGGCAGCAATGATGCCAAAATGGTCGACATCGCCAGATTGATTTGCGATGCGCCCGCGCCAATGGCGCCCGGGCCAATACGTACAAAGAGTTCTTTGACGCGTACCGTTAGTTTGGGCAGCAACAGCGCAGGTGACACACCCATTTTTTTACAATGCCCTGCCAGCCACACCCATTGAATAATAGCCGAGAACGGCACAGCTATTGCCATCGCAAGACCCGGTTCCATGTGTATAACGGGGCTAATTGCCAACGCGGCAATCATCATTAAATTAAAGGCAATAGGCGCAGCAGCACCCGGGCCAAACTTATGGTTAGAATTTAACACGCTGGCCAATAAGGCCACGCCAGATACCAACAGCAAATATGGAAATGTGATGCGGGCATAATTGACCGCTAAATCGTAAACTTCAGGTCTGGAATGAAAGCCAGGCGCAAGAACAAACATTGCCCATGGCATGATGAGTATCATGATAAAGGTGAAGGGCAATAAGACCGCCATCAGCACCGACAGCGCCTGACCTGCAAATGAATTTGCTTCCTGCTGCCCGCCTTCAGCTTTAGCTTTGGAATACAAAGGAACGAAGGCAGCACTAAACGCGCCTTCGGCAAAAAGCGAGCGGAAAAGATTTGGGACGCGCAATGCCACGAAAAACGCATCGGATACAGGGCCCGCACCTATAACATTTGCTGCCATGGTATCGCGCACAAAGCCGGATAAACGGCTAAGCATGGTCATACCGGACACAGTGAGGATGGATTTAATGAAGCTCATAACTCATCATCAATACAAAATGATGCGGCGAGCGCAAGACTAATAGCCCTTTTTAGGGTCAATTAGGTTATGCAGCGGCTTGCCTGCCACAAAGGCCTGCGCATTCTCCTGCAACAAAGTGGCAGCTTTGGCATAAAAACGCTGCCCGCCACCCGCGACATGCGGAGAGATAATGAGGTTGTCGAGCGCCCATAGGGGCGATTCTTTGGGCAATGGTTCCTCTCCCACTACATCAAGGGCTGCCCCTGCAATGCGTTTGTTCTTCAGTGCATCTATTAGCGCATCTTCATCCAATGCACTGCCCCGACCAATATTAACCAGCCATGCATGGGGTTGCATGCGTGCAATGAATTCACGCGACAGGATACCGCGCGTTTGTGGCGTTTCAGGCAATACCGAAATAATTGCATCGGCACTTTCGACTAGATTCAATACATCACTAACTGCGTGTGTTAAAAAACCTTCACGTACACCTGCGTTACTGGCCACGCCTTCCACAATTGCGCCGAATGATTTGAGGCGATGTGCCATTTCAAGGCCGATGGTTCCCATGCCTAAAATCAATACTTTTGAATCTTCCAGGGTATGAAGTGCCTTGCCCTCCATCTGAATATTATAGGCGGCTCTGTCCCATGTACGCTGATGTTGTAGATCGCGCCAGCGATGCAGTTGACGTACTGCAGATAACAGTAGCGTGACGCCAAGCTCTGCGGTTGGTGCGCAGTGCAAATTACTGCCATTGGATAAAATAAACTCCTTGGGCAATTGCGGTGCACTGAGCACGTGATCAACACCAGCCGCCAAAGTTTGTATCCATTTTAAATTCGGCATGGATGCAAGCAATGGATGCAATACCGGATTGCCAAGCCGCCAGACCACTAATGCATCGGCATCAAGACCATCTGTAATGGGGCCCTTGGCAGGAAAGCGCACTACATCAAAAGGCAGTTCGGGTAATGGCGCGATAAAACTATCTGGAATAAGGATTTTGGGCATAAAAACTCATGTCTCGTCACTTGTGTGAAGTGTCCTGATTTTCTATGATACGGATGAATTTATCCAGCACATTATACATTACTTTTTTGAAGGTGAACCACATGGGCGTTTTTGATACGGCTTCGGGCAATACATCCGCGCAATCTGCAACACAAAACAACAGCATTGCGATTGCTGATGGTGCGAATGGGGTTATTAGTTTGCCGCTAAAAATGGCCAATCGCCACGGTTTGATTGCCGGCGCGACAGGCACCGGTAAAACCGTGAGCCTACAGCGCGTCGCCGAACAAATGGCGCGCGCGGGCGTGCCCGTATTATGTGTAGATGTGAAGGGCGATTTATCAGGGATTGTCGCTCCCAAGGAAGGCACAGGCCCCGCGCCCGTTTTTTGGGATGTGTTTGGCAAAGACGGACACCCAGTACGGACAACGGTGAGCGAATTCGGGCCGATGTTATTCTGCCGCCTCCTCAACCTCAGTGATGCGCAGGCAGGTGTATTACAAATCGCATTCAAGATTGCCGATGACCAGCAATTGCTATTGCTGGATCTAAAGGATCTGAAAGCCATGCTGAGTTATATGGGGGAACATACCGCCGAAATCGGTAAGCAATATGGCCTTGTCAGCCCGACATCACTTTCAGGTATTCAGCGTGAAATTTTGGCGTTTGAAAATGAACGCGGCGAATTATTCTTTGGTGAGCCAGCCTTGGATGTCACACAGTTATTGCTAAATGATGCTGCTGGCCAAGGATGCCTGCATGTATTAATGGCCAATCAGTTGATGCAACAGCCACGCTTATACGCAACGGTGATGCTGTGGTTGCTAGCGGAGTTATTTGAACAACTTCCCGAAGTGGGTGATTTACCCAAACCAAAACTGGCCCTGTTTATTGATGAAGCGCATTTATTATTCAATGATGCGCCAGCGGTGCTGGTTGAAAAACTGGAACAGGTTATTCGTCTCATTCGCTCAAAAGGCGTTGGCATTTATTTCATCACACAAAATCCGTTGGATTTACCTGAAACCATTTTGGGACAATTGGGCCATCGTATTCAGCATGCGCTACGCGCGTTCACGCCCAAAGATCAAAAATCGGTGCGTGCAGCAGCACAAACCTTCCGCACTAATCCGGCATTTGATACTGAAACCATCATCACCCAATTAGGTGTGGGCGAAGCGCTCATTTCATTTCTTGATGAAAAAGGAACACCAGGGATTGTTGAAAAAGCCAAGGTAAAATTGCCCATGAGCAAACTGGGCCCCATTTCCGCCCAAGACCGTCAAGCAATTATTGCGGGCTCACCCTACGCCGGAACCTATGACCAATTGGTGGACCGTGAAAGCGCATTTGAGCGCCTAACGGGACGTTTTGGCGGCAGAGTGGCCACAAAAACACCACAAAACCAGCAGCAAATACCGCAACAAGCAACTGGTACAGGCGGCGCCACTGGCGGCGGCATCTTGGACGGTTTACTTGGCGCGGCAAACGGACTATTCACTGGCGGCAATAGTGGTCGCAGTGGACGTCAAGGCGTTGGCGAAGCATTGATTAAAAGCGTGGTACGATCAGTGGGTAGCCAAGTTGGTCGCGAAATTATGCGAGGAGTACTCGGCTCCATCAAAGGCCGTTAAAATAAGAAAGCTACAGGAAACACATGAAGGCTCATCAATTTAATAATACCCTGCTTCGTGAATATGATGTACGCGGCGTGGTTGGTAAAACGCTTTTCCCGGAAGATGCCAAGGCATTGGGCGCAGCATACGCAACCTATGTTGGAAAGTTGTACAATACCAAGCACCCCACTATTGCGATTGGATATGATGGCCGTTTGAGCTCCACCACATTGGAAGCGGCATTATTAGAAGGCATGCTGTCAACCGGCGCACGTGTAACGCGCGTAGGCCTTGGCCCAACGCCGATGCTCTATTTTGCGGTAAAGCATTTTGGCCTTGATGCAGGCATGATGATTACAGGTTCGCATAATCCGCCTGATTATAATGGCTTTAAAATGCTGACTAAATCGGGCCCGATTTACGGCAGTATGATCAAGGAAATCGGTGCGATTGCAGAAAAAGGCCAATATTTAAGCGGCCAAGGCGCACAAGGCTTTCATGATGTACGAGAATTATTCGTTGAACGTTTACTCAAAGACTACGACGGCACCAAAGATTTGAAAATCGTTTGGGATGCAGGCAACGGATCAGCGGGTGAAATTTTGCGTATGATGACCGCCAAATTACCCGGCGAACATATTTTGTTGTTTGCGGATATTGATGGCAACTTCCCGAACCATCATCCTGATCCCACAGTAGAAGAAAATCTGAAAGATTTGCGCGAGCATGTCGCCAAACATAAGGCTGATATAGGCATTGGGTTTGACGGAGACGGAGACCGAATTGGCGCGATTGATGAGCAAGGTCGCGTAGTAGCGGGTGACCAACTGCTGGCGCTATACGCTGGTGATGTACTCAAGCATAAGCCCGGAGCGACGATTATTGCCGACGTCAAAGCCAGCGAAACTATCTTTGATGATATTCGAAGCAATGGCGGCAATGCATTGATGTGGAAGACAGGACATTCATTACTCAAAGCCAAGATGGCGGAGACAGGATCGCCGCTTGCGGGCGAAATGAGCGGCCATATTTTCTTTGCTGATAAATATTACGGCTATGATGATGCGTTATATGCAGGTATTCGTTTGGCTGGCCTAGTCAGCCGCGAAGGATCGTTGGGCAAGCTGCGTGACCGCCTGCCCCATGTATTCAATACCCCGGAAATCCGCGTAACCAGCAGCGAAGAACGTAAGTTCAAAATTGTTGAAGAAGTCAAAGCACGCCTTAAGACCGCAGGCGCCAATGTAAATGACATTGATGGCGTTCGCGTAAAAACCAAGGATGGCTGGTGGTTATTGCGCGCATCCAATACCCAGGATGTACTGGTTGCACGCGCGGAAGCTCTGACGCAAAAAGGACTTGATAACCTGAAGGCCGAGCTGGCAGAACAATTAAAACTGAGTGGTATTGCAGACGGACTTTCAAATACGGCTGCTGGACATTAATTCTAAAGTTTCATTCAAACAGGCCGAGACAAGCATGGCAGGACATTCGCAGTTTAAAAATATTATGCACCGCAAAGGTCGGCAGGATTCCATCCGCGCCAAGCAGTTTAATAAAATTGCCCGCGAAATTACGGTGGCGGCCAAGTCAGGTCTGCCTGATCCTGCGGCTAACCCGCGGCTACGCGCCGCCATTCAGGCAGCACGAGCCGTCAATATGCCACGTGACCGCATTGACCGCGCGATTAAGTCAGCATTGCCAGGGTCGGCTGATTCAGCCAACTACGAAGAAATGCGTTATGAGGGATATGGCCCGGGCGGCGTTGCGATCATTGTGGAGGCATTGACCGATAATCGCCAACGCACCGCGCCGGATATGCGCATGATTTTTTCAAAAAATGGCGGAACATTGGGCGATACCAATTCCGTTAGCTTTATGTTCAACCGTTGCGGACTTATTCAATATGCGGCGAGCGTTGCCACACCCGATGTAATGCTGGAAGCTGTGATTGATGCCGGCGGCAATGACGTGGAAAGCAATGAGGAAACCCACGACATCACCACCAATACCGATGAATTGGGCGCCGTACGTACCATATTGGAAGAAAAATTCGGCCCGCCACAAGCCGCACGTTTAACATGGATACCGCAAACGCAAATTCCTGTTGGCGGCGAAGCAGCAGAAAATCTGATTAAAATGCTGGACGCATTAGAAGAACATGATGACGTACAGAACGTGATTGGCAATTACGATATTGATGAAGCCATCATGCAAAAGATGGCCAGTTAGGGCTTATCTTTGCCGGTTTGCTTGTCTTTGCTTTTGTCATAGCCCACCACCGTATAATCGACATCGATTGCCGTTTGTTTTGCTGGTGATGGCTTCGTAGATGGCAGTGGCGCGGCATCGGCCCACTCCTCCAGCCCAAACTCTTTAATAAAATAATGTCTGGCAAAGGCTTCTTGGTCTACTGCATCGGCCGGAACCGTTACCGTTTTCGTATCCTGCATCACAAAGCTTGGCTGAAAATCAGAACCTGCGCGTAGACCCGGGCTAACCACTTGCTGCATGCCTACATTGCCTTTCATGCGAACAAATTGCGGTTCAGGAAGCATGATGATGTCATGAACCAGATTACCGCCGTCTTTGCCGCGTTGATGCTTGCTGCCAATAATGGATGAGGCAGGGAGATGGCCTAAACGCTGCTGGCGAAGGCTGCGCGGGACAGAGGCCGCTATAAAGCGTTTGGGTAGTTGTTCCATTATGTTCCTAAAAACCGCTAAACGGTTTCTTTTTCAGGGGCAGATTTTTTCTGTTCTTCTTTTTTATCCGGATAAACAAAGGTGAGCTTATCCCCCGCTACATCAACCATTACCGCGCCGCCCTTGGCCAAGCGACCAAACAGCAATTCATCGGCCAATGGCTTTTTGATGTGTTCTTGAATAATGCGTGCGAGTGGGCGCGCGCCGTAAAGCGGGTCATAGCCCTTGTCACCCAGCCAATTGCGTGCAGCATCTGATAGGCTGATTGTGACTTGTCGATCTGATAGCTGCGCTTCAAGTTGCAGAACGAACTTCTCAACCACGCGGCCAATCGTATCCTTACCCAAGGCCTTAAACGGTACAATCGCATCCAGACGATTGCGGAATTCCGGCGTGAACAGGCGATTAATCGCCTCCATATCCTCGCCTTCACGTACTTCGCGGTTAAAGCCAATGGTATGTTTGACCATATCGGCTGCGCCAGCGTTGGTTGTCATGATCAAGATAACATTGCGGAAATCAACGGACTTACCGTTGTTATCGGTAAGTTTGCCATAGTCCATGACCTGTAAAAGGATATTGAATAAATCAGGATGCGCTTTTTCAACTTCATCAAGAAGTAAAACACAATGCGGGTTTTGCTCCACCGCGTCAGTTAGTAAGCCGCCTTGATCAAATCCAACATAGCCCGGCGGCGCGCCAATCAGGCGTGATACGCTGTGACGTTCCATATATTCCGACATATCGAAACGTTTGATTTCGATACCAAGGGAGCGTGATAATTGACGTGCAACTTCGGTTTTACCGACACCAGTTGGCCCAGCAAACAGATAAGAGCCGATGGGTTTTTCCATATCACGAAGGCCCGCACGCGATAACTTGATTGCTGTAACCAACGCATCAATTGCAGCGTCTTGGCCATAGACCATGGTCTTTAAATCGCGGTCGAGGTTACGTAATACTTCGCGGTCATCCTGTGTAACATTCTTGGGCGGGATGCGTGCCATGGTGGCGACGACAGCTTCGATATCTTTTACCTGAATATTCTTTTTGCGTTTAGCAGGCGGTAAAAGTTTTTGCGCAGCGCCTACTTCATCCAATACGTCTATTGCCTTATCGGGCAATTTGCGGTCACCAATATAACGTGCAGATAGTTCCACAGCGCTACGTACGGCTTGCTCGGAGTACTTTACATCATGATGCTTTTCAAAATAAGGCTTTAGCCCCATGAGGATTTTTACGGCGTCTTCAACACTGGGTTCAGCCACATCGATTTTCTGGAAACGACGCACCAATGCGCGGTCTTTTTCAAAATAGCTGCGATACTCCTTATAGGTGGTGGAGCCGATGCAACGCAGTTCGCCACTGGATAAGGCAGGTTTGAGCAGGTTTGATGCATCCATTGAGCCGCCAGAGGTTGCGCCAGCACCAATCACTGTATGAATTTCATCAATAAACAAAATGGCACCGGGCATTTCTTTGATTTCATGCAGAACGTTTTTTAAACGCTCTTCAAAATCACCGCGATAGCGAGTGCCAGCCAGTAATGAGCCCATATCAAGCGAGAAGATTACCGCGCCATTCAACACTTCAGGAACTTCACCTTTGATAATGCGGCGGGCAAGACCTTCGGCGATGGCTGTTTTACCAACGCCAGGATCACCCACATAAAGCGGATTATTTTTGGAACGGCGGCAAAGAATTTGGATGGTGCGGTCAACTTCCTTCTCGCGGCCAATTAGCGGATCAATCTTACCTTGATTGGCTTTTTCATTAAGGTTGATGCAATACGCGCTGAGGGCATCTTTGCCAGTTTTGACTTTTTGTTCGGCGGTTGCGTCTTCATCAGCGCCACTTGGCGTTGAGCCTGATTTTGCTGGTTGGCCCGATTTGGTAATGCCGTGCGAAATGTAATTGACCGCGTCAAAACGGGTCATGTCCTGACTTTGCAGGAAGAACACCGAATGACTTTCGCGCTCAGAAAAGAGTGATACCAGCACATTTGCGCCAGTCACTTCTTCACGCCCTGCTGATTGAACATGAATAGCGGCGCGCTGCAACACACGCTGGAAACCCGCAGTTGGTTTAGCCTCGGAGACACCCGGGTTAATGAGACCTGATAATTCTTCTTCCATATATAAATTTAAATCCTGGCGAATTTTATCCAGGTTCACGCCGCAGGCACGCATCACAGCAATCGCATCCTGATCCTCGGTCAAAGCCAAGAGCAAATGTTCCAGTGTTGCAAATTCGTGATGGTTTTGATTGGCCAGCGCAATGGCACGGTGCAATGTTTGTTCAAGGCGCGGTGATAACATTCCCATACGTTACTCCTTTTCCATTATACATTGCAGTGGATACTGGTTGCGTTTTGCATAATCCATCACCAGCATCACTTTGGTTTCGGCTATTTCAAAGGTGAACACACCACATAGTCCCACACCTCGGCGGTGAACGTGCAGCATGATTCGCGTTGCTTCTTCTTGTGACTTGTTAAAAAACTGCTCCAGCACCTGCACCACAAACTCCATGGGGGTATAATCGTCATTCAGCAACATCACCTTATAAAGGGATGGCTTTTTGGTTTTTGGCTTTGGCTTAACAGCGATACCGGTTTGAAAACTACCGCCGTCTTCCTTCTCGTCCTGAGCTGTTGTAGGAGTGTTTATCATCATATTAGTGATATAGGACAATTCTAAAGAAAAGCTAACCATCTGCGACCGCCGCTAAATGTCGGTGTTTTTGGATGCCAGACCATACTATTTAACCAAATCATACTTGAAAACAGGCAATAAAAAACCCCGGTAGTTATACCGGGGTTTTTAAGAAAGTCGGCTAAGTTTGCAGATTAAGCAGCACGCTTTGCGCTTTTGCTTACTTTTTCCACAACTTCGGTTACGCGTGCGTTAATTGGCTCTGCAGCTTGGCTGGAGCAACGAACAGCGATTTCCGAAATTTTGGTGCTGTCAGCCATCAAGGTGTCAAAGGTTGCCTTGATGTATTCGGATTGGATTTCCATAAGGTCACGAAGGCTCTTAACGCCCATCATGGCTTTACCGGTGCTCATTGCAGTTTGCAGGGCTTGTTGGATCGAGTTGCAAACGGTTTGGTTCACATCTTTGATGCCTTCTGCCACAACGCTTACTGCCTGTACGGCGGCATCAAGGTTATTGCTGTTGAAGCTTGCTGCTTCTTCAACACGAGAGGCGATTTCACGGTTAGCTTTTTCAATTTGTTCGGCGGCGTTCTGCATTTTAGTCTCCATTGTTTTGGCCATTTTTGTCACCATCGTTTCAGAGACATTGTTGGCCACGTTGCGTTTCACTTTATCAAATGTTGCTGCATGAGTTGCCGGCAGCACTGATTTAATCGTTTTCTTGGCTGATGATCTCGATGACATTCAATTATCCTCAATAAAACGTTAAACCATCAAAATGAGCAAAAAATCAGCATAACTTGTTTTTTTGCACTGCACCATTTTTACCCCCCTTAACCATATTAAGTCAATTAAAATAAGTAGTTTTGAGTCTGCAACATCAACAATGGTTAAAGTAAAATTAACTATATTCGACAAATACTTAAGTCTGTATTGGGAAACAAATCATTTGCAACTGCGTCGATTTGCTCCCTATTTTGAATAGGCAAAGCGCCCCTGATGATTGCCCCCCAGATTCGTTGACCCGAGCAGTGCATTTTATGAGCCACATAGTGAAACCGTATAACATCCTGCTAATTGGCCTATTTGTACTGAGCTTTTTTTTTGCACATTCATCTCATGCTGCGCCAAGCGCAACGCTAATCGCTGAAGCCGATACAGGAAGAATTTTGTACGGTGAAAATTTGTATAGTCTTCGCCACCCCGCTTCACTGACAAAAATCATGACGTTGTACATGGTGTTTGCGGCTATTGATCAAGGCAGACTGGATTTGAATGATACACTTCCTGTTTCAGAGTATGCCAGCAGTCAACCGCCAACCAAACTTGGGCTGAAACCCGGTCAGCATATTCGTGTGCGTGACGCCATTTTAGGTTTGGTTACTCAATCTGCTAATGATGCTGCGGTCGTTATTTCAGAAGCGATTGGCGGAAGTGAATGGCGTTTTGGCGAAATGATGACCCAACAAGCACGCGCACTGGGGATGAAACGCACTGTGTATCGTAATGCATCCGGTTTGCCTGATGATGAACAAGTTAGTACCGCATTTGATCAAGCAATATTGGCGCGGGCCATGCTGTATCACTTTCCTAAATATTACAGCTATTTCAAAACACGTGCTTATAAATGGAATGGCGTCACCCATAAAAACCATAACAATCTGATGGGACGTTATGAAGGTATGGACGGAATTAAAACCGGATATATTCGTGCATCAGGATTTAATCTGGTTGCTTCCGCGCGGCGGTACGGCAAAAGGCTGATTGGCGTCATTTTTGGTGGCACCACGGCACGTTCACGCGACAACCGTATGGCAGAACTTCTTGACCGCGGATTTGAACGCGTCGTTGCAGAGGGCCGCACTAACACACGCATGGCATCCGTGCCTGTGATTGAAAACGGACCAGACGCAGCTGATGTCAGCGCAACAGATCAAACCAGTACACCAATCGCACAAGGTGATGATGAAAATGTTATTGAGCCAACCGATACAACACCTGCGCCAACTACCTCTAGCCTGATTAAAGAAACCCAAGCCATCATTACCAAGAAGACATGGGCCATTCAGGTGGGTGCATATGATAATAAGAAAAAAGCCCAATCGGCTTTAAGTGCAGCAAAGGCACGCGCACCAAGCCACCTTAAACAATCCAAATTATTGATTATACCAGCCAAGAATGGCCGCAAGACCATCTACCGTGCACGCTTGACGGGACTGACTGAGCAATCGGCGCGCGCAGCTTGTGGAACCCTTGGCAAAACCTGCCTCACTCTTCCGCCCCGCGGTTAAGTCGGCGTTTTACGTGCAGCAATCAGGAATTCTTTATTTCCTTCTGCGCCTGTAATCGGGCTTTCAGTTAATCCTGTTACTTGCCACTTCATATCCCGCTCTAACCAGGTTTTGATATCAGCGCAGACCTCATCGTGCAATTCCGTATCACGCACTATGCCGCCCTTACCTACGCGGTCTTTGCCAACTTCAAATTGCGGCTTAATGAGTGCAACCAACCATGCATTTGCTTTTGCCAGTGAAAGCGCAGCAGGAAGCACGGTTTTTAAACTGATGAAGCTGGCATCGCACACCACGATATCTGGCGCTTCAGGAATAAGGATCGCATCAAGCACACGCGCATTGGTTTTTTCCATCACGACAACGGATGGATGCTCCCGCAAACTATAAGCCAGCTGGTTATGCCCGACATCAACGGCATATACCTTTTGTGCACCAGCACGCAGCAATACATCCGTGAACCCGCCCGTGGAGGCCCCTACATCAAGGCAAATCCAACCCGCGGGGTTGATATTGAAATGGGTAAGTGCAGCCGCCAGCTTTACGCCGCCCCGTGACACATAGGGATGATCCTTACCCTTTACTTCGATGCTGACATCATCGGTAAACGTAGCACTGGATTTATCAATCCGCTTTGTTGCCACATAGACAAGCCCAGCCATAACCAAGGCTTGGGCTTTGCTGCGTGTATCCGCCAATCCTTTTTCTACAAGTAATTGGTCGATACGCTTTTTCACAATTTAAAATTCGCGTTCAACAACGAAGCGGGCAACTTGTTCCAGATGCTTGGCACGACCTTCGAAGATGGCCAGATGCTTTGCAGCCTGATCGGAAAGCAGATTAGCCTGTGAACGTGCACGCTCTGCACCCAAGATGGATACAAAGGTAGCTTTGCCTGCTTTTTCATCGCGCTGTACAGGCTTACCGGTTTTGGCTTCATTGCCTTCGGCATCCAACAAATCATCAATAATCTGGAATGCGAGGCCCAAATCATGTGCATAGGCACGCAAGGCGCTGCGTTGTGGAGGCGATGCCTTACCAAGAATTGCACCCATTTCACATGACACGGCAATCAATTCACCGGTCTTCATACGTTGCAAGCGGGTGATGGCGCCGATGTCGAGCGATGTGGTTTCTGCAATGAGATCGAGCATCTGTCCGCCGACCATACCATTCGCACCGGAAGCTTTTGCCAGTGCAGTCACTAGCGCGCAGCGCACATTAGGGTCTTCATGGGTTTCTGGGTTTGATAAAATTTCGAAGGCATAGGTGAGCAATGCATCACCGGCCAAAATGGCAGTGGCGTCATCAAACTTTTTATGAACGGTTGGATAGCCACGGCGCAAATCAGAGTTATCCATTGCAGGCAAGTCATCATGAATGAGTGAGTAGCAATGAACAAATTCAACTGCAGATGCGGCGCGAAGTGCCGAACGGTCATTCACACCGAATAAATAGGCCGAACATGTCAATAAAAACGGGCGCAGGCGCTTACCACCATTGAGCGAGCCATAACGCATGGCATCGAATAGTTTGCGTTCTGCAATGCCGGCTTCTGGCAGCAGATATGCCATCATTTTTTCTACTTCGCTGGCGGCATCGGACATCGCATTTTTTAAATCTTGGCTCAAGGAAGGCATCAGGATCGTCCTATTGGTTTAATGTGGGATGTAAGTGTGGATTAATCGAGCTTGGCAGGTTCGCGTTTAAGACTACCATCATCGGCGATGCTGATTTTCTCGACGGTTAATTGTGCTTCGCGAAGTTTGGTTTCGCAGTGACGGCGAAGCGCCGCACCACGTTCATACGCAGCGACCGATTCATCAAGCTTGGTTTTTCCGTCTTCCAGATTGCGAACAATTTTTTCAAGCTCGACCATTGCATCTTCAAAGCTTAAGGAAGCCAGAGCATCCGGTGTGGTCGATTGTTTGGAGGAGTTGCTAGCCATGACTCATTCGGTTTTAATTTTTGTGGGAATGGGAACATAAACTAAAAGAACGGGCGCTCGCAAATTTTTAAAATACCACCCCTAAGCTGCATCATATTTTTTATAGTTATTCCAATGACTTATAGTGGTGACGGGTTAAATTTAGCTGGAATCCGTATTATTCTGGTAATTTATAGCCACATTATATATGTATCTGCCGCATAAGGTACTTGCATTAAGTGTACCATTTTAGTACACATTAAGCATGGTTCGTCTCAGCAAACTTACAGATTACGCCGTTGTCCTGCTCACCCAGATGGTGCGTCGGGATGGGAAGATTGCGACTACCGCTATTCTTGCCGAAATCACCGGCCTGCCCCACCCCACCGTTTCCAAGGTATTGAAGCGATTGACCAAAACCGGATTGCTGGTAGCACAACGTGGTGCAACCGGCGGGTATGCGCTAGCTCGTTCTGCTGAAGACATCTCGGTTGCTGATATCGTGATTGCGCTGGATGGACCAATTGCTCTTACCGATTGCACCGAGGATTCCCATCAATCATGCCAGATGGAAAGAAACTGCCCCATCAATGGTCATTGGAACCGGGTTAATCTAGCGATACGAGATGCGTTACAAAGTGTCACCTTGGCTGAAATGGCCAATGACATTCAATCCTTCATGAAGCCAGCAACTATGAAGGCCAATGAAAAACGCGGCAATGAAAAAGTAGCCATAGCCGCAACAAAATATCAGTGAGAATATTATGACCGGCGTCGACGAATTATCGGGCAAAGCCCGAACCCTTTCCGAATTAAAGCCGCTAACCGATAAGGGTTATGCGCAGGGCTTTGTGACGGATATCGAGCAGGAATTCGCGCCAAAGGGTCTGAGCGAAGATACTATCCACTTTATTTCAAAGAAAAAGAATGAACCCCAATGGCTATTGGAATGGCGATTAAAAGCCTATCGTCATTGGCTCACCATGGAGGAGCCGGATTGGGCAAAACTCAATCATCCGCCGATTGATTATCAGGATGCGTATTATTACGCCGCACCAAAAAAGAAAGACAAACTGAAAAGTCTTGACGAAGTTGACCCGCAACTTTTGGAAACTTACAAAAAATTAGGCATCCCTATCAGCGAGCAGGAAATTTTAGCAGGCGTGGAACCACGCATTGCCGTGGATGCCGTATTCGATAGCGTATCGGTTGCCACCACGTTCAAAAAGAAGCTGGAAGATATTGGCGTGATTTTCTGCGCCATCAGCGAAGCCGTGCAAAAATATCCCGATCTAGTGAAACAGTATTTGGGCAGCGTGGTTCCCTATTCCGACAATTATTTTGCAACATTGAACTGCGCGGTATTCACCGATGGTTCATTTGTATATATCCCAAAGGGCGTGCGTTGCCCGATGGAACTGTCTACCTATTTCCGCATTAATGCAGAAAATACAGGACAATTTGAACGCACCCTCATTATTGCAGATGAAGGTTCGTATGTATCGTATTTAGAAGGCTGCACTGCCCCAAAACGCGATGAAAACCAATTACATGCAGCAGTGGTAGAACTGGTTGCTCACGATAATGCACAGATTAAATATTCCACCGTGCAAAACTGGTATCCCGGTGATGAAAACGGCAAGGGCGGTATTTATAATTTTGTGACCAAGCGCGGCGCGTGCCGTGGCCATCACTCCAAAATTTCGTGGACACAGGTTGAAACCGGCAGCGCCATTACATGGAAATATCCAAGCTGCATTTTGCAAGGCGATCATTCAGTTGGTGAATTTTATTCGGTTGCGATGACCAACCATTTCCAGCAAGCCGATACAGGCACCAAGATGATTCATATCGGCAAGAACACGAAGTCGACTATTGTTTCAAAAGGCATCTCGGCTGGTAAAAGCCAGAACACCTACCGCGGGCTGGTCAAAATTCTTCCAAAAGCCGTTGGCGCACGTAACCATACGCAATGCGATAGCTTGCTGATTGGTGATATGTGCGGCGCGCATACCATTCCGTATATTGAAAGCAAAAATCGTAGTGCGCGATTGGAGCATGAAGCAACCACGTCGAAGATTTCTGAAGACCAGCTCTTTTACTGCCGTCAACGCGGACTATCTCAAGAAGATGCGGTTGGCATGATTGTAAATGGATTCTGCAAGGAAGTATTAAACGAGCTACCCATGGAATTTGCCGTGGAAGCACAAAAATTATTAAGCATCAGTTTAGAAGGAAGCGTTGGATGAGCAATCCTATTTTACAAATCAAAAATCTTCACGCACGTGTAGAAGAAAAAGAAATTTTAAAGGGCATCAACCTCACGATTAATGCCGGTGAAGTGCATGCCATAATGGGTCCCAATGGATCTGGCAAAAGCACCTTGTCCTATATCCTCGCTGGACGTGAAGGTTATGAAATCACCGATGGTGAAGTGTTGTTTAAAGGCAAAGATTTGCTAAGCCTAGAGCCAGAAGAACGCGCGGCAGCCGGTGTATTCCTTGGCTTTCAATATCCGGTAGAAATTCCAGGCGTATCAAACATTGTGTTTTTAAAAACCTGCGTGAATTCCGTGCGCAAAGCACGCGGGCTTTCCGAATATGATGCAATCAAGTTCCTTCGAATTGTTCGCGAAAAAGCCGCCACATTGAATATGGACGAAGCGATGTTAAAGCGCAGCGTGAATGTTGGTTTCTCCGGCGGCGAAAAGAAACGCGCTGAAATTTTACAAATGGCATTGTTTGAACCAAGCCTTGCGGTGCTTGATGAAACCGATAGCGGCTTGGATATCGACGCTTTGAAAGTTGTATCGGACGGTGTGAATGCCCTTCGTGCGCCTGACCGCGCAATGCTGGTCATCACCCATTACCAACGTTTACTTAATCACATCGTACCCGACGTAGTGCATGTGATGGCAGCAGGACGCATTCAGGAATCCGGTGGCCGCGAATTGGCACAAAAGTTAGAGGCCAAGGGCTACGCTGACTACATCAAAGCAGCATAGGCATACGATGCAAACGGCACTTAAAATTCCAGTATTTTTATCTGAACGCACCCCTAACGGAATGCTGCCACAGGATTTGCCCGGGCTGCATCAACCGTGGTTGCTACACAAACGCGATGCGGCACTTAAACGCTTTTTAAAAAATGGTCTACCAACTGCACATGATGAAGATTGGCGGTATACGTCGCTCAGTGCCATTGAAAAGCAGCCCTTAAAGCAAGCCAGCAATAGCCAAAGCGCTGTTGCACCATTAATGCTAACCGATAAGCCATGCGGCCGAGCGGTGTTTGTAAATGGTGTATTGGATACTCAATTATCAGAATTGAATAATTTGCCATCCGGATTATCCGTGTCATCGGTTCGTGCCAAACTGCAAGATATGAAGTCAGAACAAACAGGTATGTTCCGCGATTTGGCAGGCAGTGATACTTGGCATGATCTGAACTTAGCCTTATTTGATGATGGCGCAGTAATTGAAGTAGCACCCGGGGCGATCATTGAACAACCTTTAGAGGTTATTTGCCTGTCAACCGTGCAAACAGATGCCACGGCTTACCATGCATGCAATTTTATTCATTTAGGTGCTGGGTCCAACCTCAAAATCTATAAATCCAAAGCGTCAACAGCCAATACCACCACATTTTCAACGCATATGAACCGTATCACGTTGGATAAGGGCGCAACATTGGAGCGTATTGTATTAAGCCAGCATTCGCAGGCGGCTATCACCTTCATTCATGATGATGTTGTATTACAAGAAGGTGCATCGTTTAAAAAAACCGCACTAAATCTGGGTGGCAAACTTACACGGCAAAAAACCACCATCAGCATCAATGGGGAAAACGCCCATGCCTCACTAGGCGGGCTTAGCTATACCACGCATGATGGCACCACTGATGTGGTGGTAGATATGCGCCATAACGCGCCAAACACAAACAGCAAGCAACTCATCCGTTCTATGGCGACCGATAAATCACGTGCTGTCTTTCAAGGTAAAATTACTGTCGCTAAAGCTGCGCAGAAAACCGATGCTGCACAAAACCACCAGGGCATGTTGCTTTCGGATACCGCAGAAATAGATGCCAAGCCATCACTTGAAATTTATGCTGATGATGTGAAATGCAGCCATGGCAATACCTGCGGCGCATTAGATGAAACATCCCTATTCTATCTACGTTCACGCGGTATTCCACGTCATGAAGCGGAGCAGTTATTACAACAAGCTTTTATCGCTGAGCTTTTTGAAGAATACGATGACAGTTTGAAGGAAACGTTGATGGCGCGTATTAGCCAAGCCATGACAGTGGAGGGCATATGACCACTGCTCATGAACTCTTTGCATGCTCGGCACCACAAACATTCAGCGCAGAGAAATACCGCGCGGATTTTCCAGCACTGCAGCAAGATGTGCATGGTGTGCCGCTGGTTTTTTTAGACAACGCCGCCAGCGCACAAAAGCCAAAACAGGTTTTAGAGACGATCACCCGTCTATATTCCAAAGATTATGCCAATGTGCATCGCGGTGTTCATACCCTTAGCCAACGTTCAACCGATGCATTTGAACGCGCACGCGAAACCGTGCGCCGGTTTATCAATGCAAAAAGCAGTGATGAGGTTATTTTCACCAGAGGCGCAACGGAATCCATCAATCTGGTTGCTTATTCATGGGGCCGCACATTTTTGAAACGCGGCGATGAAGTATTGATTACCGAGCTGGAACACCATGCCAATATTGTACCATGGCAAATTCTGGAAAAAGAAATTGGTATCGTTTTAAAGCCCGTGCGTATCGAAGATAATGGCGATGTGCTTATTGAGCATGTTCTGTCGGCGATTAGCCCAAATACCAAATTAATAAGTGTTGCGCATGTATCCAACGCGCTGGGCACCGTATTGCCGGTTGAAGCGATTATTGCCGCCGCAAAGGCAAAAAACATTCCCGTATTGCTGGATGGCTGTCAGGCCATTTCGCATATGCGGGTTGATGTACAAAAACTGGGTTGTGATTTTTATGCATTCTCCAGCCACAAACTATATGGCCCAACAGGTATTGGCGTATTATGGGGCAGAAAAGAACTCCTCAATAAAATGCCGCCATACCAAACGGGCGGCGATATGATTGAAGTAGTGAGCTTTAAGGGTACAACCTTTAAACAAGCTCCTCATCGTTTTGAAGCAGGTACACCTGCGATTGCAGAAGTGGTTGGATTGGGCTCCGCGATTGAATATATCTCCACCATCGGGATTGAGCGCATCGCAGCCTATGAACATGAATTGCTGGAATATGCGACACAGCAATTATCGCGCATTAATTCACTTAAAATTATTGGCACTGCGCCCAATAAGGCGTCCATCATTTCATTTGTGATGGAAAATGCCCATCCACATGACATTGGCACCATTTTGGATAGACACGGCATTGCTGTGCGCGCAGGACACCATTGCGCACAACCATTGATGGAACGCCTTGGCGTAGTGGCAACTACTCGTGCATCATTTGCCTTTTATAATACCTTTGCAGATGTTGACGCATTGGTGTCTGGCATTAAAAAAGTTCAGGAGATATTTGGATGACCAGCAACGCCGCAGAGCTGCGCGATTTGTATCAGGAACTTATTCTTGATCATGGCCGTACGCCACGTAACCGCCGCAAACCGGATGATGCCAACCGCGAAGCTTTGGGCCACAACCCGATGTGCGGTGACAAAATGACCATTTATCTGAAACTAGCCGAGCATGACTCGCTAATTGAAGATGTCGCATTTGAAGGACAAGGCTGCGCGATTTCAACGGCATCGGCCTCCATGATGACAGAAATTTTAAAAGGCAAGACGGCCGCGCAGGCGCAGGAAATTTTTGATTATTTCCATACCCTTTGTACGACTGACCACGCATCGCCACCAACTCATGTTGGCCCCGATGATTTAGACAGGCTGGATGCATTATCTGGCGTGCGCCAATTTCCCATCCGCGTGAAATGCGCAACGCTCGCCTGGCATGCCATGCAGGCAGCTTTATGCCCAGCTGGTATGCGCCAAAACCAAGTTAGCTCCGAGGCAGATGAAATCAAATGAGCGACGTAGCAGCCACCACAGAACCAACCCTGAGCCGCGAAGAAGAAGTGCGCCAAGGTATCATTCGCGTTATCAAGACGGTATTTGATCCGGAAATTCCGGTTGATATTTATGAGCTGGGCTTGATTTACGGAATTGATTTGGAACAACAGGATGATGGCCAGTTTAAAGCCCATATCCGTATGACGCTCACCACGCCCAACTGCCCATCAGCCGCCGAATTGCCAGCAGCCGCGCAGAACGTCACGGAAACCGTGGAAGGCGTGAGCAGCGCCACTGTTGAAATCGTGTGGGAGCCCGCATGGGACAGAGATAAAATGAGCGAGGAAGCCCGTTTGAGCCTTGGTTTTTTCTAAATGTGCACTAGGTGAATGATATGACCGACCAACAGCCATCAACGCCGCGCCAGAGACCGCAAGCATTTCTCATTACAGAGAATGCCGCAGCACGCATCAAGGCTTTGCTTGAGCAAAATCAGGCCAATGGACGCACCTTATTGGTAGGCGTAAAAACCAAAGGTTGTTCAGGCCTGAGTTATGATATGCGGTTTGCTGAACCGTCTGAAGTTCCCAAATTGGCAGAAACCGTAACCCAGCATGGCGTGACCGTGGCCGTTGACCCGCAGGCTGCGATGTTTTTGTTTGGCACGACCATGGATTATGTGGAAAGCCCATTAAAATCTGGATTCGAGTTTATCAATCCTAATGAAACCGGCCGCTGCGGTTGCGGCGAAAGTTTCACTGTTAAAGAACACTAATCAACAACGCGGTTGAGTATGTTGCCCCGATAGTGAGATACTGTGCGCCCACACCTTTGGCACATGTCATTATGCGCGTTGTTCTATTCCGTACCGATAAAATTGGCGATCTGATTGTCACCACACCAGTGATTGCCGCAATCAAGGCCAAGCATCCGCATGCGCGCATCATGCTGGTGACTGCGCCATATAATGCTGTTGCTGCACAAGGTCTGGCCGGCGTTGATGAAACAACAACATTGGATGAGGCACATCCGCATGTGACCCTAAAATCCATTCGTGAATTTAAACCAACCCATGCACTGGTCTTTAGCCCCAAGGACATTGGCTACAAATTATCGCGCAGGATTGGTGCGGCACAGATTGGATGGGTGATGATGTCTTATCGTCCTTTGACACGGCTTCATGCCATGCTCATTCTACCACAATCCAATCAGGAAATTATTACACGCAACCCGCCCAGCATGCATCATGCTGACCATGTGATGAATCTTGCACGCAACATGGGACTGGCGGCGGCTGGCGAGTTTCCCTACACCATAACAAGAGATCTATCGGCTGCAGAAAAAATTAAGTCCATACTGAAAACCCACCAAATCACCAGACCGTTTATTGCCGTTCATCTGGTTGATAAGTGGATTTCGGAAAACTGGCATGCAGACGACGTGAAGCACTTTTTGTTGATGTTACGCGACAAATTAAAGGTTGATATTGTGGCCAGTGCAGGGCCAGCTGAAACGATATTATCCAGTGCATTGGAACAGGAGCTGCCGGTTCTTAAAGGGGTTAGCTTTGGCGAATGGACTGAATTATTTGAACAAAGCAAAATGGTTATTACGCCAGACTGCGCAGCTGTACATATGGCTTGCGCGTTACAAAAGCCACTTTTAGCGCTTTATCAGCCTTCCCGATTTGAAATTGCTATGACAGAATATGGGCCGCGCCTGACGGATTACCGTGCGCGCGCGCTCCATGAACCGAAGAAAATCATCCCATTTTTATTCCGCGATATTTGCGACCTATTAGGACACACCCACGTTTAGGACCACGCCATGACTGAAACTACCGCCCAAACTGCGCAGCGAATTTTCCTGAAAGATTATCAAGCCCCGGAATATCTGGTCGATACCATCAACCTGTTTTTTGACATTCAGGATGAGAAGACCATTGTAATTGCCACATCGATGGTTCGCCGCAACCCGGCAAGCAAGGCAAAAAAGCCGCTGGTATTAAATGGCGCAGATTTAAAATTAATCAGCATCAGCATCGACAACAAGCAGCTGACCGAAAAAGAATATACCATTAGTGATGAACAATTGACCGTCACCAGTGTTCCGGATGAATTTATGGTATCGATTGAAACCGAAATTGATCCCGCACATAACACCCATCTGGAAGGGCTGTATGCATCTGGCCCGATGTTATGTACACAATGTGAAGCCGAAGGTTTTCGCCGTATTACCTATTACCCTGACCGCCCGGATGTAATGGCGCGCTTCACCACCACTATTGAAGCAGACAAAGCAAAATATCCCGTTCTACTATCGAATGGGAATTTAGTGCTTACAGAAACCGTGGAAGGTGGTCGCCACCGACTAACCTGGCAAGACCCATTCCCCAAACCATGCTATCTCTTCGCATTGGTTGCAGGTGATTTAGTCAAAATCACGGATCATTTTACTACCGCATCGGGGCGCAATGTGCTGCTTGAGATATATTGCGAAGCCGGGAAAGAAGATCAGCTGGGCCATGCCATGGAAAGCCTGAAAAAATCCATGAAATGGGATGAGGTGCGCTTTGGCCGCGAATATGACCTTGACCGGTTTATGGTGGTTGCAACGCCATACTTCAATGCAGGCGCGATGGAGAATAAAGGACTTAATATTTTTAATGACGCTTATTTGCTGGGTAAGCCAGAAACAGCAACCGACCGCGATTTATACAATATTGAATCCGTTGTGGCGCATGAATACTTCCATAACTGGAGCGGTGACCGTGTGACCTGCCGTGATTGGTTTCAGTTAAGCCTGAAGGAAGGCTTTACAGTATTCCGTGATCAGGAATTTTCATCCGATATGCATTCACCTGCAACCGAACGCATCAGTAATGTACGGGCATTGCGTGCAAGCCAGTTTACCGAAGACGCGGGGCCGATGGCACATCCCGTACGTCCTGATTCCTATATTACCATCGATAATTTCTACACGATGACGGTATATGAAAAAGGCAGCGAAGTAGTACGCATGCTGCAAACCATTTTTGGTCGTGAAGGGTTCAGAAAAGGTAGCGATTTATATTTCAGTCGCCATGATGGTCAAGCAGTAACCTGCGATGATTTTGTTGCTGCGATTTTCGATGCAAACCCGGAACGCGCGAAATCCGTTGATATTAATCACTTCAAGCTCTGGTACTCGCAGGCTGGCACACCGCGCATTACAGCAACCACCAGTTATGACGAAGCAGCAAAGACCTATAAGATAACGTTAAAGCAAACAGTACCCGCTACCGCGCGCCAAAGCGAAAAGAAGCCAATGCTCATCCCCGTTCTGGTCGGATTGCTTGATGCCAATGGTACCGATATGCCACTAAAATTTGTAGGCAGCACTAACCCGCCCAGCAAACAAAAATTATTGCTGTTAAAGCAGGCGGAGCAAAACTTTGTTTTTGAAAATGTCACCCAGCGTCCTGTGCCATCCTTGCTGCGTGATTTTTCTGCGCCTGTAATCTTGGAATATAATTATAGCGATACTGAACTGGCATTTCTTGCCGCCAATGACACCAATCCCTTCAACCGTTGGGATGCATTGCAAAAATTTGCCGCCAATGAATTAGCCAAACTGATCAGTGATGCGCAGGTCGGCAAACCATTACAGGCGTCAAAAGCATTCCTGACTGCAATCGGCGCGGTTATACAGGCAGCAGATGATGATGCAGAGTTTGCAGCGCTGTGCCTGCAATTACCAGGCGAGACAGAGATGGGCCAGTATTTACTGCGCCAAGGCAAAAAGATTGATGTCGATGCAATTCATAAAGCGCGCGATACGTTGCGCGTAGCCATAGCCAACCAATATCGCGAACCATTATTACAGCTTTACATGGAGCGTTTGAAAATCAATGCCGATGCGTTTGATGGCAAAACCATGGGTGAGCGACAACTGAAAAATATCTGCCTTGCTTATCTCGGAATTTTGAATGATAGCGGCTTTGATGACATGGCGTATGCGCAAGCAACCAATGCCAAGAATATGACAGATGCTACGGCTGCGCTGGGGGTTCTTACCCACCGCGATACGCCTTTGCGTGCACAAGCTTTTGATGCATTTTATGCCAAATGGCAGTCCAATAAACTTGTTCTGGATAAATGGTTTTCGTTGCAGGCCATGGCTGACCGAGCCGATATTTTGCAGCAGGTAAAAGGATTGATGGAGCATCCTGCATTCGTCATCACCAATCCAAACATGGTCTATGCAGTTATACGCACCTTTGTCGGTAATCTTGTTCACTTCCATGCCAAGGATGGTTCCGGGTATCGCCTGCTGGCTGATACCGTTCTTAAGCTAGATGGGCTCAACGCACAAATTGCTGGGCGAATTATGCCGCCCCTTATCCGCATGAATGATTACGATTCTGCAAGGTCTACCCTTATGAAAAATGAAGTCATGCGTATTTTGAGCAAGCCAGACCTGTCTAAAAACGTTCGTGAGGTCGCAGAAGCGGGCATAAATACCACAAAGGCTGCCTAAAAATTAGGCATCACAAAAAAGCCTTAGACGGACTGCCTTCAAATTGTTACAAAGTTCTCACTCTTCACTCTTATGAAAGTTCGATTCATGCGCTTTAACACTCTTGCTGCTGTTGCAGTATCACTTGCCTCACTTTTGGCCGTACCTGCACTTGCTGCTGATAAGCCAGTTTTAAATGAACCAGCAACCATTGGTTTTGCTGTTGGTTATTATGACGTTCTGGATAACTCCCCACGTAACGAAGCTATTGATTTCCGTTTGGAATACCGTTCGTCCTACGACATGCTTGGCCTAGCCAAAGCACATAATAGCGTGATTGCTATCCGCCCATTTGGCGGTATTGAAGCAACCACCGATGGCGGATTTTACGGTCTTGGCGGTTTTGTATTCGACATGCCAATTGGCAAGCACTTTGTTGTATCACCTAACCTTGGCGTAGGCCTCTACTCCGATGGCGATGGTAAGCACCTTGGCTCACTCATCGAATTCCGTTCAACCTTCGAAGTTGGCTACAAGTTTGATAGCGGCACACGCCTCACCACTTCGATTGGCCACATTTCAAATGCTGGCATCGGCGATATCAACTCTGGCGTTGAAATTGTTAGCGTTTATGCCCACGTGCCTGTAGACAAGATTTTCAGCAAGTAAGGCTTTAAACTCTTATCTACCTATACTATTTAATATGCCCGCCCGGCTTTGATAGTCAGGCGGGCATATTTTTTTAAACAAGAACATCTCCCGTGCCATTTCTCGAACGTTACCTGCCGAAAGATTCCAGACATCGTGGGATTGTTTACGCGCTGATTGCCATGATGTTGTTTTCATGCATGGCGGCCATTGCAAAACATTTTGCTGGCACTTACTCCGCATTTCAGATTGCATTCTTCCGTTTTTTCTTTGCACTATTCCCCCTATTCCCCCTGATTGTCAGTTCAGGCGGATGGGAGGTTTTTAAAACCAAACGATTCTTTGGGCATGTATGGCGGTCAATTGTCGGCATGCTATCGCTGATCTGCTATTTCTATTCGCTTCAAAATCTGCCTTTGGCGGATGCCGTTGCCGTATCCTTTACCAATCCGATTTTTATTACGCTGCTTTCCACAGCATTATTGAAAGAAAAGGTTGGCCGCAACCGATGGATAGCCATTATTCTTGGCTTTATCGGGGTTATTATTATCGCTCAGCCGGATGGGCTAACGCTTAATATTGGCGTGATTTATGGCCTTGCAAGCTCAATGTTTTATGCTTTGGCGATGATTAGCCTGCGCACACTTGGCAGCACCGAAAAAGTGCTCACAACCACAACTTATTTTACCGTATTGGCCAGCATTATGTTGACGCTGCCGGCGGCACTTAGCTGGGTTGCGCCATCATTCATTGATTTGATGATATTTATTATCTGCGGATTATTTGCAGGAATTGGACAGCTATTCTTGACCAGTGCTTATCAAAATGCGCCGCCATCGGTCATCAGCCCTTTTAATTACAGTTCCATTTTATGGGCGGTTATCATCGGGTTTATTGCCTGGGGACAGATACCCGCCCTGCATGTATGGATTGGCGCCAGTATCGTTATTGCAACGGGCGTTTATATCTTACAACAGCAAAACATTAAACGCGACGACATCCCGCCGGCTGAACCGTTGTAAGCTATCTGCGCACATCGCATGCGGCAGATTGAACCCTGTTGATAGGAAAAACACGCAGCATAAGGGCATCGTCTTGCGCCCATGCGACTCGCTTCATTGCAACGAATATTACAAAAACCCAGTAAAATCAGTGAATTATGTTTTTGGCATGCCATTTGCTTTTACAGCCTCAAGGTTTGTTGTTTTTATTTTGAGGAGTCTCTCATGTCATTATTCAGTGCGCTTACCGTAGCCGTCGGTGGTCTTAATGCCCAATCGCGCTCCATCGGTCATATTTCCGATAACATCGCAAATGCGTCAACCACGGGTTTTAAGCGTATTGATACGCAATTCCAGTCACTGGTTACGCAATCGACCAAGAGCTTGAGCGATCCGGGCGGCGTACGCGCAACGCCATCCTATCAGAACAATATTCAGGGTAACTTGGTACAATCCCAAAGCGCCCTTGACCTTGCCATTTCAGGCAATGGCTTCTTCAACGTAAAACAACCTGTTGCACAAACCAATGGTAGCGTCGCATTTACCGGACAAGAACTTTACACACGCCGCGGCGACTTCAAACTTGATAAAGACGGATACATGGTCAATGGCGCCGGGTATGTTCTTGAAGCCCATCCGATTGACGTTACCACAGGCGTTGTCGATACATCGCAGGTTACCCCTGTACAGATTTCGGCTGCGCAAGATAACCCCGTTCCTACCAGCACCATTACCTATGCAGCAAACTTGCCTGCCAGTGCGCTGACTACCGACACATTCTCGCCTTCTGACATCCAGATTTATGACGCATTGGGTACCAAGCATACCACCACGTTTAACTGGGTAAAGCTTGCCACCAACTCATGGCGTCTTGACGTAACCCCAGCAGGCGGTACTGCAACCGCTGGCTTTACTGATAACGGTGGTGCCGCCGTTGCCGCAGGTGCAAGCGTGGCAACACAGTCTTTGACTTTCACTTTCCAAAGCACAACACCAGCGGGTACCATTTCGGCAATTGCAAACACCGGTACTGGTAATTTCTTTACCGTTGGTTCGCCAACCACTGCTGGCAGCCCAGCAACTGTTAGCTTCCCTGTAACCTATGCCGGTGCTGGTAGCCAGACCGTTACCCTCAATTTTGGTTCGTACCAAAGCGCAGATGGCGTAACCCAGTTTGATGCAACCAACTTGAACGTTAGCTCGATTGAACAAAACGGTGTGCCACAAGGTGCTTTCCGTGATTTGTCCATCGACAATAACGGCTTCTTGTCGCTGAACTACGATAACGGCCGTTCACGTACCATCTATCAAATCCCCATCACCACCTTTAACAGTCCTAATAACTTGGAACGTAAGGATGGCGGCGTGTTTGGTAGTACAACTGAAAGTGGTACCGCCAACACCTATCTGCCAAATAACAACGGCGCAGGTAAAATCGTCAGCGGTTCGCTTGAAGGTTCAAACGTGGATATCGCCGACGAATTTACAAAAATGATCCAGGCGCAACGCGTATATTCCGCCAACGCCAAGACCATTACCACGTCGGATAGCATGCTGCAGGAAATTATCAACGTCATTCGATAATTAACTTCCTGATTAGTACGAACTAGAAAGAGACACGAATGTCGCTGCTTACCGCCATCAGCAATGCCACGTCTAGCATGCGGGCCATTCAGGCCGATATGCAGGTTGTATCTGGAAACGTTAGCAATGCTGGCGTTGATGGCTACACCCGCAAAAAGCTGAATCTGAATGCTGACACCAACGGCAATGATGGCATTGGCGGCGTTAAAATTCTTGGTTATACGAGGGATACCTCGGATATGGTTACCAAGCTACTTAATCAAGCCATGTCTGATGATGGCTTGTTAAGTACGCAGCAAGATTACCTTGGACGCATTCAAGATCTTTTGGGATCAAGTGACAGTAATCCCGTTCTAAGCGAAGCATTAAGTGACTTTGCGGCAGCATGGAAAAACTTTGCGGCTACACCGGAAAGCAGCACTAATAAACAAAATGTTTTATACAAAGCACAAAATCTGACCCGTGAAATTGCACGCCTGGCGAACGGATTGGATAAAATTGAAGCCGACGCCAAAGTGGATATGGCGGCATCTGTTGATGAATTGAATGCATCACTTAACCGTATCTATGAACTGAATAACGAAATCTCATCCGCAGAAGCGGCGGGCCAACCATCGGTGGATCAGCAGGATTTGCGCGATCAAGAAGTACAGAAGATATCTGCGCTGGTCAAAATTACAGTGGTTGAACGTCCTGGCAACCGAATTGCCATCTTTACGCCTGGTGGATCATCGCTGTTTGATAATACACCCAACCAGTATGTGTGGAATGGCACCACCATCACCTCTAATAGCGTGGATGTCACATCAGTCTTGAAGGGTGGAAAACTGGAGGCATTGGTTGGCGTACTTGATCAAGGATCAACCGCGGCAATCCTGAATGATCCGGGCAAAGCATCTATTTATAAAATTGAACAGCAACTTGATGAACTGGTTGACTTGCTGGCCAATTCCGCAAACAGTTTTGCTACAGCATATAACAGCGCCACCACCAATGCTGGTGAACAGGCATCTGCATTCTTTACTGGCGCCACGCGCTATAATTTTGCATTAAATGCATCGCTTGCAAATGGTACCACCACCTTAAAACAAGCCGCAGCAGTTGCTGTTTCCGATGATTTAAACCTTGCCACGCGCAGCATTAGCGCAGGCAATCTATCAACTACAAATGTGAGTTACACCACGTTTGCCAATGCGATTATTGCGACACAAAATCAAAACACGCAGCAAATTGATTCACTGGCAACCATCTACGCATCGCAAAAAGAAAATTATTCAAAACGCTTTAAAGATGAAACGGGCGTAAACGTTGATGAAGAAATTGTGCGCCTTACCCAATTGCAAAACAATTATTCGGCCAGTGCGCGCGTCATCAGCACAGTAAAACAGATGTACGATATTATTAATTCACTATTTGGTTAGTAGCACCCAGAGGGTCACATGGTAAATATCAGCACCGCAGGCCTTACCGCCCAAAGCATATTACAAATTCGCAATGCCCAAGCAACGTTGAGCGATCTTTCAAATCAGCTCTCTACTGGCAAAAAATCATTGAATTTTGCCGATTACAGTTTAACAGAAACCAGCAGTCTTCTGGATTTCAGTTCCAGCATCGATAAAAGCAATTCATATTTAAGCGTTATCAGCGCAATTAAGCCCAGATTGCAGCTGTATGAAAGCTCCCTGACCAAGCTGAGCAAGATTGCAACGGACTCGCTAACTTCAGTTAATACACTCGATTTCAACAGCTCGACCAATACAGCTTTGGGACAGCAGCTCTCCGGGTTTTTGAGTGATATTCAATATTATTTAAATCAGAAAATGGGCGACCGTTATATCTACGCGGGCACCGGTACACGCCTGACCACACCGCCTGTAATAGATTTGAGCACCCTACCTGTTCCGCCAGTCGCACCCGACACGGCGCCGGTTGCATCGCCAACACTGCCGACATCTGATTCAGCAGCGCCGGGTTCAGATGTACAAGCTTATACACATGATACAGCTACCATTGATGATGGGTATCAAATCACCTATGGCATCACCAGCACAGACACGGGTATGCAAAATCTTATTCTTGGTGTGCGATGGGCTTATGCAGCAACGCAAAGCTCGACCAACTTTAGCACATACATGGCTACCGCGCGCGGCTTACTTACCACAGCTGTCACCCAATTGCGTGACTTACAGGCCAGCAACGCCGCGAATCAAAATCGTCTTTCCGATGTAACGACGACGCACAATACCCTGATATCCGACCTGACAACCAAGACCCAGGACATACAAAATGTCGATTCGGCAGAGGTTGCTGCAAAAATCACTTTTACGCAGTCTAAATTAGAGGCAAGTTACTCGGTAACAGCGCGAATTGCGCAGTTGTCGATTACTAAGTATCTATAGGGCTTCAGATTCGTAATTATAAACTTACATAAGAAAGAGGTTCGCCATGTTTGCGGCGAGTTCAGCACTGCGTATTCCATTCGACCCCGTTACCTTGAGCTATGTTATGGCGTTGCGTGGGGTAAGACCACGTATTCCAAAAGATGGATTTACCTATGCTGAGTTAGGTTGCGGAACAGGTGAACGTATTGTTCTTCTTGCGGCATGCAACCCCGAGGGTGTCTTTTTTGGCTTCGACAGCGATATTGAAAAACTGAGCCAAGCTGCAAAAAATGCCGAGGATCTTGGCGTAAAAAATATCACCTTCAGTCAGGCAAGCGCGACAGACCTGAAGGAAGCCGTGGATGCCAAGATCATTGGTGACAAGAGTTTTGATTATCTGGTTTATAATGACGAAGCCAATCAGCCCCATGAATCTGTTGCGGCGCTAAATGATGCGGCAAAAGCCTTGCTTCGGGATAATGGCGTATTTGCTTATCGTTATGCAACCTATGACGAGCCAAAGGGCGATGAATTACTCTTTAAAAGTCTAACCCGCCATATGTTAGCAGAGCAACCCGATAAGGGGGAAACGCTGGCCAAAGAATGGCGCGCATTATGCCATTGCTACTTTGCAGATCACCCCGCCCAAGCGCAGGCATTTGATAAATCACTTGCTGAAGGCAAAGGGTTTGAGTGGTTACGTAATGCCAGCGAAGGTGACACCAAAACCAGCAAGACCTTGCAAGTATCACAAATTTTTTCTGGCCGAGACCTTACCTATTTGGGTAGTGCGAATTTAGCATCCAACTATATGGAACTATCCGCGCCTGAAGCCTGCCATAAGGCCTTGGAAGCCAAACGCCTTCATCCGCTTTATGAATGCCTGAAAGATCTGGCAACCGGTGCAAAGGAACGCATTGATTTATGGGGCCGTGAACCATTGCAACGCACAGACAATCTTGTATCGCTGTTTAGTGGTTTCACATTTGGTGTCACGGAGCCAGCAGAGCAAGTTGCACGCACGGTTACCTTCCAAGGTAAAAGCATCTCCTTTGCCGGACCGCTCTATGATGGCGTCATCTCGCTTGCCAGCGTCATGCCAGTAACGATTGGTGACTTGGTTCATCACGAGACCCTTTCACAAGTTGACACCGCCACCTTGCTGAATACTGTTCAATTGTTGGTAGCCTGCGGCATTCTCTCTCCGATGCGCGCTTCATTTGAAGGCGGCGTGGACACCAGCAATCCTAAGCTGGTTGGAAGCTATAACCAGTCTTTGCGTAAAATCCGTCTGGATTTACAAGACTATGCCTTTGCCTCAGTTGTAACTGGTCGTCCGGTATTCTTCTCCGGTCTTAACACCATGGTGCTGCAACATCTTGATAAAGGTGGCATGGAAGGCATTGCGGGCTTTATGTGTGATGATCTTTTACGCCTTTCGCAGCATCCGCATTTGCAACCACTCAATTTGAACTCCACAGCACGTGCAGCTGAAGAGGCTTACAACCAAATTGAAATTGCATTCCAGCAATCCATGGTTCGCTGGTTCAGTTTGGGCGTGATTGATACTCAAAAAACCGCCTAGTTTTATTTTGCCGCTGCCTTATCTCGGGCCTTAACTTGGAAACGTCGCAGGAAAAATTAAATAAGGCGCTTGCGCTGCATCAGGGCGGAAAAATCGCCGAAGCTGCTGCAATTTATCGCGATATCTTACTGGCTGATCCCAACCATGTTATGGCAATCCATCTGCTATGCCTTGTCGCCATGAATTTCGACAATGCACAAATGGTGCTGGGTCTATCTGAGCAGGGCATCCGTGTTGAACCCAAATTTGCCATTTTATATCAGGACCGTGCAACGGCGTTGCGGCGTCTGGGCTTTAAAGACAAGGCGTTAGCCTGCATAGACCAAGCAATCGGACTAGAAAAAAATGCGGATTTTTATGATACGCGCGCTGCAATTTTGCGTGATATGCGCCGATACCATGAAGCAGTTGAAGCGCTTCAAACTGCAATTCAATTAGAAACCACCACACCAAAATTCTATAATCATCTTGGGATTGTATATGGGCGAATGGGTGCCAATGAAGAAGCCATTTGCTATTTCGATGCCTTCATCACGATGCGACCAAAAGCATCTGAAGGCTACAATAACAAGGCCAATGTGCTAAAAGCCATGGGACGTTATCAAGAAGCAATTGTTGCTTATGAAAAGGCACTGAGTATTGATCCTAATATATTGATGGGCAAAGCCAATAAAGGTCTATCCCATTTGGTACTAGGTGAATGGGATATTGGTTGGGACCTGTTTGAAGATCGAAAACCAGGCAACCAACCACCAGAGGCTTACCGATTTGATATTAGCAAGCGGTGGAATGGACAAACAGATAAATCAGCAACCATCATCATTTACAATGAACAGGGCCTTGGCGATACCATTCATTTTTCTCGCTTTATCGCTGCCGTAGAACAGCGCGTGGGACATGTAATCTTGCAAATTCAACCTGCGCTGATGCAGCTATTTAAATATAACTGGCCGCATCTGCAAATGATAAGCCCTGAAGATCCTGTGCCGGACTATCAGCTACAGTGCCCGTTAATGAGCCTGCCTCGGGTATTACAAACCCGGACCCACAATATACCTGCCGCGCAAGGCTACCTGAATGTGCCGGAAGAATACGTTTCAAAATGGAAAGCCAAATTGGCATTTACCGGGAAAAAGAAGGTTGGCTTGGTCTGGGCAGGAAATCCGGATCATTTGAATGACCACATCCGTTCCATACCTTTAAAGCTTTTCCAAAGGGTACTGTCTGTTCCTGACTGCGAATTTTTCGCGCTACAGAAGGGTCCTACCGCGCTGGCGCAGCTTGGTGAGCTGCCCAAACAACTTATCGTTCACCCGTTAGGCGATGAATTGAATGACTTTATCGATACGGCAGGGCTTCTTAAAAATCTGGATCTACTGATATGCGTGGATACTAGTGTTCTGCACTTAGCAGGCGCATTGGGGGTTCCTGCCTGGGGATTACTGCAATATGACCCGGATTGGCGCTGGCTATTAGAGCGCAGCGATACGCCGTGGTATCAATCTATTCGCCTATTCCGACAACATGAATTTGGCAACTGGCCTGATGTTGTGACGCGGGTCGAAACTGCACTGCAAACCTTCTAGATATCATAATAAAAAAGGGGCAGCCGCGAGGCTGCCCCTTCGATTTGGTATGAACTGCTATTAGAACAGTTTCAGAATGGCCTGTTGTAACTGACCGGAAATACCAAGCGCAGTAACACCCAGTGAGTTGCGGGCTTGAAGCGCCTGCAAGTTCGCACCTTCTTCGTTGGTATCTGCCAGCACCAGATTATCTGACGCATTCTGCAGGTTGTTAATCAAGTTGGTTGTGAAGTCTTGGCGTGTGGTAATAACAGTTGTGTTGTTACCAAAGCTTGAAGCCGTCGTACGCAACTTGGTCAATGCTGTGGTCAACTGGGACACAGCAGTGTTAATGTCGGTATCGGATACGAAGCCGTTGGCTGCCACAGCGACGCTGAGACCACCACCAGTGTTGATCGACAAGTTGGTATTGGTAATCGTGAGTTTGCTGGTGTTGTCTTCGTTGAAGTAAACAACCAAGCTTACGCCTACCTGACCAATCAAGTTTGTACCATTGAAGGTC
>JAYRWY010000017.1:0-268982 GCA_041917755.1 Alphaproteobacteria bacterium
ACCAGACCAAGCCCAAAGCCCACACAAAGCTTAGGCCAAAGAATAAAAAAACCCAGTTCTTAACGGAGCTGGGTTTTTTGTTGGCTGCATCTGACCCCATGACCGAGCAATCATGACGGGCACTGCCATTAAATCCACACCTCAGCTATTTTTTGTCTCGAAAGGCAAATGGTTCATAAACCTTTCTTTTTTTTAACCTTTTAGTTGCAATCTTTGGGGTATCGATAGGCCTTCATTATATTTCCAAAAAGATTTTATCTTGTCGAACGTCGTTGCCACATCGCTGCCACCTGAATTGGATCTGATGACGCGGATGCGTCACCGGCTGCAAAGCCTTGCATATGCCAGCACTCTATATCGCATGATGATTTCCGGCCCGGCGCCAAAAGCGCTGGATGTGGTGCCATCTGATCCATGGCCGGGTGACGGGCAATCAGGCGAACAGATTGTGGACGGCAAATTCACCTTTGCTGGACAAAGTTTTTCAGCCCACCCACCACAATGGCTTCCTGAAAAAGCCAATACCGCATGGCTTGTATATGTGCATGGGTTTGATTGGCTGCGTGATTTGCGTTCGCTTGGCGGGGATACTGCGCGGCGTGTGGCACGCAGTTTGATGGCATCATGGCTGGACCGGTTCGAACAATGGTCACCCTATGTATGGGAGCCGCATCTGGTGGCATTGCGCCTGACGCATTTAGTCGCCTTGCATGATTTTGTGCTGGCTAGTGCCGACACGCCGTTCCGCGCCCGTGTGTTTGAATGTCTGGTGCGCCATTATAAGCATTTGGTGCGCTTGCTGCCGCGCGCTGTTGCTGGCTTTGTTGCGCAAGAAGATGATGAGCCGGAAAAAATCAACAACGTCAATTTGCCAGCAGCGGCGCAAATTCAAGGCGTCGAACTGATGCAGGTGCTGCGCGGGTTGGTGTTTGCCGGAGTAGCGTTTCCGGATGCTGAAAAAGCATTAAAGCTATCGCTGGAAATTATGCCGATTGCATTGCGCCACGCGATATTGGCAGATGGATCTAATTCCGAACGTAACCCCACGCGGCAAATGGTGGCATTAAAATGTCTTGTTGATATTCGTCATGCGTTAAAAGCCGGGAAGGTTCCATTGCCGCCGGAATTGCCTATTGCGATTGAGCGCGCGGCGGCGGCCTTGCGGTTTTATCGCCACGGAGATGGTGCATTGTGTTTGTTTAACGGTGCGCAGGAAGAAAACCCCGTCATGTTGGAAGCCTTGCTTACGCAGGCCGATACGCGCGGCAGAGCGCCCAAAACATTAGTACAAGGTGGCTATGAGCGATTGGCGCTTGGCCGTATGCTGGTCTTTATTGATGTGGGCGCACCGCCCGTGCCGGGCTTGGACGGGTTGGCGCATGCCGGGCTTTCCAGCTTTGAATGCAGCATTGGCCGCGAACGGTTGTTCGTCAATTGCGGGGCGCACCCCGGGCATGACAATGATGATTGGTATGCCGCATTGGCAGCGACTGCGGCGCATAGCACGCTGACGGTGGATGATAAAAACAATTGCGAGGTATTAAGCGCGGGCGGGATTGGCAATCGTCCCCTTAGTATCGAATGTTTGCGTGAAGATACCAAACAGCAGCAACAAGTGATTTTAACCCATGATGGCTATCTGGCGGAGAACCGTTTAACGCATCAACGTACGCTGACATTGATGAGTGAGGGCGAAGTGCTGCGCGGCGAAGACAAAGTGAAAGGCGCAGACGGCAAGGCCATTATGCTGCGCTTTCATATGCATCCACTTGTACAAACCAGCCTCATTCAAAACGGCAAAGCGGTGTTGATTAAAATGCCGGGCGGCAATGGCTATCGCTTCCGCTGCGAAAACGGGCATGGCGAAGCGCAATTACTCAGCATTGAAGAGAGCCTGTATTACGGAAAAACCATGGCACGACCCAGCCGGCAGATTGTAGTCAAAGGCACCACCCATGGCGGCGAAAGCAAATGGCTATGGGCACTTACCCGCGAGGGCAAGGGTAAGTAAGGCCAATTAATCTATACAAAGCCTGATAACATTTTCTTGTGCTTTGCGGGCATGTTCGGTGGCGCGGCGATGAACATCATCCGCAGCTTCCATGGCCGGACCTTCGGGCGCACTGAGAGCTTTTGCAGCACTGGTCAGTACGCTGCCAATCGCCATGTTTTCGATGGCCATGGCTTGAATACACTCAGGACTCTCTTTTTTTGCAGGCGCTTCTTTTGCAGTTGCTTCGGTTTGTTGTGCGGGTTGCCCACCGGTGGTATCCACATCAACGCTGCACGCGCCAAGTGCGACGGTGCTGGCTGTTAGAACTACAAAACGTAAACCGCTTTTCATGATAAAATTCCTGTGTCTGCCATCATTAAAATATCCGTTATTTGTAGTGTCTGAAATAGTTTCCAGCAAGGCATAATCACAAAAACCCAGTGTTGACAGGGATTGGCTGCACCTGTCTTGAGAGTTGCAGGAAATTTCGTTAAAGGTTTGGCCTTCAAATACAATTTTAAAAGGCCATTTCATGTCACTTCATGCTGTTTCAACTGTTCCTGCACCTGATTTAGTAAAACCGGTGCGTGCACTGATTTCCGTTTCCGATAAAACCCAATTGATTGAAACGGCGCGTGCGCTGCGTAACCTGAATGTCGAAATTTTATCGACCGGCGGTTCGGCCAAAGCATTGGAAGCCGAAGGATTGATGATTACGGAAGTTGGCACCTATACCGGCTTTCCGGAAATGATGGATGGCCGCGTTAAAACCCTTCACCCCAAGGTGCATGGCGGTATTTTGCAGGTACGCAGCAATGCGCAACATATGTTTCAGGCAACCGAACATTCCATCCCGCCCATCGACATTGTGATTGTGAATTTATACCCGTTTGCGGCAACCATTGATAAGGGCGCAGACTTTGCAACCAGCATTGAAAACATCGACATTGGCGGGCCTGCGCTTATTCGTGCCGCTGCCAAGAACCATGATTTTGTAACCGTGCTGACATCGCCTTCGCAATATGCGGGCTTGCTGGATGAGTTGAAGAAAAATAACGGTTCGGTCGGTTTGGCATTCCGCAAAAAATGTGCGGCCGAAGCCTTCACCCATACCGCTGCCTATGACAGCATGGTGTCATCATGGTTTGCAGGCCAATTGGGTGATGAGTATCCCGAAACCGTGACCATGGCCTATACGCGCAAACAAATGCTGCGTTACGGTGAAAACCCGCACCAAAAAGGCGCTGTGTATTTATCACGTAAAGCCGAGCCATGTGTGGCGCGTGCCGAACAGGTGCAAGGCAAGGAGCTTAGCTATAATAACTACAATGATGCGGATGCGGCATTTGAATTGGCGTGCGAATTTTCAAAGCCCACCATCGCGATTATCAAACATGCCAACCCATGCGGCGTTGCCAGCGCGAAGGATTATGTCACCGCGTATAAACAAGCCTTGGCGTGCGATCCCGTAAGCGCATTTGGCGGCGTGATTGCCATTAACGGCAAGCTGGATGCCGCAACCGCCACCGCGATTTCGGATATTTTTACCGAAGTGATTATTGCCCCAGAAGCGGATGAAGATGCCAAAGCGATTATCGCCGCGAAAAAGAATTTACGCCTATTGCTGACCCACGGGTTGGCGGATGCCAAACGCGGTGGTGCAACGCTTCGTTCAATTGCGGGTGGATTGCTGCTGCAATCACGTGATGATGGTCATGTCGATGCAAGCACCTTGAAAGTCGTCACCAAGCGCAAGCCATCGGATGATGAAGTGCGCGATATGTTGTTTGCCTTCCGTGTGGGCAAGCATGTGAAATCCAACGCGATTGTCTATGCCAAGAACGAAGCCACCGTGGGTGTTGGTGCAGGCCAAATGAGCCGCGTGGATTCCGCGCGCATTGCCGCATGGAAAGCAGGCGAAGCCGCCAAGAACGCAGGATTATCAGAACCCCTTACCAAGGGCTGCGTGGTTGCATCCGATGCGTTCTTCCCATTTGCGGATGGTTTGTTAGCAGCCGTAGAAGCAGGCGCAACGGCGGTTATTCAACCGGGCGGTTCTGTGCGTGATGATGAAGTGATTGCGGCGGCGGATAAAGCGGGCCTTGCCATGGTATTCACCGGCATTCGTCACTTCCGCCACTAAAAATTCTAACTACGCCGTTGGCTTTTTGTTTATTAAAGCGGTGGTTCCCAGTTCGCGATGCTGGGAACGATTTGGCCGTTTTCCTGAATGATGTTGTGGTTTGCATCCACACATTCGACAAGTCCCCATGGGAAGCCTTCGGGCATGTCGGCGGGGGCTCGTTCACGCGGGATACACAGCACATTGGTGTTACAACGCTGGCCAAACACATTTTCCGGGTTCTTGCTGAAATTATTGGGATTGTATAATCGCCCGGTGTGCCACCATGCGCGATAGCCCAAATCGAAAATGGTTTTCATCAGATCCGGTGAATTGGCACGGCGGCAATTTTCAATGAACATGACGGGGTGGAATTTCTTGATGGTGTTTGCGCCGCCTGTTAGCACATCTTTTTCCATGCCTTCGACATCGATTTTTAAAAAGTCAAAACGCGATTCACTGAAGAAATCATCAAGGCGTTTGACCTCGGAGCGCAGGGTTTTATTGGTGCGGTTGACCTCTTTAAAGCCAGCCTCCGCAAAGGGCACGCCGCCAAAATGGCCGATGTGATTGTAATCGGGCTCTTCAATGGTGAGGAATTGGGTGCCAGCTTCGCCCTTATCGCCGATGCAGGCATTAAAAATGACCGTGTTATCGGCAACCTTATTCAGCATGACGGCAGTTTGCAGGGATTCAAAAATAACCGGTTGGGGTTCAAAGCCGATGACTTTACCTTTTGGTCCTACGCGGCGGGCGAAAGGAACCAGATAGGTGCCCAGATGCGATCCGGCATCCACCACCACCATTTCGGGCTTGAGGAATGGCTTCATCAAATCCCATTCCAGTTCGCATAGTTCTCCGTATTTCATGAGAGAGACGGAAACCAACAAATCATGATTGATGGCAAGGAAATAGCCGTGCTTGGTGCGTAGCAGGGTCTTGCCCGGCTCGATGGTTTCAGAAAGTTTTTTGAGCTCAGCGGTATAGTCGCTGTCAGAATGAATAAGGGTCATGGGCACTATTATGCACCCATGACCCAAAATCAAAAGCCCTTAAGTAAATGCTTAGGCTGCGGCTGATTCGAGCTGCTTGAATGCCGGGGTAGGGCCGATGTGGTCTGCCTGTTCCTGCATCAGGTTTTTCAGCTTGGCCATGGCACGGGTTTCAAGTTGACGTACCCGTTCCTTGCTGATGCCAAGCTTCTTGCCCAAATCTTCCAGCGTGGCGGCTTCATCACGTAAATGACGGTCACGGATGATGCGGCGTTCGCGTTCATCGAGCTGGCGCATCGCCACACCCAACCATTCATGGCGCACATCGCCATCATGACGGGCCATAATCAATTCTTCCGGATTGGGGCTGTCGTCCACCAGGAAGTCTTGAAAATCATGGCTGCCATCATCATGAACCAATGCGTTGAGCGATTGGTCATGGCCGGTCAGGCGCGCATCCATCACTTCTACGTCGTGCACATTGACCTTTAATGCGCTGGCGATTTCGGTTTTGGTTTCAGGCGATAGCATGATGGGATCAAGGTTGCCCATTTGTGCAGCCTTGCCTTCAATGCGTGCACGCAGACGGCGCAAATTAAAGAACAATGCCTTTTGCCCTGCGGTTGTACCCGTGCGCACAATCGACCAGTTACGCAGCACGTAATCCTGTATCGAGGCGCGGATCCACCATGTGGCATAGGTGGAGAACCGCACATCACGCGAGGTATCAAACCGGTTGGCGGCGTGTAGCAAGCCAATGTGGCCTTCCTGCATTAAGTCGCCCATGGGCAGACCATATGCGCGGAACTTCGCCGCAATGGCCACCACCAGACGTGCGTAAGATTTGATAAGTTTATGGAGCGCTTTTTCATCGCCCTTTTCGCGCCATGCAGCGGCGAGTTCGAATTCGTTGATTTTTTCGAGCATCGGTGAATGCATCGCGCCTCTGATAAAGCGCAAATTATCTGCCCGGGTTAAGCTGTCGTCGAAATGAGCCATTGGTTCTCTCCTTTTGATCTTCTTAGAAGCATCGAGGGTTGAAGGTGCGACCCCGGAATTGGGCATCGCTAGTTGACTACTTGGTATACGGAGCCTAGACCCCGTTGGATCACCACGTCACATTAAATATATGTAATTTCCAAAAATGGCATTTTAGTGTTCAAAATCAATGCGTTGAGTTTGTTTCGAGGGCAGGATTTTGCCCTTTTACCAATCCTTCAATATGTCAGGGCTACTCTGTTGGCTCTTATCAGGCTCGGGGCGATTTGCCCATGGCCCTCGCTCAAGGAAATCCACCTGTAAGGAATTAAATATGGATGCCAGTAATCGTATCGTTCAAGGCCTAGGCAAGGTGGTAGATGACCATCTGGCATGGCTGTCGCAATGGCATCAGGTAGCATTTTATGGCGGCGCGGATCGTGCAGCCAAAGCGGTGGATGCCAAGATGCCGAATTCCTTTTTACAATGGCATGACCGCGCGACCATCGCGCTTCCCAACCAAGGGCCGATTTTATCACGCCTTGCCGAATTGCATGAGCAACTTCACACCGCTGCAAAACTGGTGCTGCTGCGCGCGCCTGATGGCGAAGCCATCCCCATCAAGGATTATGAAAAAGTATTATCGCGCTTTGATGAATTTGTAACCTCGGTGCGCCGTCTTGAACGCGCATTCAGTGAAGCAGCAGCCGGGCTTGATCCGTTGACGGGGCTGCGTACACGCATTGGATTGCAAGATGATTTTAACCGCGAGATGAACCGGTTCACCAATGCCAAAACGCCATTTACCTTGGCGATGGTGGATATCGACCATTTCAAAAACGTCAATGACACCTATGGCCATGATACCGGTGACCGCGTGTTAGTGGGCGTTGCCAATACATTATTACGCCATATCCGCACCTATGATGATGCGTATCGTCTGGGCGGTGAAGAATTCCTGATTATCCTGAAAGGGCTTGATAGCGAAGGCGCAGAAAAAGTGCTGGAACGACTTCGTCATGCCGTGCAACGCGCAGAATTAAAAGCACCCGATGGCACACCGCTTAGCGTCACCGCATCCTTTGGTCATGTGATGGTGAAAGAGGGCAAAAGCATGGATGAGCTATTGCAGCTTTCCGACCAGGCGCTTTACAAGGCCAAACGCGAAGGCCGCAACCGCATTGTGAAAGCGGCCTAATTATTCATCAAACAATTCAGCGAGCTGGTTCATCACCGTGCCACCCAATTGCTCCACATCGGTAATCGTCACGGCGCGTTTGTAATAACGCGTGACATCATGGCCAATACCAATCGCCAATAATTGCACGGGCGAGGTGGATTCAATTTTTGTAATCACATCACGCAGATGTTGCTCGAGATAAATCGACGGGTTGGATGACAGGGTTGAATCATCCACCGGCGCACCATCTGAAATGACAATCAGAATGCGGCGATCTTCATGGCGCGCCAATAAGCGGCTATGCGCCCATAGCAATGCTTCACCGTCGATGTTTTCTTTCAGCAATCCTTCGCGCAGCATCAACCCCAGATTACGGCGCGCGCGGCGCAATGGTGCATCGGCATTTTTATAAATGATATGGCGTAAATCATTGAGGCGGCCGGGATGGGGCGGTTTGCCCGCCTTTATCCATGCTTCACGCGATTTGCCGCCTTTCCATGTGCTGGTGGTAAAGCCCAAGACTTCCACCTTCACCGCGCAGCGTTCCAAGGTGCGCGCAAGAATATCGGCGGTAATGGCCGCAATGGTAATGGGGCGACCACGCATGGAGCCGGAATTATCAATCAGTAAGGTCACAACCGTGTCGCGGAACTGCGTGTCTTTTTCAATTTTATAGGATAGCGGCACGCCGGGGGCTGCCACCACACGGGCAAGACGCGCGACATCCAGCATGCCTTCCTCGCGGTCGAAATCCCAGCTGCGCATTTGCTGCGCCAGCAATTTGCGTTGCAAGCGGTTGGCAAGTTTTGAAATGAGCCCTTGGTAATGGCGTACCTGATTATCCAGTTGCAAGCGCAAGCGGGAGAGTTCTTCGGAAGGACATAAATCACCGGCGTTTTTAACTTCATCGAATTGCGTGGTGAAGGCGTTATAGACGGTGAGCTGTGGTGCGCCCGCGGCACTGGGTGGTTCTTTGACGTCGTCTTCGCTCTCGCTCTCGGCTTCGTCTTCACCGCTGACGGGTTTTTCCTCGCCTTCCTGCCCTTCGCTCATTTCGCGGGCTTCCTTGGCGGATTGCTGCTGCGCATCACTTGGCGCTTGTTCATCGCTCTCCGCGCCGCCTTCGGCTTGTTCCTGTTCGGCCTTATCATCTTGCGGGTCGGCTTCGTGCGGGCGGTCATCGCCCTCGCTTTCTTCATCGGGGCTGCCCGGAAAATCCATATTCATGGCCACCAATAGCTTGCGCACTTCTTGTGCGTATGCATCGGGGTTGTTCAACAATTTAGGCAGGTCACCCAAATGGGTGCCAATGCGTTGTTCAATCCATGGGCGCCAGAGCTGCACGGCTTGCAGTGCATTTTGCGGAATTTCCGCGCCATATAATGCTTCGCGCGCCAAAAGCCGCATGACATCATGGATGGGAACTTGTGCGCGTTCGGTGGCATGATCGTATCCCTGGCGGCGGCATTTATCAAAGAGCACGGCGCCCAGATTTTCAGAAATGCCGGGCATGGCCTGCGCGCCTAAAGCTTCGCAGCGTGCTTGCTCCAATGCTTCATACACAAGACGTGCATTATCACCTGCTGGGGCATGGCGACGAAATGCCGAGGCATCATGAAAGCGCATGCGCAGACCTGCCGCATCGACACTGCCGCGCACCATGGCGCGTTCATGCGCGGAGAGTTGCCGTGATGGTAATGGCAAGCGCACGCGTTGTTTTTGACCTTTTACATGTCCTGCGCTGATGCTGGTTCCGGCATCGGTTGAAAACACCACATCCATATCCGGTTCACGCGCAAGCGTTTTGGCCGTTGCCACGCTGGCACGTTTGAACGTTTCGACGGGATCGTCCACGGTGTGGATGAGCTTGCTCATAATTTATTCAATATACCCGAGTTAGTGCGCTGCAATATGTTGTCTACAGGATGAAACTATTGCGCTCCTTGACAGTTTGCCACCTTTATCTTTGAATTCAATGCCGCATTATACTATGCACGCATTTACAGGTTTTTTTATGAATAAACGGATTGTTGTTTTGGGCTCGGGCGGTGTTGACCGCAAGAAAATCGTCCCTGATATTTCCCCGTTGCTTGACCAGTTGCCGCCCGGCGATGACCAGCGTTTGATTTATGTAACGCGCCGCCGCAGCGACATCATGGACGATTTAAGTGCCGGAAAAATCGAGCCCTATATGAAAGAAATGGGCAGCAATCCCGCTGTGTGGATGCGCTATTTATGCAATACAATTTATTCCCGCCATTTTGGCGGTAAGGGCAGCAACACCGTATATGCCGCCGCCAAGCTGGGCGCGGATGTGCATTTTTATGGTGCGTTTGGCAATGTGAACGATATTGATTCAACCGAACACATCCAGCATCTAACCGATGCGGGCGCAAAGGTTGATGTGCAACGCATTGAAGGTGAAACGCTGTCACAAGCCTTCATTTATGCCAATCATCATGGTCAACAAGTGAGTTTAGTCTATCGCGGGGCAAATAAACATGCCGACCAATCGCGTGTGCCGGACGAGAAGCTGGATGCCAATACCATTTTGGTTATTCAAACTTCGGTACCGGTGAAACAATCGATGGCGCTGGCTGAGCGAGCCAAACAACGCGGTGCGTGCGTTGTGTTTAACTGCACCAAGGTCGATGATGTGTTGCTTGAACATTTCAAGTTGATTGACGAGCTGGTGGTTAATCTGGATGAGGCAACCAACATTGCGAAAAAATTCAACATCGCGCATGCAACCCCTGAACATATGGCGGCGGAGCTTGCCAAAGAATTAGGTGTGATCTGTGTGATTACGCGCGGCGGCAAGAGCGTGATATATGCAGAAGAAATTGACGGGCGCGTGATTGTGAATGATGTGACAACCCCCACCATTAAGCCCCGTGATGTCACGGGCGCGGGCGATGCGTTACTGGGAAGTTATGTGGCATTTCGTGCACAAGGACAAAGCGTGGGCGGCGCATTGGAATTAGGCGTGGTGGCAGGCGCCTTTACCGCCAAGCACGAAGGTGCAACCCATCCGGCTTTAGGCCGCGCAGTCATGCGTGCCACCCGCCGCAAGATACCTACGCGCAAAGCAAATCTGGGATAAATCTAGCTGCGAGGGGTTTGCGTAATATCGCAAATGAATTCGGTCGGTTGCACCGATAAGCCTTCCACACGGAAGCGCAGCATGGTTACATCCGCCGGAACATTGAATTTTTGTATCACTTGGAGTTGTTGAACGGCCGGTACGCTGCGTCCAAAACGGCGGCTTTTGCTGAGTTGTTGACCAACGGAAAGTATTGCATACGCCTTGGTATCATCCACGCCGACAAACTGGAAATGATAGCTGTAGCCAGGTTGCGGGGTGGTTAGCGTGCCTTTGAGTTCGAGATGCTTTTCGCCGGTGAGCTGGTTTTCATCACGCACGACAAAGAAAGCAGGATCGGAGCAGTTGAAAAACGCCTCCGCCTTATCGCCGACACCAAAAAATTCGGTAAGACCAAAAAAGCTGGCGAGGGTGAGGGCAGTGAACATGGACACTCCTTAAAGGACGAGCTCTTTACCAAAGCAGCGTTGGAAATATTCCGCCAAAATCGGGCGTTCCGTTTCATCACATTTATTCACGAAACTAAGGCGGAAGGATGTCGCAATATCGTTAAAAATCGCGTCATTCTGAGCCCAGGTAATGACGGTACGCGGTGACATCACGGTGGAAATATCCCCGTTCATAAAGCCGCTGCGCGTCAGGCCTGCCAATTGCACCATAGCGGCGACTTGCTTGCGGCCTTCTTCGGTGTTCAGGCGTTCGATTTTAGCGAGCACGATGTTGATTTCATCTTCGGGCGGCAAGTAGTTGAGTGTGCAGACAATATTCCATCTGTCCATTTGTCCTTGGTTGATGGGCTGTGTGCCGTGATATAGGCCGGTGGTATCACCAAGCCCAACGGTATTGGCGGTCGCAAATAAACGGAACGAGCGATGCGGTGTAATCACGCGGTTTTGATCGAGCAAGGTCAAGCGACCTTCGGCTTCCAGAATGCGTTGGATAACGAACATCACATCCGGACGGCCTGCATCATATTCATCGAATACCAAGGCCGTGGCGTGTTGCAATGCCCATGGCAATAAACCTTCGCGAAATTCGGTCACTTGCTTGCCGTCTTTGAGCACGATGGCATCTTTGCCGATTAAATCGATACGGCTGACATGGCTATCGAGATTGATACGGATGCACGGCCAGTTGAGACGTGCGGCCACTTGTTCGATATGTGTTGACTTACCTGTGCCGTGATACCCCTGCACCATCACGCGGCGGTTATGTGCAAAGCCGGCAAGAATGGCGAGCGTGGTGTCTTTATCAAAGCGGTAGCTGTCATCCAGTGTCGGCACATGTTCCGATGCGTCAGAGAATGCGGGCACTTGAAAATCATTGGCGATGTCGAGGCCAAAGGTTTGTTTGACGGATACCTTGATATCGGGGTTACCTAATTCATCGGTTTTGGCAGATGGGTTTGCGGACATTACGTGGATTTCCTGAATATGAAATATAATTGAAATTAACGGCTTTATCAGCCTTCGTCACGCGCAATTTGAACATGCAGTAGACTTATTATTCGCCTGCATTGGCCATATTCACTTCCTCAAAGGCGTAGAATTCCTTGAGGATGGTGAAGGCACTATTGAGGCGTTTGATTTTATCCTCGCCAGCTTCCTTGCTTTGTTGCACATCAGGGTGATGGGCTTTGACCAAATCGCGGTAACGCTTTTTGATGCCTTCAAAGTCAATTGGCGGGGCGAGGCCCAGTTCACGAAGGGCATTGAGTTGTGCGGCGTAGCGCGGATCAACACCGCGTTCCTGTGCCTTGGCATGAATGTGTTCGGCGTTGCTTTCGATATCATCTTCATCAAAAGCACGTTTGAAAGCGGCGCGTACTTTGCGTTCAATTTTTCTATCACCCATCGGCCAAGTCGGGCGTTCCCAGGTGGTACCTGCGCGTAGCGCTTCTTCGATTTCAGCTACACTCATACCCTGATAATAATCCCACGCCGCATTGTAGATGCGCACATGGTCAAGGCAGAACCAGTAGTAATCCTCGATATTATAGCGGGATTTGGGCGCGCGGAATTCACCGCGTTGGTTGCAATTGGGGTTATCACATTGTCTGACCCGCACGACGGATACGCGGTCACCTACCCATTTTTTAAATAAATGTGGCGCGACCTCCGGGTCATGCATATGCGGGGTTACGGTTTGCTCGTTTGTCTCGTAGCGCTGCTCGCGGATGGATTTTAAGGTTTTCTTTGGCGGCGCGGCTTTGCTGGCTTTTCCGGCGGCCAGTGCTTCTTTCAGTTTTTTCAAATTTCCCGATTGTTCAGTCATACTTTCCAGAATATCAAAAAGCGGGTATGGTTTGAAACATGAAACACACCACTTATGCTGAACGAATTGAAAAAAAAATCCGTGAAGGGTTGTCGCCGGCCGCATTTGAGCTGGTAGATGATAGCAATAAGCATGCGGGGCATAGCGGCGCCCACCCCAGCGGGGAGACCCATTTTACCCTGAAGGTAACGTCTGCGGCCTTTAACGGCTTATCCCGTGTTGCTCAGCAAAGGCTGGTTTACGGGCTATTGGCCGATGAAATGAAGGAACGGGTCCATGCATTGGTGTTGGAATTGACCCCCACCGCCTAATGACTATTCCATTGCACAATCGACACAACATATCTGCAACAGAGACCCTGTATTCGGTAGTATTCAACCTGAGGTTGAAAGATTGTTCTTGCATCAACCTTTGAGTGTATTACATTCAACCTAAGGTTGTTTTATGAGCTATGTAATTCCCGTAATTAGATATGCCATCTTAAAATACAGCTGAATGCCTGCGGTTCATACCTTTGTGAGCATTGCGGGCTCCCGCCTTGAAGTCTATCGCAACGGAGTATTGCCATGCTGCCGAGTTCAACAAATCTAGCGACCGTCAATCAAATCCACGATGCGCATGAAGCCACCACATCCAAACAGGAAATGGCGGCGATTAAATCCTCCCTCATCAGTCGCAACATTACGTTGAATGGTCATCGTACCTCCATGCGTCTCGAGCCTGCAATGTGGAACGCACTGATTGAAATTTGCCGCCGCGAGAAGCTGAACATCCATCAAATTTGCGCTCTGGTAGCCCAGCACAAAGCTGAAGAAACATCCTTTACGGCAGCGGTGCGTGTTTTTGCGATGAGCTATTTTAAAGCGGCCGCGACCGAGGAGGGTCACCAGAAAGCTGGCCATGGCACGGCATTTTTATTTTCTGCTAAACGTGATTTTGCCGCGCTTAATCCGCGCATTGCCCATGCCACAGGTACAGACCAACGCGCAGCTGGATAATCCTTAATTACTTGTTAAGTGCCGACTATTAACATGGCAGCATGAGTGATGTATCGCGTGCTGCCATTTTTGCGAATGCTACCCCGTCAAATCTTCGGACATCAACGGGTGGCGCCACGCCATCATTCAATCCATTGAATGTTTCATCCATTAGCGATGCAGCAGATAGCCTATCTACTGACAGTATTGATTTGTCCGAACGCGCAAAACGTATTATCGCGCAGGCCAATGACAGCCAGAATGTGATTGCTGATTTTCAGTTGAGTGCGCAGGAACGTTTTGCCAAACGTGTTGATGCATTTGCCCAAAAACTTTCAGCGTTGTTTGACAAGCTCAGTATTCCGCTCAGTGAAAAAACAGTTTTGAATATTGATGCCTATGGCGAGGTCAAAATTGACGGCGCATATAAGAAAAAGCTGGAGCAATATTTCAAAGATAATCCAGAAGAAGCGAAAGAATTAAAAACTATCGCCAAGCTGAGCGCATTGCAGGCAACACAGAAAGCACTGGATCTGTATTATCAGGAAAAGAAAGCCGCCAAAGGCGATGCAAAACTGGAAAAGGCAGCTGATGAACGGTATGGGCTGCGGGCAGCGCAGATTAAGGAACTATCAGGCACGCTGATCTTTGAAGACGGTAAACTGCATTCAGCAGCGATTGATTATATCGACGCCATTATCAATAAACAAACATCAGCATCTATTTAATTGTTTGCCAGCTCAGTGTTTGGCAACGCCAGAATATTACAGCTTTGGTGCAAGTGATGCAGGCTGTCCAATGCTTCCCACTCAGCCGTAACGGGATGAATGGTGTAGAAACGATAGCCAGCGGCGCGCAGCATTTCATCAATCATACCGGGCGTTGATTGCATGCGTAGTAGCGCGGCGGGGAATACTTCAAACAAAATGGCGGGGCGGGCGCGTTTCAAAATCTCCTGCGTGCCTTTGAGCACATGCAGCTCCGCGCCCTCCACATCAATTTTGATAAGTTTGATGGATGGATAGTTTGCTGTGATGTTGTCCAGTATACGAAGCTCTACTGTCACGCGCTGGGTGAGCTGTGTATCGGTATAGCCAAAAGTTTGGGCGAGCGTGTTTTCACCTGCACCTTCGGCAATACTGAATTGGGCACTGCCTTCATGATCGCTTAAGGCGCATGAAAAACATTCAATCTGCGGCAAGGTATTGAGCGCGATGTTTTCATGGAGGCGTTGCATTTCCCGCGCGCTGGGTTCAAAGGCCAGCACGCGGCCAGATGTGCCGACCAAACTTGCAGCATATAGCGTGTAAAAGCCGATATTTGCGCCACAATCGATGAAAGTATCGCCGGGTTGTAGCAGGCGTTTGAGCACCATCAATTCATGCGGTTCATAAAAGCCGCTGGTGGCCAGAATGCTGGATAGCCCGTCATGGGGATGCAGCATGATGCGCAGGCCGCGATGCCATGGGGTGGGTGTTGGCATGGTCAGCGCGTTGTAGTCTTGCCGGCGAAGACGTTCGGTTGCGGTGAGAAGTGCGGGTTGATAGAGACGATCCCAATTTGGAAATATGCAAGGCTCTTCTGCGGGTAGCGGAATAAGGGTTTCATCAGGTGAATAGGATACATGCAAATAGGTAAGTGCAAATTCAGTTGCGCCTATGCCCGATATGCGCAGCGTAAGTGTTGCGGTGGTGGGAATAACCACTAATTCGCCTTGGTGTTCATTGGGGCGTTCCTGCGCAGCATTAAAGGATAACGTGGCAAGGGATTTAGCATCCGCGCCCAGTAGTTGCAGCATGACCGCGCCGTGCTTTAACGCGCCTTTGATACTGATGACAATTGCACATGGCGCGCTGAGTTGAGATGTACCAACACTGAATTGGATATCGCAGGCAATCGCATCTTCCTGTGTACGAAAATGCGGCATGGATGGATTGAGCACTTCGCAGCTGCGATGCCATGACAGTGCAGAAAGATGGATGCGTTCTTGTGGAACAGGGATGAGTGCGGTGTGCATGCGTGTCCCTGTATCGGGTTGGATTACGGCAGATCCAGCACGGCCTTTACATCGCTGGCGGTGACGTGTTCCTGCACAAAAGCCTGACCGATGCCTTTGGTGAGGACGAAATTGAGCTGACCGTTTTCGGCTTTTTTATCGCGGTACATATGCGCCAGAATGGTGTCGGTGTTCCAGTTGCGGCCTTTGATGGAGATAGGCAAGTTCACCGCTGCCAAATGTTCCTTCACGCGCAAGGTGTCGCGTTCGGGGCAGATGCCAAGGCGGGTAGATAGTTCAAATGCCTTGGCCATACCAATCGCTACCGCTTCGCCATGTAACAAGCTGGCATCGTAATTGGCCATTAATTCAAACGCGTGGCCAAAGGTGTGACCGAAATTGAGCAAGGCACGTTTGCCGGTGGATTCTTTTTCATCTTCCGCCACAATCGCGGCCTTCATCTCGCAGCTGGTGCGGATGGCGCGGATTTGTTTTTCAACTTTGCCTTGCAATAAATTATGGCCTTTGGATTCCAGCCAATCAAAAAATTCCGGATTGCTGATAAGGCCGTATTTGACCACTTCAGCATAGCCCGCGCGTAGTTCACGTGTGGGCAATGTTTTCAGGGTATCCACATCGGCAATGACCATGCGGGGTTGATGGAACGAGCCAATCAGGTTTTTACCGCGCGGTGAATTGATGGCGGTTTTACCGCCCACCGAACTATCCACCTGCGCCAGCAGCGTGGTCGGGATTTGAATAAAATCAAGACCGCGCAAGGCAATGGAGGCTGCAAAGCCAACCAGATCACCCATCACGCCGCCGCCCAACGCCACCAGCATGGTTTTGCGGTCGATATTTTTTTGAAAGAGATGGTCAAGAATAAAGGACAGGTAGGAAAAGGTTTTAGCCTGTTCACCAGCCGGGATAATCAGCGGTTCATCCTTGCACAGGCCAGCGCGCGCCATACCGGCGTGGAATTTTTCCGCATAAATCTTAGAGAGATGGCTATCGGTAATGATAATGCAGCGCGGGGTGCCCAATGCCTCGCGGATCAGAAAGGGAGCTTCAGCCAATAGTCCGCTGCCGATATAAATGGGATAGCTGCGGTTATCCAGCGACACCTTGATGGGGTTCTGTTGGTCAGGGTGCAGGATATTTCCAAGAAGGCTCATGGGGTATTCCGAAATAAAGGATTAGGCCGGGTTATTTTGACCGTGATTTTGCACGGCATTCAGCATGGCTTCAACCGTTTCTTCAAAGCCTTTTACATCTGTATCAATATGAATGGGGGCTTCGCTGTAAAAAGGCGTGCGAGCTTCGAGTAATTGCTGCATGCGGGCAGAAGGGTCTGCGGTTTTCAACAGCGGGCGGCTTTTATCCTTGGCGACACGTGCCAAAAGGGTTTCGAGCCGTGCTTTGAGCCAGATGGCGATGGATTTTTCCGCAATCAGTGCGCGGGTATCGGCATTTAAAATGGCACCGCCGCCCGTGGATAACACGCAAGGCTCTCCTGCAAGTAATTTGGAGATTTTAATTCGTTCAATGTCGCGAAAGGCGGCTTCGCCCTGTTCTTCGAAAATATGGGAAATACGCATTCCAGTGGCTTTTTCGATTTCCGCGTCGCTATCCAAAAATGGCACGCCAAGACGCACCGCCAATTGGCGGCCCAGGGCGGTTTTGCCCGACCCCATCATCCCGATCAGTACAATTGGTTTGTTCATAATATTACCAAACAGCTTGCCATAATTTTTAACACTTATGTTAGTATAAGAGTGTAAGTCATGACCACCCCTAATTCCAGTATCCAGAAGCTGTTTATGTTGACCCGTTTTATCTTCTCACTGTTGTGCATTCTTGCCGCTGGCATGGCGAGTGCCGCGCCACGTAATACCGCCATGCCACAAGATCTGACCTATCAGAATGAAGATACCGCTCAGAATGATGAGGGCGAAGGCGAGGGAGAAGATGAAGCAGATCTGGCTGTACCACCGCCTGTCATGCGCACCGCGCCTGCTGTTATCATGACGGGACCGATGGGAAGTTCACCATTAGCTACGCCACCTGTGCAGCGTGCGCCAGCTTATGATGCACCAGTATATAATCCACCAAGTTATTCTTCAGGCGTGCAGGCCATGCCGATGCCAGCGCCGGTGGTGATTGCACCGCCAAGCCGTGAACCGGTGGTAGAACAAAACCAGTTGGCTGCGCCCGTGCTGACCTATTACGGAATTTTAGATGAACGCAGCGGTAGCTTGCCGATGGATGCGTGGAAATCATTGACCTATGCTGAAGCGGTTGGCGCGTTGACCTCCGCATCGCAGCGTGTGTCATCGGGTAATGGCAATGGCGTGCTGAATGAATTATTGCGTGCGGCTGCGCTCAGCCGCACTTATGAACCAAGTGGCACACCGGAGCTGGCCATATCGTTCTTTAATGCCCGTATCATGGCCGCGCAAGCAACCGGCGACCGTGATGGCGCATTGGCATTGCTGCGCACGCAGCCCGGCACATTCAAGCTGCAAGACTGGCAAAGCTTTATTGAAAACGAAGTACGTCAACGCCGCTTTGCCGATGTGTGCGCGATTTCATCGGATAAACTGGCGCAGGATACCAGTGCCTTTGCCCAGAAGATGAGTATTTTGTGTGATATCAAGGGCGGGAAAAATGATACCGCGCGGTTGCATCTTGATTTGCTGCGCGAAGCCAATGATGGCGATACGCTCTTTCTGGAATTGGCTGAACGCGCATTAAACCCGAATGTGACGCCCAAGAGCAAACAGCCATTGAAGCTGGAAAATTTATCAACACTTCATGTGGCGGCATTAAGTCTGGGCAGGCCCAAATTAAAGCCCGAGCAAATCGACCGCTTGATGAGCCCCGCGCAGCCCTTATTGCTGGATGTAGCCATGAGCGATGCGCAGCGATTGAAATACGCCGAACAATTTGCGCGAAGCAATCAAATTTCAGCGCAGGATTATCAAGGCATTTTGGCATCGGTGAAATTTCCGCCCAAATCGATTGAACAATTCCGTGCCAACCCTGCAAGTCTGCTCACTGTGCCGGAAAAAGAATGGCCGGCATCCTTGCGCCGTGCGGCGGCGCTGCGCGCCATCCACGATGAAGATAATGCAGGCCAGAAGGCGCATATTATCACCGCCGCCATGGCCGGATTGAGCAATGCGGATTTACTCGGCCCGCTCGGCGATAGTTTATTGGCTGAAACACATGGCATGACCGCCCTGCCGGATAATGTGGCAGCAGCGCCCGCCATGGCACGCTTATTATTATTGCGCGGAAATGGCGAAGCAGCCAATTGGTGGCGATTGGCGAGTGCCGCGCCCGCCAACCGCGATGCGTTATTGCCGCTCTTCCCGCTGGCGCTGCTGCGCGGTGTGCTTAGTGATGATGACCGTAATGTGTGGTTTGAACGTTATGGCCGCACGCAGCTTTTTTCGGTTGAGAAGAAAAATTTCAATCTGGCGATGGTCAAAATACTGGGTGTGATGTTGCCGAGTAATGAAGATAGTCAGCTAGCTGCACAAAATGTATTCCCCGCCACCGGTCCCAATGATAAACGCATGGATGTGCTATTGAACAACGTGGCACAAGGCACAAGTGACGCGGTGCTGCGCGCATTATTGGCGCTTAAAGCCATGCGCCAGAACGCGCTGGCCGAAAAACTCGCGCTGTATAATTTGTAAAACTTATCATCTTTAGGATTATTTTTTCCGGTCTTCTTCGGATAGTAATAAATCCGCCCATTGTGGCCATGTTTTATAAGCAATATGCGTATGGCTGCCGATATGCGCCATGCGATATCCGTATTCGGCGAATAATTTTTCCAGCATGGCTTTTGGATAAAACGATACATGCCCCACGCGCGGATTGACATACCACCATTTGGTTTTTTGTACCTCGATATCATCGGGTAACACTTCGGTCGTTATAAAAATCAAGCCATCATCGGGGTTGGTAAAGCTGACCAAATCTTTCACCATCGCTTTGGGATCTATCGCGTGTTCAAGGACCTCCACGCAGCTGACCACGTGGAATGTTCCATCTGGGCGTTTGGCGTTTTGTGCAAAGGGATCGAAGGTGTGTGAACGCTTTGCGCCAAAGGCACCCACCAGTGCCGATTGCAAGCCGATGCCGCCGCCGTAATCCAGAAATTCCAGTTGTTTGAAATGATCAAAAAACGCCAGATAAAACAGATTGCAGATTTTACCGGCACGCGAGCCGTTATAGGTGCCATCCACACGCGGATAATCTTTGTTGTAAATGAGAGCGGCGAATAAATTATCCTTGCCCCAATCATCCATCAATGTGGTGAAGATAAACCCGCACGATGTGCAGCGAAAATAAGGAACCTGCAAGCCGTTGGGCGGCAGCGGCATATGGTAATAACCCATATGGATGTTGGCATTGTTATGAAAATCGCAGCTATCGAACAGCACGCTGGGGGCGTTGCAACATTTACATGCCGGGGCTGCTGTCATGGCTTGGTTCCATAGGTGTAAAAGCGGACAAGAGCAATACCATAACCCCGTTCATCGAGTTTTTCAAATGATGCAGGAAGCTCCAATGTTTCATCGCGCGCGGTTTCTACCATGATGACGGTGTTGGTTTTTAAAATGCCCTGGCGTTCAAAATGCAGCAGAGCTTTTTGCGGGATGCCCTTATTATAAGGCGGGTCCATCATGATTAAATCAAATTGCGGGGTGGTGATGCCAAGTTTATGCGCTTCGCTGTTTATCAAGGTGCAACGTTCCGCGCATTTGAATTTGGCGATATTGGCTTTGGTGAGTTTCAAAGACTCTTTGGAACTATCGACAAAGGTCACATGTTTGACGCCGCGTGATAATGCTTCCAGACCCAGCGCACCGGTGCCGCAGCACACATCCATCACATGCGAGGTTGGCAGCAGCGGATGCACTGGCCAGCTGCGATGTTCCAGTATATTGAATACAGCGCCACGCGTTTTATCGGATGTCGGGCGCACGGTTTCATCGGGCGGTGTTTCCAAGCTGCGGCCACGAAATTCACCTGAGATGATACGCATTATTTGCTTCGCCCTGCTTCGTTGAAATACCCTTCTAAATGCTCACGCAATACGCGCTGCGGGATTTCTTCCACTTCGTTTTTTTCCAAACGGCCCAATTGGAATGGTCCGAAGGATACGCGTAGCAAGCGGTTCACCTCATAACCCAGATGCTCCATGATTTTGCGGATTTCGCGGTTTTTGCCTTCTTTGAGCTCCATGGTGACCCATGCATTGCTGCCTTTGATGGTGTCTAGCTCGGCTTTGATGGGGCCGTATTGTACGCCGTCCACGCGGATGCCATCGGCCAATGATTTCAACTCATCCTCATCAATTTCTTTGTGACGAAGATGCACGCGCACACGGTAACAGCGTGACCACCCTTCGGATGGCTTTTCCAGATAACGTGCAAGGCCACCATCATTAGTGAGCAGCAATAAGCCCTCGCTGTTTAAATCGAGACGGCCCACGCTGACCACGCGCGGTAATTCATCGGGCAAATATTCAAAGACAGTGGGGCGGCCTTGCGGATCCTTGGCGGTGGTAATGAGGCCAGCGGGTTTATAGTATCGCCACAGGCGCGGTGCATCTTTACTTGGGATAGGTTTACCATCCACGACAATTTTTTGGTGGTCTTCGACATTGAGGGCGGGGGTGGTAATTTTCTTGCCATCGACGCTGACGCGGCCAGCTTCAATCCAGCGCTCGGCATCACGGCGTGAGCATAGCCCCGCGCGTGCCAGAACTTTTGCAAGTCGTTCACCCTTAAAGGTTTTTTCTTGGCGCGATGCGTCTGCGCTGCGCGCAACCCGCCCTGCTGGTTTATCTTCTTTTTTCATGGCAGGCATGTTAGAGGAGGGTTTATGCCAGATAAACAAGAAACTACACAAATTTCCTTTATGGCGCTGGCCATGGAACAAGCCCGTGCAGCCGCCGAGCGCGGCGAAGTGCCCGTTGGCGCGGTCGTGGTGGATAGTAAAGGCAACGTATTGGCGGCAACGGGAAACCGTGTGGAAGAACGCGACGACCCCACCGCGCATGCGGAGGTATTGGCTTTGCGTGAAGCTGCGATGAAGCGCGGGGAGCCGCGCCTGCCGGATTGTGATGTATATGTGACCCTTGAGCCCTGCGCAATGTGCGCGGCTGCCATCAGTTTTGCCAGGGTCAGGCGCCTTTATTTTGCGGCCTATGATGCCAAGGGCGGCGCGGTAGACCATGGGCCTAAATTTTATCGCCAGGCAACCTGCCACCATGCGCCCGATGTCTATGGCGGAATGATGGAACAGGAAGGCCGCGAAATCTTGCAAGAGTTTTTCAAAGGACTTAGAGTCTGACCATGAATTTTGATTTTGAAAATCCGCACACGCTGTTTGTCGTTGCTGCTTATGCTGTGGCGGCGATCGGGTATGGCGCATTAATTGTGCACACCGTGTTGAGTGCACATGCGGCTCACACATTGGGTAAGCGCCCATGACCATGAAACCCAACTGGCAGGCGCGCCATACCCGTTTGACTGTTATCCTTGGCGTGGTGGCGGGTGTTAGCTTGGCAGTGGGGCTTGCCTTGATGGGATTATCCCAGAACGTGACGTATTTTTATGCGCCGGCCGATGTACTTGCGCAGCAAGACAAATTATTGAAAGAACAAAAAACCATTCGCATCGGCGGATTGGTGGAAGCGGGAAGCATCCAGCATGTGGATGGCAAGCCGCTCGAGATTACGTTTGTGGTAACCGATTTAAAAGATACTTTGCGCGTGAATTATACCGGCATTGTCCCCGATTTATTTCGTGACGGGCAAGGTGTGGTGGCCGAAGGTAAACTGAGCGCAGCAGGTCAATTCACCGCGCAGACACTTCTGGCCAAGCATGATGAAAAATATATGCCGCCGCAGGTAGCCAAAGCATTGGAAAAGAATAACCCTAATAAAAAAGGCGCTAAACCATGAATGTAAAGTCGCTGCTTTATATCATCCCGACCATTTTATTTGCCGGATTTATGTGGATGGCCGTGGGCGGTCTTGGACAGGATAAGCAAGGCCAATCCGTTGTGTCGTCTACCGGAAAATCCATGCCCTATATCAGTTTGCCGATGTTGGACAGTAAGCAGATTTTCACTGTGAGCAGCGTGAAGGGCAAAAAAATAATCGTGAATTTTTTTGCATCATGGTGTGTACCGTGTGTAGCAGAGCATGAATTTTTAAAAGCATTACATGATGGCCTGTCCATTCCCATCATCGGCATCGTGTATAAGGACAAAGATGCGGCGATTAAAAAATATCTTAAAGCCCATGGTAACCCGTTTGCCGGAGTGGCCCTTGACCGAGATGGCCGCGCGGCCATTGATTGGGGCGTGACGGGCGTGCCTGAGACTTTTTTGATTGATGAGGATGGAACCATTCTGGCCCATTCGTCGGGCCCCTTGAGCATCGAGGTGTGGAATAAACTCTTCAAGCCACATGTGACCGGCAATGTTGTGGGCGGTGTGACCAACGAAAAATGATGCAGCCCTTTAAGAAGTTTATCTGGGTATTGGTGTTGGGCCTGACCATCTCGGGGTCTGCCCTTGCTATGGATGCGGGTGAACAATTGGCCGACCCCAAGCTGGAGGCGCGAGCCGTTGCGCTGGGGGCGCTGCTTCGTTGTGTGGTGTGCCAATCGGAATCCATCAATGACTCCCCGGCCGGAATTGCCAAAGATTTACGCACATTGGTTCGCGAGAAGGTCAAGGCAGGGCAAACCGATGAACAGATTTTAGAATTTGTGCATGCCCGATATGGGGATTATGTCTTGCTCAATCCGCCGGTTAAGGATGGAACTATCGCCCTTTGGTTGGGGCCTTGGGTGTTTTTGGGCATTGGATTTGCCCTGTTTGCCTTGTTTATCTTGAACAATAAGGGTTGGACCAAAGATTAATTTTTACCTTTGGAAACCAAGAATCGACCAAAAACCGTGCCAGATCAGGCAAAATACCCAAAAACATGATTAAAATGGATTTTGATGGGGTAAAAAGTGGCTATGTAGAGTGAAAATAGCCAGTTAAGGTTGTAAAAACAGCCATTCATGCCTGAAATATGGCTTCAACTGGTCAAAAACATCCGTTTCATGACCTGAAACTTGCCGAAATAAAGAAAAAGTCAAAATTAACCCTTAAAACCTTGCGTTTATGGGGTTTTGGCTTATTGTGCCTTTCTCGATTAATTGTGCATAAAACATAGTCTGTTCGCCCGATTGAGTTGAGGCGTAAGACATTTAAGTCTTTGAAACTTATAGAGATATTGGATATCTCGTTTAACATTAGGGTGTTGATAACTATGGCCCTCGCGAAAAAGAAACCTGCAGCAAAAGCTGCACCAAAAAAGCCTGCCGCAAAAATGGCACCTAAGGTTGTGGCCAAAGCCAAGCCTGTACTCAAGCCTGTTGCAAAAGTAGCCGCCAAGCCACCCGTCAAGGTTGTGCCAGCTGCTGCTCCAAAGAACGCCGTGTCCAAGAATACGGTTGTGGCCGGTGGCCGTACCATCGTTAAGCCTGTTCTGCCGGTGAACAAGGAAAAAGAAAACGCGCTACGTGAAGCGGCCAAGATTGCAGAAAGCCTGTCGACCAGAGTTGACAAGCCCATTACCTCGGTTGAGCGCAAAAAAGATTTAGCGCCCATCGACCCCAAGGAAGCGGCCAAGGCCATCAAGCAAATTAAGGCATCATTCTTCTCATCCCTTGGCGGCGGTACAACCTCTGCGCCAACCACGGTGACCAGCTCGGCCAATTCACCATTCCCGCCACGTATTCAGGCATTAGTCGACAAACAAGAAATTGTTGACCTGATGTATTCCTATGCGCGCGGTGTGGATCGCTCAGAAGAAAATCTGTTGCGCTCGGTATTCCACCCGGATGCCTCGGTTGATTTTGGACCCGGTATTTTCCAGGGCAGCGTTTCCGAGTTTATTGCATGGGCATTGGATGTACGTGGCCATATGAAGGCTACCCACCATATGATTGCCAATGTTCGCGTGGATTTGCGCGGCGATGTGGCCCTGTGCGAAAGCTATTTCATGACGTGGCACCGCCTTGATAAATCAACCGGTAAGGAAGATTTCTTTGTAGGCGGCCGTTACCTCGATAAGCTGGAACGTCGCCCAGGTGGCGCATCTGGCGTATGGAAGATTGCGCACCGCAAGCAAGTGAAGGATTGGACCCGTACCACCCCTGTGGCGGAGTTGTTCTATCACCTTAACCCGGATGCATTATGGGCGCACCATAGCCGCAACGACTTGTCCTATAACATTGAAAACTTCCCAACAGGAAACAATGCAAAGGCACCTGCGTTCCTTGGCAAGCGTTATGATGCCAAGAGCATGAAAGTTTAAGACTTATTCTGCGACATAGGAGAGGCTTAACCTTCGGGGCAAAGCTTGCTATGATATGCGCATGAACAAGCTCTTTGATTTGCCGATTTTCCAACCACGGATTGTATTCCTGATTTCGCTTTTGGTGTCGATTGCGGCGCTGAGCGCGGCATTGATTGCGCAATTTGTGTTTGATTTAAAACCCTGTATTTTGTGCCTGTATACCCGCATTCCTTATGTGGTGTTGATTATCCTGTCGGCGGTTGCGCTATTGCGCCCAGAAAAAGAATATAATCTGTTTTTAATCCTGATCTGGCTGGCTTATGCGGCGGCCTTTGCCATCGGGTTATTCCATATTGGTGTTGAACAGCATTGGTGGGAATTATCCGGCGGTTGCCCTGTACAAAAATTGGGCGATAAATCCCCAGAGCAAGCCTTGGCCGAATTGCTGACCACGCCATTGGTGCCATGCGATAAGGTGGGCTGGAAAATTTTTGATGTGTCGGTGGTAATTTGGAATGCGGCGCTGGCACTGGGTATGAATGATTATCTGGTCTTGGCATGGGCCATTCATAACAAAAAGAAATCATTGCAGAAATAAGCATAGGGCTCATCATGGCGAAGAAAAATATTGCGCGGATGCTGCGTGTCAATCAGGCCGGTGAATATGGCGCGAAACGCATTTATGCGGGGCAATTGGCGGTATTGAAGCGCAAGGGCGCATCCCCTGAAACCCTCGCGCAAATCGAACATATGGCGGCGCAGGAACAAACACATCTGGATGCATTTAATGCGATGGTGGCTGCGCGGCAAATCCGCCCCACCGCCTTGCAACCCATTTGGCATGTGGCGGGGTTTGCGCTTGGCGCGGTGACCGCCATGATGGGCGAAAAAGCTGCCATGGCGTGCACGGTGGCGGTTGAAGAAGTGATTGATGAACATTACGCGCAGCAAAGCCAAGCGTTGAACGACAATCCTGAACTTAAAAAAGTCGTGGATCAGTTCAGAGATGAAGAAAACGAACATCGAATGACCGCTCTGGAAGCAGGCGCGGAGCAAGCAGCGGGATATCCGGTGATGCGTAAGCTTATCCGCGCGGGTTCAAAAACCGCGATTTGGCTGGCCGAACGCGTATAATTATTCAGGCGCTTGTTCGCGGTAGGGCTGTTCTTCTGACCGAGTGATTACGCCGTTTTCAAAGAAATCGATATGGTATTTGCCGTTTTTCATTCGTTTGATTGAGAATGCGTATTCATCACCCGGAATGAATGACAGGCCGTCGTTGAAATAATAGCCAAGATTGATGGCAAGGCTGTTATCTATCTTGCCGATGGTTTGCTGTAAAATCTGGGTGACTGCAAATTCACCGTTGGATAATTCGCAGCTGCGCGTGCGTTTATCTTTGTTCAACTCCCTATCCAGTACAAGGATATCCGGTGAGGCACGAACTTTTTTCTTATCGCTGATTTTGGCGCTGACATACAAGGTATGTTTTAGAGGATCGCATTTATACTTCACGACATCCACATAAGTGGCGCACAGGGCTGGTGTTGCCAATAATACAAATGCAATAAGTGCTGCGCAGGATAGCCGCTTCATGAAATATAGCCAGTACAAGGGAATTAAACGGATTCCAGTTCGGAATCCCAATAGAGGAAGTCGCGCCAGGATTGATGCAGGAAGTTGGGCGGGAAGGCACGGCCACGTTCCTGCAATTCAAATGATGTCGGTTGATAGGGATAGGTTTTGGGGTGCATACCGCATTCATGCGGGAGTTTTGAGCCTTTGCGCAGATTACATGCCGAGCACGCGGTGGTCACATTTGACCATACGGTGCGCCCGCCATGGGCGCGCGGCGTGAGGTGGTCAAAGGTCAGTTCAGATGTATTTTTCTTGATGCCGCAATACTGGCACATGAATTGATCACGCAGGAATACGTTAAAGCGCGTGAATGCCGGATGGCGATTGACCTGCACATAATCTTTGAGCGCAATCACACTTGGAATTTTGATATCGAGGGATGGGGAATGCGCCACACGGTCATAGGTGGCAACGATGTTTACGCGGTCGGAGAACACAGCCTTGATAGCGTCCTGCCATGACCACAGCGATAAGGGATAATAGCTGAGAGGCCGAAAATCGGCGTTGAGAACAAGGGCCGGACAGGTATCAAGCGAGGGTAGCACACAACCTCCTTACACTAAGGATAGTATGGCGTAACTTGATGAAGTTACCCTTAACCAAAAAGCAAGCATTTCGCAGTTGCGTTAGGTGCATACATCCTTGTTAAACAACGATTCAGGCCTTAGCAAGGCTGATTTGCGGCTTATTGCGGGGTTTTAACCATAGCCTGCGTTTAAGCAAAGATGCGTTGCAAGAAAGCCGCGCCTAATTTTAATCCGACATCATCAATGCCATGGCCGAGATGCTCACGCATGTGAAGTTCGGCCGCGATGCCTTCCTTTTGCAAAACCTGTTGCGCCATGCGCGAGGCACCTGCGGGGACCACTTCATCATTCAGGCCATGCACCAAACAAATAGGCGGCTTGGTTTTGATTTCCTGATGCAAGGTTTCAGCGCCGAATAATGCGCCGGAATAAGCAAGCACACCTGCCAGTTGTTCGGTTCTGCGCGGGGCAAGATATAAGCTCATCATCGTGCCTTGGGAAAAACCAACCAGCGCAACCTTGGACGCGGGGAGTGCAAATTCCTTCATCAAGCTATCAATATAGCTATCCAGAATGGGCCGTGTTTTTTCAATGCCCGCTTGCATCACGCCTGGTGTTCGGTCACGCAAACTGAACCACTGACGACCAAAAGGTGCCATGTCATAGGCCTCGGCCCCATCGGGGGAGACAAACGCGCAATGGGGTAGAACCGGTTGCCACATGCGACCCAAATCGATGAGGTCTTCGCCATTCGCGCCCACCCCATGCAGGAACACCACCAGTTGCTGCGGTTTACCCGCAGGGATAATGCGGTAATCTTTAAGGGTCATTATTTTGCTGCAGCTACAGGGGCGAGTGCCGCATAGCTTACGCTGGCATTCATTTCAATTTTTTGGGATGTTTCGACGCTGCCGGATGAGCTAACCACACCATCCATTGCAGGCGCTGCTTCGGCCATCATATTTTGTACCATCCCGCGCTTCATCATCATCACTTGGGGTTGCATCATGCCGGGCATGACACCAAAATTGATTTGTGAAATACGGAATTTACGGTCTGGATAGGCGGCATTAATCGCTTCCAATTCCTTGCTGGCTTGTGCCATCAGGTTTTTGCGCAGCTCCGCGCGAACCGCTTCAAATTCAGCCAAGCTTGGCGTGAAATCGATACCAGCAACGGATAATTGCATACCGGCTTTGCTGGCAGCTTTTGCTTTTTGATGAATGCCACCTAAATCAGCTTCGGGCAAACGTGCTTCGAATACGGCTGACCATGTTTCAAGACCGGTCGGGTCTTGGCCACGTGAAAAGCTGGTAAGGCGCCATTCGGTTTTGGGTGCAAGATCGGACACCGCCTTGAGCATTGCATCGCGTGTGCCGCTGGCCTTATCACCCACCACGGCGGCGTTCACATTAATCATGATGCGGGCAGCTTTGGCCTGCACCCATCCTTCGGTCGTCAGGTTCACGCCAATCACATCATCGGGCTTTGGTTCTTCGCCTGCGCTTGCAAAGGTTGGAATGAGCAGCGCGAGTAACAATAACAAAGCACGAAGGGTCATGGCTTTCTCCTTTTGTTAAAGAAATGGGCTAAAAATCGAGGTTGGCGTAATGGGCAGGTGGTGGCAGACCAGGGATATGATCCGCAAGAAGTGGGCGGAAAGATGGCCGTGATTTAATGCGGGCATACCACATGCGCACTTCATCATATTTATCCCACATGATGTCGCCCAGATAGTCAATGACCGATAACTGCGCGGCGGCGCTTAAATCCGCTAAGGTCATATCATCACCCGCCAGCCAATTATTTTGTTCAGCCAGGTAGTTGATGTACTTCATGTGTTCATCAAGTGCGGTGTAGCCTTTGCGGATGGTCAATGCATCGGGCGTGCCCATGGACTGTAATCGCTTGAGCGCTTTTTCACCCAGCAATGTCATGCCGACATCGGCGTAAAACAGGCGGTCAAAAAAACCGCTTAAACTACGCACCTTGGCTTTTTGTTCCAGCGCATCACCAAGCAAATTCGGACGGTCTTTGATTTCCTCGATGTATTCGCAAATCGCGTTGGTATCGGATAGGGCAAAGCCATCTTTGATAACCAAGAGCGGCACTTCACCTGTGGGCGATAACGCCATAAATTCCGCGCGGCGTTCCCATGGTTTTTCAATGACGGGGGTGAACGCCAAATCCTTTTCAGCCAGCAGCAAGCGTATCTTGCGGCTGAAGGGTGAAAGCGGATGATGATACAGGGTATACATAATCTGGCGGGCGTGCAGAATGTGGGAAGTGGTGTTAAGATAACGACCAAGACTATTTATATTCAATTAAAATGCATTAGTAAAATGAGCTTGATGAACCGCTTTGCTGATTTGCTACCGCCCGGTGTTTCCAAAGCCGTGATGGATGAACGCGGGGATGGCGTGGTGCTCCGGGTGTGGGCGCGCCCGGGCGCAAAGCGTGATGCCATTTTGGGCAGCAAGGCAGATGAAAAAGACCAGCATTGGTTACAGCTTAGCATTAAAACCGTGCCCGAGGATGGCAAGGCCAATGCAGCTATCATTGCGTTTTTGGCGCAGGTATTGGGTATTAAACGCAGCCAAATCCAGCAGTTACAAGGACAAACCAGCCCCAGAAAGCTGTTTTTGATTAGTCACCTGTCGTGATGCGTTCGACCAATTGCTTCACGGTTGGGATAAAGCCATTGGCATAGAACGGGTCGGTGGCAAAGCGATAGGCGTTGTGACCCGCAAACATCAGGGATGTTTCCACATCGCCGTCATGGCTGATGTTCTGCAAGGTTTTTTGAATGCAGAAGGAACGTGGGTCTGGCTTGCGGCCGGTGGTGCCCGCTTCGTTTTGTGACCAGTTGGAGAAATGGCAGGCGGATAGACAGCCCATGCAGGCTACTTGGTCAGCCAGAATTTCACGTTTGCGTGGTTCATCCACGAAAATCAGGGTGCTGTCGGGTGTGCGCATCGCTTCGGTAAAGCCTTGGCTAATCCAGCCCTGGGCGCGTTCTTTATCATGCGGGGTAACAAATACGCCGCGTGCGCGTGGGCCAATCGGTAATTCAGCCGTGTGTTCACCCACCGCTGTAACCGAATAGGCAATCTGGCGTTCGGAGCGTGCGGTCAGTTCCAAGAGAAACGGATTTTTCACCGCCGAGGAATAGAAGCCGGTTGGCGAGAAATGGTTGAGATAAATATCGCCCTTCTTCAAGGTGAGGAGGCGTTTTTTCCACGCATCCGAAATAGGGCTTTCTTTGGTCATCAATGGGCGCGTGCCAAATTGGAAACCTATCGGGCCAAGTTCTGGATTACCAATCCAGTCTTTCCATTCACGCAAATACCATACGCCCCCTGCCATCACGATCGGCGTGTTATCAAGGCCAATGGTGCGCATTAAATCACGCAAGGCTTTGACGCGCGGGAATGGCGGTTCGGGCTTCAATGGATCTTCGACGTTGGAGAGACCATTATGGCCACCAGCCAGCCATGGATCTTCATAGACTACAGCGCCGAGCCACTGCGAGAATTTGTGATAAGCGCGTTTCCACAAGGCATTAAATGCACGTGCGGATGACACGATAGGATAATAATAGACGCCGTGTTCAGCGCAGATTTCGGCAATCTTATAGGGCATGCCCGCGCCGCAGGTTACGCCATGCACCATGCCTTTGGTTTTTTCCAGAATGCCTTTCAAGATGCGTTCGGCCCCGCCCATTTCCCACAAGATGTTCATGTGGATGCGGCCATTGCCATTGGACATCTCATAGGCGGTTTTGGCCTGGGTGATGCCGCCTTGGATTGCATAGGCCACTAATTCTTCGTGGCGTTCCTGGCGGGTGCGGCCCTTATAGATTTGCGGGATGCGGTTACCTTGCGCATCATAGCTATCGGCGTTCACACCGGAAAAAGTGCCGATGCCGCCAGCGGCTGCCCATGCGCCGGAGCTTTCGCCATTGGAAACCGAAATTCCTTTGCCGCCTTCCACGATAGGAAGAACTTCACGGCCAGACATAAGAATTGGATTAAGTTTAAATGAACTAGACATCGACAGGGATTGAACTTTCTATTTTACAGGGAAAACACAACTACCAAATGAACAGGCTGCGCACAATTTGTATTGCGCAGGCCACAAATAACACCACAATGACGCCCACGCCCATCACAAAGCCGGGCATGCGTTTTTTGGCGTCTTTATAGTAGCCGGTAGCATAGATAATGCGGCTGATGGGCCAGAACACACCGATAATGGCAGCGATTTCATCACGGGTGGCCAAGGCCGCCATCCATAATAGCGGCAAAAAGATAACCAGATATTCAACCGAATTGGCGTGAACACGCATGGCGCGCACGAATTCTTCCGGGCCGTGTGTGTTGGGCGCGGGGACTTTATATTTGCTACGTGCGCGACCAACTTGATAGGCGAGTACGAAAACCACCAGCAAGGTGAAGAGGGTCACCAGACCCGTCCATGGCCAGCCAAATAAATTCAGCTCCAGTCCTTCGGCAAATCCGGATGGGGGTGGGGATACGGCGATGGGTTCATTCATGGTTGAAATACTTAAACGATAGAAGGATTGGCGGGATTAAGTTGATGAAATGCAGCATAACAGCAAGCGCCGCGATGAAAAAGCTTATTTATCGCGTGGATAGAATGCTGAATAACCCACTATTCAATAGCTTAGTTGAAGGGGTATAGTGATACTCCCCGATCGTTACATAAGGATGCCCGCCCATGCCGCGTTCCCGCCTATCCCCCACAGAAGTCAAAACCGCCATGAAAAAGCTGCCAAAATGGAAGCTGGCTAAAGGTGGCAAGGCAATTGAACGCAGCTTTCAATTCAAGAATTTCAGTCAGGCCTTTGCGTTTATGACCCGCAGCGCCATGAAAGCAGAAAAGCTGGATCATCACCCCGAATGGGCGAATGTATACAATAAAGTAGTGGTGACGTTAAATACGCATGATGCGGGCGGGCTGACGGCGCTGGATTTCGAACTCGCCAAATCCATGGATATTTACGCAAGGTAAATTAATAACTACGCTCAATCATGTGCAGGCTGTCGCGGGCGAAATTATCTTGCGCGCGTTCATAGCTGGCTGCAGCGCTTTGTTGCGGTGAACGAGCCTGAGCACCTTGATAGCTGAGTTGTTCATGGGCTTTTTGGATAAGCCCGTCGACATTGTGTTTCAGGCCCAATTCTAATAATTGGGCAGAAAAAGATGGCCCGGGCATGCGTAAGCCATAGGACGCATCCGACTGATAAACGGGAGCAATATAAAGGCCAAGCGGGTCATGGCCTGCATCATCTCGGGATTGAATGTGATAGGGAGAGGGCGAGCGGCTGAGACGCACCAAACGTTCTGGCGGGCGACCATTCGTTTGGCGCGCCGTATCGCGTGAATGTGTGGTGGGGAATACCGTGATAGCCATTAACACAACAACCTGATGCAGATAGATGATTCGCGCTCAAGTATGCGTGGCGCGGACTCCGCCACCAAATCAAAAGCATTTCTGTGGATAACCGAACCACGACGATGATTCGTTGCGGATTATCGGAGGGTTACATAGAGTATTGTGGACTGCTATAGCTATCCTTTGCCCTTATTGTTTTCAAAAGTGACTGAACATGAAACACACGTCTCTCACACGTCTTGCGCTGTTATGTGCTCTTGGCACGGTAATGGTATTCGGATTGCCCATGACGGGAATGTCGGTGCCTTCCGCAAAGGCTGCGCCAACGCATGATGTGAACGATGATGTAAATGGCGGCCCTGTGGTCGATGTGGCTGATGAAGCGCCTGCGCCGGTGGTCAAAAAATCCACCAAGAAAGCTGCTAAATCCACGGCAAAAAAAGCAAAAAGTAAAAAAGCAAAAAGCAGTGCATTGCCACGCAAACAGAATTTTTTAAAAGCGCCTGCCAATGCCAAGGCATCCAAGCCGGGCGTACCAGGACATGCCCGCCCGATTTTAGGAACGCCTGACCCCAACGTGGATGAACCATCGGAAATGATTACGGCGATTAAAAATAATGCGCAGGATAAATTCTGGGCTGGCAAGCGTCCTTATCCCGAACAGCTGCGTGAACGTGCGCAAACCCCGCCAAGCGCACCTGTATTCACCGGTGCGATTGCCCAGAAAGAATTGCAAAAGCGCGGTACCGCAGAAGGTATGAAAACCGCAGGCACAGCGCATAGTAATGCGTTAACCAGAGTGAGCTATTCGGAAATTTCCGGCGTGACATTTGATGACCAACCGCTGCGCATGAATTCATCTGAAGCGTTTCGCCGCAGTCTGGACACCGTATCATTTGAATTGGGCCGTCCATGCAAAAACCAGGAATATCTTGGCTGGCCGATGCAGCAATCAGAGCAGGCCCGCGTGGATCGTCTGTTTGAAGAAACCAATGAACGTTTGAAGCTACGTGGTTACAATTTGCAACCACGCAAAGCGCGTTCGGTGGGCAGTGATGTTGCGGCGTTCACAGCCGATCGCGGTGATAAGCGCTTGCTCGGAATTTGGTCGGCGGGTGATGTTGGCCTCTTGTTGCTGATGTGCGATTCAGAAACGCCGCAAGATGCAGCTTATGCCGCCAAGATGAAGCAAAAAACCGATGCAGGATTGCAGAGCAAGAAATCCAAGGTCACCAAGACCAAGAAAAAAGCCAAGAAAAAATCCGCACCTTCACGCAAGTTGTTCCAGGCAGGCGGTGAGGCACCGGCCGTAGCTGCGCCAAGCGAAAGCACCGGCAGTGCAACGCAACCCGATGCGCCGAGCAAGCCAGCAGATCCAAACTCTGCGCCGCTGGGCACCACCGCGCCACAAGCGCAAGGTGCAGATGCCGTGCCGCCGCCGCCCGTGCCAACCACCACCACGCCATTAATCCCGGCTGCGCCTGAAACGGAAGCCAAGCCACAGGTTATTCCAGGTGCGCCAGCCAAGAATTTGCCAGTGGAGCCCGAAGCATCCAGCGCGCCCGCAGCACCTGCGGCGCCTGCAATCAATCCTAGCTCGGCCTTCATTCCGGCTGATGCCCCTACGGCAGCCAAAGAGGCTGTAAAGGATGCGACGAAGGATGCCATCAAAGATGTAGCGCCCAGCATGAAAGCGTTGCCGCCGGAAATGCCGACGCCTGGCTCAAATGTGCCGCCTGTGACGGATGTGAAGCCGTAAGTTTAGTGGTGGGAATTAAACTGCTTTTTTAGCAGAAGAACCTTTGCCCGCATGCGCGCGCATAAAGGTTTTTACCATCGGCTGAATTTCATTTTTCCAGCGACGACCATTGAAAATTCCGTAATGGCCAACGTCTTTAATCAGCGCATGTTGCTTTTGTGATTGAGACAAGCCCTTACATAAATCCTGAGCGGCGATGGTTTGACCTGGCGCGGAGATATCATCCAGTTCGCCTTCAATGGTCAGTAGTGCGGTGCGTTCAATGGCAGCGGGATTGACGGTCATGTCTTTCCAGCGGAAGGTACCTTCGGGCAGCGCATGTTCCTGGAATACGCGTTGCACGGTTTGCAAATAGAATTCAGCAGTGATGTCCATGACTGATAGATATTCATCATAGAATTTACGGTGTGATGCCGCGCTGGAGCCATCGCCCTTAATCAGGTGATGGAAGAGGCGCATATGTTCACCCACATGGCGATCCATATTCATGGACATAAAGCCGGATAATTGCACAAAGCCCGGATAAATGCGGCGCATTGCACCCGGATAATACACAGGCACTGTCGTAATTACGGTGCGTTCAAACCATGATAAAGGACGTTCCTTGCCAAGCTTGGTCACTTGCGTTTGCGCACGGCGTGTATCGATGGGGCCGCCCATCAAGGTCATGGAGCGTGGTTGGGCAGGGTCATTCAATTGGGCCAGCAAAGATACAGCGCACAGCACAGGCACAGCCGGTTGGCACACCGCCATCACATGCACATCTGGTCCAAGATGACGGATGAAATCCATGATGTAGGAAATGTTGTCTTCCAAATCGAACTTGCCGGCAGCAAGCGGCACAAGGCGCGCATCAATCCAGTCGGTGATGTAGACTTCGTGTTCTGGCAGCATTGCTTCCACGGTGCCACGAAGCAAGGTGGCGTGGTGGCCGGACATGGGAGCGACAATCAATACCTTGGGATCGTTGCGGGTGGTCTTGCGTTCAAAATGTTGCAAATTGCAAAACGGTTTGTGCAGAACATTTTTAACGGTGACGGGAACTTTTTGACCTTCAATCTCGGTGGTGTCCAACATCCACTTGGGTTTGTCATACCGGCGTGTGGTGCGTTCCAATAATTCCGCGCCCGCAGCCATTGCCCGTGCATAACCGGTGGCTGGCACCAGCGGATGTTCCATCATCATTTTAGTAAAATTTGCCATGGCGCGCATTGGCGCGGCCAGAAGGTGGGAGAAGTCGTAGACTTGATATAACATATCGTTTCCCTGACGTGCTTATTTCAGCACTTAACTATTAATAACTGGTAAGTATTTGATAACCATGATGAACTTGTACTGACTATATCCTTCAGGTGTGAAGGAGGTTTTAATCTTGAACGGCATTTTAGGCATGCAAGCCGTTAGATATCAATAAGTTACCGTTGCTTTTTCGAAACAGCATGCCCGCATATGTCTGATATGGGTCAGGGCTGCGGCTTTTGCAAGCTGCGCACCCAAAGGCGGGCAAGAAGAAACGTGGTAAGCGCATCAGGCTTGTGGCGATGCGTGCGGCGTGGTTCCGGGTTGGTGTCTTGAGTGACGGGCTTGGTTGAGCCTAGCCAGATGCGGCGGCGTTTTTGCACGCGCTTTTCTTCACGCAATTGTTGTTCAAACAATTCAAGGCTGAGCATCAAGCGCAGCTCGTTGAATTTGGCGGCGGCGATATCAGCCAGAAGCGAGAGCAGTGCGTGGCAAGAAAATGTACTACCACCCTTTTTAATCACCAGACCGCTGCGCATCTGGCGCATGGTCATTAAACGTGTGCGGGCGTGATGGAGTTCTTCGTAAGCACTTGCGCGGTGGTTTAATACAGCCAACATAATATGCTCGTGTCGTTATATTTTTAAAATATAAGTACAGCATAGGTGACAAGTGTTTTACTTGCATGAACGTGATTTTGTTTCATGGCAAAATCACCAAATATGATTGTAGGAATTAGTTCAAATTGAATGTATCGCGCCAGATTTATTCTGGTTTATGGCATTGCGTTGACGAGCTTTTCTGCGTCAGGCGAGGTGAAGCGGCGTTCAATCAAAATGGCTTCGGGCGTTGCACCTTTGCCGTAGAATGCTTCATCCCAGCCGCGGTCAGGAGTGATGATGGTGCCGTCCAGCGAGATACCAACATATAATCCTTCCGAGCGGGCAAAGGCGTAAACATCTGCATCCTGGCCAAGGCCGGTTGCCGCATGGGCGCCGCGACCAATGGTGCCGATGGATGCGCCGGCATCCGCGCCAAGGGTCAATTCATGATCGAGTAAAGCGCGCAGGCCTTTCTCGCTCATGACGGTGAGAATAAGTTCAGAAGATTGACCGCCAATTTGGAATCCGTAGTTGATGCCACCAATAGTGTAGAATGCCGGATGGCTCCATTTATTATCTGCGCCACGTGCCAGCAAGACGCCACTGCCACCGTGACCGCCAATCAGAAAGCTGAGCTTGAGCATGCTTGGGATAATCAAAATTGCTTTGGCGCGGGTGGCCAAGTTCAGGAGTGATGGATAATCCGGATTGGAGAGCATCGATTCCAGTGTTGATTGCGCCCGTACCAGTAGTTCTTTTTGTGATGAAATATCATCGGGTGCTTTTTCAGGCGGGTTGGGTGCAGTTTCAGGTGGCGTTATCGCGCCCACTGCATAAGCAGGCCCAGCTGCTGCGCATAACGCAAATACTAAAAACACGAAACATGACAAATAGCGCATGATGACCTTGAACAATAAATGAACCGGTGAAGTTTGATTCGACAGCAATATAATAGATTTAGGCTGTGTTCAAAACGGGGCAAGGGTTGATTTGGAGCGAAAATTGCCAAGTGTTGCCGATGGGACCAAGTTACTCGTTCAAATTGAGCAGATTGCCGCGCACCCGTGCGCCTTTTAAGGTCCAGAAGAACACCCCGATGGCGGCTGCCAAATACAGCAGGTTGGCGATGGTGGCTTGCCAGATGGCCGCCGCATCAACTGCGCCGCCGGAGGCAAAGCTGCGCAGGCTTTCAAAGATGACCGAAATGGGCAAGGCATGACCGAGCCATTGCAGGGGTTCTGGCAAAACGCTGAGCGGGTAGTAGACCCCGATAAAGGGAATAAAGGCCCAGCTGAACATCCAGCCAAACCATTCCGCGCTTTGGCCAAAGCGGATAAGCAAACAGATAATCAAAATGCCGCCCGTTACCCCTGCCAAAAACATATTGAAGGTGAAGGGAATGAACCATTCCCCGAGGCTAAGCAGATTATAGTTGAAGACGACTGCGCAGAGAATAATCGCCGGAATAAGCGAGAGCAGCCGAATAAAGGTGATAAGGATATAGGATGCCAGTTGTTCCCAGCCGCGCAGCGGGCTGGTATAAAGCTGCCCCAGATTGCGGGAATAGATTTCTTCGATGAAGACCACCATGAAGCTGAATTGGCAGCGGATAAAAAATTCCAGCAACAAGGTTGCGCCGAGAATGGTGTGAAAGTTGACCTCGCTTAAGCCGCGTTGCTTGAGCAAATAATAATTCATAAAGCCAAGCAGCATGGTGTTGATGATGGGCCAATAAAAGCCTTCAATCAGGCGCGGCATGGAATGCAGCAACAGCGTACAGTAGCGATAGACAAGGGCGTAAATGCGCCGCGCGGATAAGGCAATTGCGTTCATGCAGGTACCTTTTCGCGTACGACATCCAGAAAAATAGCTTCCAGATTGGTACGGTTGAATTGGTTATAGAGTTCAATGGTGGAGCCTTGGTGCAGGATACGTCCTTTATGCATAATTAGAATATGTTGGGCCATGCGTTCGACTTCCTGCATGTTATGGGATGCCATAAGAATGCTGGCGCCGGTTTCCTGCTGATACTGCATCAGGTAGGTGCGAACCCAATCCGCGCTATCGGGGTCGAGGGATGCGGTAGGCTCATCCAATAATAATACCCGAGGTTTGTTCAGTAATGCCTTGGCAAGTGAAACACGGGTTTTTTGCCCTGCGCTTAAACTGCCAAATTTTTTATTCAGGAAATCAGAAAATTGCAGCGCATCTGCCAGCTCCGCGATACGGGATTTCAAATGCGGCACACCATATAAATCGCCATAGACAGTGAGGTTTTGTGCCGCCGTGAGGGTAGGCGGTAGATCCACATAGGGCGATGAAAAATTCATCAAGGGCAATGCATCAAAGCGGTGCGTGGCCATATCATGACCTAGAATATGCGCGCTGCCCGATGAGGGCAGGCTGATGCCGAGCAACATCATCATCGTCGTGGTTTTGCCAGCACCATTGCTGCCGAGCAGGGCCACCATTTGACCTGCTTCTACAGAAAAACTGATGTGGCTTACAGCATCAACGCCGTTGAATGTTTTGGTGAGATTGGAAACCGAGATTGCGTGCATGCAGGCATATATAGTGCCTTATGCGCGGGGCTGCCAGATGATTTATCTTACTTTTTCTTTTGTGTGAGAAGCGGTGTGGCCGATTTGGTAATGCCCAATAAGCGGTCGACAATATGGCCTTGGAACTGGCTGATGCCCAGCTCACGGCCAACGGTGATAGCTTCTTCATTATCGCAGCGGCACAGGATAATGCGCTTTTCGCCAAATTCGCTGACTAGATTTTTAAGATCCCCAAGCGCGGTGGGGCTGGCAGTTTTCAGGCCATCGGGCGCCCAGAACACCTTGAAGAAATCGAGGCCCATTTTGTTTTTATCAAAAAACGGCAAGGTATGTTGGGTCAGGCCATCAAGGCAGAGCAGATAGCCGCGTTCATGCAAGAAGTCACGCGCGAACATATAGGCGCCCATATCACCAAATACATCGACCTTGTGGATTTCAATCACGGTTTTGCCGCGCAATTGTGCGGGAACAAGGCTATCGAATTTTGTGAATTCCGGAGATAGCAGGGTTTGGATGTTCAGATTGATGCTGAAGGCAATCTCCGGATTGATGCCGCCATTTGCCATCAAGGTTAGAACGCGTTTATCCAGCGTGCGGGTAAGATAATGAAATAGCCAGCGGTCGGATAACAAATCAATATCGGGTGTGCAGATACGCTGCAAATCATCAATCGATACATACGCTTCCTGGAATAACGGTTTGGGGATGCCGTTTTCACCAATGGTGCAGGCCATTTGGCGGCGGATGATGTTGGTCAAATCCGCGCGTTCCAAAATTGAAATCAGCTTTGCCAAATCGCCCGGAATGAAGGGCTTGCCGCGCGAGGAAGGTTTATTCGCCTTGGCTTCGGTGGCTTCTTTGGATTTGCGCAGGCGTTCCATGGTCTTGTAAATAATCAAGACATCCTGGTGCAGCAGGTCGTAATTTTCTTCAAAGTCGTAATAGGTAGCAAAGCCACCTGCTTCATCATCGCTGGAGTGATATTGGGCCAGCGGGTCTTCGGAAAAGAGGATGCGCAATTTATCAACCGCTTCAATCAGCGAGTGCATCTCCACATCTTTGCCGAGGAAAAATAAATCCCCGTTGCCGAGTTGGAAAATGTGCCCTGCAAAAGATTTGACGTGGTTTTCAAAGTTATCGGCGGCAATGCGCAGATAATGGTCACGGCGGTTGTGATGTTGCAGTTTGGAGAAATGCACATGCACGGCCACGCGGCCATCGCGGAAATTTCCCATGCGTTCGATGGCTTCAAACAACAGGCGTTCAGGTGGAGCCGCGCGCTCTTTATCCTTGTCTTTTGACAATTGCCAGACCGCTATATTCGGCGCGGCAGGCGGAAAGGGCGGTTTTGGATCAGCCATATGACAACTCGGGTTCCTAGAATAAATCGGCACTCATATTCATAACAGGTTTGGAGCCAGCTTGGATAAGCATCATCCGGGAATTGATTTCTGGCAAGACCTTAGCAAAGAAGAAATCTGCTGTTTTCAGTTTGGATTCATAGAATGCCTTATCCGTTGCGGTGGCGATTTTTTGATGTGCGGTTTTGACCATTAACAGCCACATATAACCAATCACCAGTAGGGAGAAGCCGCGCAGATAATCGGTGGCGGCCGCGCCTGCCTCTTCGGGGTTGGCAAAGCTGCGTTGCGCCATCAGCAATGAAATCATCTGGAAGCGCTGGAAGGTTTTGGCAAAGTTCGGCAAGATATCAGCAAATGCCGGGTCTTTTTCATGGGTTTTGATGAATTCCGCACATGGCCAGAAGAAACGACGCAGCATGCGGCCAAAGCGTTCCGGCATTTTGCGGCCGACCAAATCGAGGGCTTGAATGCCGTTGGTGCCTTCATAAATTTGCGTGATGCGCGCATCGCGTACAAATTGTTCCAGCCCGTAATCGCGGATGTAGCCATGCCCGCCCATGATTTGAACGGCCAGATTAGCAGCATCAAATCCGTGATCGGTCATCAAGGCTTTGGTCACGGGTGTGAGCAGAGCAACCAGTTCGCCTGCTTCTTCACGCACGGTGGCATCGGGATGTTTGGTTTCAATATCCAGATTCATGCCCACCCACACCGCCAGTGCACGCGCGCCTTCGGTAATCGATTTCATGGTGAGCAGCATGCGGCGTACATCGGGATGCACAATAATCGGGTCGGCGACCTTATCGGGGAATTGTGCGCCTTTCAGGCCGCGACCTTGCAGGCGGTCCTTGGCATAAGTTAGCGCATTTTGATAGGCCACTTCGGCAATACCAAGCCCTTGCAGGCCAACAGCCAAGCGCGCTTCGTTCATCATGGTAAACATCGCCTTCATGCCCTTATTGGGCACGCCCACCAGCCAGCCAGTGGCATTATCAAAATTCATCACGCAAGTCGCTGATGCCTTGATACCCATTTTATGTTCGATGGAACCGCACACCGCGCCATTACGTGCGCCAATCGCGCCATTATCGCTGACCATAAATTTAGGAACAAGGAATAGCGATATACCGCGCACGCCTGCGGGTGCATCCGGCAATTTGGCAAGCACAAGGTGCAAAATGTTTTCTGTTAAATCCTGTTCACCAGCCGAGATAAAGATTTTGGTGCCAGTGATGGAGTAGGTGCCATCGCCTTTTGGAATGGCCTTGGTTTTGATGAGGCCCAAATCGGTGCCGCAATGTGGTTCGGTCAAGCACATGGTGCCGGACCATTCACCGGTCACCATCTTGGGCAGATATTTTTGCTTCAGTTCCTGCGTGGCGTGTTTTTCAATGGCGTTATACGCGCCATGCGATAAGCCGGGATACATGCCAAAGGATAAATTGGCCGAGCACACCATTTCATCGAGCAGGAAGTTGAGCAGCAACGGCAGACCTTGGCCGCCCCATTCCTTGGAGCAGGAAAGCCCCATCCAGCCACCTTGGGCGAACATATCATAGGCTTCTTTAAAGCCTTTTGGCGTGGTGACCACGCCCGCATTAAACTTACAGCCTTCCTCATCACCGCTTTGGTTGATGGGCAACAAGACTTCCTCGCATACCTTTGCGCCTTCTTCCAATATGCTTTCAATCAGCTCTGGTGTTGCTTCTTCATAGCCGGGAAGTTTGGCGAGTTGTCCTGCATCGAACACATCGTTCAGCAGAAAGTGCATGTCGGTTAAGGGGGCTTTGTAGGTTGGCATGACGTCCTCGCTTTATGATGATTTCTGCAGTTGGCCGTAAAACACAAATCCGACACCCGCTAGCATCAGCGCGCCGCCAATCAGCATGGGGGTATTAATCTGGTTCTGACCAAACAAGACATAGGTAAGAATGGGAATAAGCACGACGTAGAGAATTTCAATGAGGCCGGTATAGGTAGCAGAATTCATTTTCAAACTGAGATGCAACGCCACCGACGCGATGAGTACGGCAACCGGCACCAGCCAGAACCACATTTTTTCCGGATGGGTAAAAAACGGCGTGAAATCAATCGGCATATTCATGACCCATGCAGTGAAAAAGCCCGCCGCGACAATGCCAAGCCCGTGGGTGATTAGACCCGTGGGCACGCTGATATACTCGTAATTACGGGCATTGACGGCATAGACCACCGCCCAGCCAATTGCCGCAATGACAGGTAAATAAATGGCGAAACTTTTCAGTTCCATAAACAATCCTCAGTTACGTAAAGGCTTTCCGGTTTCCAGCATGGTTTCAATACGTGCGATGCTGCCCGGAGTGCGAATAAGTTTCATGAAGCCGTCGAATTCCATTTTGTAGATGTCATCTTCGGTCATCAGTTTGATGATGTTGGTTTTACCGCCGGTCAGAATATCGGCCAGCACATCAACCACGACTTCATCATGCGGGGTGACTTTGCCAACCGCCTTCATCGCGCTGACCGACAAATTAATGGCGGCTTTGCCCGGAGGACCAGGAAGGCGATAGGTGTAAGGTTCTGGCGCTTTGTAGTTTTTGGATAAATCCAGCGCGATGGTTTTTGCATCATTGAGCAAACGATCGACGTTGAAGGTGATTTTCGATTTACCATCCAGCAAAATCATCATGTCGCGTGCTTCAAAGGCCGAGCGCGAGACCTTGGCGGTGGCAATTTGTTCAAATACCTGGGCAAGCGCTGGAATAGGGCCTTTACGCTGGGATGCATGATAGGCGCGGCCCAATAGCTGCGCGCAGCCGCCCCAACCGGGGATAACACCAACACCGACTTCGACAAGGCCCGTATAGGTTTCGGCATGGGCAACCACAGCATCCATATGCAAATGCACTTCACATCCACCACCCAGCGCCATGTTGTGCATGACACTGACTACAGGGAAAGGTGCGTAGCGGAGTTGACGATAGGTGTTTTGACCTTCCTTCACCAACTGTTCAATTGTTTCCCATGACGCGATGTTGATGGCAAAAAGCGCCAGACCCAAATTTGCACCCACGGAGAAATTGCTGCCTTCATTATGAATGACGAGGGCTTTGTATTTTCCATTGCTGGCGGGAATGATTTTGCAGGCTTCCTGCAATGTCTTGAAAATATCCGGATCAATCGCATTCATCTTGGAATGGTATTCTGCGCACAGCACGCCATCACCAATATCCCATAGGCTGGCAGAGCCAGTTTTGAATACGGGTTTTTCTGATGCGCGTTTGACATCAGATAATAGCAACACGCCCGATGCGCGTTTGACAGGTTGGAAATCACCCGAGGTGGTCAGGTAATGCAGCTTGCCATTGATGGTCTTATAAAAGCCTTTGCCAGCAGCCTTTTGCAGCAGTTCCGGCACGCGGACATTGTCACGGCGTAGACGTTCAATGAACCAATCCACGCCCAAACGGTCAATCAGTTCAAATGGACCTTCACCCCAGTTGTAGCCAAAGCGCATGGCTTCATCCACCGCCACGATATCATCGGCGATTTGTGGAACAAGGCTGGCGGCATAGGTCAAGCCATCGCGCAAACATGTCCATGCAAATTGTGAAATCTTATCGCTACCTTCACACAGTTTACCCAGATTTTTTCCGGCAGCTTCCAGCTGCGGAAGCTTGCTATCCGATGCTTTGGCGTATTCACCCGTTGATAGGTTGATGGCTTCCTTGACTTTGCCGCCGCCTTCACGGTTGATGCGGTAAAAGCCGCCCTTGCCTTTGCGGCCGGTATAACCATCGGCAATCATTTTTTTAAACAGCGGTACATCGCGGTGCAATGCGCGGTAGGGATCTTCTTTAGGCAAAGTATCCAAAAAGCTTTGTGCGATTTTTGGCATTAAATCGAGGCCGACCAAGTCAATCAGGCCGAAAACCCCCGTCTTTGGCATGTTAAATGGCTTGCTGCATACGGCATCAGCCTCCTCAACACTCACGCCTAAATCCATGGCGGCATAGACGGCGCGTTCCATCCAATAGGTGCCAATGCGGTTGGCAATAAAGCCAGGGGTATCTTTGCAGGAAATCACGCCCTTGCCCAAGACCTCATCGCAGGTCTTGCGAATAAGCGTGGTGGCATCGGCGCGTGTTTTTGGCCCGACCACCAATTCCAGCAAGCGCATATAGCGTGGCGGATTGAAGAAGTGGGTGATAAGAAAATCAGCGGCGAATTCATCCGACTGACCACCTGTGAGCACGCCCAGTGGAATAGTGGAGGTGTTGGATGAAACAATCGAACCCTTTTTGCGAACGCCATCAATTTTTTTATAGAGGTCGGATTTGATGACAGGGTTTTCGATAATCGCTTCGATAATCCAGTCAACCTCGCCCAGCTTGTTTAAATCATCACGCAGATTGCCGGGTGATACACGCTTGGCAAAATCACGGTGCATGAATGGCGCGGGGTCCATTTTGATGAGCTTTTCAATGGCGCCTTTGGCGACCACATTGGGGTCTTTGGCCCCATCGGGTACAATATCCAGCAACATCACGGACAAGCCAGCATTGGCAAGATGCGCGGCAATCTGGCTGCCCATCACACCGCTGCCGATGACGGCGACTTTTTCGATACGTTCAATCATATGCTTCTCCTGATGGGATTGAATGCCTTAGACGGCTTCCAGAATGGTTGCGATGCCTTGTCCGCCACCAATGCATTGGGTTGCGAGCGCGAATTTTTTACCGGTGCGTTGTAATAACGCGGCGGCTTTGCAGGTGATGCGTGCGCCAGTTGCGCCAAGCGGATGGCCCAGTGCAATTGCGCCGCCATCAATGTTAATCTTGCTTTCATCCAAACCAAGATCGCGGATGCAAGCGATGGATTGCGATGCAAAGGCTTCGTTGAGTTCAACCACATCCAAATCGGCAACCGTGAGACCTGCACGTTGCAAGGCTTTGCGCGTAGCGGCAACCGGGCCAATGCCCATGATTTCAGGTGCGCAGCCAGCCACCGCAATGCTGCGGATCTTGGCCATGGGTTTCATGCCATTGGCGCGAAGGAAATCTTCCGATACCACCATGGCGGCGGCTGCACCATCGGTCAGCGGGCTGGATGTACCAGCCGTCACGCTGCCTTTTTCATCAAAGGCGGGTTTAAGCTCACTGAGTTTTTCAGCCGTGGTTTCGGGGCGGATGCAGCCATCTTGGGATGCGCTAAATCCATCGGCGGTAATGGCGATGATTTCATCGGTGAGATAGCCTTTGGCTTGCGCTTCTGCCGCTTTCTTATGGGAACGCACCGCAAAGGCTTCTTGTTCGGCTCTGGAAATTTTATACATCTTGGCAACGTTTTCAGCCGTGGTACCCATGCCCATATAGGCACCGGGCATGCGTTGTGCGAGCGCTGGATGCGGCAATGGATTAAAGCCTGTCATTGGCACGCGCGTCATGCTTTCAACGCCTGCGCAAATGAATGCTTCACCCGCATTCATTTGAATAGCGCCAGCAGCAGAGTGTATCGACTGCATGGACGAGCCACAAAAACGATTGATGGTTTGCCCTGCAACCGATTGCGGCAAGCCCGCCAGCAGCACTACAAGACGTGATAAGTTCAAACCCTGTTCGCCTTCAGGGAAGGCACAACCCAAAATAAGGTCTTCGATGTATTTGGCATCCACGCCGGTTTTCTTGAGCAAACCCAATACCGTTTGTGCGGCAATATCATCTGCACGGATGCCTGCCATTTCTCCTTTATTCGCGGGTGTAAAAGGAGAGCGAGCATAACCTGCAATGTAAACCTGGCGCATGAGAACCCTTATGTATCTGACCTTAGTTCTTGAAAACCCGTTTGATAAAACCAACAGGCGGGAAAAGTTGAATTCCAGAAGGCTTAACAATAAGTCAGGATTTCTGACTAAATGATGAAGAAGTATTATTCCAGCATGCGGCATCGGTGCGCAAACATCTGCAATTTCTTGGAATTTGATTGTGCACAGCAAACCGAGTTACTGCAAAGACTGGTTAATGGATTTTAACGAACTAACTAAATATCGTGAAAATGCATTAGCCATATTCTGAGGGCCTTTACTTTCAAAATTCTGGGTTATGCTTTTCTGAGTGGGATGATTGAAAACTCATCCAGATAAAAACAAGACGGACGGGAAATAAGAGCATGACAAAGATGATCAAAAAATCTGTTGCGATAGCAAAAACACCAGCACTTGATTTTGGTTTGATGCTCACCAGCTCCGCTTTGATGCTCGCTGCCTTATTTTTGCAGTTGATGGGATAATCCTTCCGAATCCTTGTATCTCAAGCAATTGAAAGTATTGATTTTAATTCCTATGGCTTTTGCTAGCTCAGCTGGTTTATAACAACCGTCCAAGTTACTGGCGGTTCGTTTCGTAGCCATACATATTCCGGCTTTATATTGAACTGCCTTGGGATTTTAACAAAGGCACAGAATTTGATTTCGGCTTCCACTCCTGTCCGGGTTTTGGCCCGCAGCTTCACCTTTATTGAAAGGGCGCATCAGGGCAGTAACCGTTTGCGTCCCAATGCGGATGGCAGTGCGCGATCTTATGTTCACCATCCCATGGAGGTGGCATTACTGTTCGCCGAGATGGAGCTGTTTGAGCAACGCAAAAAGCCAAGCCAGCTTTCATCACACATCGTTGCAGAGAAAATTGTTGAAGTGCTGGAGCGTAATTCCCAGATGAATAAGCGGCAGCTCAAGCGCCGATTACGCGATGTCTGTAGCCATCTGAGTGGAGAGCAGTTGATAATTGTTGTTGGATTGCTCTCGCATGACACCATTGAATCGACCTATACCAAGCGCACCGATGAAGAAGTAAAACAATGCCGCACCATTGAGCGTAAGGCAGAGATTTCCCAGCTTTGTCAGGGTTCAGAAGATGTGGCGTTGGAGTTGACAGATCCCAAACATTATAAAAACAAATATGAAAAACAAGACGGTCAGCTAAAACTCGCAACACAGTATCGTTACGCATCCTTAAAAAAATACGATGTATTGACGAATATGTTTGATGAACCTCTTATTCCCAGCAAGAAGCGCAACCGCAAGAAAAAACGCGCACAGATTACCCATATGCGTCACATCATACTGGTGGCCTATCGGAGCGGGCACATAACGCTGGGGTATTTGAAGGCTTCCGAGCGCATTTATGAACGTGCAATGGCACAATTAGGATAGAGGTTTGCGCTTTTTGCGTTTGGCGGGCTTGCGTTCAAATTTTGTTTTATAAATTTCTAAACGAACCATTTTACCTGCGCCGTAATTAAATCCTTCGACGCTTCCCGTTAGTTCCGGCGTGAGTTTAAATAGCGGGGCTTTGGCCAGAAACTCCTCGCGTTGTTCGCTTTCTACTACGCCAATCAAACAAGGGTTGCGTTTCATTTCAACCGCCAGACGTTCACCGACGTTTAAAAAACGCGTATTGATACCTGCGGCGAAGACCAGGCTTGGTTCACTGTATCCTGCGGTGGCCAGCGGAGTTGAGGGGCATTCCGGCATATCCGGGATGGCATCAACAATTTGTTTGCTGATGAAAAGATGGGTGAGGTTTGGCATCATGAAGCCGAACAAGGCAGCCATAAATGCAAATCCAGCCAAGGGCAGCGGCGCGATAGCCAGGCTCATTTGCTTGGCACGAAAGAGTTGCAGTGCGGCGAGTGATGCGGCAAACGCCAGAGTAGCCATGAACATCGCCCAGTAAAACAGCGTGCCTTCCAGTTTAATGGGCAGGCCCACGACAAAGAGAGCTATCCCCAGTGATACCACGCCAAAAATGATGTAAACCGCCATATCCCATAAGCGGTTGCTGGTATCGCGTACGCCTGAAAACAGCCATCGCATGGCTAATAAACATAAGGCAGGATAAGCGGGCAAGACGTAATGGGGAAGTTTGGTCAGGGTGATTTCGAATATCAGCCATATCGGAATAAACCATGCCAGGCAAAAACGGATATCTTTGTCATGGCGACTTGCCCAGATGAAGGGAATAGCCAGCATGAACGGCAAAGATGCAGGCCACAATGTGAGTGGCATGATGACCGCATAAAGCCCCGGTAGTGCCACGCCCCAGTGATGACCCCAATTTTGAATTTCCCATATTTTGGCAAACAGATCATGGCCTGCGGAATCTTTATAGAAGGCGCCACCGGTTTGTTCGGAAATAAGAATGAACCACGGCAGGATGATGAGTAAGGCAAGCGGAATACCCAGCAGCGGATTTAGTTTTTTGGTAAAGCCGATATCTTCTTTGAACAATTTTAGTGCGATGATGGTGCCAAGGGGCGCTAATAAAACCAGCGGGCCTTTGATCAGAAAGCCAACGGCCAAGGCAACCCAGAATAGCAAAAAATCCTTCGGTTTTAGGGCTTTGCTCTGCATATAGGCTTTGGCCAAGACAAACTGGCAGGCCAGCATCATTGCCAGCATCATCGCATCGGTTTTGGCAAGGCGTGCTTCAATATTCAGGATAAGGCACGAGGCCATTAATATGCCGCCTGCAAATCCGATTTCGGCGTTGAATAATTTACTGCCTATCGCGGCGGTGAGCAGTACCGCAAGCATGGCGCCGATGAGCGATGGAAGTCGATAGGGCCAAATAGTGTCGGCCATCTCCTCGCCTCCAACCAGTTGCACCAATTTAACGCTGGCTACCTGCATCCAATAAATGCCAACCGGTTTTTTATAACGCGTATCATCCTGAAAGCGGATATCGACCATATCGCCCGTTTGCAGCATTTGTTTGCTGGCTTGGGCGAAGCTTGGTTCATCGCGGTCGATGGCAGGTAGTGTGAAAAAGCCCGGCAAAAAAACTGCAAGACAAAACACCGCCAAAAGGGCATAGGCCGCACCAATCAGGCGTTTATCATGGGGGAATAGTTTAAGTGAGAGCGCTTTGAACATCGGGATGCACATTAATAACTGCGCCCCAACACATCAACCCGCTTTTAATGCCTTATTTTTTGCTTGCCTGAAGGATTAGAAGTGCTTCGGCAGCTGCTTTGACTTCCGCTTTGCTCACGTTATCGCCCTTGGCAAGCAGGGCGTTGGTGTGTTCCGCCAGTGCATTCAGGGTATCCGTGGATGCGGTGGCTTTGCGCTTGGCTCTAACTCTTTGGATGAAGAATACGTTGCGGGCATAGATAAAAAGCCCCAATGATTGGCCGACGATGAATACAAAGTCGTTTTTCAAGATGGCATAGGCCAGCAGAACCACGCCGCCGCCAATACTGAATAACCAGAATACTTCTGGAACGGCGCTGCGCCCGACTTTTTCGCTATAGAGCCATTGCGCCACAAAGCGCATCATGAATAGCACCTGGCCTATCAGGCCAAACAAGACCAGATAGTTGAAATGGCTGGATAGCCAGTTCCAAGCGGCGGTGAAAAACGTCTCAAACATGGGGAAGAGAATAGAGCGATAAATCGCTTAGGCAACAGCCTGTTTAGAAGAATCTGGTGCAGATTCAGCCAAGGTTGCGATTGTTTCGGAATGTTGTTCCAATACTTCCGGAACTTCCGATAAATCCTGATATGCAGCTGCTAATTCGGCGGCGGCCTTTTGTAGCACAGGCGTAGCATCGCTCTGCACGATCAGTGCATCCTTTACCAGGCCACAAAGGGTCAAAAATACTGTCGGTGTCATCTCTACTCGCACGGTTTTATCCTTACCTACGTCCAAATCCTGAAAAGCAACTTTATTTTTTTGTAGTTTTTTTCTTTTTTATCTGAAAATCAGCAGCTTCTTTATGAGCTGTTCTTGATTCTCTATCCTCAGATTACTCCCTAACCATGAAAGCAAAAACACCTGAAATCACTTTTTTTGGATGTAATTAAAAAATGTGTAAAACAAGCATTAAGAGCGCAAAAAAGTCCGTGAAACTTAGACTTTTTGATTATTTTGCAGCTTTTTCAAGGCAAGGGCGGTCAAAATTCTTAGTAAAATAAGGGCTCCGCACATGAAAAAAGTGCCCCCTGCCATTAAGAAAAGTGCGGGCATCATGGATGGATCGAGGGCTGAGCCACCTTTTTTGAATACGGTTGCACCTTGATGCAGTGTATTCCACCAATCGACTGAAAATTTGATAATCGGAATATTGATAAGGCCGATAACCAATAAAAGCTGGCTGGCTTTTTCGCCGCGTTCTTCATCATCAAAGGCGCGGCGTAGCGCGATAAAACCAACGTAGAGAAAAAACAAAATCAGCATGCTGGTGAGGCGCGCATCCCATACCCACCATGTGCCCCACATGGGGCGGCCCCATAAGCTTCCGGTAATCAGACATACGGCACTAAGTACCGCGCCAATGGGCGCGGCAGCCGTGCAGAAAATATCGGCAACCGTGTGTTTCCATACAAACGCAGTAATCGCGGCAATGGCCATAACGGTATAAAGCGCCAAAGCCAGCCAAGCCGCAGGCACGTGGATATACATGATGCGCACGGTTTCACCTTGCTGGTAATCAGGGGGCGAGGTGAATAATGCAGCATCCAGGCCAAGGCCAAAACACACCAAAGACAAGACAGCAAAGAGCGGCCAAGCTATGCGTGCCAGTTTTTGAAAGCGGCTGGGGTTGGCAAAATAATGCAGGATGTTCATATCGGCATTCCTTTATGACACTTCAATTGCAGAGCGCAGAGCTGCGCCAGTGAGGAAGGGGAGTGTGGAGACATATAAAACCAAAAGGGCGCACAGGAAATAAAAGGCCTGCAAGCCTTCGCCTTCAAAGCCGAGATTGGCAAAGCTGACGGCGAAAATCATCACCGGAATATAAAACGGAATAAGCAGTAGAGGTAATAGTAGCCCAGTACTTTTTGAGCCAACGGCAAGCGCCGCGCCCAGCATGCCCAATAGTTGAATCACAAGGGATGCAAGTGTAAGCGCGAGCATCATGCGGGCCATTTCATCAGCCGCGCCATGCAAAAATAACATCAAGAGCGGGCTGCATAGAATAACTGGTGCTATCAGGCTGAGCCAACCGGCCAGGGCCTTGATAAGGGCATAGGCAGAAAGCGAGAGGCGGGAGGTATAAATACTATCCAGCGTGCCGGATTGTTGGTCACCCACAAACAGACGTTCAAAGCCGAGCATCTGCCCCAGCAGGATAGCGAGCAATAATAAACCCGGCGCAAGTCGGTGGAGCAGTTGTTCTTCCGGGCCGATGGCAAAGGGGAATAGCGTAATTATTAGCAACACGAAAACCAGATGCGCGGCGCTTTGCCCGCGTGTGCGCCATGCAATCACCATTTCACGCTGGAAGTGGGCCAAGGCTGCGCTCATGCGGCCTCCCGCAATTCCAAGGTGGTGGCCGGCGTGATATCAACTACATCATGGCTGGCGATAATCGCGCTGTTGCCCTGCGATAGATGCTCAGTGAGGATGGATAAAAACATGGCATGGCCATGACTATCCAGCGCGGCCTGTGGTTCATCGAGCAACCAAAGTTTGGTGGGGTACATCAGCAGGCGTGCAAAGGAGAGGCGGCGTTTTTGGCCGTTGGATAAGTGCGCGGCAAGTTTGTGCTTTTGCGCGGCAATGCCAAGCGTTTCCAGAATGCCATCATCCGAGATGGCTCTTGTCGGATATAATTCACGCCAAAAGCGAATATGTTCAAGGACGGTTGCTGAAGGATGCAAGGCATTGGCATGCCCCAGATATAGCGGCGCGGAGTTGCACGTGATGTTACCTTTTTTAAGGGGCATGAGCCCGGCAAGACTGCGCAGCAGGGTGCTTTTACCACTGCCATTTTCTCCACGCAGAATAAGCACGCTGCCTTCATGCAGCGTGAAATCAACCGGCGCGAACAGCCAGCGCGCACCGCGCATGCATGAAAGATTGGAAACAGAGATGACGGGGATAGCCATAACCAGCTGCAATTAAAATGAAACAGGATGATGCGCGAACGCGCCCCAAGCAGCCGCAGAATAAAATTATTAGTCCGTTACAGCAAGCTGTTAATCAGCGTGGTTACAGCCATTTTGTCTCAATGGGCGGTGGCGGCACGATCGGCTGTTTGAGGATATCAAACACTTCGGGCAGCGTGTGGGCCACGCGGTAGAGCAAGCGATGGCGTTCGGTGGCAAAGCCGGCATTAATCAGGTTATCCATCAATTTTACCAGCGGATCCCAAAAGCCATTGTCATCGAAAATAATAATGGGCTTTTCATGCAATTGCAGTTGTTTCCAGGTGATGATTTCAAAGGCTTCATCCAATGTACCAAAGCCGCCCGGCAAGACCACGAACGCATCGGATTTTTCTGCCATCATGCGTTTGCGGGTGTGCATGCTGTCAACAATATGTAATTCGGTCAGGCCGTGATGTTCGATTTCTTTGGATTGAATATGTTGCGGGATAATGCCGATGACTTTGCCGCCAGCATTCATCGCAGCATCAGCCACGATACCCATCAAGCCCACGCGGCCGCCGCCATAGACGACATCAATGCCTTTTTGTGCCAGCATGGTGCCAATGGTTTTGGCGTTATCTTTATAGCGTTGATCGACGCGCGAGGATGACCCGCAATAGACACACACACTGCGGATAGCGACTTTTTCAACGTTGCCGGATTCATGGGTGGATGGCGCCCATTGCTCGGAAGCGGCCATGTTTAATTGTTCCGGGTTTAATTGCTCAGGATTCACCTGTGATTCAGATGTCATGCTACTCTTCATGATGTAGGTGGGGTTGACGAAGATATATAAGCGTATTCATGCTTGATGAAGCATAACGCAATAGACGTTAACAGGCTGTTAAACCCGCATGATGGCTTGATTTTAAATGGTGAAATGCAATCTGAAAGCTGTTCGCTAGTGCAGCACGCGGCTGGTGTGTGTGCCGCCTTCGGCGCTGACTTCGCGCTGTTCAAAACGCTGGGCAAGCGCGTTGATGTCATTGCGGGCACGCGTTTGTGCTTCGGCCAATAACAAAACCTGACCTTCCATTTTCTTTTGATTTTGTTGCAGCACAGTCAAGGCTTCTTCCACTTTTTGTCCGTGGGTGATCTGACGGGTGAGTGCTTCGGAAACTGCGGTCGCCAAATTTGCGCGCAGACGTTTAAGCCATAGCATCGCGCCGAGCACAAAACCGCCCGCAGCCACAACCATAATTCCAAGCATGATGAGGGTCGGCAAATTCATAAAAGTGTTCATTGCGGATACTCCCTGTATGCCTAAAGGCTAGCAGATGCGTCGTGACCGAGGCAAGCGGAGAGCGATTTAAAGCGTTAATATAAGGAGAATTAATTGGTTAGATCCCGGTTTATCCCCAAGATTGCGGTGCCGCCTGCAAGTTTGGCGCGGTAAAGCTGCAAAGCTTCCATCACGCGTTGGACGTAATTGCGTGTTTCGTTAAACGGGATGCGTTCTACCCAATCAACTACGGTATCGACATCTTGTCCTCGCGGGTCGCCTAATTTGCCGAGCCATTCGCGCATGCGGCCAGGGCCAGCGTTATATGCGCCGATAACCAATGGCAGTGCACCATTAAAGTTGCCTTGCAATTCTTCCAGATAGGCGCAGCCCAATTGCACGTTCACTTCCGGGTTATACAAATCCGTTGGATCAACCGAGAGATTGGCTTTGTTTGCCACATGCTTGGCGGTGGAGGGCAGGAGTTGCATGAGACCTTGAGCATTGGATGAGCTGGCGATGCGTGCATCAAACTGGCTTTCCTGACGTGTGATGGCATGTCCCAGCGGCGCAATGCCTGGCTCCATTATGTTCAATACAGGATAACCTTCCACGGGAAGTGCAAATTGTTTTTTGGCAGCCGCCTTGGCAACTTTCACCGCCACATCCGGCATATTCATTTGTAGTGCAAGACCCGCCATTAAACGAAATTCGTTTTCCTGCGTAGCGGCATTGGCATAGGCAAGTGCAAAACGTTCGGCAACTTTTTTAATTCCGGTATCCGCCAAGGCTTGTACAATTTGTGCGAGTGGATGGGATTGAAATGCGCTAACTGCATCGGACGGGATGGCAGGCGCGATGGCAGATATCTGGCTGGTGGGGTAAAGGCGGGCCGCAGCCAATTGACCATAATAGGTGGTACCAAACGTGGCGGCTCTGGCAAACCAGCTTTGTGCCGCATCGGCTTGTCCCAAGGCCTGAGTGGCGCGACCCATCCAGTAAGCGGCGCGCGCAAAGGTGATGGGCGCGGTGGCATTGCTGTTGAGGCGTTGGAAATGTGCCAGCGCCGTTGTGGGATTATTCAAAAAGCGCAAGGCAATCCAGCCGGCCATGAATTCAGCATCTGAAAATTCCTGACCTTTGTCGGCGCCATGGCTGGCGACGACATGGTAAGCGGCCTGATAGGAATCGGTGGAGAGTAAATCACGCGCCACTACGTTGCGTTCATCCCACCATTTTTCCGGCTTGCCTAAACGGTTGCCCGCAAGACGTATCATTTCATATGCGCCGGCCATGTCATCTTTTTTCCGGCGATAACGCGTGCGTTCGAATAATAAGCCGGGATCACGCTGCAGGGTTTGCGGTACACGTTGCACAAGTGTTGGCGCGGCGCTGGAATTTTTTGACAGTGCCATGCGGGCTTCGGCCAAGGCGCGCACGCCGGGACTTAGCATTGGATAAAGCCGTTCCGCCTGTTCATATTGTTTGTCCCACAATACGCGGTCGAGGCGGTAAAACGTATCCGCGCCGGTCAGGGATGAGCCAAACCGTTCCAGAAACGTGCGTTGTTCATCTTCGCCCATATTGTCTTCACGCCAATGGTTGCGCACAGCGGCAGCAATTTTTTGCGTTTGGCGCGTGGCGGCGAGGGCATCCACATAGCGCATGAAGCCGTCACCGGTCTGTGCGGGATAGATTTGGAAAAATGCGAGTAAGGTTTGTGGATCAACGCTGCCATCGATTTTCGCTTCGGCCTGACGTGCGATTGCTTTGCGATCGCTTTCCGGCCAGTAAGTATGGGTTTGCAAAAATTGACTGGCAGAATTGAAATCAAACGGGCTGTCATCAAGACCCATGGCGAGACCTGTGACTACATCACTCAATAACGTATTGCCGTTTCCGGAAATAGCACGCAGGGCATCATTGGCGCGTTTATCGGCAATGGCTTCAAAGGCTGCGGCAATGCTGCCGCCTTCATAGCTGAAACTGCCTGATGAGCTGCTGGACCCGCGTGCATACGCGGCCGCAAAACACGGATTTGTTGGTAAAATCAGGCCTAAAAAAGCAACTAAAGCGATGATTATGGACTGGCAAAGGGCCGGTTTAGCAGTTAAACTTTTAAAAAGATTATAAGAATGACGAGGATGGTTATGTTGCGTTTGCATGGATTGATGACCGCGCTGGTGACCCCGTTTCGGGGCGGACAGGTTGATGAGAAAGCGTTCGAACGTTTTGTAGACTGGCAAATTAAAGAAGGCGTAAACGGCCTTGTAGTATGTGGCACGACCGGTGAAAGCCCAACCTTGAATGAGGCCGAACAAGACCGATTGCTTGAAATTGCCGTAGAGGTCAATGCCCGCCGCGTTCCGATTGTGATGGGCACGGGATCGTTTGATACGGCTGATGTTATTCGCAGAACCCAGCAAGCCGAGAAGCTTGGAGCGGATTGTGCGCTGATTGTCACGCCGTATTATAATAAGCCTGGACAAGAAGGGTTGTTCCAACATTTCAAAGCAGTGCATGATTCGACCGAGATACCTATCCTGCTTTATAACATTCCGCCGCGCTGTGTCGTGGATATTTTACCGCCCACGATGCAACGTTTGTCACAATTGCCACGAATTGTGGGTGTTAAGGATGCAACGGGTGATTTGACCCGTCCGGTGCGTACCCGCCTTGATTGCGGTGCGGGCTTCCTGCAATTTGGCGGCGATGACATGCTGGCTTCTGCCCATTTGGCTCAAGGCGGCGTGGGTTGCATTTCGGTAAGCGGTAATATTGCGCCTAAACTGTGCACCCAGATGCAAGACGCATGGCGCGGCGGCGATATGCCCCGTTTTAACGAATTGCGCGATGTGCTGATGCCATTGCATCAGGCGATGTTCCTTGATACCAACCCGACCCCGGTCAAATACGCTGCCAGCTTGCTAGGCTTTATGAGCGATGAAATGCGCTTGCCTATGGTGCCATGCCAGCCAGCTGTAAAAGCCCAAATCGCCGAAGTGATGAAACAAGTGGGTTTACTCAACGCGAAAGCCGCGTAAAACCATTCTATGAACGCACGCATTGAAGCCCAGAAATATGTCGCGCAGAACCGCAAGGCGCGGTTTGAATTTGCCATTGGCGATAAATACGAAGTAGGTATGGTGCTCACAGGCACGGAAGTAAAATCCCTTCGCGCGGGCGGTGTCAGCATTATGGAAGCTTATGCCGGGCCAACCCAGGGCGAGCTTTATCTCTTCAACGCCAATTTTGCCGAATACAACAAGGCGGGTTCACATCTTCAACACACGGCCATTCGCCCGCGCAAATTGCTGATGCATAAGGCGCAGCGCAATAAGCTAATTGGCGCGGTGCAACGCGAGGGCGTGTCATTGGTTCCACTGGCTATTTATTTTAATGAAAAAGGTAAAGCCAAATTGGAATTGGGCGTGGCCAAGGGCCGCAAGAAAGAAGATAAACGCGCCGCCATCAAAGAACGCGATGGCAAACGCGAAGCCGCACGGGCGATGAAGAACAAAGGGCGAGAATAATTCCCCCTGTTTGTTCCCCTTGATAAGTTGGCAGCGCTTATTATGTGATGGATAATCAACCATCAGATGAAACGAGCCGCCATGACCGATTTATTCCAACCCCTGCAATTGGGCGACATTACCGCTAAAAACCGCATTATCATGGCGCCATTGACCCGTATGCGCAGCCAACAGCCCGGTAATAACCCCCACGCATTAAATGCTACCTATTACGCGCAGCGCGCAGGGGCTGGATTGATTATCACTGAGGCAACGCAGATTTCACAGCAGGGCCAAGGCTACCCCGCCACCCCTGGCATTCATTCCGCCGAGCAAGTAGCCGGATGGAAATTGGTGACCGATGCGGTGCACAAGGCAAATGGAAAAATTGTGCTGCAACTCTGGCATGTGGGACGTATTTCGCATCCATCGCACCAGCCAAATGGCGGTAAGCCCGTTGCGCCATCGGCGATTGCCGCAAAAAACAGCGGCACCTATACCGCCGATTTTAAACCGACGCCCATTCTTGAACCCCGCGCCTTAGAAACATCGGAGATTCCCGGTATAGTTGCCGATTATAAAATGGCCGCACAAAACGCCAAGGTTGCAGGATTTGACGGCGTGGAAGTACACGGCGCGAACGGCTATCTGCTCGATGAATTTTTGCAAGATGGCAGCAACCAACGCACCGATAATTATGGTGGCAGCATTGAAAACCGCGCGCGCTTGTTGTTGGAGGTAGTAGATGCCGTTGCAACCGTGTGGGGCAAAGGCCGTGTGGGCGTGCGTTTGTCGCCCTATGGTACATTTAATGATATGAGCGATAGCAATCCGGTTGCGTTGTTCACCTATGTGCTGGAGCAACTGAGTGCACGTGGCATTGCCTATGTGCATGTGATTGAGCCGCGTTCATCCGGCGCGGGTGGAGGCGATACAGTGACCAATGATGTGCCCAGCACATCGCAGCTGTTCCGCAAGCATTTTAAAGGCGCATTTATTTCCGCAGGCGGCTATACGCCCGACAGTGCAAAAGAAGTGGTGGCCAAGGGTGATGCGGATGCGGTTGCATTCGGACGCTATTATATTTCCACGCCGGATTTGGCCGAGCGGATTAAAGCCGGTATCGCGCTGAACAAATATGACCGCGCGACATTCTATGGCGGCGGTGAAAAAGGCTATACCGATTATCCAACGGCGGATAAAGCCGCAGCTGCTTAAGCGCGCAAGCTTGCGCCGGTAGCTTTTTGCGCGGCGGCAATAACCTTGGCGGAGAAGGCATCAAGCTCTGCATCCGTCAATGTCTTGCTGCGTGGTTGCAAGGTGACCGAAACTGCCAATGATTTATGGCCTTCGGCAACGCCTTTGCCTTCATACACGTCGAATAGTTCAACATTGGCAATCAGGTCTTTATCGGCTGCGCGAATGGCTTTGATAAGTTTATCCGCCGCCACATCGCGTGCCAGAATAAACGCATAGTCACGTTGCACTGGTTGCAAATCAGGCAAATCCGCCAGCGGTTTGGCAGGGCTTGTTTCCTTTTGTGCGGGTAGCGCATCAAGGAACACTTCCAAGCCAATCACGGCATGTTGAATATCAGCCGCAGCCAAAAGTGCAGGATGAATTTCACCAAAATGCGCGAGTACCGACGGGCCAAGGCGCAGTACGCCCGAGCGACCCGGATGAAAATAGGATGGTGCTTCGGCCAATATTTGGAGATTACCCGTTGGGGCTTTCACGCTTTCCAATGCGGCCAATGCATCGGCCTTGGCATCAAATACATCCACCGCGCGTTCTTTTAAATTCCAGCTGCGTGGCTGGTTGCCCATGCGCAGGGCACTAGCCACCATGAATTGGTCTTCAGACTTGGCCGATTTATAAATGGGGCCGATTTCAAACAATGCTGCATCGCTAAAACCCCTGTCGGCATTACGTTTTGCCGCCATGAGCAGATTTGGCAAAATGGTAGGGCGCAAGACATCCAAATCCGCGCTGATGGGATTTTGGATGTGGGATGATGGGTGCAATGTTGCAAAACGTTTGCCCCATGCGCTTGGCATAAAGGACCACGTGACGGTTTCGAGCAATCCGCGTGCGGCAAGCGCACGGCGCATGACCGCCACTTTTTTCTGCGCAGGAGAGAAGGCAGAAACCGTGAGTGCGCCGGGTTTGGATAATGAGGTTGGGGTTATCGCATCATACCCTTTGATGCGGATGATTTCTTCCACGCAGTCGGCTTCCATCGCTAAATCAGGGCGCCATGACGGGAAGGCCACATCAATAATGCCAGATACCGCGCTGACCTTGCAGCCCAAAGCTTCGAGGATTTGTTTTTGCTCAGCAACAGGCACATCCATGCCGCCCAAGGTTTTGCAGCGGTCGGGACGAAGGGTGGTCGTACGTTTAGGCGCGGTTTCATTGCCTGCAATGACCAATTCGCTAGGGCTACCGCCGCAGCATTCCAAAATCAATTGTGTGGCTAGTTCGGTTGCATCACGCATGAAGCCGATATCCACGCCGCGTTCAAAGCGATAACGGGCATCGGAAATGATATTCAGTTTACGCCCTGCAAGGGTGGTGCGTGCGGGATCAAAATAGGCGCATTCCAAAAATACATCGGTGGTGGCATCGGTGCAGCCGCTCTCCAGACCGCCCATGATACCGGCAATGGCGTGCGCCTTCACATCATCGGCAATGACGGTGATGGTTTCATCCAGCGCATATTCTTTTTCATTAAGGGCGATAATCGTCTCGCCCTTTTTCGCAACGCGTGCCTGAAGATTGCCGGATAATTTGCTGGCATCAAATACATGCAGCGGACGTGCATGATCGAACGACATGAAGTTGGTGATGTCCACCAGTGCTGAAATTGGCTTGAGGCCAATGGAGGTGAGGCGGTCTTGCAGCCATTTGGGTGATGGGCCGTTTTTCACGCCCTTAATCATACGGCCGATGAATAGCGGGCAGGCGGCTTTATCGTTATCATTAAAGGATAAATTGACGCCAATCGGGCTTTTGAATGTGCCCTTGGCCGCATTGATAGACAGAGGCTTAAGGGTGCCCATGCCAGCGGCGGCAAGGTCACGCGCAATGCCGCGCACGCCGTTGCAATCGGCGCGGTTGGGGGTGAGTTTGATTTCAAATTGCGGATCATTGAGGCCTGCGAATTCCACAAAGGATGAGCCCACCGGTGCATTCTCCGGCAGTTCCATAATGCCGTCGGATTCCTCAGTCAGTTGTAATTCTTTGCCCGAGCACAGCATGCCGCGTGATTCCACATCACGGATTTTGGAAATTTTCAGCGTGATATTTGCGCCGGGTACAAAAGTGCCGGGTGCGCCGAATACGGTTTTTAAGCCAGCACGCGCATTGGGCGCGCCGCACACCACCTGAACGGTTTCCTTGCCGATATTCACTTGGCACACACGCAAACGGTCGGCATTGGGGTGTTGTTCTGCGCTGACAATTTGCGCAATCAAAAATGGCGCAAGCGCTTCACCAGGATTATGCACGCCTTCCACTTCAAGGCCGATATCGGTCAGCTTGGTCGAAAGGGCGTCCACGCTGGCGGTGGTATCAAGATGGGTTTTGAGCCAGGAGAGTGTGAATTTCATATCTTAATCTCTTTGTTAATTATGCTCTGTTTTATGCATTTTATGCATGATGAACAACTGGTTTCTACTTTACAGCAAAGCCCATTCGCATATTAAATAGTTACTATAGTTTTATAGTCTTATCGCAAAAGGATATTCCATGAATGTTGGTGCTTTCCTTACCCGTGCAAGAGCTTTAATCGCCGGAGCTGAAGACCCCGGCCATGATACCCCACAAGAAATTGCTGCCATGACCGAGGTTGAATCTTATGCGCGCAGCACCGGCCCATTGGGTGGTGGCGGGACAATGGTGAGAGCATTTGGTGATGCTAAGAAAGAAATCACCGTTTGGCTCAGTCCGCATTATGATGATCCGATTATTTTGAAGGTCACAGCCAAAAGAACACTTTGGGCGCACGCCGATAGCGAAGATGACCCTAACCAAGATAAGTGGAAGCGTCTTGATGATGCAAAAGAGCAGAATTGGGCATCACACAAACATGCTGTTGCAGCGGATGCAATCATACGCAGACATTTTGCTGCGCAGTTAAAAGCTTCAGCGCCTGCGCCAAGTAAACATTAATCAGAGATAACGAATATAAATCTCGTTTACATTGGTGCCGGTTGGTTGTTCCGGCAGGGCACATCCCACGGCATCAAAAAACGCAGCGGAATTGAATGCAGCCAAATGCTCAGCGGCATTTAGACCCTTTGCCTGCGCGGTTTTCAGCGTTTCGGGAGATAAGCAAATCGCGCGGTGGCCGCTGGTGCCATCGCTGCCATCGGTGGCACCGAATAGGGCGTAACCACTGGAATCTTCAATCAGATAGCTCAGCGCAGCGTGACCCACGCGGCCACCTTTGCCTTTAAAATCTTTGGGTAGTTTAATGACCGCTTCGCCGCCGCGAATAAGCACGCATGGGCTGGTGAGCGGCTGTCCTTTATAGGAGCCAGCCTTGATGATGTCGTGGAAGCATTTGGCTTCCTGTGTGGCGTCACCGCAAATCGGTTCATCGACAATAATCGCGTTCACGCCTTGGCTGCGTGCGTAATTGGCTGCTGCTTGCAAGGCATGTTGGTTGCTGGCCATGACGGTAAAGGATGATTTGTTTTTCCATGTCGCATCATCGGATTTCACGCTTTCCGCGCTGGCCTTTGCCATGTGGTTGATGACGCGGGTTGGAACTTCCAGTTTGAAACGGTTGATGATATCCAACGCGTCTTGGCAGGTGGTGCTATCGGGCACGGTGGGGCCGGAGCCAATCACCGATGGGTCATCTTTTGGAACATCGGATACCGCAAAGGTAATCACTTCGGCATCGCCTGCGGCCTTGGCCAAGCGGCCGCCATTGAAGTTGGATATGTGTTTGCGCACGCAATTCATGCTGGTGATATCTACGCCGCCGCGCAGCAATTCGGCATTGACCAGCATGATGTTATCAAAGCTGAGGTCATTGGCAGGTGATAGGGTAAGCGCCGATGCACCGCCCGACATTAAAACCAGCATGCGGTCTTTGGCGGTGAGCTTGCTAGCGGCCAATAACATGACGTGCGCGGCATGGGTGCTGTGCATATCAGGATCAGGGTGGCCAGCGGTAATCATGCTGAAATGTTTGGTGGGCAATTCATTGCCGTGTTTGGTCACCACAATGCCGGAGCATTTCTTTGGGCCAATCGTACTTAGCAGTACATCTTCGGCAACGCAGGCCATTTGTGCGGCGGCCTTGCCAATGCACAACACCAAGGTGTGGCCTTCAATCGGTGTGAGCTGGGTTAAATGATGACGCACCGTATTAGCAGGACTGACCGCATCAATCGCGGCTACAAACATATTGCTGAGTAATTCAGATGGATTGAGCGGGCGTTGTTGAACGGCGGGAGCAGCCATGATTACACACCTCGTGCAAGATTTGGGATATCCAGTGAGGCAAAGCCATAATGGCGCAGCCAGCGTAAATCGGATTCAAAGAAGGTACGCAAATCAGGAATGCCGTATTTCAGCATCGCCAGACGTTCCACGCCCATGCCAAACGCAAAACCTTGATATTTAGTACTGTCGATTTTGCAGTTTTCCAGCACCTTGGGATGCACCATGCCGCAACCCAATACTTCGAGCCAGTCATCACCTTCGCCTATTTTCAGCTCGCCATTTTTGCGGCTGCATCCGATATCGACTTCAGCAGAAGGTTCGGTGAACGGGAAATAGGATGGGCGGAAGCGTACCTTTAAATTTGGCGCACGGAAGAAGGTGCGCAGAAAATCCATCAGCGCGCCTTTGAGATGACCCATATGGGTTGCTTCATCAATCAACAGCCCTTCGACCTGATGGAACATGGGCGCATGGGTTTGATCGTAATCGCAGCGGAAGGTGCGGCCCGGCGCGATAATACGAATGGGTGGCTTGGTAGAGAGCATGGTGCGTACCTGCACCGGTGATGTTTGCGTGCGTAATACCGCAGGTTCTTGGTTTTCCTGACCTGGCTCTGCAGCCAGATAAAAACTGTCCTGCATTTGGCGGGCAGGATGGGATGGCGGCATATTCAATGCGGTGAAGTTATAAAAATCACTTTCCACATCGGGGCCTTCGGCAATGGTGAAGCCCATATCCGCAAAGATGGTGGAGATTTCTTCGATGGTTTGGCTAATGGGGTGAATGGCGCCTTTGCTTTCTGCGCGGGCAGGCAAGGTGATATCCACTTTTTCATTCGCCAGTTTGGCATCCAGCGCCGCGGCATTGAGAACCGCGCGGCGTGCTTCAAGCAGCGATGTGATTTCTTCTTTAATCACATTGACTTGTGCGCCAAATTCCTTGCGCTCATCGGGCGGCAATGTGCCAAGCGTTTTGAGTACTTCGGTCAGGCGACCTTTTTTACCCAGCGTGCTCACGCGCACTTCTTCAAGGCTGGCGACATCCTTGGCGCTTTCCACGGCGGCGGTGCATTCTTGTTTAAGTGCGTTGAGATTTTGCATGAGACGAAACTAGCCCTTAATCGATAAAAAAATAAGGGGCAAAAAGAGTTGCCTCTTTCGCCCCTTATATAATCTTTACGCCTTCTGCTCTGTGCCTTACGGCACAACCGCTCGGGCGTGAAACCAGTTCAGACCTTAAGCGGCTTTCTTTTTAGCTGCCTTTGGTGCTGCTTTTGGCTTTGCATCCAAGGCGGCCTGAGCTTGTTTTACAATCGCGGTGAAGTTTGCCGGTTCGCGTGCAGCGATTTCAGCAAGCATCTTGCGGTTCAGCTTGATGCCAGCAAGGTTGAGACCGTTGATCAAGCGACCATAGGTCATGCCGTTTGCTCTGGCGCCTGCATTGATACGTACGATCCACAATTTGCGGAAGTTACGCTTGTTGGTGCGGCGATCGCGGTACGCATAGCGCAGTGCCTTTTCAACCTTTTCAATCGCTACACGAAAGCAGGTTGAAGCACGGCCACGGTAGCCTTTTGCCAAATCGATAATCTTCTTGTGACGTGCGTGGGTTGTGACCCCGCGTTTAACTCTTGCCATGATATGCTCCTAATAAAATTCTTTAATGGATTATGCGTTGCGCAGGTAATGCTTGATGATGTTGATACCATCCGTCTTGAACAGCACCTTCATGCCGCGTGCATTACGTTTCATTTTTTGTGTGCGTTTACGCAAACCATGGCGCTTGCCGGCGTAGCCAGCTTTTACTTTGCCGGAAGCGGTTACTTTGAAACGCTTTTTGGCACCCGAATGGGTTTTAATCTTGGGCATTTTCATCTCCTTATTGAGTGTGACCAAGCATCAGGCAGCCCTTTACTGGCCTAGATCGCTTGTTGGAAGGGGTGGTTCTAGCAAAGTCGGGCAACACCCTGCAACAGCTGATTTATTGTTAACACATCAAAACAAGGCGCATAAACCCATGTTTAAAGATAAACAAGGCGTTACGGAAAAGGCCCTAACAGAGGCATTATTCCATTTTTAATCAATATCTTAGAGGATATGGGGGTAGAAATCCACGGCCCACCTTTTTGGACGTTTAACCCGTTTTGCCCTCATGTTGAAAAGCCTCAACATCCACGAGTTCATTATTATCGAAGACCTGGCGCTGGAGTTTAAGCCCGGGATTACGGTGCTGACTGGTGAAACCGGTGCGGGTAAATCTATTTTGCTGGATGCGCTTGGCCTGATTTTGGGCGATGTGGGTGAGCCCGACCTGATCCGTGCAGGATCGCCTGATAGTTTTGTACGCGCTAAATTTGAAGCAGGAACCAAGCATCCGGTTTGGAAAAGCCTGATCCCGCATGACATCGAAGTTCAAAATGAAATTCTGATTGAGCGTATTCTTGATCGTGAAGGTCGCAACGATACGCTGGTCAATGGTAAGCCGGTGCCCATCGAAATTATGCGCGATGTGGGATACCAGCTTTGCGAAATTCACGGACAGTTTGCCAACCAAAGTATTCTCGATCCCAACAAGCAGCTTGAGTTGCTGGATTTGGTGGGCGGTTACCGCGTGTTGCTGGAACAAACCGCCAAAGCATGGTGGGATTTAAAAGGCTTTGAAAAAGCGCTTGATGAAGAACGTAAATTTATGGCGAATTCTGCCGCTGAGCGCGAGTTCTTGAGTAAAGCGGTTGCAGAACTCAAAGCGCTGCGTGCGCAACCTGGTGAATTTGAAACCATGGATGCGCAGTATAATGAGTTGGTGCGTATTCGTACCATCAATGAAATGTTGCAATCCATCCAGTCGCAATTAGTAGCAGGCACCGGTGCGCAGCGTTTGCTGGTATCGGCCAATCGCGTTTTGGAAAAGCAAAAGAATCTGGATCCTGAGCTGCTCGCTAATCTGGTCAAGCATATGTCGGACTCGCTCAAAGCGTGTCATGCTGCATCGGACGAATTATTGGTGTTGATGCCGCAATTCGAATTTGATGCCGAAGTGATGCACAAGCTGGAAGAGCGTCTCAATAAATTTGACGAAATCGCCGAGAAGCATGAAGTGCAAGGAAATGCTTTGCCTGATTTGCTCGAGCGTCTTGATGCCAAGTTGAAGCGTATTTTAAAAGCTCCCGAATTCATCAAGGATTTGGAAGATAAGGTGATGGTGGCCAAGGGTGAATTCTCGCGTAAGGCGCAAGCCCTGTCTGAAGCCCGTAAGCGTTCGGCCAAGGATTTATCCGAACAAATTACTGCAGAAATGCCGCCGCTCAAACTGAACCGTGCGCAATTTATCGTGGAGGTAAGCGAATTACCAAGTAACCGTTGGTCGCATTTGGGTATGAACGAAGTGTTGTTCACCGCGCGTATCAACCCTGGTATGCCCTTTACTACCATTGCCAAAACCGCATCAGGTGGTGAGTTGGCGCGTATGATTCTTGCCCTTAAAGTGATTGTGCAACGTGTGCAATCCACTGAAACGCTTATCTTCGACGAAATCGATACGGGTCTTGGCGGGCCGACTGCGTCTGCCGTGGGTGAACGCTTGGCGCGTCTATCCGACCAGACACAGGTATTCGTGATTACCCACAGTCCGCAGGTGGCTGCACGTGGCGAGCAACACTTGAAGGTTGAGAAAACTGCCGATAACAAGACCACCACATCGAATGTCTTGATGCTGAGCGAAGATCAGCGTCTGGATGAAATTGCCCGTATGTTGGCCGGTGAAGAAATTACGCCAGAAGCCAAGGCCGCTGCGCAGAGCCTGATGCGCGAAGCCGTACGTGCGTCAGTTATCCGTCGCAAGGAATTGCATCCAGAGCGTGATATTGAAGCAGAATTGCTGGCGGAAGCAGCCGCCCGCAACGCAGCCGCAGCGGCGGCAAGCAGCGGCGATCAAGCCGCCCATTAGTTTGCGATAAGTCCTATTGGCTGGTTGACCCCGCCGCATAGATATTGAACACTGCATGGATGCAGCAACGATCCCCTAACTTTGTATCGTCCATCTTTGCGCCGGATGTGCAGGCCTTAAGCCTGTTTCGTATCCTATTCGGATTGGTGTTGCTGGCCGATTTTATCATCGGCTTTTTACCCACGCGCCTAGATTTTTATGCTGATAGCGGTTTGCTACCGCGCGCGCTGGTGCAAACCTATACGCAGGCAACCCAAGATAGCATCGGGCAGTTTTCATTATTGAATATTACGGATGCGCCGTGGTTTCTGGATTTATTCACGTGGATGTATGGCGCGGTCATCATCGCGTTTATCATCGGGTACCGTACGCGCATTACAAAGGTTGTGTTATTTGTATTGTTCCAGTCAATGTATTACCGCGCTTATCCGGTAATTATGGGCGCGGATATATTGATGGGCCTGTTATTGTTGTGGTGCGTGTTTGTGCCACTGGACCGTTACTGGAGCGTGGATTCCGCCTTGCGGCGCACGCCGCGCGACATGGATGTGCCGCCTGTGTGTATGGCGGGTATCAAGATACAGGTGATGACGCTGTATGTGTTTAGCGGCTTGTTCAAAACCTTTGGTGCGGAATGGTGGAATGGCACGGCGATTGGATATGCCATGCGTGATACCGCATATGGCAATCCATGGGGGGAATGGGTAGCGACCCAGTTGCCGTGGTTGTCAGGGTGGATGTGTATACCGGTTATGTTGTTCCAGCTATTATTCAGTGTGCTGGTGTATTTCCCGTTTGCCAATCGCATCACGCGCAGCGTTGCATTGATTGGCGCAGTCATAATGCATGTGGCATTTATTTTATTTTTATCGGTAGGACTGTTTCCTCTTGTCTGCTTATCCTACCTTGTATTGCTGGTTCCTGATGCATGGTGGAATGTGTGGTTGGCACCACGTCGCAAGCGGCTTGAGCAAATCACTCTTTATTTTGATCCCGATTGCGGCTTCTGTGAAAAAACCGCGCTCTTATTGCGCGAATGTTGCTTGTCGCCGTTTACGCAAGTGTTGCCGGCCAATGTGGATCGGGGCATCCATGAAACCTTGCAACAGCATCAATCATGGGTGGTGGTGGATGCTAAAACAGGCGTGACCTATTTGAAGTGGGGGGCGGTGGCGTTTGTGCTGCGGCAAAATCCCATCACATATCTGTTGGGTGTTTTGAGCGATGTGCCGTTCTTGCGCAGGATGTGGGCGGGGTTATATGATGCAGTGGGTCGTCAACGTAAAGCATTAGGTGTGATTACATCCGCGTTGCTGCCGTTCGATGCCGTGCCTGCAAAACCAGCCCATATCATGATGCAAATCTGCTGCGGGGTGCTGATTGTTGTATCAATTGCAGGGAATATTGTTGTGTTGCCGCCATTTATGGGCAATGAGCAACTAAGCCCTATTCGGCAAACTGCCAAAGCGTTGCAGGTCTATCAGCGCTGGAACCTGTTTGCGCCATCGGTCGTACGTTGGAAATATGAATTCGAGTTTGAAGGGCTGACGGCCGGTCATCAGAAAGTTGATCTGATGCCGTTAGTATCTGGAAAGTACCTGACCCAGATGCCGGACGGACGGTTGAAGTTTGATAATACGCGAATGCATAAATATATGCTGCATCTAAGGGATAAAAATAAAGCAGAGCTTGCCGAATATTTTTTACAGCATCTGTGCCGCACTTATAATGCCAATTATCCGTTGGAGAGTGGCGACCGTATATTGATTGCAACTGCACGGTTGATGCAATTATCGCTGAGTACTGAACCAGGAATGCAAGACGACAAGATCCGCGTGCGCTCAGTTGTGTGCAAATAATTGGATTGTGATTAGCCTTTGATATCCAGTGCGGCGCGGATTTGTGCCAGCGTGCTGAGCAAGCCGCCTAAATAACGGATTTTTGGCAGCATGGCGACCTTGGTGACATGCACTTCGTAGATTTCATCTTCATGAAACAGATGCTGGTCAGGATTGCGCGGATGCCACTCGGCTTCTTCTTCGGTCAGCTCGCGTGCTACATATTTTTTGGTAATGCGCACCACTTCATTATGGATCGGATTATAGCCGTTGATATTCTTGATGATGCGTTGCGCTTCGCTGCGCCAGCCCATTTCGCGCCATTTATCGAGCGTGCCTTCGCGCAAATTATTGGGCAAAGGACCCAGAAGACGTTCAACGGATTCATCGCGCATATACATATCCATGCTGACAAACGGGTTATCTAGCTCGGGGATGTGGTTGCGTTGTATTTCGGTGAGCACTTTTTTGCGGCCATCATAGCCGCCTTTCATAATCTGGTATTGGGTAAGTTCGTCGGCTGCTTCCTTGCCATCGCAGATGCGCAGGCGAAAACCTTCGCGTGGATTGGCGTTAACCGCAAAGTTGATGCCGAATTCCTGGCCGATTTGGGTCAGTTCAATACCGTTGAGCGGGCAACGGTCTTTAAAAATCTTGTTTTCAAGGCTGCTACCAAGTTTGTCTTCGGCAACGCCATGTAAATGGCCTTGCATAATGTCAAAACGCACATTGGGTTTTGCAACGCTATTTGGCGTGCCTTCGATCGTAGAGGTTTGCACCACGCCCACGGTTTCATAACTGCCAGTTGTTGTAATTGAAGCGGCCATACAAATATCTACACAATAAAATGGATTCAAAAATTGGTTATCAGGCATTCAGTATATTCTGCACCTGTTAAGCCAAGCATAAAAAACATGGTTAACCGTTGGTAAACTTTGATCACTCGATTAGGGGTTTTGAAATATTTTTATGGTCTTCTAGTGGCTATATTTTATGAATATTCGGGAAGGGTGCAACGATGGCACTGACAGGCGAGTCACTTCGGTCGTGGGTACGTGGTACTTCAGCGACAGGCGTTGTACTTGGCGGTTTGATAGCTGCGGCAACGATTCCAATGTGGGGAACCGCTGGATTGGTTGCTGGCTTAGGCATCGCAGCGTTGGGAGTAACTGGCGTGCTTCATTCCGTTGTTGCAAAACCCGATGATATGGCCAGAACGGCACGCAATCTTCAGAACGATTTTAATGCGGTTACAAATTTATTTCGCGGTACAAACCCGGCTGTGCAACAACCGGGTCCGGAACCAGCGGAACGTCAGCCCGTTGCAGGTCGCGCCATTCCATATAGTGATTATGTAGCGCAGCATGGCTATAATCCGGATGCCATACAGATGCCAGTTGCAAAAGGCGTTGTTCCTGATGCTGCACAGCCACCTGCACGACAACATATCCAGTTCGCTGCAACGTCTCGCGCAACGATGCCATCCCCTTAATTTAGGCGGATAAGGTTCCTTTGGCGAGCATCAGGCGTGTAAACATTCCGATGGCGTTGATTTGCCGGAAGAATAGTTCCGGATCCTGTGTATCCCACATAAAGCCCATTTTATCACTGCAGCTGGACGTATAGCTGGCGGGCACGTCTTTCACGTAATTTGCAATCGATGCATTGAACACGGCTAATGCATTATCATTGAGCGTATAGAGCATCTGGTCGGATGTGGCTTGCCATGCGCTGCGCTTTCTAAACCATGCATGGGTAAGGCGAGAAGCCGGAATGCGGTGCGTAGCCGATGCAACCGGCGCATAGCCAATATCATATCCCATGGATTTGATGCGGCGCAGGCAATCGGATTCCTCACCTGATAAGAGAGTGTAAGCATCACTGCCGCTGCGGCCCAATGCAGGATTAAATCCGCCGCTTTGCATCAACACGGATTTGCGAAACGCAATATTTGCACCAACGGGTTCATCGCTGCCGGTCAGGTTTTTGGTGAGATCGCCGAAATCACATACCGATAAAAAAGGCAGTAAGCGGTCATCCAGCCATGCAGGACGCGGAGTTTCAAATTCTGGAATGACCTTCCCGCCAATCACCGCAGTTTTTGCACCCAGAATACCCAGTGCGGTTTTGTAAGCCGATAGTAAGTCGGGCGATGCAACGGCATCATCATCCATATACACAATGACATCGCCCTTTGCATACTGCACGGCAAGGTTGCGCGCATTGGAAAGCCCGGGGCGATCGGTGGTGGCATAGGTAAGACCCGCAATACCACCCCAGCGTGCGGCAGAAGCTTTGCGTGCATCACTATCAGGGGAATTATCAATCACCCAGATATCAAATTCGGAGGCGGGGAGAGTTTGTGCCTGCAAGCTCTCAATCGCGCGGGGCAATAAATCGTAGCGGTTATAAGTGCAAATGACGGCGGAAAAGAGCGGCATAGAAAAGTTCCTGTGATTAGCCGTATTTTTTCAAAAGGGCATCGCGCCAAGCCGGCACGCGGTCATATTGATGAACCAATGTGAATGGTTGGCCCGATGGGGTGAGCACCGTATCGCCATTAAACACAGGTTCGGCTTCGGTTAAGTGTGGACGATACGCGCCAATTTTTTGCGGGTCTGCAGTCACGCCTGCCTGACATGCCCAGCCCGCACTGGCCGGCGCGAAATAGGTAATGTCGCGGTAAGCCTTGGTATGCAGGATGATATTTAAGGCAGCTTGGTCTGGGTTGATGGTCGCCCCGCCTTTGGAAGCCAGATAAACGGTGAGGAATAAATCCACCATGGTGTCGATTTCACCCGCAATGGTACCTGCATTGATAATCGTGTTTTTGCAATGCGCGGTATAGATATCCCCGCCATAGCTTTGCAGCAGGTTTTGCCGGCCCCAACCTTCATGTTCATAAGGAATGGATTCAGATGGCGCGATGATTTTTTTAGTGCCGATATTCTGTTCAATCCATTCGCTGGGATTGCGTTGGAATAATACATCGCGCACATCCGGCGCAATCACATAGCGCAGGCCATATTTTTCCTTCGCGCCCTGCAAGAACAGCCACATGTGATAAAAACGTTCGACCACAATGTTAAAAGGTTTGGTGTAAACGACGCCTTCGGCGCTTTGTTCAAAGGCAAAAATGGTAAAGCCGCGTGCGGCAAGTTCATTAATCACCGGTTGTTTGATGTTGTAGCACAACATGGCCTTCATACCGGAAAAGCCGCTGCGTTCCAGCGAATTGACCCATGGCGCAATGCTCGGAAAATCATAACCCGTGATGGAGCCTAAGACGATGTCTTTCATTTTGTTGCCAGCATACGAAGAATGGAATTGCGGGCAGGCGCAGGATTGCGCGTATCATCCACGCGTTCGGCTGTTTTAAAGCCAGCTTCCAGCAACATGCGTTTGAGCTTGGGCTCATCAAAGCCATTGATATGGCCCATGCCGGGAATTTTATATTCGCTTTCGGTCATCCACCCGCCAAAGACATAAGACATGGCGTTTTCAAACGGATCAGGTGTGGGGTTGAGCCATGGCACATTGGCCTGTTCCGCCCAGTCATTCTTGGCGATGCGTTCAGCCACCCAGCGGATATCCGGACAGGTGATATCAAGTACGCCGCCGGGCTTAAGAATGCGCAGGATGTCTTTGAGCACTGCAGGCGCGATAAATTTATCGAGATGTTCAATCACATCGCCAAAATAAATCTTGGTCGCCATATTGTCAGGGAACGGATAGGGCAATACGCGTAAATCATGTTGTACATTCACACGCGGCCAAGGATGGAAATCCACGCAGATGTTCGCATCAGGCTTCGGGTGTGGGCCAGAGCCCAAATCGATAATCATGATATAACTTTCAAGATGTCAGACAGCGTATGTTCAATCAGATGATTTTCCGTGACGTAACTTACGGCTTTTTTAATTTGAACCGGATTGCGTTTAAAGTCGCGCATAAAATGAACCAAATCGGCGTCTTCGATATAGGTGAAGCCGTAATCCTGCAATAGTTGCGCCCCTGCAATATGCCGCGCAGCCCACGGGGTTTCGTTCAGCATGGCTTCGAGCAATACAAGGCCGAACCCTTCCTTTTCCGAATGCAGAATAAGAAGGTCGGCTTCGCGCATGGCGTTCATGACTTCCTGCTTGTCATCCAGCAACATCGGTTTGACGAATGGGGATGGCGCAGGCATTGCATTGCTGCGGTTATCATAACCCGTGAGCACCAAGGTGGTGTCGGGCGGGGCGGCTTCGTTAAATAGCTCTACCAATTCGCGCATTTGTTTGTGTGGCCAATACCCGCCGCAGGATAAGAACATCTGCTTGGTGGTTATATTGTGTTTCACGCGGAAACCTTCGACGCCAATCGATTCCGAAATACGGATGCCGTGGCGAACCTCCACTGCCTTATGCACAACGCCGTGTTTTTCAACATGCGCCCAATCCGCCGGGGTTGAGCAGCCAATCCAGCGTGCGGATTGTAATGCCTCCAACGCAACCGGTGTTTCGGATGGCAGGATGATGAGATACAGGATGGGCGAAGGTATTTTTGCGGCGTTTTTCAGAACAAAATCCTGAATGGCGACATCCGCGCCATGGACGATAATCAAATCATGTGGCTTGGATAAAATCGAGCCATCACTGGTGACGTGCACACCGTTTGTGTCACCACCATGTTGGCCTGCCAGCACGCTGGCGGTGTGGCCTGCTGCGACAGCAGCTTCTGCCATATCGCGTACATAATATTCACTGCCGCCAGGAAAAGGTGGGTAGCGGTGGACAACGAAAAGTAGATCGAAAGGCTTTGGCTGCGTCGCCACTGGTTAGGCAACAGCTGCGTTTTGGTCAGCTGCATCATCCTGTTCATCATCAAGATCATCGAGGATGGGGGATGGTTCGCGAGAGGGCTGTGCATCACGTGCCATTTGACCGTGGGGTTGTGGACCCGCGGCTGCGTTCTGTCCACCCGCACGGGCAATCAGGTTTGCAAGTTCTGCAAGTTCGATGAAGTTATCAGCTGCTCTACGTAGTTCATCGGCAACCATCGGGGGTGATGAACGCATGGTGGATACGACGCTGACGCGTACGCCCTTACGTTGGCAAGCTTCAACCAGGCGGCGGAAATCACCATCACCGGAGAAGATAATGATGTGGTCAACCTTTTCAGCCATTTCGAGCACGTCGATGGCCAATTCAATATCCATATTGCCCTTGATTTTGCGGCGGCCAAAGGCATCGGTGTATTCTTTGGTCGGTTTGGTGACCATGGAATAGCCGTTATAATCCAGCCAATCGACCAGCGGGCGGATGGGGGAATATTCCTGATCTTCAACAAGGGCGGTGTAGTAGAAAGCGCGAATAAGGCGGCCGCGCTGGGCGAAAACTTCGAGGAGGCGGCGGTAGTCGATATCGAACCCTAATCCGCGGGCGGCGGCATATAAATTTGCGCCATCAATAAACAGCGCGCAGCGCTCTTCTTTGTAAAATAGCATGAACGTATCTCCTTAATATCCCGTACCGCAGTTATTTACTTTTTTTATGATTATTCCCGAAAAGCTAATCGGTTCATAGCATTACCCTGTTTTTTAACAAAGCACAATACGGCCCATCGCGGATTGTGTAATTAATTGTTTACAAAAGGCTTTTAGACCAGTATCAAACGCACTTCGGATTCATATACATAGGATGTTCGCTCCATGGCACGCGTTACCGTTGAAGATTGCATTTTGCTTGTTCCAAATCGTTTTGAATTAGTGATGATGGCCGGTGCACGCGCACGTGAAATCGCATCCGGCGCTGTGCTTCATGTTGATCGTGACCGCGATAAAAATCCGGTTGTTGCTTTGCGCGAAATCGCAGAAGAAAAACTCAGCCTCGACACCATGAAAGAAAATCTGGTGAAGGGTTATCAGCGCCGCGTTGATAGCGATAGCAGCGAAGAAGAATTAAAAGAATTGATGGCCGAAGAACAAAAATGGGCCAGTGCCGCTGCTGCGATGGCTGAAGGTATGTCGGGCGCAGACGCCGATGAAGATGAAGACGAGGATGAAGGTGCGGCAGATGAAGAATTGAACGAAGTTCAATTCGAAGACGCATCCCCTGATGAGCTTAAAGAATAAATATCAGCTATCCTACGATTAACCATATTTAAAAACCCAGCAAAACGCTGGGTTTTTTTATTTGCGGGTTTTTTGTGTAGACTTGCGGGATGGGCAAGAGACCAACAAATAAAGGCAAAATACCGATCGTCAAGGTCAGGAAGATACCTGCCAATATTGCAATTAGCCAGCGCAAGGATGCGCTGGTTTATAAGCTATCAAAATACCTTGATGAACCAAGTTTGATATCGCTTTCGCAGCACATTAGCGAGGCCATTCCGCTTGCCCGCCGCATTGTTGATCAACGGGATATCTCTGCGCAGGTGATTGCCGAAGATGCCGGGTTTTATCATGACCCGTTTATTATCCCGACCGCACTAGCCGAATACACGCAGGTTGGTCCATCGACCATCATCGCGGCATTATTGTTTGCATCCTTGCGCCCTGCCCGAGGCGGCGACCCCAACGTAGACGATATGTCGATGCTGGCGATGCAGGAATTTGTCGAAGACTTGCCCGGCGAAGAATATGCGGATGTGCCAGATATTATCATGGGCGCTTTGCGTATGCGTGCGTTGGAGCCACCACCACCGCTGCGCAAAATTCAAACCCTTGAAGATTTGCTCGCCGAACCAACCATTGAAGAAGCTAAAAACAATCAGCGCCGTCTGGCGATGATTATGATTGCGGCGGATGATAACCGCGCCATTACCTTGCGACTTGCGCAACAATTGGTCCGTTTACAGCGTTGGAAAGAAGCGCTTCCCGAGTTAGACAGCAAAGGGCAAGAAGCCCTGTTAAAAGAACTCTATTACATGCGGCATAGTTACATTCCGCTCGCTGACCGATTGGGTCAGCGCAAACTGGTGGAAGCCATGCAGGATCAGGTATTGCGTCTGGCTGATCCGACTATGCATCAGCGATTGCATGAAAATATTGGCCGCTATGCGCACCGGTTTGATGGCACAGTTAATACAACAGATAAAACTACATTGATTGATAATTTATGTCAGTTGGTGTCCAGCAAGTTGCATGGCATTGAAGGGCTGGAAGTATATGGCCGTGTGAAGTCGCCCTATTCCTTGTGGCTGAAGATGCACGAAAAGGGCGCGACGGTTGAAAGTCTGGAAAAGGTCATTTTTGATTATATAGGCATTACGGCGCGTTTTAATTTTCCGGGCGCTGATAAAATGACCAATCAGGAAAGCCGTGGTTTGGCACAAAAAATCGGGATTGATATTTATAACCAGGTACGCCGCCAGCGCAGCTTGTTTACGGTGGTACCACAGACCGAAAAGATCACTGATCTTGTGGCAGAAACAGAAGGTGACGGCACTGATAAAAAGCGCAAGAAAAGCCATCGTAGCATTGTGAAGAGCAGGTCGGCGATGGAAGTAAAAGAGAATGCTGCGCCGACAATGGTGAATATGCGCAATTATATGGAGCATCCAAAGGCCAACGGGTACAGCGCCATTCATGTGTTGTTACAGGTAAATGTGGCGCAGGGTGTTGCACCGCTAATCGATTTTCATATTGTGTGGAAAAAGGATGACGATAACAACACCTATGGTAACGCATCGCATGCCCATTATAAGGCAGCGGTAGAAAATTCAGCCGCAGCCAAAGTACTGGAGCAGTGGCGTGCGGCAGGTAATGAAATTTATGTACAGGTGGGCGATGGACGCATTCGCCGTTTCCAAAAAGGATCGACCATTGCCGATGTGGCCGAGCGCATTCATACCGATATGGTTGCTGTTGCATCGGGCGCCATGGTGACGCGCACCGACCCTTCCGATCCGGTCATTGAAAAGAAACGATCGCTGCGGACTGAAGTAAAGAATGGTGATAAGGTTGTTGTATTATTATATGGTACCGAGCATTTTGATCGTTTAATCAGTAGCCCGCGCCGCCGTAAATATACGTTGCAATGCCTGCGCCCCGATGCCCGCAGAAAATTGCAGGCTTTTTACCGTAAACGCGATAAGGCCGCTGGACTTGATAGCTAGGCTTGATTATCAATAAGGGATGGAACTTTTTCTCTCTGCCCTTGTTACCCTTACCGTCATCATCGATCCGCTGGGCACCGCTGCAGTATATGGCGCGCTGACAGCTGCGATGACCCATGACCAGGCCGAGGCTGTTGCCAAGAAGGCATGCATTGTGGGTGGCGGCGTATTGCTGTTCTTCGGTTTGATGGGCGCATCGGTTCTGGCCATGCTCGGCATTTCGCTTGAAGCGTTTCGTATTGCCGGCGGCTTGTTATTATTTGTGATCGCCTTCCGCATGCTGATGGGTGACCATGACCAGCAGAATATTCAAAAAGATGGTTCGGTTTATTCGGATCGCGGGGATATTGCGGTGTTCCCGCTGGCCATTCCCTTGCTGTCGGGGCCTGGCTGTATCACGGCCATCATTTTGCTGACCAATAAATCGCCAGCCTTTATTGACCAGCTCCAGGTCTATGTAGCGATGGTGCTTGCAGTGCTGGCATCTTATGCCTCCATGAAAGCTGTGCAGCGTCTTAAAACCGTGCTGGGTAGCGGCGGGATACAGATTATGGCGCGCTTAATGGGCATTTTATTGGCTGCCTTGGCCATTCAATTCATTGCCGATGGCGCAAAAGGCATATTGAAACTGTAACTATTGGCTGAAACAATAAACAGGCTGGCAACAATATGTTAATATAAAGCCGCTAGTTTTATTGGCCCATAGCATTAGTTTAATTTGATGACCCCTGACGATAACCAGCCAACCCCTGCTACCCCAGAAGCCGCTCCGGCTGCGCCGATTTCTGCGCGACCAAAAAAGCCGCTCATCCGCCAATATGAGTTAGTGGACCGCGTACGTGCCTATGACCCCAAGGTCGATGAAGAATTACTGAATAAGGCTTATGTGTTTTCGATGAAGGCGCATGGCACGCAAATGCGCCATTCAGGTGACCCGTATTTTTCGCATCCCTTAGAAGTCGCCAGCATTCTGACCGAGATGAAACTGGATAGCGCATCCATCGCGACTGCATTATTGCATGACACGATTGAAGATACCGGCGCAACCAAAGAACAACTGACCGAGATGTTTGGCGCGGAAGTCGCGCACATGGTCGAGGGCGTAACCAAGCTATCGCGCCTTGAATTCCAAAGTGAAAAAGCCCAGCAGGCAGAAAATTTCCGCAAGCTGATTGTGGCGATGGCTGAAGATATCCGCGTATTGCTGGTCAAGCTGGCGGACCGGCTACATAACATGCGCACCATTCACTATGTAAAGAAGCCGGAAAAACGCCGCCTCAAAGCGCTTGAAACACTGGAAATTTATGCGCCGCTTGCCCAGCGCATGGGTATCAAGCAAATGCAGGAAGAGCTGGAGGATTTGGCATTCTCCGTCCTTCATGCCGAAGCACGGGACAGTATTTTAGCGCGGTTGAATTTCTTGCGATCAGAAGGCAGTGATGTGGTCAATACCATTATCAATGAGCTGCAATCGGTGATGGATAAGGCGGGATTAAAAGCCAAAGTGTTGGGGCGTGAAAAAACGCCCTATTCCATCTGGAAAAAAATGCAGCGCAAGAACATCGTGTTCGAGCAGCTATCGGATATTATCGCCTTCCGTATCATCGTGGATAATAATGCGGAGTGTTATCACGCACTCGGCGTGATGCACAGCCAGTTTTCGGTGGTGCCGGGACGCTTTAAAGATTTCATCTCAACACCCAAGCCCAACGGTTATCAGAGCTTGCACACAGGTGTGATTGGCCCGTTGAAACAACGCGTGGAAATCCAAATCCGCACCAAGCATATGGATGAGGTGGCCGAGCTGGGCGTTGCGGCACATTGGTCATATAAGCAAAATGATGAAAAGACTGATGGCCGCCAATATCGCTGGCTGCGCGAATTGCTGGATATTGTGGAAAGCGCGCAGCGTCCTGAAGAATTCCTTGATTACACGCGCCTTGAACTATTCCAGGACCAAGTCTTCTGCTTCACGCCCAAGGGCGATTTGATTGCTTTGCCGCGCAGCTCCACCCCGGTTGATTTTGCCTATGCCGTACATAGTAAGGTGGGCGATAAATGCGTAGGCGCGAAAGTGAATGGAAGAATGGTTCCCTTGCGCACCAGCTTACGCAATGGTGACCAAGTGGAAATTATTACATCCAAAGCGGGTGCGCCAAGCCCTGCATGGGAACGGTTTGTGGTCAGCGCCAAGGCGCGTTCGCATATCCGCCGGTTTGTGCGGCAACAACAACGCGGTGAATATGTGGCATTGGGTAAGCCCATGTTACAAAAACTATTCTCCGAAGAAGGCTTGCCATTTAACGAAAAAGATCTGGAAGCAGTGGTTCCTAAATTCCAGGCTGAAGATCTGGATGATTTATACGCCAATATTGGCGCGTCGCTGCATTCCGCGCGTGATGTCATGCGCGCACTCTATCCGCAGCATCAAGCCAAAACCGATGCCAAGCCGGCCAAGAAAACCGATAAGGTCAGCGAGAAAGAAAAAGCCAAAGCGGCCAAGCCGCTTACACTGCGCGGGCTTATTCCCGGTATGGCGGTGCATTATGCACGTTGTTGCCATCCATTGCCCGGCGACCGGATTGTGGGCATCGTGGTGACGGGTAAGGGCGTGACCATTCACACCACCGATTGCGAAACATTGGAAAGCTTTGCCACGCAGCCCGAACGCTGGATTGACGTGGCATGGGATGATAGCGCGTTTAACAATAACAACACCGTGATTGGCCGCCTGAATGTGGTGATTGCCAATTTGCCATCGGCGCTTGCGAATTTGACCGGCGCGATTAGTAAAGCGAATGGTAATATCACCAATCTGAAAATCACCAATCGCAGCGTCGATTTCTTTGACGTGTTTGTGGATGTGGAAGTCAGTAATGTGCAGCATCTCACCACCATCATGGCCGCCATTCGCTCTACGCCCTTAATGATTAGCGTTGAACGCGCCAAAAACCGTTAAACATCCTTAAAAATAAGGTTTTCTCGTAGGTGAAAGTATTCCTGCGACGTAGGGTTATGCCCGTATATTTTTTAAGGGATGGAACATGGCCTCTGCACAAGATTTTCTTGATTACGCATACCAAGTGAACGACGCTGCAAAGGCAGAAGTAACCAAGCTCATTCAGGAAGAAGACGAGCGTCGTCTGGCGTTATTGGCCGGATTTGCAGATGCCAAACTGATTGTTACATCACTGCGGGCATTGCAAGAAGCATCAGCTGGCCGATTGGTTGCCAGTGTGTCTAAGAATGAATTTCAGGAAACTGCAACCATCGTTATTCGTGATGCCAAGGTTGCAGACCGTGCAATGACCATGCGTATGACATATCATGATGAGCGTCATGGGTTCCGCATGTTCGTTGATAAAAAAGGTGTAACGCTAAAGCCGCAAAAGGATGACGATTGTTTCTTCCGTCAAGCCAATGATGATGAAATGGCGTTCTCAGAAAATGGCTTGATGCGAATGAATGAAATATCCGGCGCGGTACCTGCCTTCCAGCATATTTTTGGCTGGGCAGGACATAGCAAAGATGAAGATGGCAAATGGTATATCGAGCGCCCAAAGGTTTACCCCATGATGCCGCGCGCTGGTAAATCCCAGCCCAAGCAATAATCCAGTTCAATTATTTTAAGCTTTTCGCGCGAAACGCTTGCGTTGCCGCAAGTTTCATGGTTTTTTAGGCCTCCATTTAAGCAGTAGGACTAAACATCATGGGTAAAAAAGCATATAAAGTAGCCGTTGTGGGAGCCACCGGTGCCGTGGGCAAAGAAATGCTCGCCACTGTTGCCGACCGTCAATTCCCTGTTAGCGAAGTGGTGGCTTTGGCCTCCAAGAATTCGGCTGGCAGCGAAGTATCCTTTGGCGAAGATCAAATCTTGAAGGTTCAGGATTTGGGGACCTATGATTTCAAGGGCACGGATATTTGCTTATCTTCGGCTGGCGCGAAAATTTCCGAAGAATTTGCGCCGCGCGCAGGTGCCGCCGGATGCGTGGTGATTGATAACACCTCCCATTTCCGTATGGACCCCGATGTACCGTTGATTGTGCCCGAAGTTAACCCAGAAGCCATCGCCGGATATAAGAAACGCAATATCATTGCCAACCCAAATTGCTCGACCATTCAGATGGTGGTGGCATTAAAGCCATTGCACGATGTTGCCAAAATCAAACGCATTGTGGTGGCAACTTATCAATCCACCTCGGGCGGCGGTAAGGAAGCGATGGATGAATTGTTCACCCAGACCCGCGCGGTATTTGTAAATGACCCGTTGGTAAAGGAAGTATTCCCGAAACAAATCGCCTTTAACGTTATTCCGCAAATTGATGTGTTCATGGAAGATGGATACACCAAGGAAGAATGGAAGATGGTGGTGGAAACCAAGAAAATCCTTGATCCAAAGATTAAGGTAACGGCGACTTGCGTGCGCGTTCCTGTGTTTGTATCGCACAGCGAAGCCGTGACGGTGGAGTTTGAAAACCCTATTTCAGCGGCTGAGGCCAAGGAAATCTTGCGCAAGGCTCCCGGCGTGGTGGTGGTTGACCATCTCTCGGCGGATGGCTATGTCACGCCGATTGAAGTGGCGGGTGAAGACCCCGTTTACGTATCGCGTATCCGCGAGGATATTACGGTTGAAAACGGCCTGACCATGTGGATTGTTTCGGATAATTTGAGAAAAGGTGCAGCTTTAAACGCCGTACAGATTGCCGAAGTGCTCGCCAAGCACTATCTATAATATATGAAGCCAAACGAAGATCCAACCATAGTCAAACCAAGCATATGGTGCGCTTGGTTTACATTAATGTATCTACCTGTTCTTTTCATACCCCGTATGCTTGCGCATGCTGGGTTTCCAGTGATGATTTCAGGTTTGCTTGCAGGGGCATTGATACTCTATTTTTGTAAGGGTCTGAGGATTTTCTTTTTTAAAAACGTAGTTATATCATATTCTGTGCTAGCAATCGTAGGATTAATCGGCACCCTCATTAAATACTCTGGCAATAGATTTTTGATGGACTACATCGTTGGTAGTTTAGGGATGATTTTTTGGTTTACGATTATCCCTCTGATACCCACCGCGATTATGGGTTACTCAATTATTGTAGGAACTTTTATGGCGCAAATGGTAAGGGTTCCAAAAATAATTGAATACGTTGCGTTAGCCACAAGTCCTGTTGCATCCTATATTCTGATATGTGGCGTGTGCTGGCTTAACACATGTTATGTCTAATTTCTTAGTGATTTTCTATGACCGAACTGACCCCTAAAGAAATCGTTGCTGAGCTTGATAAACACATTATCGGGCAAAAGGATGCCAAACGCGCCGTATCGGTGGCGTTGCGCAATCGTTGGCGTCGCCAGCAATTGCCCGATGATCTGCGCGATGAAGTATTGCCCAAAAACATTCTGATGATTGGGCCAACGGGCGTGGGTAAAACCGAAATCGCCCGCCGTCTGGCCAAATTGGCGGATGCGCCGTTTATTAAGGTAGAGGCAACCAAATACACCGAAGTGGGTTATGTGGGCCGCGATGTGGAACAAATCATCCGTGATTTGATGGAAAGCGCAGTTGCAGGCGCGAAGGTCAAATCGCGCAAGGAAGTAAAAGCGCGTGCAGAAAAACTTGCTGAAGATCGCATCATCGCGGCACTTGTGGGTGAAACCGCCAGCACCGAGACCAAACAGAAATTCCGCGCCATGCTTAAAGACGGTGAATTGGAAGACCGCGAAATTGAAGTAGAAGTGGCCGATGAAAGCCCGCTATCCATGCCAACCGTAGATGTGCCCGGTATGCCCGGCGCGCAGATGGGTATGCTGAATCTGGGTGATATGTTCGGTAAAACCTTTGGTGGGCGTACCAAAACCAAGCGCATGAATGTCAAAGAAGCCCGCGTGGTATTGGCACAAGAAGAAGCCGATAAATTGCTTGATCAAGATAAAATGGTGGCCAGCGCGGTGGAAGCAGTGGAACAACGCGGCATCGTATTCATCGATGAAATCGACAAGATTGCGGCGCGCCAGGAATTTCGCGGTGGCGGTGATGTATCCCGTGAAGGTGTGCAGCGCGATTTATTGCCATTGATTGAAGGCACAACCGTATCCACCAAATATGGCATGGTGAAAACCGACCATGTGTTGTTCATCTGCTCTGGTGCGTTTCATATTGCTAAGCCATCTGACCTGCTGCCGGAATTACAGGGTCGTTTACCCATTCGCGTGGAACTGAGCGCGTTGAGCGAAGATGATTTGCGTAGCATCTTAACCGACACGCAGGCCAATCTGGTACGTCAGTACAAGGCATTAATGGAAACCGAAGGCGTGACCTTGGATATCACTGGTGATGCGATTGACGCGTTGGCTCGGCTGGCGGCACAGATTAATGCGACGGTTGAAAATATTGGCGCGCGGCGTTTGCACACAGTATTGGAGCGCCTGCTTGAAGATATCAGCTTTGAGGCAAGCGAGCGTAAAGGCGAGACCCTGACCATTAATGCGGCGGTGGTGCAGGAAAAAGTTGGCGAATTGGCCAAGAATACCGATTTATCCAAGTTTATCCTCTAAAAAGCCCCCTTATTTTACCTCTTGAAAGCATTTCTGGCTTTGCCCACCAGCGGCTGGTTCCCTAGATTTACGCCATGTTAACTAGGGATATTTTTTATGCGTATACGTGAATTATTTGTCATGACTGCAGTAGCGCTCGGCGCATTGAGCGTAAGTGCCACGCCAGTACAAGGCCAAAGCCGGGACCCGGATGTTGCTACTGAAGAAGCATTTCACCGTGATGAAGAATTAGAACTATTGCGCAGTAAGGTGCCTGCGGCCGTTTTGCCCTTGCGCTGGCAGGAAGCATATCTGGGTGATGACAACGGCGTACGTCATCCGCAGTATCTGGCAACATTACTGCGTGAGTATGCGAGCGCCAATGCCACCAACAAAATGCATACAATCAAATGGGTAGAAGCGCTTGCAGCAGAACTGGTACAGCGCGGCGATGGCGAGATGTTTATGATATTAGCCGCGCATTATGTGCATCATCATACCAATGTAAATTATGATAGCGCATTTTCGGGGCGGCGCTTGACCCTTGGGCGGAAAATTGAACATCTTGGTGCGCTGATAAATAAAAATCTTGCAGCCATGGCGGCAGATGACCAGCGCAAGTTCAAGGAAAGTTTTGCCCGAGCAGTTGCAGGGACCATTGTGAACAACTGCGATGAAGATGGCGATAAGCCCTTGTGTAACCCCAGCCCAGATTTACCGTTGGCGGTATTGGGCTATCGGTTATTGGTGGATTATTGTGGCGGTAGTGGGCCGGATGCCGCATCCGCGTCACGCTCGGCCTTTCGCGAGATGCGTGGGCAATTGGCAAAACACACCTTGAGCGCGGAGGATATGCAGGGCTTATTCACCCATCAAGGGATTGTGGATTTTCAACAGGTCACATCGACTTACACCTTATCCAGTCAATCGCCAGTAATGATGTTGATGGAGATGGGCGTGCGTGTGGATGCCAAAACAGGGCACAGTCTGCGCCGTTTATTTATGTCGTATCTGCAGCAGCCGGAAAACCGTGCTTTTGCTATTTTTCTATTCAACCGTACCTTCCAAGCTGCTCATGCACAGCGTGCGACCGGCCAGTACAACTCGATGGCTTTGCGCACTATTGCGCCGGAATGGCAAAACGCGGTGAGCGAGACACTGACGGTTGATGCAATTAAGGCCCTTTATATGCAAGTCTATGTGAATGGTGCGGCGAACACGCAGCAGCTCTTACTGGCGGCACGGCATAAGGATCTGACCGCGCAGCAACAAAAGCAGATGGTGGCAGTATTTGCTGCTGTATTAAAGCAGGCTGCTGCTAAACCCGAGCTGTATTACCGGATGATGGATGATTTTAAAGGCAATGCACAATACCAAGCCGCGTTGCTTGATTATCAACCCACCATGCCGCTTGAACAGGTGGCCAAGCATTACCGTTATCTGGCCAATATCTACATCACGGCCACCGCGATTGATAAAACGATTGATAGCAATTTGCGCCTCACCGATTTGGTAAAAGTCAACGCCGCCTTGCCAAAACCCAAACAGATGCATGCCACCACATTCAAAGGTATTGTGCTGCAGTTTGCCAAGGACATAGCGGGTGATGAGGATAAAAGTTATCAGCTGGCCAAGCTGGTTTCGACTTCCATGAATATGGGGTGGGCCGCATTGGTAACACCGGAGTTGGTCGCAAACATGCGCTCGACCTTAAAGACACGAACCGATGGTTTTGCCAGCGAGACTTTGGACACCATTTTGCGTGTGAAGGCCGAACAAAAACTGCGTGACCAGATGTGGAGTATCACCTTGCGCGGTGCCATTCGCCCCAAGCCATAAGGTGATTTTTGGCTTGTCACAAAAGGCAGATTTCGTTAGGTAGAGTTATTCAAACGAGTTGGTTTTTATCATTTATTTTTTAAAGCAAAGGAAACATCCATGACGCAGCATTCAACAAAACCTATTATGCTTATTCCGGATACGTTTGATGTGAATGTGCCAGCCGCTATTTCCGAGATGTATGATGTGGTGCGCTATGACCATAAAGAATGTGATGTGGATGCAGCCACACTGGCGCGTGCATCATTTCTGGTGACGCTGGGCCATCCCAAGGTTGACCGTTTGCGCGCCATGATTGACCAAATTCCAACCACCAACAAATTGGTTATTCAATCCGGATTTGCCGGCGTGGATATTTTCTTGAACCCGCCATTACATCCCGACATTGCGCTATGCCGCGGCGAAGGGTTACACAATGCCCCAACTGCTGAACATGCAGCGTTATTGGCGCTCAGCAGTCTTGCTGATATGCAGCAAATGTTCAGAGATCAAGCGCAGCGGCTGTGGGATAGAACCCGTTATACGCGTAATTTAAGCACGGGCCATCGTTTGGAACGTAAGCGTGTGTTGATTGTGGGTTATGGCTCGATTGGTAAAGATATTGCCCGCCGTTTGAACGCATTTGATGTGGCGAGTGTGGAAGGCGTTGTAACCACCCTGCGCGGCCGTCAGTTCGATATTCCGGTTCATGAACAAAAAGATTTAAACACAATCGCCAAAAATTTTGATGTGATTGTTTCAGTGGTGCCGGGCGGTGCAGGTACAACCAATATGTTTGATATGGCATTCTTCCAGTCGATGCACAAAAATGCATTCTTCATCAATGTGGGTCGCGGCACGGCAGTGGTGGAAGAAGATCTGGATGCTGCTCTGCGCCAGGGAATTATCAAAGGCGCAGCTATTGATGTAGCCCGCGTTGAAAATGCCGAAAAACCCGATGCGGATTGGCTGCTATGGACCACGCCGAATTTGACCATCACCCCGCATGTGGCGGGCGGCGGGCCAAACTATTTTGCCAAGGCGTGGGCACTTATCGAACAGCAATGCAAGGCATTGCGCAGCCATGGCAATTTGGAATTTGTGGTGATGGGTCCCAAGAATGTGAAGCTGGATGCGCCTAAACTGACGCGTTAAAGCGCACGCCAGCCAATGTCGCGGCGGCAAAAGCCTTCCGGCCAATCAATGCCATCGACAGCCTTATAGGCATAATGCTGCGCATCTTTGAGCGTCTCACTAAAGCCGGTGACGCCCAATACGCGTCCGCCATTGGCAAGAATGGCGCCATTATTGTTGATGGTGCCCGCGTGAAATACCACGACATTTGGAAAATCCATGACCTTATCCAGACCGTGAATGTGTGTATTTTTTTCATAAGTGCCCGGGTAACCTTTTGCGGCCATTACCACACAGAGTGCCGCGCAATTATGCCATTCCAACGTTACTTCATTCAAACGGCTGAGCGCTGTTTTATGCAGCACATCCAGTAAATCGGATTTCAGGCGTGGTAGCATCGCCTGTGTTTCCGGATCACCAAAGCGGGCATTATATTCAATCAGCTTCGGGCCTTCTTTGGTAAGCATTAAGCCCGCAAACAACACCCCGCGAAAGGGCGTGCCATCTTTTGCCATTTGCTTTGCTGTCGGCAGCACGATGGTTTGCATGATGGTGTCTTGCATCGCATCTGTAATTATGGGTGCGGGGGAGTAGGCGCCCATACCGCCGGTATTAGGGCCTTTATCGCCGTCATAGGCGCGTTTATGGTCTTGCGCATGGGCAAAGGGAATAGCGGTTTCACCATCCACCAATGCAAAGAAGCTGGCTTCTTCGCCTTCCATATATTCTTCAATAACCAGTGATGCGCCGGCAGCGCCAAAAGCTTTATCCAGCATAGCGGCATTAATGGCCGCAAGGGCTTCTTCTTTGGTCATTGCAACCGTGACGCCTTTACCTGCGGCAAGGCCATCGGCCTTTACCACAATGGGTGCGCCATGTTGTTCAACATAGGCTTTGGCTTGTTCGATATCGGTAAAGCGTGCATAGCGCGCGGTGGGGATATTGGCCCGTGCACATAAATCTTTCATGAAGCCTTTTGAGCCTTCGATTTGTGCTGCGGCTTTGGTTGGGCCAAACACGGCGATGCCATTCTTTTGTAATAAGTCGGTCAGACCATTTACGAGCGGAACTTCGGGCCCGATAATGACAAAGTCGATGGAGTGGTCGTGCACGGCGCGTAAAATCGCCTTGTTATCCTCCACGCTGATGGGCAGGCAAATGGCCATTTCGGCGATACCGGCATTGCCAGGTGCAGCATAGAGCTTGGTCAGCTTGGGTGAATTGCTAATGGTCCAGCTAATGGCATGTTCGCGGCCGCCGGAGCCGATAATCAGTACATTCATGGGGAGTCTTTAAGATTGGTTTTAAGGTCTGCTTCTTTTAGCTATAGTAGCAGGATTACTCAACCCCCACCTTGTTGAACTATGTCATTGCTCGACCAGCCCGTTCCCGGAAGCAACCTTCCTGAATACACCGTTGCCGAAATCTCCGCGCAGCTGAAGCGCAGCGTGGAAGAAGAATTCGGCCATGTGCGGGTGCGTGGTGAAATTTCACAGCCCAAATTGCATACATCGGGCCATCTCTATTTCACGCTGAAGGATGAAAACGCAAATCTGGCGGGGGTGTGTTGGCGCGGGCAAGTAGGCCGGTTAAAGGTCAAACCCCAAGAAGGGATGGAAGTGGTTGTTGAAGGCCGCCTGACCACTTTCCCCGGGCAATCGAAATATCAGATTGTGGTGGAACAAATGGCATTGGCGGGCGTGGGCGCGCTCATGAAAATGCTGGAAGACCGCAAAAAGAAACTGGCGGCGGAAGGCCTATTTGATGAATCCCGCAAAAAGCCATTGCCCTATATGCCATCGGTGATTGGTGTGATTACCTCGCCGACAGGCGCGGTGATCAAAGATATTTTGCATCGGTTGGCTGACCGCTTTCCATGCCATGTGTTGGTGTGGCCCGTTGCCGTACAAGGCGATGGCGCGGCGGTACAAATTGCCAATGCTGTGGCTGGCTTTAATTCGCTTGATAAAAATGGCTTTATTCCAATTCCAGATGTGTTGATTGTTGCGCGCGGTGGCGGTTCACTCGAAGATATGCTGCCTTTTTATGAAGAAAGCGTAGTGCGTGCGGTTGCCAATAGCCGTATTCCGGTTATCTCCGCCGTGGGGCATGAAACCGACACCACGATGATCGATTTTGCATCCGATAGGCGCGCGCCCACGCCCACCGCCGCAGCGGAAATGGCCGTGCCGGTACGCCTTGATTTAATCGCAAGCCTGCGTGAAAGCGGTAACCGTTTGGATGGCGCGGCGCGCCGTTACATTGAAAAGCAAAGTCTGCAAGTCGCGCGGCTTGCCGGAAAGCTAACCCATCCACGTGTGATGCTGGAAACATTGGCGCAGCGTCTGGATGACCGCGCGGAACGCTTGCAAACAGCGGCCACGACGATGCTAAGCCGCCAACAGCAACGCCTTGCGCGATTGGCAGCTGGCCTCAACATTTTACCGCTTAAGCAGAACATTCAGCATGGCGGGCAGAAACTGGAAAGCCTGACCTTGCGCTTGCAAACTGCAGTGCGGCTTCAGTTTGAAAAAAAGATGCAGCGGCTCTCTGCCACCGGACAATTATTGGAAAGCCTGTCCTATCACTCCGTGCTTCGTCGCGGGTTTGTATTGGTGCGAGATGAGGCAGGCAACACCATTATGCGCGCTGCAGATGTGAAGGCGGGCAGTGACTTAAACCTGACCTTTGCGGATGGCGACAGACAAGTTAAGGCTTGATTGCGCGAACCTGATTTTCTAATCCGGCACTATCCGCAAATTGAATATCCACATCGCAAATAAGAATGCTGCCCCGCAGGCTTGGCGGGATGCGCACGGCGTCTTTGGCGGTGGTAACGGGCGTGGCATTAAGCGCCTTGGCTTCATCCAACAGCTTCCTGATTTCATAGGTGCTCCACACATAATGATCAGGAAAATCAGTGGTTTTGACGACATTCGCGCCGGATGCGCGCAGGCCATCATAAAACTTATTGGTGTTGCCAAGGCCACAAAATGCAAACAGGTTTTGACCTTTGAGTTCGTCTGTTATGCCAACAGTGGTTGCGGCTGCTGTGAGTAATGGTTTTTGTTTGGCAAGCTGCGCGCGTAGTGCATCATGACCCGAGCCTATCCAGATGATGGCAGTGGTTTTTGAAAGTGCATCGGATAATGGTTCACGTAGCGGTCCGGCAGGCAAGACACATTCATTACCAAAAGCACGCGTGGCATCCACCACCAGAAAATTGATATCTTTATGCAAGGATGGATTTTGCAAGCCATCATCCAGAATTAAAACGGTTGCGCCCGCGGCAATCGCAGCCTTTGCACCGGCAACTTTATCTTTAGCAACCCAGACGGGTGCAATGGGCGATAGCAATAATGGTTCATCACCCACCTCGCCAAGGGTATGTAATGCGGGGTCAACCTGAACGGGGCCGGATAAATATCCGCCATAGCCACGACTGATGATATGGGGCGTAAAACCCAATGTTTTCAGGTGCCCAACAAGGGTGCGTACCACAGGCGTTTTGCCCGAGCCACCCACCACCACATTGCCCACGCAGATGACAGGTACGGATGCTTTATAAGGTGTGACACGTGTGCGTAAAAACGACCCGATGGCATGATAAATGAAGGCCGCAGGCGTTAAGATGCGCGAGAGCAGCGAAGGCGGTTCAAACCAGAAGCGCGGTGCATGAAGTTTGGTGGGAAGTTTCATGGCGGCGTGCTCAAGCTGGAGTTGAGTAGCGGCTGCAGTTCCGCCATGACGCGGTCGATCACATGTTGTTCATGTTCGGCAAAGCGCGCGGCGTTCATGCTGAGTAAGGTTTGTTGTTCCGGGATGTTCAGCAGTACTTTTAGTGTGGCGATTAAATCAGCCTCGTCTTGAACCTGGCGGGCGGCGTCTTTGCTTACAATTTGGCTGGCAACCTCGGCGAAGTTGCGCATATCGGGCCCGAATACTATCGCGCAGTTGAAATGCGCGGCTTCCAGCGGATTATGCCCGCCGATTTTTCCAAAGCTACCGCCGATAACAACCAGCGGGGAAAGCTTATAAAACAGGCCTAATTCGCCAAATGTATCGGCCAGATAAATGGCGGCATGGGTGTTTGGAAGTTGATTGAAGGAACGGCGTTCCACTTGAAGATTGTGCCCTGCAATCATATCCATAATGTCCGGCGCGCGGGATGGATGACGCGGCACGATAATGGTAAGAATATCCGGAAAGTGACGTTGCAATTCGACATGTGCGCGGCATGCAATGGCTTCCTCGCCATCATGGGTGGATGCCATGACCCAGACCGGACGATTGCCAATGGCGGCTTGCAATTTTTTGAGTTCAGCATCATCAAAAGGTAATGGTTCAGCAGCGGCTTTTAAATTGCCCACACTGCGCGCACTGCCAGCGCCAAGTGCGCGGAAACGTGCGGCATCAGCATCGCTTTGTGCCAGAACCAGACCAAACACGCGCAGTAATGCTTTAATCCATAGTTCGGCAAAGTTCAGCCAGCGCGAGGCGGAATGTTCGCTCATGCGGCCATTTAAAAGTGCGGCAGGAATTTTCTTACCGCGCAACGTGCCCACCAGATTGGGCCAGAGTTCCGATTCCACCAATAAGGCCAAATCTGGCTGCCAATGGCGCATAAACCGGCGCATCGCTTCCATTGTATCTACAGGAATATATTGATGAATCACACCTTCTGGCAATCGTTTGGCCAAAATCTCGGCTGAGCTACGTGTGCCGGTTGTGAGCAGGATATGCGGTTTTTGCGGAAGCTCACCAAGGCGTTTGGCCAGTGGTAAAAGTGATAAGGCTTCACCCACACTTGCGCCATGACACCAGATGAGTTTGCCAGCAGGCCGCGCGATCGAAGCATGACCAAAGCGTTCGGACAGGCGTGCGGGGTCTTCTTTACCCTTTGCGGCGCGAATGCGCAGGTAAAGTGGAAGGAGTGGTGCAATCAGAAAAGTGAGACCGCGATAAATGGTGGGATAAATTTTGGGAAGTGTTTTGATGCGCGTATGCATGGTGTGCAAAAAATCCATCGCGCGTTCAAAGCGGCGCAAGCGGCGCATGGCATAAGGCGTGGGCGCCTGAAGATTATCCAGAAATTGTTTGGTGCAATGTGCCCATGAATAATTTTCTTTTACAAAGCTGTGACATAATTCAGGCGATGGTTTAAGGGCAGCTGCGCGCAATGCGGCGTCACGTAAATCATCACTTAATACAACAAAACCTGCGGTTTTTGCGCTGTCGGCAAAGACATCGCTAGGGCCCTGTACGGGATAGGCGGCAACCGCCAGACCGCACGCGGCGGCTTCCAATAATACCAACCCAAACGTGTCGGTTTTAGATGGAAAGACAAATACATCGGCTGCTGCATAATGCCGCGCCAATGTTTCACCACTGCGTTTGCCAAGAAAGTGGACCGATGGATAACGTTGTTTGAAATCCGCTTCACCCGGGCCATCGCCAATGACCACTTTGCTGCCGGGAATATCGAGCGATAAAAATGCATCCAGATTTTTTTCTACCGCCACGCGGCCCACATAAATATAAATTGGGCGCGGCAAGTCTTTGAATGCATCCAAATCCTTACCATATGGTTTGAAGATATTGGTATCAACGCCGCGTGACCAACGACGAATGCGCGTGATGCGATGTTGGCGCAACACCGCTTCGATGCTTGGCGTAGAAACCATCACCGCGCAGGATGGCACATGCAGGCGTTTGATGAATTGGTAGGTGAGTAGTTTAATCGCGTTTTTAAAGGGTTTTGGCACACGTTTTTCCAGATATTCCGGAAAGCAGGTGTGATACGCGGTGCTGTAGGGGCGTTTTTGCTGCACGCAGATATGGCGCATGGCAAGGCCAAGCGGCCCTTCGGTGGCGATATGGATATAGTCCGGTTGGAAATCGGAAACGATACGGCGCAGGCGAGAGTCAGCAAAAAATTCAAGTTTGATTTCCGGATAGCTTGGCGCGGGAAAGGTGAATAATCCCGGTTCTGGCCCCACAATGGTCACCTGATGACCCAGCATTTGGAGCTGGCGAATGGTTTCTTCCAGAGTGCGCACAACGCCATTCACCTGTGGATGCCATGCATCAGAAACAATGAGCAACTTCATGCGGCCGCCAATAATGCTGTACGCTGTGTGGGCCAATGGATGATTTCCAGACGGCCATCATGATGTTCAACCAGCGCCGTACAGGATTCAACCCAGTCGCCATCATTGCAATACAATACATCTTCAATAGTACGGATTTCTGCGCGGTGAATGTGGCCACAAATGATACCTGCACATTTATTCTGGCGGGCTTCTTCGGCCAAGAAATGCTCGTAATCATTGATGTCTTTAACGCGGTCTTTGACTTTTTGTTTTAAATAGGCCGACAGCGACCAATAGGTCAGGCCCAGTGCGCGGCGCACCGTGTTGAATACCCAGTTAATACCGATGGCGATGCCGTATGCCATGCTGCCCAGCTTGGCGAGCCATTTGGCGCCGCGCATGACCACATCGAACTGATCGCCATGCATCACCAACATGCGTTTACCATCGGCGGTCTCATGGACCAATTGATTGATCACCGGAATGCCGCCAAAGGTTTGCCCGAGATAGTCACGTGACATTTCATCGTGATTGCCGGGAATGTAGGTAACCTTGGTGCCTTCGCGCGAGCATTTTAAAAAATGATGCAAGACTGAATGGTGGGATGCAGGCCAGAACCACTTTTTCTTGAGTTCCCACCCATCAACAATATCGCCAACCAGATACAGGGTTTTGCTTTGCGTATGGTTCAAAAAATCCAGCAGCACATCGGCCTGACAGCCACGTGTGCCCAGATGAATATCGGATAACCAGATGGTACGGTAAGACAGCATGGGGGGCAGTTTAGAGAGCGCCCGCACGCCCTGCAACCTTTTGGTAAGCCTTATAATACAGGCTTATTCCCCTGCTACCGTCATGCCTTCGATGCGCAGGGTTGGTGCATCCACACCGTAGCGATGGGTTAAATCATTCGCGGCGGTTAAATTCTGGAACATCGGTTTTAAATTTCCGGCAATCGTCATTTCATGAACCGGGAATGCAATCTTGCCGTTTTCAATCCAGAAGCCTGCCGCGCCTTGGCTGTAATCACCCGTTAAGGTGTCGCCGCCATGGCCCATGGTTTCGGTGACATAGAAACCTTCCTTGATATCGGCAATCAAGGCATCAGGAGTGAGAGCGCCAGGTTGCATATAGAAATTGCTGGCACTGATGCCGGGGACGCCGCCCACACCGCGGCTGGCATGACCGGTGCTGGCAAGGCCCAATTGACGTGCAGCACTGCAATTGAGAAGCCAGCTTTTGAGGACGCCATTTTCAACAAGAAGTTGTTTGGTGGTAGGCAGACCTTCGCCATCAAAGGGGCGGGAGCGCAAGCCGCGTTTCATCAACGGATCATCTACAAGGGTGATGGTGGATGGAAAAATCGCTTTGCCCATCTCGTCAATCAGGAAGGACGCTTTGCGCGCAATGGAGGTTCCATTCATCGCGCTGAGCAAATTGCGCAATAACGAACTGGCAACGCGCGGGGCAAATACCACGGGGATTTTTTTGGTAGGCATTTTGCGTGCGTTCAAACGGCTGACGGTGCGTTGCGCGGCGGCGGTTGCCACATCTACGGGGCTGCGCATATCGCTGCCATGCAAGGCGCTGGAATAATCGTAATCGCGCACCATGTTGGTGCCGGTGCCAGCGACCACTTCAATTGAAAGGCCATGCGATGTGCCACGATACCCGCCGGAAAAGCCATGGCTGGTGAGAAACGCAAAGCCGGATAAACCCCAGCTGGCATTGCTTTCTTCCACATTGGTGACCAGCGGATTTTGCCGCACGGTGCTTTCCATGGTTTTAGCGGATTCAATCAGTTGGTCTGCGCTAATTTCCACGCCGTCGAATAAATCCAGATCAGGAACATGTTTTGCAAGTTGGCTTACATCGGCAAGGCCAGCATAAGGATCTTCTGGCGCGAGTTTGGCCATGCTCACGGCGCGTTCAACCAATTCACCCAGACGTTCGGCGTTGATATCTTGCGTGGCGACGCTGGCTTGCTTCTTGCCGATGAGGACGCGCAAACCCAAAGATGCATTTTCGCTGCGTTCAAGCGTTGATAGCTCGCCATTACGGATGGCGGCAGATACGCCCATGCTTTCGACATACACCCCATCGGCCGCATCCGCGCCTAGGCTTTTGGCTTTACGAATAAGGGTGTCGAGATGATCGAACAGGTGTTGGGGAACTTTGGGAGAATGCATAAGGCCGAACCGCTAAAGGAATAACTACCCTTTAGGAATTACCCCTTATATCTTGAAAACGCCAGCGTTTTCAGTAATCCATTTTAGAAAATGTTCAAAGGACATGGGCTTGGAAATCAGATAACCCTGCGCTAAATCGCAACCACGGTCCTTGAGCATATTCCACACCGCCGGTGTTTCAACGCCTTCGGCCACGACCTTCAGATTCAAATTATGACCCAGATCAATGATGGTATTCACAATCATCTGGCTATCACGGTTTTCCGACATATCCATCACGAAGGATTTATCCATTTTCATTGAACTGAACGGCATGCGTTGTAATTCACGAAGGGATGAATAGCCAGTTCCAAAATCGTCAATCGCCACGCCAAAGCCGCGCAGACGCAGACGGGTCAGTACGTCCATGATGCGGCGGACATCACGCATGGCTTCGCCTTCGGTTACTTCAATGGTGATTTTTTCTGGCGGTACATTTTTGGATTTACATAAATCATGTAAACGGTCTGGAACGCCAAGATCAATCAGATTGCTGGCGGTCATGTTGATGGAGATGGCAACAGGAAAGCCAGCTGCATGAAATGAAACCAGATTATCAACGGCGATATTCATCACGCGGTCGGTCAATACATCCATTTCCTGCGCATCCATGCCTTCCAGGAAGGAATCGGGTGCAAGAATGCCGTGCTGGGGATGGTTCCAGCGCACCAGCGCCTCCATTCCACGTACGCGGCCAGTCACGATATCGACAATAGGTTGGTAGAATACCGCGATTTCCTCGACCTTGATTTTGCGGCCTTCTAAATCGGTTGGCTTATCTGTGGTTTGCGCTTCGGCTTTGGCCAGCATATCCAGCGTGTCGCGCAGGGTTGGCACTTCAATTGGCTTTTCTAAAACACCAATCACGTTAATGCCATGGGCGCTGCCCAGACGTTTGGCGGAATTGAGCACGCGGACATCATGGCCGCTCATCAAGACAATTGCACAGCCCTTGATATGGTCACCAAGGGTGCGGAGTAATTCGACGCCGTCGGTTCCGGGCATCATCAAATCAAGCATGATGGAATGCGGTTTGAATTCCAGCAGAGTTTGTTCGACCAGGGAAGGATCGCTGATGGTTTTAACGTCAAAGCCGCGGGTTTCGGCGACGTCGCCAATCAACTCACAAATATCGACTTCATCATCAACAATAAGAATACGGTTCGTCATAATGGCAGCTTATCCTCACCCAGATGGGTTGCGGTAGGATTTTTTTTCAGGCCCTGCAATACCTGATAGATGCCTTTGCGCACATCATGTGCCGAATAGGGCTTTTCAATCACCTCAAGCGCGTAATGGCTGAGGAAATCCCGAACCGGAATGCTTAAGGTATCGCCGGTCACAAACATAATGCGTTGCAGGTAATTCGGTTTATTGGATTCCAAAGCGCGGTACAGGCCCGGGCCATCGAGCACCGGCATGCGCAAATCGCTGATAATCAAATCAACATCTTCATTGGCCAATACATCCAATGCTTTTTGGCCGTTATCGACCAAAATCAATTCATGTCCGCCCTCTTGCAGAATATCGGCAAGGGTTTGACCGAGTTCGATTTCATCATCGACAATCAGAATTTTTTGCGCAGGGACTTTGTATTGCTCGGCGCTGTTGCTGGTGTCTTCTTCTTCCACGGCAACGGTTTTGCACACGGGCAATGAGAAGGTGAAGCGTGCGCCGGTTTGGAATTCGGCCTCTTGCGGGGTATCTTGAACGTTCTCAACCCAAATGCGTCCGCCATGGCTCTCCACAATATTGTGACATAGTGACAAGCCCACACCCGTGCCTGCGCCTGCTGGTTTGGTGGTGAAGAACGGTTCGAAAATGCGGTGAATAATATCCGGTGGTACGCCGGTGCCGTTGTCGGTGACAGCGACATAGACATGACCATCGGTTCCGTTATCGCTGTCGGACCAGCTTTGAATGGTGATGCTGCGCTTGCCTTCTTTTTCCTGCAGAACCTGTTTGGCGTTCATGACCAGATTGGTGATGACCTGCGTCATTTGATCGGCATCGGCCAGCGCATTGGGAATATGGGCATCAAGATTACGGATAAGTTCGATATTGTCAGTGCGCAACTGGAATGCCAGCAACTCAATCGAGCTTTCGATAACCTCGTTAATGGATACAGCTTTACGTTCAGGCGGCTTGCGGCGTGCCAAGGCAAGGAAGCTTTTGATGATACGAGCGCAGCGTTCACCGGCTTTGTGGATTTTGTCGGCACGGCTGGTGGTTTTTTCATCTTTGGCACTTTCGCGCATCAGCACGGCTTGGCCAACAATCACGGATAATGGATTGTTGAGTTCATGTGCAACGCCAGCGAGCAAGCCGCCAAGGGCAGCCAGTTTTTCAGATTGCTGCAGGGCGGATTCCTGTTCACGGATTTTGGTTTCGGCGACTTTGCGTTCGGTGATGTCGTTGATACCAATCACCGCGCAAGGGCGACGTTCGTAATTAATCGAGCGCGCAGAAACGGCGGCATAGAAAGTACTGTGGTCTGAACGTTGCAATAAACATTCACGCAAATCCACCCCGCCGGTTTTCTGCACATCGCGCATCAGTTCGCGGCGGGTTTCGGTATCGGTAAAAAAGTTATCGAGTGAATAGCCGATCAGATTTTCCATATTCATGCCTAGAGCCTGCACGCTGCCCTGACTTGCGTAAACAATTTCGCCTTCATTGAGAGTGGCAATCAACACCGGAACCGGATGTGCTTCGGCAATGCTGCGGAAGCGGATTTCACTGGCTTTCAGGCGGGATTCTGCACGCTTTTTCTCGGTGACGTCGCCAACCGATCCTACCAGACGCAACACTTTGCCCAGGGTCGAGCGTACCGCCACACCCGTCGTAGAGACCCAAACAATCTGCTTCTGGCCATTTTTATCTTTGCGTGTAATGCGGTAATCGAATGTAACCGACATTTCCTTCTTATTACGAAGGAAGCCAAAGAATTTCTGACGCACGGCTTTGCGATCTTCGGGATGGATCACGCGGAACCAGATGCGCAATAAATGTTTTTGGTTATTCATGCTGGCGCCAAAAATCCGGCGCAAACGATCGGAGAAGTAGGCTTGGCGGGTTGTTAAATCCCAGTCATACAGACCTTCATTAGATCCCAGCGCGGCCATGCGGAAACGTTCGTTACTGGTAGCAAGTTCACGTTCTTTGAGTTCTTGGCGTTTGGCAAACTGGCTGGCAATCACCACGGCAAACAGCATTGCGCACAGTGCGTAGGACAATGCATTGACGTCACTGGCGATTTGCGGCAAGCCCAGCGCGGTCCATTCAATTGGCAAGGTGCTGAGCGTACCGATAAATACAACGGCAAAGGCCAGCACATAGGCAAGACTGCCGCTGATCCGAAGCAGGAAGGCGAACAAGCCAGACAGCAAGTAGAGGAAAATCGCACCTGCGCCGATGTAAGGCATGTAATGGCCGATGAAGCCTATATCCAGTGCGCCAAGGCAAAGCACACCCAGTAGGGCTGCAATGACAATATATAGCAAATAGCGGATAGGCGATTGCACAACATCCAGTTCAAGGTAGTAAATGGTGAACAGGCCACTGAACATGTAAAATAAAATCAGTGCCGATTGCTGGATGAACGAAACGGTGAGGGCATTGCCGCTGAAGCGATCCATATATCCGCTGGCGGCGGCCATATGCACCATGAGGCACATGACCATCAGCATCAGGAAAATCTGGCTGCGGTCACGAATGGCAAGCCAGGTCGATAGAATATAGATGAAGGATGCGGTGATAATCCCAAGAAATGTTCCCGCAGTCAGCGATGGTTCAACACCTAGCAGTGCGGCGAGTGATACGCGGGCTGGTTCAGCAGCAAAGGCAGGTGTTGCAATGCCGATCATCATGAGGCACATCAAAAATCCGCACAGGCCAACACCGCAGCGCAGAAGCGCATGCGAAAAACGCGTTGTGATGGGTTGTAGAAGATGTGACACGTGTGAAAGCTGGGCTGATATCTAATGAGTGGAATAACCCCATATTTATCGCAGGTAATGCCTAAGAACCCTTTACTTGTGCGCTGTATAATAAGGCAAAAAGCTGTTTTGCACGGGGAATAATCCTGTGCGCAATACTCAGTGTGACTTTTATGATGGGATTTTTCAGTGCTTTTTCAATCATGGTTGATGAAGCGTTAAGAATGTACCGGATGACGCTGCGCGACATATAAAAAAGATCTAAGTATAAGTAGGCAACGTATATGCGTGGCAAATGCATACGTGCGGCGCATTTTTTCCTGCGCGATTTTTTTCTCAATCGCCGAGTATTTTTGAAAGTTGCTCGCAGGGTGATTTTTAGGCTGTTTCACCCCCTCAGGAATATTTTTAGTAAGTTGCAATAAATCATCAGTTGAATCCACGCTGCGGGGTATTAATTATCCACACTTAGCTATAGATTCAGCTTTTTACTTTAGTAATAAGATTAACTACTGATGTTGTTACTACGAAGTTTACCGAAAATTATAAATAAAGACTTTTGTTTGCAAGTATAGATTTGATTATTACTAGTATTAATGAAGCATTAACCATAGTTTTGACTTAAAAGTTACTTGTTTATTACTGTAAAAACTGCATTTTTCTTCGTTTTCAAAATACAATCATCTAATACTTTCAAATAAACCATGTTATGGTGAGTTTCATAAGGGGTTCGCTGACGTTTCAGAAAATCCCGTTGAGTTTGGGTCAACCAAACCAAAAGAGACGACGGAGGAGAGAAGTATTATGGATGACGATACACTACTAAGAACCCTCAAGAACGGGGTGATGATCGCAGGGCATGAAATGGGCCCTGTTGGCGATCATTGGCCAGCGATCCATGCGATCAGCAAGGGCCTTGATAAGGAATTCCGCGATATGGAGCGTAATGAAGCCGTGATTGGTGAACTTGAATTTCACATGGCTTCTGCATTCCGTTTATTTGAAGAAGCTGCAGAGCATTGCGGCCCGGAAGAAAAGAAAGAGATCATGGAGACCATGAAAGCGATGTGGGACAACTACTACGCTATCTTTGAACCAATTGATACCAAGTTCCAGCCCGATGCGGACGACTTGGTTCCTGAAGGGGATTCAAGAAAACGTTACATTAAAGCTGCAGCTAAAATCATGAAAGACATGGGAGTTACAGTATGAGCGCCGCAACATGGACCGGAAGAGCAGATAATCGTTCAGTTCGCGCTGAGCAACAAGCACGTCTTGCCGCACAATCTGCTCACGAAAACTTTGAACACTTGCGCCGTGTGGCTCAACAATTAGCGAGCCGCGTTCCGCCTGCTGCGAATGCATTGATGAAGCAGGGTCTTGGCATTCTCAGTGGATTATCTTCTGCCGCGCTTGATCGTCCAGGCAATGTGGTGGCTCAGAATGCGGTTGTTAGAACTGCGCCTGTTACCGCGCCAGCCAGCGAACCAGTACGTACAGCGGGTGTTACGCCCATCAGAGGTCGCGGGTTGGATAATCCATCCGTTTAAATCTAATCGAATATGGAAAAGAGGCCCTTCACCGGGCCTCTTTTTTTATGCGCGCTTATATGCGTGAAGCGCAGATGATGTAGTTCACATCGACATCATTTGGATTGATGGAAAATACGCCCGAAAGCGGATTGTAACACAGCCCTACCACTTCGTCCGTGCCAAGTCCTGCATGCGAAAGCCAGCCTGATAATTCCGATGGTTTGACAAATTGTCGCCAATCATGCGTGCCGCGTGGCAGCCAGCGCATGATGTATTCCGCGCCGACGATGCCCAGTAAAAATCCCTTTGGGCTGCGGTTGAGTGTGGAGACAATCATCAACCCGTTTTTCTTGAGCAACTTTGCAGCTTGCTGAATAAAGTGGATTTGGTCATTCACATGCTCGATGATTTCAAGAGCCAAAACGACGTCATAGGTTTCGCCTGCATTCACCAATGCATCCACATCGCTATGGCGGTAGGTGACCTTTACGTTGTTTTCTTGCGCGTGAAGCTGCGCGGCGGCGATGAGTTGTTCGCTGGCGTCGACACCTGTGACACTCATTTTTTTATTCGCGCCCCAGCTGGCCAAATTCTCGCTGACTAGTCCAGCGGCGCAGCCGATGTCCAAAATGCCGAGGTCCTTGGGGGTCGTAAAATGCGCTAAGATTTTGCTTTTGATATAATCAAGGCGCACGGGGTTGAGTTTATGCAAAGGAGCCATCGGGCCACTAGGGTTCCACCATTGCGCGGCAAGGCCAGAAAAACGGCTGATTTCTTCGGGGTTAACAGTTTTCCCCGCAGGTTTATGCGACATTTTTTGTTTTGCCATGCTGCTAAAACTCTTGCTTAAACGACATGACAAAGATAGGTTTCCCCCTTCTTAAAAACAATCCATATAATGCATCAATCATGGCTGTTCTTGTTTTAAAATTCGGTGGCACGTCGGTTGCAAATCCTGAGCGCATTCAAAATGCCGCGAAAAAGGTGAAAGCAGAAATCGATCTTGGCCATAAAGTGGTTGTGGTCGTTTCCGCCATGTCGGGTGTGACCAATCAACTCGTCGATTATGTGCGCAGCATTTCGCCTGCCTATGACCCATCGGAATACGATGTGGTGGTGGCTTCGGGTGAACAGGTGACCAGCGGCCTCATGGCGCTTGCCCTGCAACAACTGGATGTGAAGGCACGTTCCTATCAAGGATGGCAATTGCCATTCTATTCCAGCGATAGCCATGAAAAGGCACGCATTGATGATATCGGCACAGATTTACTCAAAGATTGTTTCGCCAAGGGCATTACGCCCGTCGTTCCCGGATTTCAGGGCGTGACGCGCGGTGGTCGTATTACCACGCTGGGCCGTGGTGGCTCGGATACATCAGCGGTTGCATTGGCTGCCGCGTTGAAGGCTGACCGCTGCGATATCTATACCGACGTGAATGGTATTTACACCAGCGATCCACGCTTGGTGCAAAAAGCAAAGAAGATCAACCGCATTGCGTATGAAGAAATGCTGGAATTGGCATCACTGGGTTCCAAGGTATTGCAAACGCGTTCGGTTGAACTTGCGATGAATTACAAAGTGCCTGTGCAGGTGCTTTCAACCTTTGAAACAACCGTCGGTAGCGATTTACCGGGAACCTTTTTAATTGATGAGGATGCCATGATGGAAAAACAAATGGTCACGGGTCTGGCGCACAGCCGTGATGAAGCACGCATTACCCTGACCAATGTGGAAGATAAGCCAGGTATGCTTGCTCGCATTTTTGGACCCCTTGCTGCCGGTAACATCAACGTCGATATGATTGTGCAAGCAGCCTCGGATGACGGTAAAACCGTTGACGTGACCTTCACCGTGCCGCGCACCGATTTGTTGCGCGCAACCGAAGCGCTTACCACCAATCAAAAAGAAATTGCTTATAAAGAATTGCAAACCAGCAAGGATGTGGTGAAGATTTCCGTGGTGGGTGTAGGCATGCGTTCCTATGCCGGTGTGGGCCAGATGATGTTCAAGGCGCTCGCCGATAAGGGCATCAACATTCAGGTGGTTTCAACCTCCGAAATCAAGATTTCGGTGTTGATTGAAGAAGCCTATACGGAACTTGCGCTACGCACGCTCCACACCACCTATCAACTTGATGCGGCGTAAAGGGTATGGCCCTTTCCCCTTATCTTGACAAACTAACCAAGCGTGGCCGTGAGTTTTTAGGCTCCGAGCTTGCCATTATGGGCGGCGCTATGACATGGGTGTCGGAACGCAAGCTTGTATCGGCATTATCCAATGCGGGTGCGTTTGGTGTGCTCGCCTGTGGCTCGATGAATACCGATTTGCTGCGCACGGAAATTAAAGCCACGCGCGCGCTGACCAATAAACCATTCGGTGTGAACCTCATCACTATGCATCCGCAACTCGATGCATTGATTGATGTGTGCATCGAAGAAAAGGTTTCGCACATTGTATTGGCGGGCGGGTTGCCACCAGCTACTGCTATCACCCGTGCGAAGAATGGCGGCGCCAAGGTACTGGCATTCGCCCCTGCGCTCGTGATTGCTAAAAAACTTATTCGCGGTGGCGTGGATGCGATTGTGATTGAAGGCATGGAAGCCGGCGGACATATTGGCCCTGTGAGTACGTTTGTATTGGCGCAGGAAATTTTGCCCAATATTACCGAAGTGCCTGTCTTTGTGGCGGGGGGTATTGGCCGAGGCGAAGGTATGTTGGCCTTTTTGGAAATGGGCGCAGCAGGTGTGCAGCTTGGCACGCGGTTTGTATGCTCCAGCGAATGCATTGCGCACCCTAATTTTAAAAAGGCATTTCTACGTGGCGCGGCGCGTGATGCGCAGCCAAGTCTTGCCTTGGATGCACGGTTTCCGGTTATTCCTGTACGCGCACTAGCCAATGATGGCACAAGGGCCTTTATGGAAAAGCAACGCGATGTGATTGCCAAATTTGATAAGGGGGAGCTTGACCAAAAAGCTGCCCAATTGGAAATCGAACATTTCTGGGCGGGGGCCTTGCGCCGCGCAGTGGTGGACGGGGATGTCGATACTGGCTCGGTTATGGCGGGGCAAAGTGTTGGTCTGGTTGATAAAGAGCAGCCGATTGCCGAGATTTTGGCCGAGTTGATGGGCGAGGCTGAGTCTGCCTTAAAGCGCCGCGCCTAAATTGCCCTTGGGCAAAAAATCTACACAACTGCAAAATAACACCATCGTAACGATAGACAGTCGGCCTTTTCCTTTGCTAAAACAATAGGATGTGGTGATAATTTAGGCATGACCAGCTGATTCCCGCAGTTGAGGGGTCCGGCCAATTCATCGCGTAGATTGATGGTGTTGTTAAGTTATGGCGCGTTCCAATAAGAAGTCTTCAGTTAACCAGTTATCGTTTGATCAGTTATCCCTAGATATGACATCCAGCACCACCACACCCGGCAGCCAGAACGACGAAGGAAATCCAGAATCCTTTGCCGAAGCTTCTGCTGCGAGTGAAGTGCTTGCCCAAGATGAATTGGCGCTCGCCAAGGCTCATGAAGCACTTGACGATTTACGCGGGCTTGCTGCGCAGGTGGATAGTGAAGGGTTGGTCGCAGAAAAAAAACCAGCGGATGTTGGCAGCGAGATAAACGCAGTCGAGACACAAGCTACGCCACCCGAAGCATTGCTGTCGCAGATTTTGCAAAAGAAACAGGACGAGGCGAAGCCAGCAGTTTCCGGCAAACAAAAAGTTGGCGATCAATTGCGCGCCGCACGATTAGCTGGACAATTTGCTATTGAAGACATTGCGGCGGAAATAAAAATCAAACCGCAGCACTTAATGGCAATCGAAGAAAGCCGTTTTGGTGACTTGCCATCACGCACCTATGCGGTGGGTTTTGTGCGTGCTTATGCGGCAACATTGAATTTGGATGTCGATGCATTAGTGGCTGAATGCCGACGCGAAGTTGCGCTTTCCATGCCGCAAAAACAGCCACAAATGATAATGCCGGAAGCAGTGGCCGAACAGCCCTTGCCCAGTTCATCCCTGGTGGTGATGACGGCTGCACTCGCATTTTTATTGTCGGCGGTTGGATATGTGTTTACCCGTGATACGGTAGAGACCACACCGATTGCACCTCCTGCGATTTCACAAATCTCGGAGCAAAAGGCGGCGGAACAAAAAGCAATTGCCAATCAGGCCGCGCAACCCGCTGCGCAGGTTCAGGCAACACAAATTCAACAACCACTTCAACCCCAGGTTCAGCAGCAAGTAACTCCGCAGCAACTTGAGCAGCAACAATTGCAACAGCAAGCACAGCAACCTGTGGTGCAAGCAGTGCCACATGAAGAACCCGCAAATGTGGACACAGCCGTGGTGGATACCACGCATGTCAGCTCCGGATTTTTACAAAAGGGATTGGTCGCGCCATCTGCTGCTGCGCCGGGCGTAGCCGGAAAAGCACCCGCGCCATCCCGCATCAAGCTTAAGGCGGTGGATGAAACCACCGTACAAATTTTTGATTCAACCGGACGTATGATTGCCGAACGCGTTATAAATAAGGGCGAAGCCTTCTACGTCCCCGATAAAGCAGGCCTCACATTGGCCACCACCAATGCAGGCGCGTTGCATATGCAAATTGATGGCCGTGAAATGCAACCATTGGGCGATCCTGATGAGGCCATGCACAATATCCCGCTGAATGCCGATAGTTTATTGAAATATCTGCAATAAATAGATGGGTAACGACCCTAGCTTTTGCCCTCTTTTTGGGCTATATCACGCAGCATAAAAACAGGAACCAAATAGTATGCAACACGACGATATGAACCATATTCGCCCATGGCGCCAAATTCAGCGCCGCGCCTGCCGTAAAATCAAGGTGGGCCCCATGGAGATGGGCGGCGATGCGCCGATTTCAGTACAGACCATGACCAACACCTTGACCAAGGATGTGGCCGCAACCGTTGCGCAGATTAATCGCTGCGTGGATGTGGGCGCGGATATGGTGCGCGTATCATGCCCGGATGAAGAATCCACGGCTGCGCTGAAGGAAATCGTCAAGCAATCCCGTTGCCCGATTTCGGCTGATATTCATTTCCATTATAAGCGCGCGTTAGAAGCCGCCGAAGCAGGTGCTGCCGAACTGCGCATTAATCCAGGTAACATCGGTTCAGCTGACCGCGTGAAGGAAGTAGTGAAAGCCGCCAAGGATCATGGCTGCGCCATTCGTATTGGTGTGAACGCAGGTTCGCTAGAACAAGACTTGTTGGAAAAATACGGCGAGCCATGCCCCGATGCGATGGTAGAAAGCGCGCTCGATCATATTCGCATTCTCGAAGAAAATGATTTCTTCAACACCAATATTTCGGTGAAAGCATCCGATGTATTCCTTGGCGTTGCCGCGTATCAGGCATTGGCTGAGGCATGTGATTATCCTCTCCATATCGGTATTACCGAAGCCGGTGGTACACGTATGGGGACGGTGAAATCCTCCATTGGTCTTGGCATGCTGCTATGGTCAGGCATTGGCGATACGCTGCGCGTGTCACTCTCGGCTGAGCCAGAAGAAGAAGTGAAGGTTGGCTTTGACATGCTGAAGAGCATGAATCTGCGTTGCCGTGGCGTGACGGTTATTTCATGCCCGTCATGCGCACGCCAAAACTTCAACGTCATTAAAACGGTGGAAGTGCTCGAACAACGCCTCAGCCACATTACCACGCCTATGAGCGTGTCGGTGATTGGCTGTGTGGTAAATGGCCCGGGCGAAGCGACCTATACCGATATCGGATTTACCGGCGGCGGCAAGAACACCCATCAAGTGTATATCGCAGGCCAACCTGCGCACCGCTTGAAGGATGAAGACATCGTCGACCATCTGGTGGGATTGGTTGAAAAGAAGGCCGCGGAAATTCAAGCCGGTCTGGATGCTAAAAAAGCAGCGCAAGCCCAGCAAGCGGCTGAATAGAAGTCCTTTATGTCATCGATGGGCGAAAAATTTTTGGCGGTTCAAGCCAAGCATGAAGAACTGGCATCCAAGCTGGAGCAGGGTGATAAGCTCAGCTCGAAAGAATTTGTCCGCTGCTCCAAAGAATATTCCGATTTAACGCCGGTGGTAGAAGCCATTACCGAATGGAAAGCTGCGTTAAAAGAAAAAGACGATCTTGAAGGGTTACTCAAAGACCCTGATATGAAAAGCATGGCGGAAGCCGAATTGGTGCAGCTCAATAAAAAACTGCCTGAGTTGGAACGTGCCATTCAGTTGCAATTGCTTCCCAAAGACGAAGCCGATGAAAAGAACGCCATTTTGGAAGTGCGCGCAGGTACTGGCGGTGATGAAGCCGCCTTATTCGCTGCCGTGCTGTTTGATATGTACAAGCGCTATGCGGCTGTGAAGGGTTGGAAGTTCGAAGTGATGGATTTTTCTGAAAGTGATCTGGGCGGGTTGAAAGAAGCCAGCGCCAGCATTACCGGACGAAATGTATTCCAACGTTTGAAATATGAATCTGGTGTGCACCGCGTGCAACGTGTGCCTGAAACGGAAAGTCAAGGCCGTGTGCATACATCGGCAGCGACGGTGGCGGTGCTGCCCGAAGCCGAAGAAGTTGATATCAATATCAATGAGAGCGATTTGAAGATTGACGTATACCGTGCATCGGGCGCGGGTGGACAGCACGTCAATAAAACCGAAAGCGCTGTGCGTATTACCCATTTGCCAACCGGCACGGTAGTGGCGATGCAGGAAGAACGCTCGCAGATTAAAAATCGTGCCAAGGCAATGAAAATTTTGCGCAGCCGCATTTATGAAAACGAACGCCAGAAATTGGCCAGTACCCGTGCCGCCGACCGTAAGACGCAGGTGGGCAGCGGTGACCGCTCAGAACGCATTCGTACCTATAACTATCCGCAAGGCCGCGTAAGCGACCATCGTATCAATCTTACGCTTTATAACATTGATGCGATTGTCGATGGCACTGAACTGGACGAGATTATTGAAGCTTTAATGGCGGATGACCAAATGACAAAGCTTGCGGCGTTTACCGAGCTATGACCAGAGGCGAAGCCCTCATATTCGCTTCCCAACGCTTGCAGCAAGCAGGCATTGATAATCCCGACCGTGAAGCGCGTTTGCTTATTAGCTATGCCCTGCAGTGCGAGGCATTGGAATTGATTATCCGCCCCAAGGTTGAACTGAATGAAGATGAAGAAGCAACGGTGCTTGGTTGGCTGGCAAGGCGAGAAAAGCGCGAACCCTTGGCGCGTATCCATGGCCTGCGTGAATTCTGGGGTCTGCCATTCGGAATGAATGAGGCAACACTGGAGCCAAGGCCGGATACCGAAACATTAGTTGAATGTGTTTTAAAAAAAGTGCCGCGGCTCACCACCAAGCTGCGTATGTTAGATATTGGCACGGGTACGGGATGCGTGATTTTGTCGTTATTGCATGAATATGAACATGCTCAAGGCGTGGCCAGCGATAAAAGTGCGCGTGCTCTGCAGGCTGCACAACACAATGCCGTACAGCTTGGCCTTAAAGACCGTATCAGTTTTGTTGAAACAAACTGGTGTGAAGGTATCCATGGTCCATTTGATGTGATTGTTAGTAACCCGCCCTATATTGCAACCCATGAGATGGATAGCTTGCAGCCGGAGGTTAAACTCTACGATCCTGATCTTGCGTTAGATGGCGGCGAAGATGGCCTCAATCCCTACCGCGTGATTATTCCAGCCGCCAGAGCATTGTTGAAGGATGGCGGGTTATTGGCATTTGAAGTGGGGCATACACAGGCAAATGCGGTGTCAGAATTATTAAAGCAACATGGCTACCATGATGTGGGAGTGCGCGAAGATCTGCAGCATATCCCCCGCGTGGTGTTTGGATTGAAGTAGCTATTTCCAGTCACTGAGACCGTATTTTTGCAAAATAGCTTTCAATTTGCCGCTACTGCGCAACTCGGCGATGCCTTTATCCAGAAGAGCTGCGTATTCCTTTGCTTTTGGATTGCTGGGTGAAAATGCCAGATAGATGTGCGTTAAATTGCCGGTGTCCTGGCTCATTTTCAGCTTGTTAAACACGCTCATTTTATTGGTTTTGTAATAGATCACATTGGTGTCGTCGCATACTGCATCCAGCTTATGGTCCAGCAATAAGCTGATGTTTTTTTCCAGTGCGTCTTCGCCGGTTTCAATATGGATTTTCTGAGCATCCGATTTATGCTTGGCAATATAAGCATCCACCACGGGGTTATAGCTGTAGGCGTCAATCACGCCGAGTTTTTTTGCTTTCAAATCACTGACCGAATGAAGAATAGATGGATCATCTTCACGCACGGCGTAGGTGATGGAGGACATGCCAATCGGTTCGTTTGGAAAAACAAAATCCGGTGCATCGCTATTGGTAGCGCCGATGATGGCAGTGAATTCACCTTTGCGGGTGCGGGCGATACTGTCGGCCCATTTTAAATTGCTGTAGTCAATTGTGTGTCCGGCTTTTTCAAAAATGGTTTTGATGATATCAATGCCATAGCCTTGTTTTTTATCGTCCGGTTTGCAGTTATACGGGCACCATGCATCTGCGCGCACAGTAATGGTATCTGCAACGCATGGCGCAACCAGCATCGACAGTAATGCAGTAAGGATAATCAATAAACGCATGAAAGGTCCTGTAGGTATGGATGATAGAATGGGATTACATGGCACCATAATTGGGCCCGCCGCCGCCTTCTGGCGTAACCCAATTGATATTTTGGGTAGGGTCTTTGACGTCGCAGGTTTTGCAGTGAATGCAGTTTTGCGCATTGATTTGTAATTGCGGTTTATCACTTGCGTCTTTGATGATTTCATAGACGCCTGCCGGGCAATAGCGTTGCTCGGGGCTGTCATAGAGTGCGTAGTTGGTATTAATTGCAACTGCTGGATCTTTGAGCTGCAGATGCACGGGTTGGTCTTCGCTGTGGTTTGTTCCGGTAAGGGATACCGATGTCAGCCTGTCAAAGCTGAGCACACCATCAGGTTTCGGATAGATAATTTTTTCGCATTCATTGGCTTTTTTGAGTTGGGTATGATCGGCGTGGTTATGGAATGTCCACGGCGCATTGCCTTTTAAAATGACGTTGTCAAACGCGGCATAGAGCATGCCGAGCCACAAGCCAAAACGGAATGCCGGACGAATGTTGCGCACTTCATCCAATTCTTTCCAAATCCAGCTTTGTTGAAGTTTTTCGGTGTAGCCGGTTACTTCGTTGCTGTCATAGCCAAGGGTAATGTGTTCATAAACTGCCTTGGCGGCCACCATGCCGGATTTCATGGCCGTATGGTTGCCCTTGATTTTGGGTACGTTTAAAAATCCTGCTGCATCACCAATTAGCAATCCGCCGGCAAAGGTAAGTTTGGGAATGGATTGAATGCCGCCTTCGCTCAGTGCGCGTGCACCATAGGCGATGCGTTTACCGCCAGTGAGAACCTTGGCAATGGATGGATGATGTTTGAAGCGTTGAAATTCTTCATAAGGAGAAAGGTATGGATTTTGATAATCAAGCCCAACCACAAATCCGATGGAGACCAGATTTTGCCCGTAATGGTACATCCATGATCCGCCATAGGTAGCAGTATCCATCGGCCAGCCAATGGTATGGGTGATGCTGCCCAGTTTGAAGTGTTCAGGCTTGATTTCCCAAATCTCCTTGATACCAAGGCCATAGGTTTGCGGGTCTACCCCATCGCGTAAATTGTATTTATCAAATAATTGTTTGGTGAGAGAACCACGGCAGCCTTCGGCAAAGATGGTTTGCTTGGCCACCAATTCGACGCCTTGGGTGAAGGCATCGCTGCGCTCACCTTTTTTGGTGATACCTTGATCGCCAGTTGCCACGCCGCGCACGCAGCCGGTTTCATCAATCAATAATTCAGCACCGGCAAAACCGGGATAAATTTCAACGCCAAGTTTTTCGGCTTCACCTGCCATCCATCGGGCAAGCTCACCCAGCGAGATGATATAGTTGCCATGATTGTTCATGGTGGGAGGTGTGGGTAATTTGAAGGACAGATTTTTTGTTAAAAACAAAAAGGAATCTTTGCCTGCTTTGGTGTGCAGTGGTGCGCCGCGTTCTTTCCAATCAGGGAAGAGTTCTTCAAACGCACGAGGTTCCAGCACGGCGCCGGATAATAAATGAGTGCCGACTTCCGCGCCTTTTTCAATGATGCAGACAGATAGTTCCTTATTGTCTTTGGCGGCTAGCTGCTTGAGGCGGATGGCGGCGGAAAGCCCGGCAGGACCGGCCCCAACAATCAGTACGTCATATTCCATGGTTTCGCGGTCTTCGCGGTGCCAATTGCTGGTCATGTGGTTCCTATTGCCTTACCGGCGGTGGCATAGATAAGTATCTTTGCCCCCTCGTTTTTTATAAGGGAATAACCTAAACTAAAAACCATGACGGATTCGTTAAACTCTGAATTATCGGCTTTTTCGGCGCTGAGCTGGCAGCTTGCCATGGGCGTGGATGAGGCTATGGCTGATGAAGCGCCCGACCGGCGGTTGAGCGCGCAGGTACCTATCATTTCCGCACCCGTAATGGGGCAGGTGATGGGGCAGGTGATGGGAATGTCCGAGCATGCAGGGGCAACCCAGCATATTGAGGTTGAGCGAAAGCTATCCGCGCCAATTCCATTTGCCGCGCCGACCAGCATAGCGAGTTTTGTACCCAGCGAAGTGCAGGCGACTACCCTTGAAGCGCTACGCGCGGAGTTGCAGGCGTTTGAAGGATGCGCACTTAAAAGGACATCCAAGAATTTGGTATTTGCTGATGGTAACCCTGCTGCATCCATAATGTTAGTTGGTGAAGCGCCAGGCGAAGATGAAGATCGTCAAGGACTACCCTTTGTAGGGGTAAGCGGAAAGTTACTGGACCGCATGCTGGGTTGCATCGGGCTTGACCGTACCAACACATATATAAGTAATATCGTACCTTGGCGTCCGCCGGGTAACCGCAATCCGACTGATAGCGAAGTGGCGGTATGTTTGCCATTTACTGAAAAACATATTGCGATTGTGAAGCCTAAATATTTAATTTTGCTTGGCGCGGTTGCGGTGAAGAGCCTTTTGAAAATCAAGGATGGTATCACCAAGGTTCGCGGGAAGAGCTTTACTTATACCTATACAGATATCGAAAGCGGACAGCAGGTCAGCATCCCCTGTTTTCCCATGTTTCATCCTGCTTATTTATTGCGGCAAACATCACAAAAGCGTTTGGCATGGAATGATTTATTGCTGTTTAAAAAGGCAATTGATCATGCGTAAGTTTTAATACTTGCGATTATAAGGTATTGAAATCATTGAGATGCACTTTTTTGCCTTAATTATCATTGGTTTATAAGCGCGAATTTGCTTGCGCATGTGTAATTCAGCGGTTATCACGCACCCATCATGTTGCTTCAGAATACAAAGCAGCAGTTGCTACGTTTAAGCAAGACGGGCCAGATCAAGGCTCCGCGTTTAATACCCACCATGATGCTAAGTATGGCATTGAGCTTGGGTGCAGCTGCAGGACATTCAGCGCTAATACAAGACTTTGATCTTGGCCATTCGGCCCAAGACGGCGATGCGCGTGTATCATCTGGTCGCAGTTTAGTACGCGGGATGAAGCCAGCCGCGTCCCGGGATGAAGCAAAACCCATCGCCCGAATTTTAGATAGCGATGATGAAAGAACGTACCGCGAATTATTCGCCGCATTGGATGATGGAAAATTAAAAGAAGCCGAAGCGTTGGCCGCAGATGTAAAAGACGGGACCCTATTGGGTACAGCGCAGGCGATGTTCTTGCTGCATCCACGTAACCCTAATGTTAAATTCGCCGATGTGGCCGGGTGGCTTAAAACCTATGGCGCGCTTCCCCAAGCCCAAGACGTTTATAAAAAGGCATTATCCCTGCGTGTGGCGGGTGACGAGGTTCTGCCTCAGCCGGCAGTTGTAAAGCCATCTAATCGCGCGTCGTCCCAAAAAACATTCATGGCTGATGTACTGGAATGGAAAAAGCCACGTACTTTTGTGGCCGAAGCTGCATGGCGCGCAGGAAAGTTTGATGAAGTCTTGGAAAAGCTTGCAGATGTAGATGTAACCGAACATGCATCTGCTGAAACCTATTACTTGCTCTGGATTAAGGGGCTTGCAGCCTATGCCGTGGAAGATTACGCCACCGCCGCGCATAGCTTTATGAATGTTGCTAAAAGTGATTTAGCACAAGCGAACCGAACTGCGGCAGCGTTTTGGGCGGCGCGTTCATTTGAAAAATCATTACAGACCGAACAGGCCAATCTGTATTACGAACAGGCCGCCGTAAACGTACATAGCTATTATGGTATGTTGGCACTTGCCCGTAAGGCTGGCTCGGAACAAGCCGTGTTAGATGTGTGGCAGGAACCACGTTTAAGCAGCCAGCATATTGCCCAGCTCAAGCAGGACAGCGCAGGTGCGCGTGCTTTGGCATTGTTACAAATCGGCGAAAAAGAACTGGCAACCAAAGAATTGCAAAGCATCAGCGACAAGCCCGGCTTGCAAGATGCGCTGGAAGCATTAAGTGCATCGGCAGAATTGCCAATGATGATACAGCCGCGTGGCAGCAAACAGGCAAACCGTTATCCGTTGATGCCTTGGCGTCCGGCCAATGGCTTTATTTCCGATCCGTCATTGGTGATGGCGATTGCGTGGAATGAATCGAAGTTTAATCCCAAAGCGCAAAACCCGAGCGGCGCACGCGGTATTATGCAAATCATGCCGGATACCGCCGAGCATATTATGCCCGGCAGCAGCGGCGGATTAATGAACGCGCAGGCCAATGTGGCTTTGGGTGATTTATATATTCATAAATTAGCTGGCATGAACGGCATCGACGGAAATCTATTATTGCTGATTGCCGGATATAATTGTGGTCCGGGCAAAGTAATGCAGCTTTATGCCGATGCGCAACGCAACAGCGTGGCTGCAAAAGACCCATTGCTGTTTATTGAAACATTGCCACTTAAAGAAACCCGCGACTATGTGCAAAAGGTCTTGGCGACCTATGCATCCTATCGCTTGCGTCTGAACAAGCCTTTGGGCGCGATGGCATCGCTTAGCCGCGGTGAATGGCCGTCTTACGAGACCACCACGCGTACTGCATCTAAATAACAACTTGAACGCATAAAAAAACGCCCCGGTTTTCACCGAGGCGTTTGAAACTGCAAATTAGTTTTACTAATTAATCATTGTAGTCGTTATCGCTAACGACTTTCCATGCGCCATCGGGTTGACGGCAGGCAGTGCCGTAGCTTTGTTCCACATGGTTGCCCACGGTGACATTGCGTTGATATTCACGGCAATATGGGCTGTCGGATACCACGCGGCCACGGGTCGCACGAATGGGTTCTTGTTCTTCGACAATCACGCGGCGTTCAATCACCGTGGGTTGTTCGTAATACACAATCGGGCTTGGCACGTAGTGTGGGCGTTCATAGTAGTGTGAGCCAAAGAATACGGGTGAGCCCCAATGGTGAAAACGTTCGCGTTCATAATAGCCGTGATGGCGACCATGGTGACCGCCATGATGACTGCGATAGCCGTGCGTATCACCTACGCTGAAGCTGAAAAAGGCGCTATCGGCCAGCGCAGGCAATGCGCTGACACTGAGTACTGAAGCAAGAGCAAGGGTAGCTAACTTCGTCTTGACCATTAAAGTCCTCTTCTGGAAGTGAACCCCAAAGGCGGGGATAAGGACATTTCACCCCTTATCTGGGGCAAAATAATGGCGGCGCGAAAGATCAATTAAGATTCTTTATTAACGCGCCGCCACAATGATTAATGTAACGAGGGTGGTTTGGTTATTTGGTCTTCCAGCTACCATCCGCGCCTTGGTACTTGGCACCTTTTTCAAGACCGGCAGCAATCGTTCCAGCAAAGACTGCGCCCACTACTTCGATAGTTTGGCCTTTTTTAGCGGCGATTTCTGCGTATTGAACGCGGCGCTTGGCATTTACTTCATCAGCCAGGGCTTGCACGGATGGGTCTAATGCAGTGACAAACCCATCGGCCTTTTCACCGATTTGGCCAGCAGCGCGTGCGCTGTGCAAATCAGCTGCGAAGGCCGGCAATGCAGTAAGCGCGAAGACAAGGGATAGAACAGCAAGAATTCGAGATGTCATGAGGGCACTCCTTTAAGTTACGTAAGGTCGATTAGAAAATATCTTTGTTCTTGGCGATGACTTTGCGTGCGTCGCGTTGAATTTCAACTTTGACGTGTTGTTCGATTTTCACGTTCAGATTGATTTCAATCGGCTTGTCAGGTGCCTGTAACTGCACAGTAGGGGTGCATGCCGCGCTGGACAGAATGCAAACGGTTGAAGCAAATACCATAGCAGTGAGCGCGCTGGTTTTGCCCGTCGTTGGTTGATGAGAGGTATGTTTAATGTGGTTTTGCATGAGAGTCCTGTGGGATGGGGGCTTGTTTTAAAAACATTTGAGGATCAAGTAAGGACAGCAAACTTTGCTGAATGAAGTTTAACAGATCGCCGGTTAAATGCACGTTTAATTTCACCGGGCGACCATCTGCGACATCGGGATTGTTACCTTCAACCGCCATAATCACAGATAGCTTCTTGTTCGCATCGCCATCCATCGCGATGGACAAAATATTATAGTGCAAATTTTTCATCACTTCGCGCACAAGGGCAATTTGTTCATTGTCACCCGGTATGGTTTCCGGGCTAAGGGTAATGACGCCGGGTTGCTCGGTTTGCAGCTTGCCTTGGCCTACTGCAATTTGCCCATCAGGCTTGATAGTCAGTGGAATGCTGCCGGATACCACGCCGGTTGCCAAAGTTTCTTTGCCCGTCAGCATGGTCATCAGCGCATTAACAGGTACATGTTCGACATTGAGCGTCATTTTAAATTCTTTGTTACCGCTTAACGGGATGTCGGTGTTATTGACCGATATCGTTCCCTTATTCCATGGCAATACGGCAGAGATAAGACGGCATTGTGCCTTTTCTGGCGCTTGCAGTGGATAGACAAGGCTAAAGGCTGCGCGGGTTAGTTTATCTGAGCTATTAAAATTGCCGTCCATGGCGAGCGTGTCTGCCGTGGCAGTAAGGGTGCCTTTCCCGTTCAGGGAGGGAATGAGGCTGTCTTGACCTTTTATTTCGATATCATTGGCATCCCAAGTGCCTTTCCATTGCTTGGCAGCTTTATCCAGCACAAGGGTGGCATGTAGTTTAGCAATGCTGAGGGTTGCGCCAGAAGACACAAGTTGGATGTGTTCTGAAACAAGATCGATCGTACTGTCTGCTGATTTGTTAAGCTGAATGACGATAGGAGCTTCCAGCTTCATGGTGTCATTGGTAAAGCGAAGGCTGCTTTCCTCCAGCTCAACGCTATCCAGCGGAAAACGTGCAAGTTCTTCATCAGTGACAGGTATAGAAAGTGGTTGCACAGCCCCCGATGATGGATCGGATTTAAGAGATGCGCCATTCACTAGCCATCCGGTTGGGGTTTGTTGTACCTCAAGGTTAAGGCCGCTGAAGTTCAGCTTTCGTACATGGCCGCTGATCAAGTCGGTCGGCGAAAAATTTAGAATAAGTTTATCAAAAAGTGCAGGTGCGTCTTTGGCCAGGCGCAGCTCGTCAATTTGGACATGACGCAAGCCAATGTGCGAGAGATTGAGTGAGGCATCCGCAAAGCCGTTTTCGACAAGTAGCGCTTTTATTTTATCTTGCGCGATGATGTTCCATGGCACAACGACGGCGGCAACACCCAGTGCGCCCATAAGAACCAAGGTAGAGAATTTAAGACGGTGACGTTTGATGAGCTTTAGGGGCATGTATGACCGATATAGGTTTGCTGTTGTGCAGCATAGGTGAAAAACAGGGCCTTGGCAAAATGTTATGGCGGATGAACCGCTTATCGCAGTGCACGCAATTCCATTTCATTTGTGCAATGCAAATATGGTGATTTTATGCTGCGCAGCGATAGAGCAGATGCGAGATAACACCAGTAAAATAAGGGGTTTATAGCCGACCTCCTAAGGCCGTTTTAATCATGTTTTGCTACGATTTGTTTCGCAGCAAATGCGCTGTGTTTCTCATGGAGGAGTACAAATGGGTAAGGTCAATGGTCTTACGGTGCTTATGACTATAGTGGTGCAATTAATCGTTGGTTACTTGTGGTACGGTTCTTATCTGTTCGGTGATATTATCAAGACAGCTGGGGGACATGCCATCGATTTCCTACAAACCGATGTCACATCTCTATTGTTATTGGTATTGAGCAGCTTTGGTCTGACCCACATACTTGGCGGTGTGGTAAAGCATCATGGTGTGAAAGATATCAATGACGGCATCAAAACCGGTCTGATTTTTGGTATCTTTGGACTTGGATTGCCATTACTCACCTTATTGAACCTGATGGGTGTTGCTAAGGTTGCAATGCTTGTTATCTTCATGCACTTGGTGATTATGAGCATCCTCACCACCTTGGTTGTGATTAAAACCAAGACGGACTAATTTCTTCCAAAACCTACGGACGGGGGCTGGTTAGCCCCCGTTTTTTTATGTGCGCCAATTATGGCAAATACCTGTGATTTTCAGTAAGCCCCTCATAACCTTCAGCAATTTTTATTTAGCAGAATGTTAAGCATACTATATCGATATAGGGCCACTTGATATTATAACTTAAGTTACTAGTTTGTTGTCAAATCATATGGCCGCAACGTCATGGAGACGATATGAAACCCATTATTCGTGATCAGCAGGAAGGTAACGAGGCCTATCTTATTCACGAGCTGGCCAAACGCTATGTTAAATTATTTGATACCAAGGCTCGTAAACTGGGGCTGACCCGCACGCAGTGGAAATTGCTGCGTTTGCTGCATCGTCATCCGGGATTGCGCCAGACCGATCTGGCAGAAATGCTGGATATCGCTCCGATGAGTTTGGTGCATCTGTTAAATCGTCTTGAGAAGAAGAAATGGTGCCGCCGGGTCGAAGACGCCAAAGACAAGCGTGTGAAGCGGATATATCTAAATGCCAAAGTTGACCCTTACACGCGCCGTATGCGTACCCTTGCGCTGGATTTGCGCAAACATGCTTTGCGTGGATTTTCAAAGCGCGAGCACGAAGGATTGGTAGTATTGTTACAGCGAATATACGATAATTTGGGACCAGCGCCCCACACCCCTATAGGCCGATCGGAACATGAATAGAAGTTTTGTTGTTATTATTGTCATCCTGAGCTTGGTGGGTGGCGGGTGGTTTTTGCTTACAGGTAAGTCCGCCGATAAAGGCAAGGGCGGCGCGCAACCCGTGAATGTGGTGACGGCTACTGCGGAGCTGCGTAATCTTCCGCTTGATTTAAAAGTGGTAGGTAATGTGGTGCCTAATCAGTCCGTTGCCATTAAATCGCGTATTGACTCGGCAATTATGGAAGTGCGTTTCAAGGATGGGGATGAAGTAAAAAAAGGTGATGTGCTGTTTGTATTGGATAGCCGTACGCTTGAATCCCAGCTGCAATCATTAAAATCGAATTTGGTACGTGACCGCGCTTTATTGGAAGATGCGCGATTGAAATATAATCGTTCAAAAGATTTAAAAGCCAAGGGATATGAAACAATCGCCAATTTTGATACAGCCAAAGCCAATTATGAAGGACAGCAGGCAGTAGTTGCTGTTGACCAGGCTGCGATTGATAGTGCGAATGTGCAATTGGGTTATACCATCATCACCTCACCGATTGATGGCCGCGCCGGTACGATTAATCTGACCGTAGGTAATAATGTGAAGGCAAATGATGCCCAGCCATTGGTTACAATCAATGAGGTAAAACCTATACGCGCGCAATTGGCCGTGCCGCAGACATATCTTGCGCCATTGCGTAAGGCCATGGCGGGCGAAGCACCGGAGGTGCTGGCTGAAATCAGCAATGATAAGCAGCCGGTATCGGGTAAGCTCACCTACATTGACAACCAGATTGATGCGGCGAGCGGCACGTTTGTGGCACGCGCAACCTTTGAAAATCTGGATGAACGGTTGTGGCCGGGGATGTTCGTGAACCTAACCGTACGTCTGGGGCATGAAGCCGATGCGCTGGTGGTGCCGGAAACAGCGGTGCAGCATGGCCAATCATCTGATTATATGTTTGTAGTTGCTGGCGGGAAGGCTACCAAAGTGCCTGTTACCGTGACGCGCACTATTAACGGATTGGCCGTGATCAATGGCGAAGTGAAGGTTGGTGATGTCGTGGTAATTGACGGCGCGCTAACCTTAAAAGATGGGGATGCTGTTTCGGTGCGTTACCCTGATGCACCTGCAGATAAAGATAAGCCAGAAGAAAAGCCTGCCGAAAAACCCGTAGACCCGTCTGAGCACAAATAACAACGTAAGCACCCGCCATCATGAATATTTCTGAATTTTGCATTCGCCGCCCGGTATTCACTGTCTTGTTGATGGTGGCGTTGCTGGTGGGAGGGATTTCCGGCTATCGCCAATTGGCGGTGAGCGCATTGCCCCGCGTTGATTTTCCAACCATTCAGGTAACTGCCAATTTGCCAGGTGCCAGCCCAAAGACGATGGCTTCATCGGTGGCGACGCCGCTGGAACGGCAATTTTCGACAATTTCCGGCGTCACATCGATGACGTCGACCAGTTTCTTGGGATCAACCCAGATTACTCTCCAATTTGATCTGGATCGCAATATTGATGGCGCGGCGTTGGATGTGCAGACGGCAATTTCGGCGACACTGCGCCGATTACCCAAGGAAATGACGACGCCACCAAGCTTTCAAAAAGTGAACCCTGCCGATCAGCCGGTATTATTTATTGCGGTGTCATCTGATACGTTGCCGCTATCGCAGGTGAATGAATATGCCGATACGATTATGGCGCAGCGCATTTCGACGCTGCCCGGTGTCGCGCAGGTAGTAATATATGGCCAACAAAAATATGCGGTACGTGTGCAGGTTGACCCCGGCAAGCTGGCGGCCAATGGTCTTTCGATAGATACGATTAAAGACGCGTTATCACAGGCCGCATCCAATGCGCCGGTAGGTATTATCAGTGGCGCAAAACAATTGTTTAACATCGATATTGCCGGGCAGCCCAAAAACGCCAAAGATTTTTCCGAGCTGATTGCAGTTTGGAAAGATGGCAAGCCACTGCGCATCAAAGACGTTGCTACGTCGATTGATAGCGTGGAGGATGTGCGTTCCACTGGCTTTTTAAATACCAAGCAAGCCGTGGTGATTGCCATTCAACGCCAGCCGGATTCCAACACCATTGAAGTCGTTGAAAAAGTCCGCGCGTTGTTGCCGATCTTTAAAAACCAGATACCCGCGAGCATCGAACTGACCCCGTTATTTGACCGTTCGGTGGCGGTGCGTGATGCCGTTCACGATGTGCAGCAGACATTGATTATTACCATCGTGTTGGTGATTGCGGTTATTTTCCTATTCTTAAAAACGTTCCGTGCGACGATGATACCGGCGTTGGCCGTGCCGCTTTCGATTGTTGCCACCTATGGCGCGATGGCGTTATTTGACTTTAGCATCAATAGCATTTCATTGATGGCGATTACCCTATGCGTTGGCTTCGTGGTGGACGACGCGATTGTGATGCTGGAAAATATTGTACGCCACATTGAAGGTGGTATGAAACCGTTTGATGCTGCCATCAAAGGCGCAAAAGAAATCGGCTTTACCATTATATCCATTACTTTTTCATTGGTGGCTGTCTTTATCCCGGTGTTATTCATGGGCGGGATTGTGGGCCGCATTTTCCATGAATTTGCAGTGACCATCAGCGTATCGATTTTAATTTCCGGTTTTGTGGCGTTGACACTTACGCCGATGTTGTGCTCCCGCTTTTTGAAAAATCCTCATGAGCTGAAACCCAAGGCACATGAAATCTGGCTGGATAAGCAATTTGATAAATTCCAGAATCTGTATCGCGGTTCATTGGAATTTGTGCTGCGCCATCAAAAGAAAATGCTGTGGGTGACTGCGGCCAGCATTGGCCTTAGTTTTTATCTATTCAGTATTGTTCCAAAGGGATTCTTCCCGTTGGAAGATACCGGTTTTATATTTGCGCAAACCGAAGCATCGCAGGATATTTCCTATAGCGCTATGCTTGAAAAACAAAAGCGCGTGGCTGCTATTGTGAAAGCAAACCCATATGTGAACGATGTATTTTTCGCATTGGGCGGCGGGCGCGGTTCGTTTAATTCTGGCCGATTATTCTTCGGGCTTAAAGAACGCAGCCAGCGGCCACCAGCGGCTGCCATTATTCAGCAGTTGCGCAAAGCAACTGCAGCGGTTGAAGGCATTAAAGTCTTCATGCAGCCAGTGCAGAATTTTTCGATTTCCGGACGTCTTTCCAAAAGTCTTTATCAATACACATTGCAAGGCAGCAATCTAGAAGAGCTGTATGTATGGTCAGATAAATTGTTGGAGATGATGAGTGCTGATCCTGCATTCCAGGATGTAACCAGTGATTTGCAATTGAAAAGTTTGCAGGCCATTTTGGATGTGCAGCAGGATAAGGCCGCCAGCTACGGTATCACCAATGATATGATACGCAGCACCTTATATAATGCCTATGGCTCTGCGCAGGCGGCGAGCATTTATACACCTACCGATGATTATGCGGTGGTGTTGGAGACCGACCCCAAGTTCCAGCAAACACCGGAAGATATTGGCCAATTATTCATCAAAGGTACCAATGGCGTGGTGCCTTTGCAGGAAATTGCCACCATACGCCGTGCGGTGGGGCCGCTTTCGATCAACCATCAAGGACAATTACCGGCGGTAACGCTGTCGTATAATCTTGCGCCAGGTAAGTCATTGGGCGAAGCCAGCCAGAAGATCAATGAATTTAAAAAGAAGATTGGTATGCCAGAGCAGATTACCGGGAGTGCGCAGGGTACTGCCCAGGCGTTCCAGGATTCATCATCTGGGCAGGGCATGTTGTTACTGTTAGCAGTGATTGTCATCTATATCATTCTTGGCATGTTGTATGAAAGCTTTATTCATCCAGTAACGATTTTATCAGGTCTACCATCGGCGGGGATTGGCGCGATTATTTTCCTGATGCTTTTCGGGATGGATTTGAATGTGTTGTCTTTGGTGGGGATTGTGTTGCTTATCGGGATTGTGAAGAAGAATGCCATTATGATGGTCGACTTTGCGATGCAGGAGCGCGCAAGTGGTAAGAACCCGCATGATGCAATCTATAATGCCTGTATGCTTCGTTTCCGCCCGATTATGATGACAACTTTTGCGGCGCTGTTTGGTACATTGCCTATCGCCCTTGGCGTGGGCCCTGGCGCTGAATTGCGCCAGCCATTGGGCGTGGCCATTGTAGGTGGTTTGCTGGTTTCACAGCTTTTGACACTGTACATTACCCCGGTTGTGTATTTGTGGCTGGAAAAGAAGGGTAAAACACCCGTACCCGTGTAACCGGCAGGGGGTCTTAATTCAATTTTAAAGGGTACTGCCGCACCCTTAAGGCTCAATTCTAATGAGCTTTTTTCCCCAATGACCTACCATGACTGACCTGCGCATTTCCCAAGTTGATTTGAGTATTGGCAACGATGAAGCCGAGCTGGTTCAGCAATGCATTGATGCGCGCTGGCTTTCTGAAGGCCCGCACACCAAAGCTTTTGCCGAAAGTTTGCAGACATTTACGGGTTCCAAATATGTAACCTTCGCGCCCAATGCGACGCTTGGATTGTATCTGGCGTTTCTTGCGCTTGATTTGCCCGCGGGCAGTGAAGTGCTTGTGCCAAGCTATACGTTTTATGGTTCGGCAACAGCAGCGGTGTTTGCGGGATTAAAACCTGTTTTTGTGGATTGTGACGCCACGACATTTAATGTGAGTGTTGAGCATTTTAAAGCCGCACTCACGCCAAAGACCCGCGTGATTATGCCGGTACATATTTATGGTCAGTGCTGCGACATGACCGCCATTATGGCCTTTGCCAAGCAACATAACTTACTGGTGATTGAAGATGCCGCGCAGGCACTAGGCGCAAAGCATAAGGGCCAGCATGCAGGAACCTTTGGTGATATAGGGGTTATTTCATTCTATTCCGATAAAACTATCACCACCGGTGAAGGTGGCATGCTGATGACGCAGAATGATGCGTTGCAAGCCAAAATCGCGCTGCTGCGTAACCAAGGCCGCCCGAATGCCGGTACGTTCATTCATCCATCACTGGGGATGAATTTTAGAATCACCGATATTCAAGCCGCGATTGGCCGCGCCCAACTTAAAAAGTTTGATACGATATATGCCGCCAAAGTTCATAAATGGAATTTTTATGAAAAGGCATTAAAGGGCGTGGGTGATTTGCGCTTCATGGCGGTGCATAAGGATAGCAATCTGATTGCATTCCGTTTTCCGATTTTATCCAAACACCGCGACGGCCTGATGAAGGCCTTGCAGGATGCGGGCATTCAAACACGCGGCTTTTTCTACCCCATGCATTTGCAACCCAAATTGCGTAGCGAACCACCAGTGTCGTTGCCCAATAGCGAGATGTTGTATAATGAAGGCCAATGCTTGCCCATCCATTTCCAATTGCAGGATAGCGATTTACAATTGATTGTTGATACGATTAAAGCCTATTTCGCCGGGCATAAGGGGTAGCTCATGCGCCCATTTGTGCAGCATTATGATGCAATCTATAGCGACAAAAATTATTACGCAGATACGGAGATTTTGCGCGGTTTGGTAAAGCATCAGACGCGCCCAAGCATATTGGAAATTGGCAGCGGGACGGGTAATCAAACTCTGTTGCTTAATCAATGGGCCGATGTCACGGCGGTTGAAACCGATATGGATTTTGCGCAAATCCTGCGCACCAAAACATCATTGCATTCATCCATTAAGGTTTATGATGTGGATGTTGGTGGTTTACCCATCGCCCCGCATGATGGCGCAGCGGCATATTTTCATGTCATTAATTATATCCATTATCAATCTGACCTGGTGCATTTGTTCACGCAGATTGCCAAACGTTTAAAGCCGGGTGCGCCATTCCTGTTTGATATGTGGCATGGCGAATGTGTGTTGAATGACCCGCCGCAGCCAACCACGCGTGTGAAATCATTTAATCATGATGCTCGGCAAGGCAAGGTGACGCAAGCCATTCAGCCACAACTGGATAGCCGTACGCGCAGTGTGACATTGAATTATACCATCACGGTGGAGCCAGATGGCACAGCGTTTAATGAAACGATACGCTTGCATCTGTGGCAGCAGGATGAAATAGTTAATGCGCTGCGTGCATCCGGTTTTTCTAGCATGTCATTTTATGATGGCCGTGATGTTGCAAAGGCCGCAACGCCAGCAAGCTGGGCGTTGTGGGTTGTGGCGCGCACATAAGGGACGAGACGTATGATTAAATTGCATCTGGGCTGCGGGAAAAAGAAATTACCCGGCTATATCAATATCGATATTCTGGAAGAATCTGCCGCTGATGTTCGTGCGGATTTGCGCGATTTGCCGTATCAGCCTGCCAGTGTGGATATGATTTATTCTTGCGCGGCGATCGAACATTTTGGTCGTCATGAATGGGTGCCGTTACTGCGTTACTGGGGTGGTTTATTGAAACCCGGAGGCATGCTGCGCCTATCAACCGCTGATTTCGATGCGTGCGTGGCGCAATACCAAGAACACAAAAACCTGCCTGAACTATTGGGATTACTCATTGGCGGGCAAAAAGACGACTATGACTGGCACGGCATGATTTTCAATTTTGATATCTTGAAAGCCGGATTAATGGATGCCGGATTTAAGGATGTGCGTCGCTATGATTGGCGCGAAACCGATATTGGTAAGGCAGGCATTGATGATTATAGCCAGGCCTATCTGCCGCATATGGATAAAATCAATGGTCGGTTGATGATGTTGAATGTGGAAGCGATTAAAGCATGACGCCGTATGTCACCATCTCCTTTGCTAATCGCAATGATAATTATGGTGGGTTTCTAGCCGAGCGTATTCAATTATTCATCGATTACTACGCGCATTTTGTAAAACAATATCCGGATATCTTTGAATTCGTGATTATTGATTACAATCCGCCCGCCGATAAAGCCAAACTTCGTGATGCATTTGATTGGAGTGTATTGGGTCACGTCATTCATTGTGAAGTATCCCCCGAAGTGCATGCTGCAATCCCCGGTGCCAGCATTCGCAAAATTCAGGATTATATCGGGCGTAATATCGGGCTGCGTTATGGCACGGCACCCTTTGCCATGGTGCTTAACCAGGATATTTTTATCAGCAGTTCCATCATGGATGAAATTGCCAAGAAACGGTTATCGGCATTTCATTTTTATCGCGCTGACCGCTGTGATTTTAATTTAGAGCCATGCAAGGGTAAGCCAGCCTTGGAATTTGAAAAACTGGCGGAACAGAACACATTTGTTATTCATCGCCGCCATGCAAGTAATTACAAGGAAATTAGTCCTGAAGTAACTTCGCAGAATGTAGTGAAGGAAGGATCGCGCCCAGAGCCAGGAGACACTTTTGACCCCGTATTGAACGTGGTGTTTTGTACGGAGTCACGGGCAAGGCAGATCAAAGACAATCTGGAATTTGGTAAACGCCCCGTGGGCGCGCCGACCAGTCAGCGCGAAGCCATTTTTCAACACAACCAATATTATTTTGTATTTTGCATTCACACCAATGCCTGCGGTGATTTTGTGCTAGCCAGCAAAGAGGCATGGGCCAAAGTGCGCGGCTTTCCAGAAGATACCAGTTTTTATATGCAGACCGATGCGTATGGTGTGTTCCAGCTGTTTGCGGCGGGATATGACCAAGCTATTTTCATGCAGCCGCACCGGATTTATCATGCCGATCATGATCGTTCGGGTAGAGCCGGATTTGTCGAGCCCGAATACGAAGTTCATGAAAAACGTTTTAATGACATCATCAAAGGCAAGGCGCCGTGTTACATCAATGATGTGCATTGGGGGTTGGAAAACTATGCGCTGCGTTTCTGGAATCACCCCAAGCCACAAACATTGCCTAAAACCTTTATTATCGAGGCATAGTCATGACAACCCATCCCGGATCGACGCTTGAAAACGGTAAATTGAAGGTTGAAAAAACCAAGCTGGATGGCGTGTTGCTCATTCATCCGCCCACGCAGTTTTCAGATTTTCGTGGGCAATATGTGGAAACCTATAATCGCGAGTTGTATCACGCAGCTGGCATTACCGATGATTTTATCCAAGATGATGCATCGCTGACCAAAAAACATGTGTTACGCGGGATTCATGGTGATAACGTGACCACCAAGATGATTTCGTGTTTGGTGGGTGAGATATATGTCGTGGTGGTGAATAACGATCCGTCATCCAAGCAGTATAAACAATGGGCAGGATTTACGATTAATGAGACCAATAATTTACAGGTCTATATTCCTCCCAAGCATGGTAATTCCTTTGTGGTGCTCAGCGAGATCGCGTTATTTCATTATAAACAAACAACCGCTTATAACCGCGATGGGCAATTCACGATGTTGTGGAATGATCCGGCATTGAATATCAAATGGCCAATCGCCAATCCGATACTATCACAGCGCGATAGTGGCAAAGCCTAAGCGGCGGCTTCCAATTGCTCAAAGAAATGCAGGAATAATTCATGCTCATGCGCGGCGAGCAAGGGAATGGTTTGCTCGGCTGTACTATCAACCGCAGTGACGCTGGTAAACATTTCAGCGAGGTGCAGGTTTTCCTCGGCAATCAGGCCTTTCAGGCTCAATGTCTTTTGATGTTGCGAGAGTATATCCTGATAGAGGGCGTAGGCCCAATATGCCCGCAGCTCAATCATGAGCGAGACCCACAAATAGCAGGCATCGTTTTTCTGTGGCGCGGTAATGGTGTGCTCGATATGGCTGTCAAGCTTGGCAAAATAAACTTTGGCGGCGGCAGGTGCAAGAGTGGTTTCCGGTGAATAATCGGATAGCGGTTTTTTTAGAAGTGCTTCAGCTTTATGGCTGAAGAAATAGGCATGGCGGGCTTCTTCAGCCATATGTTTCAGTACTTCTGAATTGGGACTGCGGTGAACATGTGACAACATAATTTTACGACTGCCGATGTGTTCAAGCAGCGATAATGTATTTAGAAATTTGCCATGGGTTTCATCATTCTGGATGATGCGGGATAAGAACGCGCGATAGCGCGGCTCAAGCGGCTGATTTAAGCGTGCCAGACCCGATAGCATCCAGGGCTTCGCCAATAACTCGTGTGACGTGTTCAAGTTGCGCTTGGCTGATGCAGTAAGGGGGGAGGACATAAACGGTATCTCCAAGAGGACGGCATAAAATATTGTGCGACAGAAAATAACGGTAAAGCGGCGCAGCCACAGAAGATAGATAACCTTTCTCCCCATAGCAAATATCAAACGCGGTAATAGTGCCGCATTGGCGCGGATTACGGATTAACGGATGATTTTGCAGCGTTTTTAGCTGGGCGGTCTGCATGGCCATCACATTCTTAATTTTTTGGTCAGTGTTTTCTTCTTTCCATACGTTTAAATTGGAAACTGCCGCCGCGCAGGCCAAGGCATTGCCGGTATAGGATGAGGAATGCCAAAAGGTTTTGGCTTTATCTTTCTTATAAAACGCGTTGTAGATATCCGCGCTGCATAATGTCGCGCCCAGTGGCAAGATGCCGCCTGTGATACCTTTGGATAGGCACATGATGTCAGGTGTGATGCCTGCCTGCTCGCAGGCAAAACGTGTGCCGGTGCGGCCAAAGCCTGTCATTACTTCATCGGCAATAAGAATAACCCCGTGTGATTTACAAAGCGCTGCTAGGTCTTTGAGGATGGCAGCATCATACATCAACATGCCGCCCGCGCCCAACACCAAGGGTTCGAGAATGAGTGCTGCAATGTTGGAGCCATCACTGGCCAGTAATTTCTTGAAAGCTGAAATGGTTTGCTGCGAATCTTTTGGAAAAGGTAGACGTTCAACCTGAAAAAGATAAGGCGCATAGATGTCGTTGAAAACGGATGGCGCACCCGCAGCCATCGTGCCAAATGTGTCGCCGTGATAGCCATGTTCCAGCGCGACGATTTTATGACGTGGTTTGCCGTTGTGCACATGTGCGCCAATTGCCATTTTAAGGGCAGCTTCCACTGCGGTGGAACCGCTGTCGGATAAAAATACATATTCAAGGCCGGATGGCACAAAAGCCAATAAATCCTTGGCTAATTGCTCTGCTGGCGCGTGGGTGAAGCCCGCAAATATCACTTGGTCCAATTGGGCAGCTTGATTTTGCACGGCATTTACTATTGCGGGGTGGCAATGTCCGTGGGTATTGACCCACCATGATGAAATCGCATCAATAATTTCACGGCCATCAGGTGTGGTGAGGATGGCGCCACGTGCTTTTTCAATCAACAGCTCCGCATCAGCCAGTGCGTGCTGCGTGAATGGATGCCATAAAGGTGAAGGAGATTGCGTCATATAAAGTTGGCTTTATTGAAATGACTATCAAAGATTTGTTTCAAAATGTTTGGTGAAATGGTTTCCAATAGCGGTATATGACCCAGTTGTTTGGCTTTTGTAAAAGCCAAAATGGTGGTTTGGGTATCCTTCATTTCCGGCCCAATAAACACAATACCATGTAGTGGGATACCACGCGTACGCAAGGCCTCAACCGATAGCAGTGTATGATTGATAGTGCCCAGCTCCGTGCGGGCGCATAAAATGACTGGCGCACCAAGTGATTTAAACAAATCAATCATCAGCACGCTGCGGGTAACGGGCACCATAAGGCCGCCTGCGCCTTCGATTAATAATGTGCGCGGGGTTGCGGGCGGCTTAATGCCTGCAATATCAATACTTATCCCTTCCAGCTCCGCAGCAATATGTGGGGAAAGGGGATGTTTGAATGAATGGCATTCAGGATGAAAACGTGATGCAGGAAGCGCGGTGAGTGATTTTACCGTGTCGGTATCGGTGGGCGTACCGCTTTGCAAGGGTTTCCAATAATCCGCATCAAGGCCAAGCATGAACGTTGCCGATGCCAAAGTTTTACCAATGCCGGTTCCTGTGCCAGTAATGATAAATTGCTTACTCATGCTATTTCCTGCAGAGCGGCGCCGAGTGATTTTATATCTTCATCACGCAAAGTTGCATTGAGCGTGATGCGCAGGCGTGATGAACCTGATGGAACAGTGGGCGGGCGAATGGCGCGCACATCAAATCCCTTGGCTTGCAATGCGGCTGCGGCATTCAACGCGCGTTGTTCATCGCCCAAAATAATCGGGATAATCGGCGAAGGGGATGGCGGGCATGGAAAAAGTTGTTTGGCCATTTCACAGTGTTGAAATAGCCGCGCGCGTCTGTCATCGGCGCTTGCACAAAGCCCCAATGCTTTGCTGACCAATACGGCTTGTAGGGGCATGGGCGCGGTTGAATAAATGAACGAACGGGCCTTATTTATAAGGGTATTTATCACATCGCTGCTGGCACATACCAATGCCCCCGCCACGCCCAAGCCTTTGCCGCAAGTATGCAGCGAAATAAGATGTTCGGAATGCAAATTGTGGGTAAGCCCCTTGCCTTGTTTACCAAAGATGGCGGTCGCATGCGCTTCATCTACTACCAGCATGGCGTTGTATCGTTCGCATAGCTTAAGCAGGTCAGATAGCGGGGCCATATCGCCATCCATGCTATAGACACTTTCTACCACCACCCAGCATGGTGTGCCGGAATGTTTCTTCAAGGCATCTTCATATGCATTCACATCATTATGTGGAATGCGGACATGTTTGGCAGGATTACTTTGAATACCATCGCGCAGGCTGGCGTGAATGAGCGCATCAAATAATATGACATCATGCGGCGCGGGTAGCGCGGTCATTAGTGCATGATTGGCCAAAAAGCCATTGGCAAAAAACAAGGTCTGTTCACACCCAAAGAATGTGGCTGCCTCATGCTCAACTTGTTCATGCGCCGGATGATTGCCACGCAAGAGGCGCGAGCCGCCCGAGCCAATATCCAGTCCATCATCTAGCGCAGCCAATGCCGCGGCGCGCAGGGCAGGGTGTGATTTAAAGCCCAGATAATCATTAGAGGTAAAATCAATACCGCGCGCGGGCAATAAGGCGCGGAAACGGCCTTCTTCCTTAATTTTGTTCAGGGTTGCGGTAAAACGGGTCATGTCCTAATAATAGGAAAACTTTTGTCCTTCATCCACACCCATTCATAAAGCTCATGCCAGATTGCACAACTTCATCATCTATCCCTTCTGCTAGCACCCGCCATGATTGGAGTGTGGCTGAAATTCAGGCTTTGCTCGAATTGCCGCTGTTTGAATTATTAGACCATGCGCGTGCGGTACACCGCGCGCATCAACCTAATGACGTGCAGTTGGCTAGCCTGCTTTCCATCAAAACTGGCGGTTGCCCCGAAGATTGTGGTTATTGCCCGCAATCGGCGCATCACGCCAAGGAAACCGGCGTTGCCAAAGAGTCCCTGATGCAGGTTAACGCAGTTTTGCAAAAAGCCAGAGCTGCCAAAGAAGCAGGCGCCAGCCGTTTCTGCATGGGCGCAGCATGGCGTGAAGTAAAAGACGGCGCAGAGTTTGATGCCGTATGCAAAATGGTGGAGGGTGTGCGCGATTTGGGCATGGAAGCCTGCGTGACGCTGGGAATGCTGAAACAACATCAAGCTGAAAAGCTGAAGGCTGCGGGGTTGACTGCATATAATCATAACCTTGATACCTCGCCTGAATTCTACGGCAACGTGATTACCACGCGTGATTATGATGATCGTCTTGAAACATTATCGCATGTACGTGATGCAGGAATAACGGTTTGCTGTGGCGGGATTATTGGTATGGGTGAAACCACCAAAGATCGCGCGGGTTTGTTGCAAACGCTGGCAACGCTTACCCCACACCCGGAAAGCGTACCCATCAACGCATTGGTTGCCGTAAAGGGCACGCCATTGGAAAAGCAAAAGCCTGTTGACCCAATTGATCTGGTGCGCATGGTAGCCGTTGCCCGTATCACCATGCCCAACGCTCGCGTCAGATTATCAGCGGGGCGTTCAACGCTGAGCCGTGAGGCACAATTGCTATGCTTATTGGCGGGTGCAAATTCATTCTTCTATGGCGAGAAGCTCCTGACTACACCCAATAACGATACGATTGCCGATTTGGAATTATTGAAGGTCGCAGGTCTGCAAGCCAGCGCGTAATAGAAAGCCCACGTATAAACATACGCATAAAAAAAGGGCGGCTCTGTCATTAGAACCGCCCTTTATTATTCGGATGACTTATCCAGCGATGTTTTGGGCAACCATGCAGTACAGCATAGGCATGGATAAAACAAAGTTGGTGCGTGAAGCCAGCATCGCAAAGCGTGCGGCTTGTGCCTTTGCCGCATCATCAACGGTTACGATGCCTAGGGCTTTTTTCTGGTTTGGCCAGATGATGAACCACACATTGGCAGCCATGATGAGGGCAAGCCACATGCCGATACCGATGGTGATGTTACCTTCAAAAGTCAGCGCGGATACGAGGTAGCCCTTAAGTGCTGCAACGGCTAGGCCGGTTACAACGGTAGCCAGAGCGGCCCAACGGAACCAGAACAATGCTTCAGGCGCAATAAATTTGCCAACCGCTGGTTTCAATTCAGCAGGAATTTTTGGCATGGTCGGGATTTGCACAATGTTGAAATACCACAGCAATCCAATCCACAAAATGCCGGAAACAACATGTAGCCAGATGCCAAAGCTGATATGAACGGAAATCGCCTGGGCGGCATCGGCCAGTAAGTGTTGATGCAGACCAACAACAGCAGCGAGCGCCAGCACAATGCCAAGTGCCAATGCAGGATAAAGTTTTTCTAGAATTTTTGTCATGGAACAACCCTTCAGGAAGTAGAGATACGTATGTGGGGGAGTAACTAAAGATGCCGATACTATGACCAAACCACTAATTCAGGTCAATCGTTCATTACCAAAATGTAATCTTGCTGTTGTTGAATAAGCCTCGTTCGACCTTTATATCTGAAGCTGTTCATAGATAAGGAAGAATCACCAATGAAACGATTGCTTTGGGTATGGGTTGTGTTGGTCATGGTTCCGTGTCTTGCCTTTGCCAAGACGCCTGCGATGAGTACCGCGCAAAATGCGTTCGATTTTTCATTTACCAGCATTGACGGCAAGCCCTTACCACTATCTGCATATAAAGGAAAAGTTTTGCTGGTCGTGAATACCGCATCGCGGTGTGGGTTTACCCCGCAATATGAAGGGCTGCAAAGCGTGTATGAAAAGTACAAAGACAAAGGGTTGATGGTGGTGGGCGTGCCATCGAATAATTTTGGCGGGCAGGAGCCAGGCACATCTAGCGAGATTAAAGAATTCACCTCCAGTAAATTCCATATCTCATTTCCATTGACCACTACCACCCAAGTGGTGGGGGATGAACCCCACCCATTTTATCAATGGGCCAAGGCGCAGAATGTGGGCGGATTCATGAATACCGTGCCAAGCTGGAACTTCCATAAATACCTGATTGGTCGTAACGGGCAGCTGATTGAAAGTTTTAGCAGCATGACCAAGCCGGATTCCAAAGACGTAACAGATGCGATTGAAACCGCATTGGCGCAACCGTAACCTCCATCAACTATAAGGACGCGCTGCGTGGCTAAGAAAAATATCGCAATTATTGGTTCGGGGATTTCCGGTTTATCGGCGGCGTATTTTTTAACGCCGCAGGCGAATGTTACCTTGTATGAAAAAGAAGCCCGTCTGGGTGGACATACGCGTACCCTGACCGTTGATTATGATGGCACGCAGATTCCGGTGGATACTGGTTTTATTGTCTTCAATTATGAAAATTATTTTCATCTCAGCCGCTTATTCAAACAGCTGGATGTAACTGTAAAAAAAGGCAGTATGTCGTTTGCCGCCAGCGTAGATGATGGCCGTGTGGAATGGGGCGCAAAAACCCTCGATAGTTTGTTTGCGCAGCGCCGCAATCTTGTGAACCTTGCTTTCCTCAATGGGTTTGCGGATGTGGTGCGCTTTAACAAGCTGGCCATGACGACAGTTGCACGTTTGCCCAATTTGACGTTGGGTGAATTGCTCATTGAGCTGAAGATGGGTGCGTGGTTTCGCAATTATTATTTATTACCGATGGGCGCAGCAATCTGGAGCTGTCCTGCCGGGCAGATGCTGAAATTTCCCGCCTCATCGTTTGTGAAGTTTTTTCATAACCATGGACTACTGACTATCGATAACCAGCCGCAATGGTACACGGTGGATGGCGGCAGCCAGACTTATATCAAAAAAATTCTTGCCACCATTGGTGGAGCAAATATCCGCCTGTCGTCACGTGTACGCAGTGTGGTGCGTAAAGATGATAAAGTGGTGGTGCAGTCCGAGCAGGGCGATGAAGTGTATGATGATGTGATTATGGCATGTCATGCTGATGAAGCACTGGGCATGCTCGTTGATTCCGATGCGCTGGAACGTGATGTATTGTCACCATTTCAATACTCCGTAAACCATGCGGTGCTGCACCGCGACCCCAGCCAGATGCCTAAACGCAAGCGCTGCTGGAGCAGTTGGAATTATCTGGCGCGCAGCGGTGATAAAGAAGATCGCAGCGTGGCGGTGACGTATTGGATGAATTCATTGCAGAGCATTGATGAACGTTATCCTTTATTTGTGACATTAAACCCCTTAACGCCGGTTGATCCTGCGCTCACCTTTGACAAGCATGTGTTCACTCATCCGATTTTCACACGCGATGCCGTGATGGCACAAAACCACATTCCGCGTATTCAAGGCCAGCGCCATACATGGTTCTGCGGCGCGTATCAGGGCAATGGTTTTCATGAAGATGGCATCAAAAGCACCGTGAAGATGGTGAAGGCCATGGGTTATTCCATACCATGGGATGAACAATGAGTGATGCAGTGAGTGTTGCCGGCGGAATTCTAGACGCAAATGTGTTTCATGCGCGGCATTCCCCGCGTCATCATGCATTCAATTACAATGTGTTTTATCTGGCTGTGCCCATTAGGCGGATTGAAGAGCTTGCGCCATTAAAAACTCTATCGCTGAAAGGATTTGGCTTATTCGGGCTGTTGGAGAAAGACCATGGGCTTGGCAATGCCAAGGCGTTTGATGACTGGATGCCGTCTATCCTGAAGCAATTTAATGCATCGTTTGAATTAGGCGATGTATTGCTTATCACCATGCCGCGCGTGCTGCATTTTATATTCAATCCGGTCTCATTTTGGTGCTGCTTTGATACCGATGGAAAATTGCGCGCGGTCATTTCCGAGGTGAATAACACCTTTAATGAACGGCATTGTTATTATAGTGCGCATGATGATGGCCGTGAAATTTTAAAGCGGGATGAATTGACCGCGCAAAAAGTATTCCATGTGTCACCGTTTATGGATGTAGAAGGCAGTTATCGTTTCAAATTCGATGTGCGCCCTGATGCCATCAATATTTTTATTGATTATTTTGTCGGCGGCGAGAAACGCCTGTCGACATCGCTATGCGGGAAGCGCCACGCGCTGAATGACCGTAATTTGCTTGTGCGGTTTTTCCAATATCCCCTTATCACCATTAAGGTGATCGCGCTTATTCATTTCGAGGCCATCCGCCTTGTGATGAAGCGCATTCGTTATTTTAATAAACCACAGCCACCAAGTACGGAAATTAGCCGATGAAACAAGATGTAAAAAAACCAGCCACTCCATTTTATGGCCGCGCGTTTTTAGAGACATTCGAGCGTGCCAAGAAAGGTTGTTTGACGATTACCTTACCCAATGGCGAACAGCGTGTGTTTAAAGGCACGCAAGATGGCATGGTCGCGGATATGACCATTCATAACTGGGCGTGTGTGCCGCAAATTGCCATGCGCGGGGATATTGGCCTTGGTGAGACCTATGCCAGCGGCATGTGGGAAAGCAGCGATGTGAGCGCGTTCATTGCCTATTGCCTGCAAAATATTGATGAACTGGAAAGCTATGCCCATGGCAGCTGGATGCAGCGCATCGGTTTTGTGATTTATAATACCTTCCTCAAAGCCAATACCAAGAGGGGCAGCGTCGATAATATTCGTGCCCATTATGATGTAGGCAATGATTTTTATCGCTTATGGCTGGATAAAACCATGACCTATTCATCGGCATTGCGTAGTGCACCGCATGATGATTTGGAGCGTGCACAGAAAAACAAATATCAGCGCATTCTGGATAAACTCGGTGATGCGCATAAAAAAATATTGGAAATTGGCTGCGGATGGGGCGGCTTTGCCGAACAAGCCGCGCAAACAGGCCGCCACGTGACGGGAATTACCATATCCAAGCAGCAGCATGATTTTGCAGCCCGCCGCATTGGGCAGCATGCGCATATCAAGTTAATGGATTATCGCAATTTGAAAGAAAAGTTCGATGCGATTGTATCGATTGAAATGTTTGAAGCAGTGGGCGAGCGGTACTGGCCGGATTATTTCCGTACGGTTAAAAACAGCCTTGCCGAGCATGGCCGCGCATTGGTGCAGACCATTATTATTGATGACAAGGAATTTGATGGCTACAGGAAGCGCAGCGACTATATCCGTCATTATATTTTTCCAGGCGGTATGTTGCCCAGCCTTGCGCGGTTCAAGGAAGAGGCCACTAAAGCGGGATTAATCATCAAGGATATCCATTCCTTTGGTCATGATTATGCATGGACACTGCGCCAATGGCTTGCCCGTTTCAAAAATGCCGAAAGCGAAATGTACAAGATGGGCTATGACCAATCGTTCTTGCGTAGCTGGCGGTTTTATATGGGCATGTGTATAGGTGCATTTGATGTTGGCCGCACCAACGTGGTGCAAGTGGAGCTGGCTCATGCGTAATGCATGCTGCATCGTTGCTTTAATGTTGTGGCTTGTGCCGCACAGTGTGCTTGCGCTTCCGCCTATTCCGGATTCGGTGCAGCGTTATGTGCCGCATGCCGCCGCAGTGGGCGATGGTATTCTGAGTGTTGCGTTTTGGGATATTTATCAGGCGCGGCTGATTGCGCCGCATGGCACATGGGCCGCAAAGGCACCTTATGCACTGGATATTACTTATTTAACCGATATTGATGGGGCGGATATCGTTGCGCGTACAATTGATGAAATCAGTGCGCAAGGTGCCGCGAGTGATGCTCAGCTTGCAACCTGGAAGCAGCAATTGGAAACGTTTTTTCCCGATGTGAAGGCGGGCGATCATTTTATGGGGGTTGCCACCCAGCACGGCGAGACGGTTTTTTATAAAAATAATATCCGTATCGGCAATGTGAAAGACAAAGCATTTTCCAAAGCATTTTTTGCCATTTGGCTGGGCGAGAAAACCAGTGAACCAGCCTTGCGGCATAAATTACTGGGGATGAAATGAGTGCGCTTCAACGCCATTATATTTCTTACGCATTGCTTGCACTGCCCTTGGCGTTTTTGGGTTTGCCGCTTTATTTGAACTTACCAAAACTATATTTGGAACAATATCAGGTTGATTTATCAACGCTTGGCATCGCGTTGTTGTGCTTGCGTCTTGGCGATGCGTTTCTTGACCCGTTGATTGGCAAGCTTAGTGATCGTTATGCGCGGTATCGCCAGATGATTTTTGTTGTGGCTGCTGTTGCCTGCGTAATTTCCTTTAACGCATTGTTTGCTGCGCCGCTTTTTTCACCATTTCTCTGGTTTATAGTTTTTACTGGACTGACGTATTTATCCTATAGCGTGTTGACCATTAATTACTACTGCGTCGGATTACAGCAGGCGGATGATTATCATGGACGCACCGCTGTTTCCGCATGGCGCGAAGGTGTGGCGTTGATTGGCACGTTACTGGCGGCATTGTTACCACAAATCTTGCAACAGAATTTTCCAGCATTACAAAGTTTTCAAATATACGGCGTGGTATTCAGCGTATTGACGGTGGTGGGAATTATCAGTTTGTTTCCACGCGTAAGGCCAAACCCGTTGCCACCTAAGGCATCTGTATCTTTGTTGGGCCTTATAAAATCAAATACCAGGCTGGGCTGGTTGTTGGGCTTGTTTTTCTTTAATGCATTGCCAACAGCCATCACTTCCACGTTATTTCTGTTTTATGCAGATGATGTTTTGAAAGCCAAAGACAGTGCCGGATATTTTCTGGCAGTTTATTTTTTTGCCGCAGTGTTGAGTACGCCATGCTGGTCATGGCTTTCAAAGCAGTTTGGAAAACGCAACACGCTGGTTGCGGCTATGGCTTTGGCGATGGGCAGTTTTGTATGGGCGTTTTTGCTTGGTGCGGGTGATGCAACCTTATTCTATATCATATGCGTGTTATCCGGTTTTGCGATGGGTGCGGATATGATTTTGTTGCCATCATTGCTGGCTGATGTGATGCACGGCCAAGATGATCAAGGCAGCAGCGGTTTCGGGTTATGGCATGCCTTGAGTAAATGGAGTTTGGCTTTGGCCGCTGGCATCAGCCTGCCGTTATTAGCAGCGTTCGGCTATCAGCCTGCCATCGCGCAAGCTGCGTCTACCCAGCATATTGTGTCAGTTGCGTATGCGCTTATTCCATGCGGGATAAAAGCGATTGCTCTTGGAATTTTACTCCTTAGTCCCCTTGATCAACCCACAGATAGGAAAGCATCATGAAGAAGCTACTCGCGCTTATTACCGGATTGTTTTTTGCACTCACCGGATGTTCCAGCCAGAAGATTGAGGAGTATCAGGCGGTCACACCCAAAATGGATATTCGCGAATATCTGAACGGTGAAAGTGAAGCATGGGGCGTCTTGTTTGATTTAAACGGCAAACAGGACAGTCATTTCCATGTAAAAATGAAAGGAACATGGAAGGGTAATGAAGGAAAGCTTGAAGAACATTTTGTATTCAGTGATGGCCGGAAAGATGAGCGTGTGTGGACCATTCATGTAACCGATGACAATAACTTCACTGCAACGGCCAAGGATGTTGTGGGTACCGCTATTGGTACCCAGCAAGGAAACGCCGTGAATATGCAATATGTCTTGCGCATTCCACGGGATGGCAGCACCATTGATCTGGATATGGATGACTGGATGTACCGCATTGATGACAAGACGGTTTTAAACCGCACCCAAATGCGTAAATATGGTATCAAAGTTGGCGAGTTGATGATTGTCTTTAAGAAGAAATAAGCATGGCGATGCTTCTTGGAAAACGGGTATGGCTGATTGGTGCCAGTGAAGGTATAGGGCGGGAGCTTGCGCTGCAGCTGGCCAAACAAGGTGCGGTGCTGGCTTTATCTGCTCGCAATCTAACCCGTTTGGAAGAAGTGCGTGAGGCGTGTAAAAGTAACGTAGTCCATGCCCCCATTCTTGTGCCATGCGATGTAGCGGATAGTTCATCAGTACGAAGCGCATGGGAAGTGGTTGCGGCCAGTTGGGGCGCACCTGATATCCTGATTTATAATGCAGGTACCTATGAGCCGATGCCTGCGCAGCAATATCATTTACAAAAAATTGAAGCGATGGTGGATGTTAATTTCCGTGGCGCGTTGCGGGTGTTGGATTGTGCCCTACCTGTGTTGATTGCAAAAGAGGCGGGGCACATTGTGCTAGTGGGTAGTGTGGCGGGTTATCGTGGTCTTCCCGATGCGATGGGATATGGCGCAAGCAAGGCTGCGCTTATTCATCTGGCTGAAAATCTGATGTGTGATTTAAAGCCGTATGGCATCCGCACGCAAATTGTAAACCCGGGCTTTGTGAAAACACGGCTCACGGATAAAAACAGTTTTTCAATGCCGGGTATTATTACGGCCGAGCAGGCAGCGGGATATATTGTACGCGGCTTGCAGGCAAGCCGCTTCGAGATAGCCTTCCCGTTTGTATTTTCCACCATTATGAAATTGCTGCGTTTATTGCCTAGCGCACTGTATTTCAGACTCATTGGCGCTAAACGAAAGACATCAGACCGATAGTAGGCTTTCAAAATAGGCTTTGCGTTCGTTGAAATAGAGCATGATGGCTTTGCGTGTATCAGCCGAGAGCAAGGAGACAGGCACAAAAATATCTTCCTTCACCACGCGCAGAACTTTTTCATAACCTTGCTGGGTGAAGGCATGGACCAGCTCTGTGCTTTCCGGATGATTTTCACATAAGATAATGGGCTTGGTACGGGCGATGGTATCGCGCCCGCCAAGCAATACGTTTTTTTCCCAGCCCTGCACATCCATCTTGATAAAATTGATTTCGGGAATGGCAAAGCTATCCAGTGTTCTTACCTCAGCAGTTGAAGTGCTGGCTTCGCGTTCGCCAAATGCGCCAAAGGAACCCGCGCCACTATTATGCATATGGGTGGGCATATAAAAGGATTTGCGTGCCACTTCGTTGGATAAACCAAAGGGATATACCTCGCAGTTTAGCCCTTCGAGATTTTTGCGTAGGCATTCCACATTTTGCGCGCGCGGTTCAAAGCAAATGACTTTTTTGAAGATAGCGGTGAGTGGTTTGGCCCATAGCCCCACATGCGCGCCAATATCCACAGCAACATTCATAGGCATTTGGAGCGCGCGGCACACGCCAAGGCCCATTTCACGCTGCAAGATCTGATAATCGCCTTTTTCCAGAAACGGCTGGAAATGCGTTTCATCATCTGGGAAGTAGTACCCAACTTCAAATTTCATGCGCCGACATCCGGTTGGGCGATTGATAAAAACATGATCTTATCATTCACAACTTTATGGCTAGCCAGCTTTATTCCCATGATTCTAATTTGACCGATCATTCCATTAATGAATGACATGTTTCTCACCTTTTCAGTAGCTTAACTGTGGTTTGATATTGAAATATGTATCATTTGCCGCACTGCAAAGTAGGTAAAAAGCGGCTTTTTTGTTTTGACTGGCCTTGGGGGCTGGACTATAAAAACCAGACGTCACACAGTGTGCAACGTATTGCACCAACAGATTTTTTTATTTTAGCGAGGACATCTAATGAACAAGCTCGAACGCCAAATGCTCGAAATTCTTAAAAAGGGCCGTGATGAATACGGTTACCTTGCTGTTAAAGCCGAATTCGAAGCAGAAGGTACGCGCGTTGAAGAATTACTCCGCCTCATTGAAATTGCCCGCAAGGCAAATGTTAAGATCGGTTTGAAGATTGGTGGTTGCGAAGCCATGCGCGATTTGCTGGAAAGCAAGCAATTGGGCGTTGATTACATTATCGCACCGATGGTTGAAACCGTTTACGCGCTTAGCAAGTTCATCGATTCCAAGAACAAGGTTTACACAGCAGACGAACAGAAAGACACCGACTTCTTGTTCAACCTTGAAACCGAAACCGCATTCTCGCACCTCAATGGTTTGGCTGATGAAGCACGTAAACCAAATGGTTCCAACGGTATCGTATTCGGCCGCGTCGACTTCTCCCTCTCCAAGGGCTTCTCGCGTGATGACATCAACGAACAAAAAGTAACCGATTACATTCTTGAAACCGCTAAGGTTGCCAAGCAAAAGGGTCTCGACCTGGTTGTAGGTGGCGGCGTGTCGATGGATGCGATTTCTGCACTTCGTCAGGTGAACAAGATTCTTCTCACCCGCTTTGAAACCCGCAAGGTTATCTTCGACGGTAAGGCGATCGAGCAAAAGGAAATCGAAGGCGGTCTTCTCAATGCCGTTCACTTTGAATTGCTGTGGCTCCTTAACAAGCGCGAATACTACGGCGCCATCCAACGCGAAGATGCCAAGCGCATCGACATGTTGGAAAAGCGTTGGCACATTCTGCAAGCCGAAGCCGAAGCGCAAGGCAAGCCTGCAATCGCACTGGCATCGTAAATCCAAGCAAGGATACGGCGTGTGTCACACAACGCAGACCCACGCAAGTTGGACGCAATAAAAGCCCCCCGGTTACTGCTATTTGGTGGTACCGGGGCTATTGGTACCTCCATTCAGGAAAAGTTTGTACGCGAAGGTTGGCACGTGATTGCCACCGCGCGGCATATCCCCGATGAAACACCGGTTAAAGGCGTGCAGTGGATTTCATTGGATCCCTTTAGCAAAGATTTTGATGTATCTGTAATTGAAGCGCATGCACCTTATGCAGCGGTATGCTGGGCGCAGGGCGCAAATTTAAATGATAGCGCGTATGATGTGAATATTGATAAGCATATGGAGTTGTACCGCGCCAATTGTCTTTACATTATCATCACCTTACAAAAAATTCTTGAACGTCAATTGCTGGCGGATGCATCACGCCTATGCGTGATTAGTTCCATCTGGCAGAACATCGCGCGGCAGAATAAATACTCATACTGCATTACCAAATCCGCATTGCAGGGATTGGTATTATCTGCAGCTGCAGATTTGGCGGCCGATGGGCATTTGATAAATGCGGTATTGCCGGGTGCACTGGATACACCAATGACGCAGCGCAACCTTAGTCTTGAACAAATCAAGCAATTAGCCAGCGCGACCAAATTCAACCGCATGCCAAAACTGGATGATGTATCCAATTTGGTTTTCCATTTATGTTCACCAAATAACACCGGTATTACTGGTCAATTCATTGCCTCTGATCTTGGGTACAGCCATGTCCGTATCGTCTAAGTTTTCCATTTCGTCATCCACCGGTAGCTATGAGGTGGAAATTGCATCCGGGCTTTATCGCCAGTTTATGAAGGAAGGCAAAAAGCTGATTGCGATTTGCGATGAACGCTTTGCTGCTGATTTTAAGGCGGCCGGTGTGCAGGCCATTGCACTGCATTCGGAAGAAACGGTCAAAAGCCTGTCGGCCATTCCTGATATTATTACCCAGTTACGCAAGGCTGGAACCACACGCGATACATTATTGTTGGCTGTGGGCGGCGGCATTGTGCAAGACGTATCTGCATTCTGCGCAGCAATTTACATGCGCGGCCTTGAATGGATGTATATGCCGACCACCTTGCTCGGTATGGCGGATAGCTGCATCGGCGGAAAATCATCCATCAATGTGGGCGAGTATAAAAATATTGTTGGTACATTTAACCCGCCGCGCCGCGTGGTGATTGACCCCAGTTTTGTAAAAACATTATCAGCTGAGCAAATCGCGGCAGGCCTTATTGAAGCAGCAAAAATTTGTTATTGCCGCGGCATCGATAGCTGGAAGGCATATTTGGCCAATAACCCGTCAGCAACCATGACCGAAGATGGATTTGCAGGTGTGATTGCCACATCGCTGGCTGCAAAGAAATGGTTCATTGAAACCGATGAATTTGATAAGGGCGAGCGTTTGCTGCTCAATTTCGGTCATACTTTTGGCCACGCCTTGGAAGGTGCATCCCATTACCGCGTTAGCCATGGTATTGCGGTGGGCGTGGGTATGCTGTGCGCGCTGGCACTGGAAGAGCGGTTGGGCACCAAGTACGACGCACACCCGCAGGTGGCCGTGATGCGTAACCATGTGGAAGAGTTATTAGCATTGGTCACGGATTTGCCAGCAGCATTGGAAGGTGTGACCGCACCGGATTTATTCGATCGCTTTTCATCTGATAAAAAGCACAAGAGCGATGGTTACCGCGTGGTGGTGGTTGCGGCGGATGGCACCGCCCAGCTCAAAGCCTTGCCAAAAAATGATGAATCCCGTACTCATTTAACGGCAGCGATGAAAGTTGTTTTAGATAAGTTATCATTGCCGAAATCATTAAAAATTTTAGATCAGTCTTTAAATAACTCCGCTGCTTAATCTGGGCGTTAGTGGGAAGCGGTATAAAAAATGATTCATATCAACTGCTTAACGATACAGGAAAAGCAAAATCCATTCATCTTAGTTAATAGGGTATTTTTACTTGCTGTTAGTAATTTACGCGCTATTATCATTGTCAATAGAACCCGCCAAGGCTATGACCGCAAGGTTATCCTCAAACTGGCGGGTCACTTTTTTCTGGGGTATAGTTTCTTATGAAGCGCCCCTTTAACAAACCTCCCACGACGCACATTGAACAAGTTGCTTTGCTGCAATCGCGCGGCATGATTGTTGATGATATAGAGAAAGCTGCATTTTATCTCAAACATCTAAACTATTATCGCCTTGGTGCATATTGGTTACCATTTGAATCTGACCACGCAACGCACAAATTTAAAGACGGCACAACTTTCAACGAAGTGCTGAGCCTCTATAACTTTGACCGTGAGTTACGCCTCTTAATTATAGATGCAGTAGAGCGTATCGAAGTTTCTATACGAGCGCACTGGACATATTTTATGGCTCATAATCATGGTGCTCATGCCTATTTAGATGATACCCTAATCAGAATATGGAGAGGTGCTAGGCGTGAAGATAGAGAAAAAAACGAACGAGAAATAGCTAATTACAAACATAATCTGAAGGATTTGGACAAAGAAATTCGTCGTTCAAATGAGTTGTTCATAACACATTATTTCAGTGCTTATAATTCTCCTGAATTACCGCCAATTTGGGCGGTATGTGAAGTTATGTCTTTGGGACTATTGTCGCGGTGGTACAATAATCTTATTTCAGGGAAAACGAAGAGGGCTATTGCTGGTGCATATGGGTTAGATGAAACGCTTATGGAATCGTGGATACACCATATTTCGATTGTAAGAAATCTGTGCGCTCATCATCAGCGGCTATGGAATCGCGAGTTTGCATTAACACCTGCCATTCCAATTACTAAGCCAAAAGCCTTGGCCAACCAATTCCAGAGGAATTCACGCCGCCTTTATAATGCGCTAATCATTTTGTTGTTTTTTATGGATGTAATTGCGCCAAATGATAAATGGCGTTTACGTCTAATTACTCATTTGGTTGCGAACCAAGAAAAATTATCTCATATGGGCTTTCCCGCAGATTGGGAAACCAGAGCCATATGGGCACAAACCTAACAAAGGAATCTTATATGAAATATAGTGATTTACTGGCGGATTGGCTTGTTGAAGCGGGCTATACCACATGCTTCTTTCTGGCCGGTGGTAACATCATGCATATTCTTGAATCATGCAGCCGTAAGATGAAGATGGTACCGGTGGTGCATGAAGTGGCGGCCGGTATTGCAGTTGAATATTTTAACGAGACAAAAAAAGGTGAACGCGCCTTTGCGTTAGTCACCGCAGGGCCTGGCCTTACCAATATCATCACTGCCTTTGGCGGGGCGTATTTGGAAAGCCGCGAAATGTTGGTGATTGGCGGGCAGGTAAAAACCGCCGACCTTGCACGTGGCAAGTTGCGCCAAAACGGTATTCAGGAAATTGATGGTGTGGCGATTGCCAAGCCCGTGAGTGTTCTTTCAACACTGATGGATGATGTGGTCACGCAGGATAAATTTACGGCCATGGCTTTGGCCGGAAGTACCGGACGCAAGGGCCCCGTATTCATTGAATTGCCATTGGATATCCAGGCACGCAATGTGGATGAAACCGCATTGAATAAAAAGACAACCAACAAACCATCATCCTTTGCGCCGATTGCGAAAAGTGATTTGGAAAAAATCGCCAGCAGCATTCGGGATGCTAAGCGCCCTGTATTATTGATTGGCGGCGGCATCACCCGTGAAACAGCCGCCAAGATTGCGTTTGAAAAACTGGGCGTTGCCATTACCACCACGTGGAATGGCGCAGACCGCGTCACGGCCGATAAGCCAAATTATTTTGGTCGCCCCAACACATGGGGTATGCGCTATTCCAATTTAGTGATGCAGCAGGCGGATATCTTGGTTGCCTTGGGTACGCGTTTAGGCATGCAGCAAACCGGATTTAACTGGCAGGAATTTGCGCCAGTTGGAAAAGTCATTCAGGTGGAATGCGATAAAGCTGAATTGGAAAAAGGCCATCCTGTCGTCCATATGCCCATCTGCGGTGATGCCAACGAGGTATTGAATTATCTGGCAAGTGCTGATTTAGGGCAGCATACTGAATGGCTGGATTATTGCCGGATGATTAAGCAAGAAATCCCAATGGTGGAAGAGGGCAATACAACTGGCGAAGGATTTATCTCGCCTTATCATTTTGTTCAAAAGCTGTCGGCGTTATGTGCAGCTAACGATGTGATTATTCCGTGCAGCAGCGGCAGTGCATTCACCAGCATGATGCAGGTATTTGAATTAAAACAAGGCCAGAAGATGGTTACCAATAAGGGCCTTGCCTCCATGGGGTATGGTCTTTCGGGTGCAATTGGCGCTGCAATTGCGGCAAATGGCCAGCGTACCATTTTGGTGGAAGGCGATGGCGGCTTTTCACAAAACATTCAGGAAATCGGAACGGCGGCTGCCAATAAACTCAACCTGAAAATTTTCATTTATGATGATAATGGCTATGCGTCCATTCGTATGACGCAGAGCAATTATTTTGGTGGTCGTTATGTCGGCTGCGATGGAGCAACGGGGCTGGGACTGCCGCATTGGGCAAAATTATTCTCCGCATGGGATGTGCCGACGATGAATTTGAAGCCCGGCTTTGAAAGCGATGCAGCCTTTAAAAAGGCGTTTGACGAAAAAGGCGTGGCGGCATTTATTGTTCCGGTTGACCCCAAGCAGACCTATTTCCCCAAGATTACCAGCCGTGTGACCGAAACCGGCGGCATGGTGTCGAATCCCCTGCACCGGATGTCCCCAGACCTTAGTGACGCATTATACGCAAAAGTCGCTAAATACCTCGTATAAAGCCCATATTTTGTGGGTTAAGGGGTTTGCCAGCGCATTAAAATAATGCTAAAGCAACGCCACAATTTGTGACGTATTTTTGAATGGCAAATGGGGCATCGGATGGACAGCAAGCATAAGGGCATGAAAGCGGTCATTTTGGCGGGCGGTAAAGGAACGCGCCTTTCCGAAGAGACGGTATCATTACCAAAACCGCTCGTGGAAGTGGGTGGCCGCCCCATTTTGTGGCACATCATGAAAATCTATGCTGCACACGGTATCCGTGATTTTGTGATCTGCCTTGGTTACAAAGGTTTCAAGATCAAAGAATATTTCATGAATTATGGCCTACATAATGTCGACATCAGCGTCGATACACGCGGCGGCGGTGTGCACATCCACCAGGAATCTTTGGAAGACTGGCACATTACCTTGGCTGAAACCGGCGAAGAAACCCAAACTGGTGGCCGTGTCAAGCGCGTGCGCCGTTATCTGGATGACAGCCAGCCCTTCTGCCTGACCTATGGGGATGGTGTGGGTGATGTAAATATCAGCGAAAGCATCGAATTCCATAAAAAACACGGCAAGCTGGCAACGGTTACTGCTGTGCAGCCATTGGCACGTTTTGGTTCGCTCGATATTCAAAATGGATTAGTCAAACAATTTGTTGAAAAGCCCGTGACCGAAAGCGGCCTGATTAATGGCGGTTTCTTTGTATTGAACCCGAAGGTAATCGATTATATTTCCGGTGATGACATGCCATGGGAACGTGACCCGTTGGAAAACATCGCCAAGGATGGCCAGTTGATGGCGTATGAACATCATGGCTTCTGGCAGCCAATGGATACACTGCGCGATCGCAATCATCTGGATGGCATGTGGGAAAAAGGTAAGGCCCCATGGAAAATCTGGAAAGATGAAGCCCCCAAGGAAATCGTGGGCGGCGGGAAGCGACGCTTCGCATGAGCATGAATGTGGCTGGCGTTAATCCGGATAAAAATTTCTGGCGCGGCAAACGCGTTTTTCTGACGGGTCATACCGGCTTTAAGGGCGGATGGCTTGCGCTATGGCTTGTGCAAATGGGCGCGGTGGTGCATGGGTTTTCCTTGCAACCGCCAACGGTGCCTAACCTGTTCACGCTGGCGAATGTTGAAGGCGCATTGGTCAATAGCAAGGGCGCGCACCAAATCGGTGATATCCGTGATGCAAAACTTCTCAGCGATGCCATTCAGGGATTTAAGCCGGATATTATTTTGCATTTGGCCGCGCAGCCGATTTTGCGTTTGTCGTATGATGAGCCCGTTGAAACCTATGCCACCAATGTAATGGGTACGGTAAATGTGCTGGAAGCTGCGCGTCACACGCCATCAGCGCAGGTGACGTTAGTGATCACCACCGATAAATGCTACGAAAACCGCGAGCAAATCTGGCCCTACCGCGAAAGCGACCCGATGGGCGGTCATGACCCCTACAGCAGCAGCAAAGGCTGCGCGGAATTGGTGGTGTCATCCTATGGGCATTCCTATTTCAATAAAGGCCAAGCCGTTATCGCATCTGTTCGCGCCGGTAATGTAATTGGCGGTGGTGATTGGGCACGCGACCGTCTGATGACGGATATTATCGCGGCTGTATCACGCGGACAGCGTCCTGTTATTCGTAACCCCGGCGCGTTGCGCCCATGGCAACATGTGTTGGAGCCTTTATCGGGTTATCTGCGCGCGGTTGAAGTGTTATGGAATAAACGCCCACCACATGGCGCTGAAGCTTGGAATTTTGGCCCTGAAGCAGAAAGCGAAGTATGCGTAGGCGATGTCGCCAACACCGTGTGCGAATTATGGGGCTTTAACGATGGCCTTGAGATTACACCGGATGCGCGCCGATTGCATGAAGCAACCTTGCTGCGTTTGGATTCCAGCAAGGCCCGTGTTGAATTGGGTTGGAAGCCACGTTTGAGCTTGCGTGATGCGCTGGCCATGACTGTTGAGTGGTATAAGGCCCAACAAAGCGGCGCGAATATGAACACCGTTACATTAGGGCAAATCCAAGCCTATTTAGACCGCAATTCCAAATCATCCAATCAACAACCCCGTCATCTTGCATCTGCATAACACCCATAAGGAAACGACGAATGACTAACGCTGCTGCTAAACTTTCCCCGCAATTCTCCTCCGAAACCAGCGAGGCCGAAGCATTGCGCACGCAAATTTTGGAGCTGACTGCAAAATATGCCGAGCTGGCCCATGCGCCAAAACCATTTAATGCCGGTAAATCTTCTGTGCCTGTATCAGGCCGCGTCTATGGCGCAAAAGAAATGACCACCCTGGTGGATAGTGCATTGGAATTCTGGCTCACCACGGGTCGCTATAACGATTTGTTTGAAGAACGCTTTGGTAAAATTCTTGGCGTGAATGCGGTGTTGACCTGCAATTCCGGTTCATCGGCCAATTTGCTTGCGGCAACCGCGCTGACCAGCCATTTGCTTGGCGCAAAGGCATTGAAGCCCGGTGATGAAGTGATTACCTGCGCAACCGGCTTTCCAACCACGGTGAACCCGCTGATTCAAAATGGATTGGTGCCTGTATTCATTGATGTGGATATTCCAACCTACAACATTCGTGCTGAATTGATTGAAGCAGCGATTACACCAAAGACCCGCGCGATTATGGTTGCTCACGCCCTTGGCAATCCATTTGATCTGGATACCGTGATGGCAGTTGCCAAGAAGCATAATCTGTATGTCGTGGAAGATAGCTGCGATGCGCTTGGCGCGACCTATAACAGTAAGATGGTTGGAACTTTTGGTGATATCGGCACGGTTAGCTTTTATCCTGCCCACCACATCACTATGGGTGAAGGCGGCGCGGTATACACCAACAGCGCCGTGATGAAGCGCATTCTTGAATCCGTACGCGATTGGGGCCGTGATTGCTGGTGCAAGCCGGGCATGGATAATACCTGCAAGAAGCGTTTTGGCTGGCAGCTGGGTGATTTGCCATTTGGTTACGATCACAAATATACCTATTCCCATATCGGCTATAATTTGAAGATTACCGATATGCAGGCCGCCGTGGGTTATGCGCAGCTTGATCGCCTTGATGATTTCGTGGCACGCCGCAGAGCCAACTTCAAATATTTGAAAGCTGGTTTGAAGCAATTTGAAAACATCTTCATCTTGCCTGAAGCAACTGCGAAGTCTGATCCATCGTGGTTTGGTTTCCCGATTACCATGCAGGATAATGCGCCATTCAAGCGCGACGATTTGCTGAAATACCTCAATGACAAGAAGATTGGTACGCGTTTGCTGTTTGGCGGCAATTTGCTGCGTCAGCCTTACATGAAGGATCGTCCATACCGCGTTCATGGTGAAACCCCGAACAGTGATAAGGTCATGCGCGATACATTCTGGATCGGCGTATACCCTGGTTTGGGTCAGGCCGAAAACGATTACATCATTGAAACCATCGGCGCATTTGTTGCTAATGGCGGTAAGGCGTAATGAACGTCTCCTCAGACCATTCTGAGGGAAGACTTCAATTCCCGGAACGGCTAGCTGAACAAATCCGCGCCAACCCATGCGAGATAATTCTCACCGGTGGCGGCGGATGGATCGGGCAGGCCACCCTTGAAATGCTAGAAGGTGCATTGGGTGACGATTTGCCGTCGCGCATTCGCGTGTATGGATCGAGTTCGCGTGAATTAACGCTGCGCTCGGGCCGCAAAGTATCATGTGAGTTTTTAGAGCATATGGGTGGGTTAGGTGATGGCCCGAAGCTGTTTTTTCATTGCGCATTTTTGACTAAAGACCGTCTGCAAGACCAAACAACGCAGGCATTTATTGCTGGGAATAAAGCAATTACCCATGTGGTTACGAATGCCGTTAAAGGATGTGATGCGCGCGGGATATTCATGCCGTCTTCTGGCGCGGTATATAAAAAAAATACGCATATTTTAGATGATGATATGCAGGCCAACCCCTATGGCGTGATGAAGCATCAGGATGAAGAACGGTTTTTAAAACTGGCCAAGTCCAAAGGCATGCCGGTATGCATTCCGCGTCTGTTTAATCTGGCGGGGCCCTTCATCAATAAAATTGAACTTTACGCACTGGCTTCAATGATCGCATCGTGTGAAAGCGGTAAAGGTATTACCATTCGCGCACCGCACCGCGTTATCCGTTCTTATATTCATGTTGCGGATTTGGTTGCGCTTGGGTTTGACATGCTACTTAATCCGCATAGCGATGATGTACCCGTTTTTGATACAGCAGGTGAGATGGCCGTGGAACTTAGTGAACTTGCGGATGCCATACGCAGGGTATTAGGCAAGCCTGATGTCGCCATTCATCGCCCCGAACTCGTTATGGATAAAGATGACAGATATGTAGGAAATGGCACGGATTTTAGCCGCATGATGCATTCACACGGATTGACAATCCGACCGCTTGATGTGCAAATTCACGACACCGCTGAATACCTCGCCCGGCACACTTCATGACAACCGCCCTTCCAGATCATTTAAATATCTATCCAACGGTTAGTAATCCGTATTACATCGTGGCCCCACCATATGTACGGACATCTGCTGGTATTCGGGTGTTGCATTTACTTTGTCACAGCTTAAATCGTTTGGGCCATACGGCTTATGTCCTGATTTATCCGGCCATGCCTTGGCGTACCCACCAGATTGGCCCGGATTTGATGACGCCGGTATTGACCAATGAAATTGTTAAAAGCCATTTTGAACGTGGGCTTACCCCCATCATGGTGTATCCGGAGACCATAGCGGGCAATCCGTTTAATAGCCCGTGTGTCGTAAGATATGTGTTGAACTTCCCTGGCCTTTTGGGCGGCGATAAAGAATATGCGCCGAGCGAGCTATGTTTTAGTTATGGCGAAGTGCTGGCCGCGCATACGCGTGACCCCAAAAATATTTTATTCCTTCCGGCTACCGATACGCGCACATTCTATCCCGCCGATAAGGGTCAGGTACGTAAGGGAACCTGCTTTTATGCTGATAAATATCAAGTTGCCCATAAGGGTAAATTGTTTGATATCACCAAGGACAGCTTGGAAATTACACGCGATAAGCCCAATTCGCAGACCCCGCAGGAGATTGCTGAAATCTTCCGCCGCAGCGAGCTGTTTTATGTATACGAAAATACGGCGCTCGCGATTGAAGCGGTGTTATGCGGCTGTCCTGTTGTGTTTTTGCCCAATGACCATTTGACCGATATGATTGCGCTAAAAGAACTTGGCAATGAAGGGTATGCCTGGGGTACCGATGAAAAAGAAATTGCGAGAGCCAAGGCAACGGTAGAGCAGGGCGCGGCCAATTACTTGAAAAGTTATGAGGCTTATTGGAAGGCCTTAAATGTATTTGTTGAGCTGACCAAGCAGCATGTTGCCGGCAAGGCTTATACAGTACCGGTCAATTTGCCTGCGTCACATGATACGATTTTCCATTCGATTAACGATCGCGGGTTAAAGCGTTTTATCAAAGCCGTGCTGCGTCGGATCTATGCCCTTTTGATTAACAAGCTGTGACGGTGTGATGACCATGCGTGACGGAATAGCCGATATTATCAGAACTATAAAGATGCCGCAGCTGGTGCTGTACATGGCATGGAGCGATGTGCGCGCACGTTATAAGCGCAGCGTGCTGGGTCCGTTGTGGATCACGCTGGGTACGGCTATCAGTATCTTTGCCTTCGGATTTATATGGAGTGAATTGCTGCATATGAACCGCGAGACCTTTGTGCCGATTTTGACCAGTGGTTTAATTCTCTGGCAGTTTATGTCGGCCTGTATCACCGAGGCCAGCTCCTGCTTTTCGCGACAAGCCAGTATCATTCGTAATCTGGATTTGCCGCTTTCGTTACATCCAGCGCAGCTCATTTTGCGTCATTGCATCAATCTTGCGCATAATGCCCCGCTTTTATTGGTGGTCATGTTAATCATGGGCACCCCTTTTAGTATTAACACATTGATGGTGTTGCCTGCCTTTGCGTTGGTTACATTGAATCTGTTCTGGATATCGATGTTGATCGGGGTGCTTGGCGCACGCTTCCGTGATTTTGAATATATGATTGGTATGATTATGCCATTGTTGATGTTCCTTAGCCCCGTGATGTTCCGTCCCAATGCGTTGCCATTTAGCGGTAAATATATTTGGGTCAATCCATTTGCCGATATGATTGAAATCATCCGCATGCCTTTGCTGGGCGAAACGATCCCTGATTTCCTGTGGCTGATCAACGGGGGCATGTTGATAGTGGGAGGAACATTGACCATTATGTTCTTTAGTTCGAAATTCAAACGTATTGCATTCTGGGTGTAACATGACCGCGGAACTCATTTTCGATAATGTGACAGTGCAGTATCCCATTTTTAATGGTCGTAGCATGTCGTTGCGTAACCATTTGGTGCGTATTAGCACCGGTGGAAAAATTGAAGGCGATACCAGTCATATCCATATCGTGACGGCGCTAAAAGATGTCAGCTTTACCGTCAATAAGGGCGATACAATCGGTTTAATCGGCCATAATGGCGCTGGTAAAAGTACCATGCTGCGTACCATGGCGGGGGTTTATTCGCCCGTTAAAGGTACAGTTAAGCGCACAGGCCGCGTGGCAACGGTGTTAGAGCTTGGCACCGGCATGGATCCTGAATTGTCGGGTTATGAAAACATTACCCGCATGTCGATGATGTTGGGTGTATCGCCGGCCGATATTAAAAAGAATGCTGAAGAAATCGAGGACTTTACCCAGTTGGGAAATTTTCTTGAGTTGCCGGTGCGTACCTATTCATCAGGGATGGCAACGCGGTTGATGTTTGCCGTGGCCACATCTACCAAACCGGACATTTTACTGGTGGATGAAATTTTTGGAACAGGCGATGCCGAATTCCAGATGAAAGCCAAGAAGCGTATGGAAGACCTCATCCGTTCGGTAGGGATTTTTGTATTTGCATCCCATGATAATAATCTGGTGAAGGAGTACTGTAATCGCTTCTTCTATCTGGAGCATGGCAGTGTGCGCGAAGTGGGCCGCGAAGCGTTATCCACAAGCCATAATTAAGCAATTATAGCTGATTTATACTATGCCTGCGGCCGCAAATTCGCTTTGCAGACCCATGGCGATGCTTTAAAAAGAAGTTGCTAGCAACAACTAACCCCTAATGCGTCCCAATGACCCGTATTTCTGTCTGCACGCCATGTTTTAACGAGCGCGATAATGTTCGCCGCTGTTACGAAACCATCCGAAAGATTTTTGATGAACAGTTGCCGGATTGTGAGCGCGAGCATATTTTTTCCGATAACGGTTCAACGGATGGTACGGTTGATATTCTGCGTGAAATCGCGGCCAGTGACCCATGCGTGAAGGTCATTTTGAATATGCGCAATTTCGGGATTATCCGTAGCTCCATGAACGGTATTCTCAGTTCTTCCGGGGATGCGGTATTCATGTTTGTGCCGGCTGATTTGCAAGACCCGCCAGAACTTATGCCGCAATTTGTAAAATTATGGCGCGAAGGCTATGAAGTGGTTTACGGCACGCGCGAAAATCGTGAAGAAGGCGCCTTGATGCGCTGGGTTCGTAAGACGTATTACGGTTTGCTTACGTCAGTCTCTGCAGTGCAGTTGCCGATGAATCTGAGTGATTTTCAATTGCTGGATAAGCGCGTGATTGATGCGATGCGTAGATTTGAAGATGCGTACCCCTTTGTGCGGGCCATGCCGTTTCAATGCACCTCGCGTACCATTGCCGTACCCTATACGTGGCGCGCACGCGTAGCTGGTGTATCCAAGAACCGTTTAATTCACCTGATTGATCAGGGGCTAAACGGCTTTATTGCCACCACGCACGTGCCCATTCGTTTGGCGTTGGGTATTGGCCTGCTTATTTCCATTTGTAGCATTGCTTATGCGATTATCAACGTCATCAGCAGCCTGTTGGCACCTGCACCTGTGGTGGGAGCTGGCATTCGTACTTTGATTGCGGGGATGTTCTTCTTTAACGGGGTAATTATCTTTTTTCTTGGCGTGCTTGGTGAATACGTCTTGTCCATTCATCAGCAAGTGCGCCGTCCGCCGCGTGTGGTTGAACGTGAGCGCTTGAACTTTGATACGCAGCCAATCGAACAAACTGAACCCAAGCAGCGTCGCGCAGGTTAAGCGCCAGATGGGCATGCCAAGCCGCGGATAAATGATAAGGTAAGTGCTTCATGACCAAGAAAGTTGCTATTGTTCAATCGAATTATATCCCTTGGAAGGGATATTTTGACATGATTGCCGCTGTCGATGAATTTATCTTGTATGATGACATGCAGTTTACCCGCCGTGATTGGCGCAATCGTAATCAGATTAAAACTCCGCAAGGATTGCAATGGCTGACTGTTCCCGTGCAAAGCAAGGGTAAGTATGACCAAGCGATTAAAGATACTGAAATTGATGGCAAGGACTGGGCGGCCGCGCATTGGAAATCCTTCTCGCTCAATTATGCACGGGCTCCGCATTTCAAGCAGATTGCGCAGTGGTTGCAGCCGATATACGTAGAGGAGAGTTTTACCCACCTAAGTGTATTGAATCGGCGATTGATTGAAGCCATCTGTCAATATGTCGGTATAAAGACCCGTATTACAAATTCGATGGACTATACTTTGATTGACGGAAAAACCGAACGGCTTGCGGATTTAGCCAAGCAGGCGGGGGGTAGCGAATATATCTCCGGGCCAGCGGCAAAAGATTATGTCGATGAGCAGGTATTCCGTGATTACAACATCAAACTGACCTGGTTTGACTACCAAGGGTACAGCGAATACCCTCAATTATGGGGTGCGTTTAGCCACAATGTCAGCATCCTCGACTTGTTGTTTAATTGCGGCAGGGACGCTTATCAATATATGAGGTTTGTGAAGTTATGAAATTGTCGATTGTTGCCACTCTTTATAAATCTGCACCGTATATTGATGAATTTGTAGCGCGCTGCAGTGCCGTTGCAAGAGCAACCGTAGGTAATGATTATGAAATCATCCTGGTAAATGATGGATCGCCCGATGATAGTTTAGAGAAGGCCGTTAAGCTAACGCAGACCGATAGCCATATCAGCGTTGTGGATCTATCGCGCAATTTTGGCCACCACAAGGCAATGATGACCGGGCTTGCTTATTCAAAAGGCGAGCGCGTATTCCTGATTGATAGTGATCTGGAAGAAGAGCCGGAGTGGCTTACCGCCTTTGCCGCCCACATGGACAGTGATCAATGCGATGTTGTGTCGGGCGTGCAAGAGCAGCGCAAAGGCGATTGGTTCGAGCAGATTAGCGGATCGGTTTTCTACAAACTCTTCAGGCTGCTGACCGGAATTCAGCAGCCCGACAATATTGTTACTGCCCGTTTGATGACGCGCCGATATGTCGATGCCTTGTTAATGCATAAGGAGCGCGAATTGAATATTGGCGGTCTTTGGATGATTACCGGTTTCCGCCAGATGACGCAGATCGTTAAAAAGCACCAGACCAGCCCGACCACCTACAATATCGCTCGCAAGATCAGCCATATTGTAAACGCAGTTACGTCGTTTAGTAGTGCGCCACTGGTATTTACGTTTTATGTCGGGCTGTTCATATCGTTTTCCGCATTGGTTTATATTGTCAGTATCATTTGGCAGTATTTTTTCATTGCCACGCCCCCCAACGGTTATACGTCAATCGTTGCGTCCATATGGTTATTTTCCGGGCTGATTATTTTCTTTTTAGGAGTGCAGGGTATTTATATTTCAAAACTCTACTCTGAGGTAAAGCAGCGCCCTTATACCATTGTTCGGCAAGTTTATTCACATCCAAGTATCACGCAGGACGTCAGATAATGCAGGCAGCAACGACCCCTAAAAAATCCTATGGCATTTTGATGAGCCATGAATCGCATTCGGTCCTTGATTGCGTGGCCCAGGAATTAACCACCTTGGGTTATTCCGTTCTGGATTCAGGATTTAGTGGCAATCAATTAAATGCGATTTCATCCGAGTTTAATCAGGCGCATGCAGAATATGTAGCTACCCACGGGCTTGAAGCATTGAAAAAGAATGATGAGCATAACACCATTCGGTGCCCGATTGTGCAAGGCAAGCAAATGTTTCGTGATTTGGCATTTAATGAGCCATTATTGGCGTTACTGAAAAAAATGATTGTAGGAAGATTTATTCTCAATCAACAAAACGGTATTATTAACCCGCCGCAGCAAAATTATAATCAGGCGTCATGGCATCGCGATTTGCCTTATCAGCATTTTGTATCCACGCGGCCATTGGCAATTAATGCACTGTTTTGTGTGGATGATTTTACCAAGCAAAATGGCGGTACCTTTGTGCTTCCCGCATCACATTTATCCGAAGCATTTCCATCGTCAGACTATATTGAAAAGCATGCCGTGCAAGTCGAGGCAAAGGCAGGTTCATTTATTCTATTAAACTGCATGACGTTCCATGCGGGTGGATATAATTCAACCGCCAAGCCGCGCAGGGCCGTCAACCATGTCTATACCATCCCTTATTTTAAACAGCAGATTAATATTCCAAAGCATATGCCGACGGAACATTTGACAGATGAACAGCGCGTCATTCTGGGATTTGATGTGCAAGAATCTGAATCTATCGCCCAGTATCTGGCTTCCAGAAAGGTCAAGGAATACTGATGCCTACAAATGAACCAGTATTGCCTCCCGGTACGTTGTTGCAGCTGATGTATCTTAAGGAGCGCTTGAAGGCTATGCCGCCTGGCCGTTTCATCGAAATTGGCCCCGGAAGCGGTGAGATTACCAAGCTGTTGCTGGGTATGGGATGGTCTGGTGTGTCATATGATTTGGATGCGAATACAGTCCAGGCACTCAAGGAGCGGTTTAGCAGCGAGATAGCCGCAGGCAGATATGCGCCAATAAACGAAGATTTTCTAACTGCAAAACAGGATAAAGCTGACCTTGTCATTTCGTGCATGGTTATGGAGCATTTGGAAGACGACTTGCAGCAACAATTTTTGCACAAATCGCAACAAGCATTAACGCAGCAGGGCTGCATGATTGGCATTGTACCGGGATCACCCCAAGATTGGGGCATTGAAGATGATATTGCGGGGCATTGCCGCCGTTATACCCGTGATGATATCAGCACGTTGGCAAATAAACATGGCTGGCGAGCATCCCATGTCGCGGGACTGACTTTTCCTGTTTCGAACCTATTATTGCCGATATCCAATTATCTGGTAAGCAAGAATGAACGGTCTAAGTTAACCTTGTCCGCGCTTGAGCGCACCAAGCTTTCGGGGCGCAGGCATGTTCTGTTTAAGACCCACTTCCCGAACTTGCTGCATATCGTTCTTAATACATGTGTGATGTTGCCATTTCACTGGCTACAGAAGCTATGTTCCGCATCCTCTCGGGCGTTGGTCATATATTTTGAACTGAAGCCTTCCACATCATCTGGCTTAAGCAACGCAACATGACCAAAGCTCTGCACGACAGTCTATTATCACCTATAGCTGACTATTACACCGATAAGCTGAACACGCATGGTGAAACGCCGCGCGGGGTAGACTGGAATGGCGAGGAAAGTCAATTTCTGCGTTTTTCGCAATTGTGCAAAATCATTGGGATTGCTTCAGGCTTCTCAGTCAATGATCTGGGTTGCGGTTATGGAGCGATGTATGACTATTTACTCAAGACCTATAATAAGGTTACCTATAACGGGTATGATGTTTCTACGGCCATGATCGAGGCGGCAATGCAGAGGCATCCTGGCGCTGCCAGCGCGCGATATGTCGTGTCAGATAAGCCAGATGTAATTGCCGATTACGGCATTGCTAGCGGAATATTTAATGTGCGGCTGGGACATAAAGACGCAGACTGGCTGAAATATATTGAAAAAACACTGGCTATCTTGCATGAGACAAGTAGCAAGGGGTTTTCCATTAATTGTCTGACATCGTATTCGGACGAAGACAAAAAGCGCCCTGATCTGTTCTATGCAGATCCGTGTTATTTATTTGACTATTGCAAGCGGCGCTTCTCCCGGAATGTGTCGTTACTCCATGACTACAATCTCTATGAATTTACCTTATTAGTGAGAAAAGCATGACCGAAGCCGCCATTATATTCTTTTTGATTACACTTCCAATTTGTTATTTCGTAGTTACCAATAGCATGGCGGTTAGAGGTGTTTCAGAACGTTTTGCAGACTTTCTGTTGACCAAAGCATTTCCAAGTACTGCCGAATTCGAGCATAATAAATTTGGTTTTCTACGGATTATATTCGGTTATTTGCTGTTAAACAGGGCGATTAATATTTTTGTACTGTTGTTGCCAAGCGAATATTTTACGGCTGCTGGCCTGTGGAGTATTGCCGATATTATTGCAGCCATATTCGTAATGGCGGGTTTTATGACGCAATGGGCGTTGGCGTTCCTGATGTTCTTTATGTGGCATGTTGGCGAAAGAGTGATGGCCACCAGTACACTGGGTAATGATATTGCAGCATGTTTGGCATTATTATTATTCTTAACGAATTCAGGCAAATTCCTGTCACTTGATGCTTTGATTGTGAGCCGTTGTCAGGGGCTTGGCCGCTGGTTGTTGTATCAGGACGGTATACCCAATCAGCGCACGCTTGCGTTGGCGAAGTTCACAGCATTGTTAGGTTATTTTGTGGTGTGTGTGTTTTCAGTTGCCGTGCATTTGAATGAACATGCGTGGATGAGTGGGATTGCAGGGCCGTATATCCTAAGTAATAATTTTATGTCATCGCCCTATCAATTTTTTACCAAGCTGTTTGTCGATCACAAGATTGCTGTTGATATGGCACGCTACAGCATTTGGATAATGATGCTGTGGTATCCAACGATTATACCCTTCACACTCGCAGGCGGGATACTCAGGTCTTATACGATTTATTGGGGATTGGCGTTCCTATTCTTGTCTTCATTTGTATTGAATCTGGGGTCGCTGGCCGAGTTTGAATTTGTGTTTTGGGCTGGCCTATTCTGGGCCAATACCGGTTTGAGCAGTCAACGAAAACTGTCGGTGTATTTTGATGATAAGTGCAATTTATGTGACCGCACGATGTGGCTCATTACCCGTTTGGATATATTCAACCGGATTAAACTTTGCCCATTATCAACGCATGGTCATCAATTGCAGGCTTTGGGCGTTAAAGAAGAAGCGGCGCTTGAAAACCTCTATGGCGTTCAAGATGGAAGCGGCGAGATAAAATTTGGCTATGATTTTTATCTAATGCTGGCAAAAAATTTATTTTTGTTATGGCCCGTTTTGCCGGTTCTATACGTAGGTAGGCTGCTGGCTGTTGGACCGGCTATCTATAGTGCGATAGCAAAACGCCGCCGTGATATGTTTGGTATATGCACGTTGCCAAGCAAGAAATTACTCAGACAGATCCCTGTCGTTGATGCTGGTATTCCAACATTCACAAATGCAGTTGTGGTGCATGGTCTATTATTGGCTGTGATGTTTTGCTTTGCCATTCCGGCACCTTACATCGGTTATGCCGGGTATCAAACCCCAGGTGCTGTGGCGGCGGCATTTTACGGTATGACCCCCATTAATGTATTCAACCATGAAGATATGCGCCTGGCTGAAAACTGGTTTACCATCAAAGATGCGAAAACAGGAACGTTGCTGCCGATTTTTACAGAAGATGGTGCACGGTTAAAAATGCACCGTTCTGACCGCATTTATTTTGGAAATACCTTATTGTTCCGTCGGGCAGAACGAGATAAATCCGGCTGTGATTTTGATAAATGGCAAGCCACCATGGTTTATTTATCCAAGGTTTACCTCCATTCGGTACAAGCTGTGGCCGGAGCATATTCATTTGAATACGTTCAGTATCACCGTGATCTACCGGATGATAAAAAAATCATTCAAGGTGAGTATATTGTAGCGGACACGGTCATTCGCTGTACCAATACGTTTAAAATCAATTATGAGCCGTGATAAGCATGTAGTGGAGATGGTAAGAGATATGTAATGGCGAATACTTTGGTATTAGAAGCCACATTTTTTTTTACTATCACGCTGGGCATATGCTTTTGGGTGGTCCGTAGTAGCGCGGGCGTTCAGCTAGCACTTGCGCAATTTTCGGATTTTTTGCTTAGCAAAGCATTTCCTTCCACATCTGATCATGAATACATAAAATTTGCATTCTTGCGGATAATCTTTGGATATCTGTTGCTGAACCGTGCGGTGAATATTTTTGTATTGCTGCTGCCCAGTGAATATTTTACGGCAGTTGGACTGTGGGCCATTGCCGATATTGCCGCCGCAATATGCATCATGTTGGGGGTGTTTACCCAATGGACGCTATTGTTTCAAATGAGCTTGCTCTGGCAGGTGGGGGAAGCCGAGGTGTCAACGATTGCGCTGGGGAATGATATATCTGCCATTATTGGCTTGATTTCATTTTTAACGGGCGCGGGCAAGCATTTATCGGTTGATCACTTTTTAGTTCAACGGTTCAAGGGGCTGAATGCATACTTGCTTTACGAAGAAGGAATTCCCGGCCGCCGAAGTATTGCCTTAGCAAAATTTGCTGCATTGGTATGCTATTTCGGCATTTGCGTTTTTTCATTGGCGGTGCATTTGAATGAGCGTTCGTGGACGACGGGCGTGGCAGGAGTAATGTTATTCGGGAATAATTACTCGGTTAAGCAATTCGACTTTTTTATTGATTTGATGGCTAATAACCAATGGGCTGTATTTTTTGCCAGAAACTCATTGTGGGTCATGATGTTCTGGTATCCTGTGGTGTTGCCATTTGTGCTGATGGGCGGAATGTTCAGAGCCTTTGTCATGTATTGGGGATTTGTATTTTTGTGCTTTTCATCATTTGTGCTTCAATTGGGTTCGGTTGCCGAATATGAATTTGTGTTATGGCCAGCATTGTTTTGGGCAAAGATAGGTATTGATGCCAATAAAAAGTTGTCGGTGTATTATGATGACCGGATTGGCTTTTTTAATCGAATGGCTTGGATGATAGGACAGCTGGATTTGTTCAAGCGGATTATACTTTGCCCGCTAGCTGTCAGCCCTATAGATACAAAGCCGTATGAGGCATGCACGGGCATATACGGTATTAAAGCGGGAGCCAACCAAGTCTACGCCGGATATGATGTTTACCTTCATATCGCAAAATCCTTGTTTTTATTGTGGCCCATATTGCCATTTCTATATTCGGGCAAGTGGATTGGCGCTGCGCCATTGGTAAATTCGATCATTGGAAACAAAGGTGCGCAGCAGTCAGTCGATAATTCTTGCCTGCGTCAAGAAACGAATGCTTTGACTGTGGCGCCAGCGGTTTTGAGCCGCCGTGTAGGCGTGATCGCATTACACGTGACCATGCTTTCGCTATTTTATTTTATCTCTGTGCCAGCCCCGTATTTGGGATATCACGGATTGTCAAATGCAGGCGGCACTGCGGCGGCATTTTATGGCATGACGAAAATTAATGTATTTAATCGTCAGGATTTGCGAACCGCGGAGAATTGGTTTACGCTTCGGCAAAGTGATGAAGATACATTAGTCCCGTTGCTTGACAAAAATGGCGGCAGAATGAAATTCCACCGTTCCGATCGTATTACCTTTGGCTATACCTTAAGATTTCGTCGGGGTTTTATTGGCGCGGATCGCTGTTTATTTGCGGAATGGCGCGATAAAATTGATTATTTGGCCAAGGTCTATTTACATTCAAAAGACGCCAAATCAGGTAGATATTCCTTTGAATATGTTCAATATCATCAGGACTTGCCAGATGATGGTGAAATCCTACACAATGAATATCATATCAAGCCAGTGACTGTTAAATGCACTGAACACTTTGAAATTGACTATTATCATGAATAAAAAAATCATCATCTTTGGTGCGGGAGATATCGCACAGCTTGCGCATTATTACTTTACGCATGACAGCGATGTTCAAGTTGCAGCTTTCACGGTTGATAAGGCATACATCACCGATACCCAGTTCTGCGGCTTACCGGTTGTGCCGTTTGAAGAGGTGGCAACCCATTATCCGCCTGCAACTTATGATATGTTCGTGGCGCTCAGCTATTCCAAGCTGAATGCCTTACGCAAAGATAAATATCTGGCAGCTAAGGCATTGGGATATGCGGCGGCTAGTTATATCAGTTCCAAGGCCAGTATCCTAAATGGCGGCCAAATCGGCGAAAACTGTTTTATTTTGGAAGACAATACTGTTCAGCCGTTTGTAACCATCGGTAATAACGTAACATTGTGGAGCGGTAACCACATTGGCCATCATTCCACACTTCGTGATCATAGTTTTATTTCATCACATGTAGTTGTATCTGGCGGCGTGACCATAGGCGAGCAATGCTTTATTGGCGTGAACGCAACCTTGCGTGACCATATCACCGTGGGTGACCGATGCGTAGTAGGAGCGAATGCGCTCTTGCTTGCCGATGCTGAAGCTGATGGCGTGTATATGAGCCAGGCAACTGAGCGTTCAAAAGTACCCAGCACCCGCTTGAAGAATATATGAAACAACCGCATTGGAAAAAACTTGGCGTGTTGTATTGCCCGCCTGCGCAAGGACAGCATCGATCGCTGTTGTCTCATGCGGCCAATCCACTTCCGGTGCATATCAAAGATGACGTATACCGTGTCTTTTACAGTGGGCGCGATGCGCAGAACCGTTCATCGGTTGGTGCAGTGGATATTGATATAATTAAACGCCAAATTATCAAAGCGCATCACCAGCCGTTTTTTACCCATGGTCCACAAGGCAGTTTTTATGCCGAAGGTGTGAGCATTGGTAACTGTTATGAGGCTGATGGTGTAACGTATATGTTGTTTATGGGATGGCAAAATCCCAAAGACATTCATTCAATTGGCGGGCATTGGCGCGGCGAAGTTGGCAGATTAATCGTACATCCAGACCTGACCCTTACGCTTGATGGTAACAAGCCATTTATGCCGCTGAATGCAGATGATCCGTTGAGCCTTTCTTATCCATGGGTAATGAAGCAGGGCGATGGCAGGTTTCATATGTGGTATGGCACCACCAAAAGCTGGGATGCGGGTAATGGCGAAATGGTGCATGTCATTAATGCGGCATCGTCAGTAGATGGACATGTGTGGCAACGCAGCGGATTGGCCATTCCTTATCAATTGGGTGTGGCGCAGGCATTTTCGCGGCCAACCGTCTTATATTCTGCATCGTGCGGTTATGAGATGTGGTTTTCCTATCGCTGTGGTTCGGGTAAGACCTACAGGATTGGATATGCCAAAAGTCGGGATGGTTTGGCATGGCAATTGGCGCTGGAAGAGACCGGCATTGATGTGTCCAGCAATGGCTGGGACAGCGAGATGATTGAATACCCCTTTGTGCTGGAACATAAAGGGCAGCGTTATATGCTGTATAACGGCAATGGTTATGGCAAAACAGGGTTCGGGTTGGCAGTATTTGAAAATGAATAATATATTGGAAACCTTGCGCCATAAGCCTTGGATCACGCAGTTTTTGCGATATGTGATGGTGGGCCTGTTCAGCAACCTGGCGGCTTACCTTGTGTATTTATACATCACGCATTTGGGGGTTGCGCCAAAATTGGCGATGACGTTGTTGTATACAACAAGTGTAGTTATTAGTTTTGCAGGCAACCGCCAATTAAGTTTTTCGTACAAGGGTGGCATATCAACTGCAGCGTTGCGGTTTATTGCGGCACATATTTGCGGTTATTTTCTTAATCTCTCTATCTTGATCGTATTCGCGGATATGATGGGATATCCCTATCAGATCGTGCAGGCAGTTGCGATGATTGTTGTTGCGCTGTTTCTTTTTGTCATATTTAGATATTTTGTATTTTACAACAAACCTGTCGCTGACAAGGATGCACCATGAGACATTGTCTTGCTTGCCAGACTGATTATTCAGCCGATACATCACAGTGCCCATCATGCCAGTATAAACCAGCCGTGCTGGATGGGTTTGAGGCGTTTGCGCCCGATCTTGCACATGCCAATGAGGGGTTTAAGGCCGATTATTTCGCAGAGTTAGCTGCGTTGGAGGCAAATAATTTTTGGTTTAAGGCACGCAATCAACTCATTCTATGGGCGCTGTCGACCTATGCGCCTGACTTTAAGTCCTATTTTGAAATTGGCTGTGGAACAGGGTTTGTATTATCGGGAATAGCCAAGGCATACCCATCGGCACGATTGGGCGGCAGTGAAATTTTTACATCTGGTCTTAGTGAAGCAGCCAAGCGTTTGCCGACCACAACGCTGATGCAAATGGATGCCAGATCCATCCCCTTTAAAAACGAATTCGATGTGATTGGTTCTTTTGACGTATTGGAACATATCAAGGAAGATGAGCAGGTATTGAGACAGATACATCAGGCATTGAAGCCGGGTGGCATAGCATTGCTGTCTGTGCCGCAGCATCCGTGGTTATGGAGCAAGGCAGATGATTATGCCTGTCATGTGCGGCGATATACCCGCAACGAATTACATCAGAAAATGGAAGCAGCAGGCTTTCGCATGATACGCAGTACATCCTTTGTGTCTTTGCTATTGCCTGCAATGATTTTATCGAGGTTTGTTGCCAAAAAAAGTTCAGCCGAGCAGTACGATGCAGCAGCCGAGTTAAGGTTGTCGCCATTCATAAACACACTGTTTTTGTGGGTTTTGAGTTTGGAGTTGGCGGCCATTAAGAACGGTGTTAATTTTATAGCCGGTGGATCCAGGCTGGTAATCGCTAAGAAAATTTAGTCCTGTTCGCTCAATAACTGACGAGTTCCGGAGCAGAATTTCATGTCCAAATCGCGTATTCCTTTTAACTTGCCGCATATGACGGGCAAAGAAATGGAATATATTGCCCAATCGCACCGCAATGGAAAATTGGCAGGTGATGGCCCGTTTACAAAACTATGCCATAGCTGGATTGAGCAGCGCACTGGTACGGCCAAGGGATTGCTCACCCATTCATGCACGGCGGCGTTAGAAATGGCGGCGTTGTTGTTAGATATCAAGCCGGGTGATGAAATCATCATGCCATCCTATACCTTTGTATCCACCGCCAATGCATTTGTTTTGCGTGGCGGGGTGCCGGTATTTGTCGATATCCGTGAAGATACCCTTAATATCAATGAGCATCTGATTGAAGAAGCGATTACCCCGCGCACCAGAGCCATTGTGCCTGTGCACTATGCCGGCGTTGCATGTGAGATGGATACCATCATGGCAATTGCCAGAAAGCATAATCTGGCGGTAGTGGAAGATGCCGCGCAAGGTGTTATGGCCAGCTACAAAGGTAAGGCTTTAGGCAGTATCGGTGATTTGGGGGCCTATAGTTTTCATGAAACCAAAAATGTGATTTCAGGCGAGGGGGGCGCATTACTTGTAAATAACAAGGAGATGAGCTTGCGCGCAGAAATTATCCGCGAAAAAGGAACTGACCGCAGCCGTTTTTTCCGCGGCGAAGTTGATAAATATACGTGGCAGGAAGTGGGGTCATCATTTCTGCCCGGTGAACTGATTGCCGCTTTTTTGTGGGCGCAGTTAGAGCATGCCGATTCCATAACTCAAGAACGGTTAACATCATGGAATTATTACCATGATGCCTTGTCCCATCTAGAAGCAAAAGGAATGCTGCGTCGTCCACGTATTCCCAATGCCTGCCATCATAATGCCCATATGTACTATATAATCTTGTCTGCTGGCATTGAACGGCAACGGGTGCTTGATGCGTTTAAGCGCGCAGATATGTCCTGTGTGTTCCATTATGTCCCGTTACATTCATCGCCGGCAGGACTACGATATGCCAAGACGCATGGCACGCTGGATGTAACCAATACACAATCCGAGCGGCTAATACGATTACCGCTATGGGTTGGCCTGCGCCCAGAGCAGCAAGATGAGGTAATTGGCATATTAAAGGCAATGTAGCGTTATTGCTTGTAACTTGTATCAACGGAGTAACCATCATGACCCATCGCTCAATCAAAATTTTAACAGTCTCTACCCTCGCTCTATCCGCATTTTTAGCATGTACCCCGATGGCTCGTGCACATGATGTTGCTGAGCAAGGTCAGGCTGCCCAATCCCAAGCGACAGTACCTGAGCAGCCTAATTATATATCCGGCGGCGTGGGTGAGGAAAGCCGTGCCGAATTGGATGCCGTGCAAAAAAACTACGGCCTCAAGGTAGTATTTGCAGGTGAAGGCGGCATATTTCTGGATGATGTTCATGTCACAATTACTGATGCTGCAAAGCAGTCGGTTTTGGTGGTTGACCCCGAAGGCCCGATTTTACTGGCGCAACTAAAGCCCGGTAAATACGTGATTACAGCCGATGCGCAGGGTATAACGCAGAAAGCCACCGTGACTATTCGCAAGAATAAGCAAACCAATATCACCATGCGTTTTCCAATTGGCGAGTAATGAGCCAAAGCAATCCACTGGTTGAAGAGCAATATTCACAATGGGTGTATCCAGAACCAATTGTGGATATTGCCGAGTGGAAGGCAATCCGCAGTGGCGCTGTAGCTGCGACAATCAGGCCTATGGCGAGAAAGATGCCAGGCTAGCAGATTGCCGAGCATTATAGCTAACCGAGGTATATCATGAAAATAGCTGTATTTGATACCCATGATTATGAGCGCAAAGTGTTCAAGGCCCATCAGGAAAACTTTACGCATGAGGTTATCTATCATGATGTACGTTTGAACGAGCAAACGGTGTCGTTGGCCAACGGATGCGAGGTCATCTGCGGGTTTGTGAATGACCATTTTGATGAACCGAGTTTAAAGGCTTTTGCAAAGGCAGGTGGAAAGCTCATCGCGCTGCGCTGCGCGGGATTTAATAACGTCGATTTGGCAGCTGCGGCACGCCACGGGCTTCATGTGGTGCGTGTACCCGCCTATTCCCCGCATGCGGTGGCGGAATTCGCCATGGCGCTTATTCTCACCCTTAATCGCAAGACGCACCGGGCCTATAACCGTGTGCGTGAGGGAAACTTCTCGCTGGAAGGCCTGACCGGATTTGATTTGCACGGGAAAACGGTGGGTATTGTAGGCGTGGGCGTGATTGGCGCGGTGTTTGCAAAAATCGTCAACGGATTTGGTTGCAAGGTATTGGGATTTGATCCGGATATCCGCAATATCCAGAATGCTGGCACGCCGATTTCATCGGTATCACTGGATGAGCTGTGCCGGAATTCGGATATCATCTCCCTCCATGCGCCATTAAATCCCAAGACCAAGCATATGATTAATGCGGAGCGTTTGGCGCTGATGAAACCATCGGCCATGATTATCAATACCGGTCGTGGCGCACTGATTGATGCGCAGGCACTGATAGTGGCGCTTAAGCGCGGCATGATTGGTGCAGCCGCATTAGATGTGTACGAGGAGGAAGAGGGCGTATTCTTTTCCGACCATTCAGGCGACATTATGCAGGATGATGTGTTGGCGCGGCTTATTTCGTTTCCCAATGTATTGATAACATCGCATCAGGCGTTTTTGACCAATGAGGCGTTGAACAACATTGTATCGACCACCTTTGAGAGCATCTCGGCTTTTGAAAAAGGATTGCCGCTTACGCATGAGATCAAGGCGGCTGCGTGATGGTTGGGGGACGTGGATTCGAACCACGGTAAACAGAGTCAGAGTCTGTTGTCCTACCGCTAGACGATCCCCCAACGGATGCATTCAGTTATCTGACATCAAACCCTTAAAATCAATTGGTTTTATGTGGATTGGCACTTTGATACTATAAATTGCCCAGTAAGTACGCTATGGATGTGCGCATTCTCTTTACTTGATGGCAGATGATTATGGCGGGTAAGCCACCCAAAAAAACAGGTAATAAGGCGGCAAGCAAAGCAGGTAAGCTTGGCTCTGGCCGCCAGCTCACTGTGCGTGTGAAAAAAGCCAAAAAGCTAAGCGCGTCATCTGCGCGTTGGTTGCAACGCCAATTGAATGATCCCTATGTGCATGCTGCCAAGCGCGACGGGTATCGCTCACGTGCGGCATATAAGCTTTTGCAGCTGGATGAAAAATTCTCGCTCATCAAACCTGGAATGCGCATCGTGGATTTGGGCGCTGCGCCTGGCGGATGGAGCCAGGTGTTATCTGAAATAGTGTTTGCCAGCAAAAAAACCGAAAAGAAAAGCCAGATTATTGCGCTGGATATTTTACCAATGGATCCGTTGACGGATGTAATCATTTTTAATACCGATTTTACAACCGATGAAGCGCCCGAGCAAATTCGCGGCGCATTAAACGGTAAGGCAGACCTGGTATTAAGTGATATGGCCGCGCCCACAACAGGGCATAATGCAACCGACCATTTGCGCATTATTGGGTTGGCTGAACTTGCCTATGATTTTGCGCGTTCTATCCTTGCGCCAAATGGCGCGTTTGTATGCAAGCTGTTTCAAGGCGGCGCAGACAAGGATTTATTGGCAACCTTGAAAAAAGATTTTGCCAGCGTCAAACACGCCAAACCCGCAGCTAGCCGCAGCGATAGCGCCGAAACTTATGTGGTGGCACAGGGGTTTAGAGGCAAATAAAATAATAAAAAAAAGCCTCATTTTCCGCTTTTACTTTCGATTAAACTCGCTATATTTGCCGAGGATATGGAGAGATTTAGATGAGCAACATATCCAACGCCCCCCAATTTCGTGAAGCCTTGACCTTTGATGACGTCTTGCTTGTGCCCAAGGCCTCGCAAGTGCTGCCTGCTGAGGTAAGCATTTCTACCCGTTTAACACGCAATATTACGCTGGGCATCCCCTTGCTCTCTGCTGCAATGGATACGGTTTCTGAACACGCAATGGCAATAGCGCTGGCGCAAGCGGGCGGGATGGGCGTTATTCACCGCAACCTCAGTATGCCAGATCAGGCCGAGGAAGTACGCCGCGTCAAACGCTTTGAATCAGGTATGGTTGTTAACCCAATTACAATTACCCCTGAAACTACCTTAGCGGATGCATTGGCCATTATGGCACGTGAACGGATTTCGGGTATTCCGGTGGTTGAGCAACCATCGGGTAAGCTCGTGGGTATTTTAACGCACCGTGATGTGCGTTTTGCCAATGAACCCAAGCAACCTGTGCGCGAATTGATGACCCATAAAAATCTGGTCACCGTGCGCGAAGGCGTTGAACAGGCCGAGGCAAAAAAATTATTGCATCAACATCGCATCGAAAAATTATTGGTGGTAGATGAGGCTTATCGTTGCATTGGTTTGGTCACGGTTAAAGACATCGAAAAATCAAAAGCTCATCCCCATGCATGCAAAGATGAAAAAGGCCGCTTGCGCGTTGCCGCCGCGGTGGGTACCGGTGATAATGGTTTCTCCCGTGCCAAGGCGTTGATTGAAGCAGGCGTGGACGTAGTGGTGATTGACACCGCTCATGGCCATAGCTTTAAGGTGATTGAGCAGGTGAAGGCCGTGCGCGCGCTTGATAACAAAACCCAGATTGTAGCGGGCAATGTTGCAACTGGCGATGCAGCAGACGCATTGATTGCAGCTGGTGCAGACGCCATTAAGGTTGGAATTGGCCCTGGGTCTATCTGTACAACTCGTATGGTGGCCGGTGTGGGTGTGCCGCAATTAACCGCGATTATGGATGTGGCAGCAGCGGCGCGTAAGCACGATGTGCCGGTCATTGCCGATGGCGGGATTAAATATTCCGGTGATTTTGCCAAGGCAATTGCAGCAGGTGCAGAAAGCGCGATGCTGGGTTCATTGCTTGCGGGCAGTGATGAAGCGCCCGGCGAAGTTATTTTATTCCAAGGTCGTTCGTATAAAACCTATCGCGGGATGGGTTCATTGGGCGCGATGGCTGGCGGTTCGGCTGACCGTTATTTCCAAGGCGGCGTTACCGAAACGCAAAAACTGGTACCAGAAGGCGTTGAAGGACGTGTGCCGCATAAAGGCCCCGTTGCCAATATCATTCATCAATTGATGGGCGGTTTACGTGCATCGATGGGGTATACTGGTGCAGGTGATATTAAATCATTCCAATCGCGCGCAGAATTTGTGCGGATTACCGGTGCAGGTCTGCATGAAAGCCATGTGCATGATATTCAAGTAACGGCAGAGGCGCCTAATTACCGCCGCGACATGTGATTTAAAAATTTAATAGAAAGACGACATATGAAAGAGGGCGCTCAACTCCAGGCCATCATGGATGTGCTATTGGAAATAAACGATGCAACCTCGCCGGCAGATGCCGTGATTGCCCAGTATTTTCGTGGGCATCGTTATATTGGTTCAAAGGACCGCGCAACGATTTCAACGGCGCTGTACACCATTTTGCGTCACATGTACCGCCTGAATTGGTGGGTGGATGAATTGCTGGGTAAAAAGTTGTCTGCGGAAGAGCGCGTGCGCGGCGTAGTCATTTTGTACCTCTCACTACTTAAGAAATTTCCAGCCGAGGCTATCACCGCCGTATTTTCTGGCGGCAAGTATGCGCCTCCAGCCTTTTCAGATGAAGAAGCGGCGTTTGTAAAAAAGCTGGATGGACGAACACTTATTCACCCGAATATGAGCGAAAGCACACGACTGGAATGCCCGCCATGGGCTTATACCCTGCTTAAGCCGGTATTGGGGGACAGACTTGATAGTGAGATGCGCGCGATGCAGGATGCGGCCAGCCTTGATATCCGCATCAATCCCATCAAAACCACTCGGGATAATGTATTAGCTGAATTAGCTGCCAATGACATTAAAGCCAAGGCGACGCCGTTTTCACCGCTGGGTATTCGTATTGAAGGCCGCCCGGCACTATCGCAAATGGCATTGTTCAAAGACGGTAAAATTGAAGTGCAAGATGAGGGATCGCAGGTTCTATCACTCATGCTGGATGCTAAAAGCGGGATGAGCGTCGTTGATTTTTGTGCAGGCGCAGGGGGTAAAACCTTGGCGATTGCTGCAGGTATGAATAATAAAGGCCGCGTAGTGGCATGTGATGTGGCGGGCAAGCGCCTTGAAAAAGCCAAGCTGCGTTTCCGCCGCGCAGGATTGCACAATATTGAAACGCATGAGCTGAAGAATGAAAATGACCAATGGGTGAAGCACAACGCCGGCAAATATGACCGTGTATTGGTCGATGCTCCATGCAGTGGTACCGGCACATGGCGACGCAACCCCGATGCACGTTGGAAACAACTTGGCCCTAGCCTAGATGAATTGCTTGGCATGCAGTCACGCATTTTAAAGTCGGCCGCGCGGTTGGTGAAGGATAGCGGACGGTTGGTTTATGCCACCTGTTCGATATTGAATGAAGAAAACCAGAACCAGGTTGCGGCGTTTTTAGAAGCGCATCCTGAATTTAAATTGGTCCCGTTGGATGTGGCGATGCCTGCAAATCTTAAAAAGTTAGCGGTGGGCGATATGTTAGCCATGACACCTGCTAATCATAAAACCGATGGCTTTTTTGCGGCTGTATTCGAAAAAAAGCAGCAAAAAGCCGAGTAAACGGACTGCAACTAAAAACAATCTTGTCTGGGCTAATTTTATAATCCAGTTTCTGGTAATTCGTTCGTCGGCAGATGTTATTTTTTAAGGATTTTATCATGAGACACCCCTTGCCTGTTCGCGCCACCCTGCATAGCTATGCAAGCATTGAAGCGATGCTGACGCGACTTCCGCATGATGACAGTAATGAAAGAGAATCTGGTGATACGGCAACCATACTGCAGCGCGTAGTAGAAGTATCTGGTGCGTCCACCGTGACAGTGCTGCGTATACGTATGCCTGGTCTTGCGTTTGATAAAAAGCCGAACACCCAATTATATGCGGTGGCAATCGCGGCGCCAGTCGGCGAAGTTGTAAAACAGCTGAATAATGCCGGCGCGATTTTTGATCCGCTGCGTCCATCGCAAAACGGCTTCATGAAAGCCACACGCTATAATTACGATGTGGCTTAATCACATAGCATCAGGATTTCGAGTTTTATAGTTGGTATTGTTTTTTTAAGAGATAGTTGTGACCGTTATTCAGCCTATCCATGCACTGGGTCGCCTCAAGATCAAGTTAGCGAAGACAATCGGTGACGATATGGCTGCCTATCTTATCGGGTTCGCTAATTTGCTGCCGGAATCTGATTCCTTTGTCGATGCTGCAGGGCAGGCGTGGGAAAATATCAATCAAATTGTTTCAAAAGACGGAAGCACAGGGTTTTCAACAAGCCAGGTTGTGGCAATCACAAAACCGAATGAACGGCTCATGCAGCTTGCTGTATTGTTGGAGTCTAAAGATAGCTCCAGCGGCTATACTACACGTTTCATCGAACAGGATTTTAGTGAAGCAGCCGACCAGCTTTCAGCGATGGCAGTCGAATTTATCGAGGAAACAGACGCGGTTGTGCTTCCTGTGGATGAGAACTTTGAGGCTTTCAATTTGCGCTGGCTTAACCAGGAGCAATCTATCCCGCGCATGATGCAACGCGCATTTGATGCCGGGTCAGAATACCGATTTCAAAATATTAAAGAAGTTCTGGAATGTATGGGAGAGTATGGCAGCGACATCACAGATATTGCGCTGGTAGCACAAGCGCCGTTCAGTCCTGACCAGCATAGCTTGCTGTTGATTTCCGTTCCTGATCAACAATACCCGGAGACTTATATCCTATATTCTTCTTACGATGCGGTGATGCAGGAATTGTCAGGACAGCCCATTGAAATGGTAGAGCTTCCTGCAGAGCGTGAGGGTAGCAACGATGCTGCATTCAGGCTATCCGCAAGCCGTCATTACCTGGGTGAACGGCTGCTCAAGGCCTTGCGTCCTGATGTCGGCCTGCAAGCCCCAAGATTTCCTGACAATATTTTCTGAGGCTGCGTATTGTTAAGCTGCCAGCGCGTCTTCGGCGGGCTGATAGCTCTTATTCAAGGCTTCGGCCACTTCCTTATGGGTAATTTTGCCTTTGGACACGTTCAGGCCTTTGCGGAAGCCTGCATTTTCCAGCAACGCTTTCTTGTATCCCTTATCGGCCAAGGCCAATACATAAGGCAAGGTTGCGTTGTTCAGTGCAAAGGTTGATGTCCGTGCAACAGCGCCCGGCATATTGGCCACGCAGTAATGGATAACGCCATCGATAGTATAGATGGGGTCAGCATGGGTGGTTGCCTTGGAGGTTTCAAAGCAGCCGCCTTGGTCGATGGATACGTCTACCAATACGCTGCCCTTCTTCATCTGGCTAATCATATCGCGTGTGATAAGACGCGGTGCAGCAGCGCCAGGTACAAGCACAGCGCCAATTACAAGGTCAGCTTCCAGTGCGTATTTCTCAATTGCGTAATCGGTGGCGTAGACCGTGCTGATGGATGCGCCAAAGAACATATCAAGTTCTTTCATACGTTCATTGGATTTCTCAATGACAGTCACGTGGGCGCCCATACCAATGGCAACCTTGGCTGCGTTGGTACCAACCACGCCGCCACCCAGTACAACAACGTTTCCTGCATTCACACCTGGCACGCCGGATAACAATACGCCACGACCACCATAGGTTTTTTCAAGGTAATGCGCGCCAGCCTGGATGCTCATACGGCCAGCCACTTCGGACATAGGAGCCAAAAGGGGTAATCTTCCTCGCTCATCCGTCACGGTTTCGTAGGCAATGGCAATTGCGCCCGATTCCATCAGCAACTTGGCCTGTTCTGGATCTGGAGCCAGATGCAGATAGGTGAACAAGATTTGTCCTTCGCGCAGCATTTTGCATTCAGCAGGCTGGGGCTCTTTGACCTTTACCACCATATCGGCACGTTTGAATACATCAGCGGCACTGGCCACAATCTCGGCGCCCGCTTTCTCATAATCCGAGTTTTCAAGACCAATGGATGTACCCGCTTCAGCTTGCACAATCACCTTATGGCCATGCTTACATAATTCGCGCACCGCAGCAGGGGTAAGGCCAACGCGGTATTCGTGGTTTTTTATTTCCTTGGGTACGCCAATCAGCATAGCAGCTCCTATTTTTTAGGGATGAAATTAAGGGCGAATTTAACAAGTGTAGGCATGAGGGTCGGGCGGATAAGGCGTGCATCGAATGGAGCCATACGCTTATCGTTTTCGGATAAGCACAGTTCCAGAAATTCCCGCACATTGAATTCGGCAGCAAAGTTTTGACCGCCAGCTGCTACAAAGTTATCGCCACCGCTGGCGGCATCGCCTGCAATATCCAGGCGACCAAACGCATTGAGCAATAAGGCGCCAATGCAGCGGATACGGAAAATGATGCGATCTACAAACGATTTATTGGCAGATTGCCATGCCACCCAGTTTACAAAGAACAGGATATGGCGGCCTTCTTCTCGTATCACGGGCTCAAACGTATCTACCAGTGCGGGCGGGAAGAAACCGGAGCGTTTGGCAAGTTCAAACAAACCGAAGGCAAAAAAGCTGTCAAAGCATTCACCGTATCCGGTACGCAGGAATGCCCATTCAGGATCTTTGTCTGCAGTGTATTTTGGTTCAGGCTTAAGTTTGATTCCATAGGCATTGATCATGTGTTCAAGCACATGTTTATGGCGTGCTTCTTCAAATGCATTGAGGGCTACCGCTTCTTTGAGCAGCGTATCATTGATATTATCAGCAAGGCGCTGTACGCGAATGGATGCAAAGCCTTCGGTCTGTACCGCAACATCCCAAAACGGCAACGAGGTGATGCGTTGCAATGCATCGGGCTCCAATGTTGGCCATTCGATGACAGCGGGCTTATACGCATCAAAGGTATCCAGCAGCATGCGGCAAAAGGCCTGCTTATGCTCGGGCGTGCCAATTTTTAGCGGAGGCTGGGTGGGGATATCGGAAGCAGAAAGGGCGGCATGGGTCATGTGCAAAACCTCATTAATGAATGCGGTGAATAAAGGCTAATTTACAGGTTAAATCAATAAGAATAGACGGTTTTTAGGAAAGCCCCCTTGCCATTTCGCCGCAGTGCCTCCAAATATAGGGCATGACAACACGTTTATCGATATTCAGCAGCCCGTTATTACTGGGGTTTGACCAGTTTGAGCGCACCTTGGAGCGTTGCACGAAGGGCAGTGACAGCTATCCTCCGTATAATATTGAGCAGACCGGTGACAATACCCTGCGCATAACGTTGGCGGTTGCCGGATTTTCGATGGATGATTTATCCGTGCATACCGAAGACAGTCAGTTGGTGATACGTGGGCGTACCCGTGAGGACAATAATTTAGAACAGCGCGTCTATCTGCACCGCGGAATCGCCGCACGGCAATTCCAGAGAATTTTTGTTCTGGCAGAGGGAATCGAAATTGAGTCAGCGAATCTGGATAATGGGTTGCTGAATATTGATCTGCGACGCCCAGTGGTGGAACCAAAAATACAATCGATTCCCATTACCAAGGGCAAAACACCCGCCAGCAATAGGGTATCCATAAAAACCGATGGCGACCGCTAACCCAGGGTTTGCTTGGGTTTTTTGATACTCATCGCCGCGATTAATATTCTGTTAAGAATACTGAAACGCGCTTTAATCATTCATTATCATATCAGGGCATAGAATAACCCTTACGCAAAGAAGAGGGTGTTCATGAGCCGTGATCTGCCAAACAAACATATTGAATTGAAGAAATCCATTTCCCGCCAGGACTTCAATAGTTTTGGTCTTGAGGATATGGCCTATGTCAAAACAGTTGATGTTGAAGGCCAGAAATTGCATGCGGTACATGCTGCAGATGGCACCCCATTAACGGTAATTAATACCCGTGATTTGGCGTTCGCCACCGTGCGTCAGCACGAGATGGAACCGCTTAGCGTACACTAATAAATATATTTAGTGGTTGGTGACAAGGGCTGTTCCCGGGACAGGCCGATGGAAGTCTTTTGCCGCAAGGCACGTCCCCAATTCAATTTTATAACCCTTGGATAGCTTGGAAATTTCTTTCTCGCTCATCTCTGCCCAATGCGTATTGCCATCAAATTCAATGGCGACGGCCATGTATTTAATGGAGGTATCATCACGCTTTAGAAAATCCTTGATAAAGGTTTCGCGGTCAAAGCGGATATAGCTTTTGGTAGTAGCGGGCGCTTTGTACATCGTGGAGCCTTCAAAGATCCCATTGATGTGGCTAAGACAAATCATGCCTGCGCGACCTGATTTGAGTGTGTCGTTTAAATCGGCCTTGCGTTGCCAGCCCGGAATGGCCATGACGATGTTGATGATAGCGATAATCAGGATGGCCCAGACAAGCGGTATTCGCGCAAGTCTCAGGCCCCATTTTTTGCTTTTAGCAATGCGTTTCTTAAGATCGGGATGATCAAGCTTAACTGTTGGCTTCCACATTCTTTTCGCCTTCCGATAGCAGGGCGTAAAGCGCTTTGGCATCGGGTGCAGCGCGGAGCTTTTCGCAGAATGCTTTTTCACGGAACATGCGGCTGACTTTGGCCAAGGCCTTTAGGTGGTCTGCGCCTGCGTCATGCGGAGCGAGCAACATGAATAATAAATCAACGGGCTTTTCATCAATTGCTTCAAAATCTATTGGCTGAGCCAGACGGGCAAAAAAGCCATATACCTTGTCGGCGTTTTCAATTTTGCCGTGCGGGATAGCAATACCGTGACCCACACCGGTGGTACCAAGCTTTTCTCTGGCAAACAGAACTTCGAATACGACGTGTTCAGATAGACCGGTAATGGGCGAGGCCAGCTTTGCCAGTTCAGCAAGAGCCTGTTTTTTATTCTCGACCGTGAGATTGGCGATAATGTGCCCATCACGAATGAGATTGTCTTTTTGTGGGCCAGACGTGTCACGTTTAGTCATGATGTTGCTTTCTGGAGATGGGCTTAGTTTGGTTTTGCGTGCAAACATGGTTCGTCACTTATTTTTTTGGTGCAGCGTTAGTTGGGTCAACCCAGCCGATATGTCCATCGGCGCGGCGATAGACCATATTGAGGTTACCATTCGTGCGGTTGTTGAATAACAGGGCGGGAAGCTCTGCAAAATCGAGCATCATGACGGCTTCACTCACCGTCAGGTTTTCAATACGGGTGGTGGTTTCTGCCACAATCAGCGGGGTGTGTGATTCATTGGCGGCGCCAGCATCATCATTTTCAGGGTTCAGAACGTATTTGCGTGCCACCATTGCTTCCAACGCAGCATGTTTATCGTGACCCTGGTGGTGGTGCATATCAATCAAGCGCTTCTTATGACGGCTGAGACGTTTGGCGATACGGCCAGCGGCTTCATCAAATGCGGGGTAGGGGTCATTGGCGGCAAAGTTGCTTTGCAGCAGAATGCCGCGGGCGGCATGAACCGAGATATCGGCGCGGAATAAATGAGCCTCCTTGGAGAACACAACCGTTGCATCTAAAGGGGTAGTAAAATACTTGCTCACGACATCTTGCAAATGTTGTTGAACGTGTTGGCGCAGGCTTTCACCCACATCAATTTGTTTGCCTTTTACCTGAATATTCATCTGGGCAGGAGTGGCGCCCGATTGCACTGATGCATGTGTCGTCATTGGTTGTTTAGACCCTTCTTGTTAGGTGAAACTGTGATGAAAGATTAGATAACCCCCGCCTTGCTTTGAATCGTGTGCTTTTGGTTTGCTTGCTTAAATCCGGCAATCTGCAACTACGTGTAAAGCGGCTGTGTGGAAGGTGGTCATAAGGGATGATGTTTTCATGACGATATGATGCTGCGAATGCGAAATCCTGTCAAGAAAACTATCTTTTTGACCCCTATTTTGGGCTTAATGATTAGAACAAAAACGGATAATTCCTATTAAGGTAAACAAATGCCTTAAATTTTAATCCGTTTTTCACGACGACGTTGTGCCGAGGTTGCGATATGCATCGCTTCGCGATATTTGGCTACAGTGCGGCGTGCAATCTCAACGCCTTCGCGCTTGAGAATTTTTACCAGATCTTCGTCAGATAAAACCGCAGCAGGCGTTTCTGCCTCAATCAATGCCTTAATCCGGTGACGGACAGATTCGGCAGAATGCGCGCTAAGACCCGAGCAGCCATTAATCGATACGGAGAAAAAGTATTTCAGCTCGAACATACCGCGCGGAGTTGCGATGTATTTATTGCTGGTAACGCGGCTGACGGTGGATTCATGCATGCCGATGATGCCAGCAATATCGCGCAAGGTCATAGGCTTTAAAAATTCAACACCATGTTGGAAGAACATATCCTGTTGGCGCACAATTTCACTAGCCACTTTTAGAATAGTGGTGGCGCGTTGGTGCAGCGCGCGAACCAGCCAATTGGCGGATTGAACACGTTCTGACAAATAATCCTTTTCCTGTTTCTTGATGACTTGACCTTGAACCTTGGACAGGTAGCTTTCGTTAATCAGTACGCGTGGTAGGGTTTCCTGGTTTAGTTCGATCACCCAGCCTTTGGCGGATGAACCGCGCATTAATACATCAGGAATGATGGTTGGTGCGGTGTCATGGTCAAACGCCAATGCTGGCTTTGGATTGAGGCAGCGGATTTCGCTGACCATGTCAGCAAAATCTTCAGCATCGACGCCGCACAGCTTCATCAATTTTTCTTTTTCGCGTGCTGCCAGCAAATCAAGATGTTCAACCATGCATTGCATTGCTGGATCAAAGCGGCCTTTTTCCTTGAGCTGCAAGGTTAGACATTCTTTTAAATTGCGGGCAAAGATGCCGACGGGGTCAAGTTTTTGCAAGCGAACCAATACCGCTTCGATTTTATCAACGCCGCAGCCCAGCTTTTCTGCCATAACATTAATGTCAGCGGTCATATAGCCAGCTTCATCAAGGCTATCCATCAAAATCATTGCAATCATGCGTTCGCGGCTGTCCACGACATCCAGCTGCATTTGGCCCATTAAATGGTCACGCAGGCTTACGCCGTGGGATAGGGAGCTTTCTTGTTCTGCGGCATCTTCGTATTTGCCGTCATGACCACCTGTGCGGCTGCTGGAAGATAAGTTCCATGAACCTTCATCGTTACTATCTTCGTAGCTGCCTTGATCGCTGGCTTTATCGGCCGCAACAATTTTTCCATCATCGGCATTCACATCAGAAGCGTCATTATCGCGCGCATCGCTTTCGAATGCGTTGTCATCCATTTTTTCCAACAATGGATTTTTTTCCATTTCGGTTTCAAGGTAGCTGGATAACTCGATATTCGACATTTGCAACAGCTTGATGGCTTGTTGCAGCTGCGGGGTCATGACAAGGTTTTGCACCATTGTCGCGCTGCCGCGCATTTCCATACCAATATGATTAGGGCGTGGGGTCGAAGTTTGGGGATTTTGGCCAGCCATGATGATTTCGTCTTCTATGCAAGAATTGTTCCAACTCGGAAAATCCTACAGACGAAACCTTTCTCCAAGGTAAACACGGCGAACATCGTCATGGGCAATAATTGCCGATGGGGTGCCTTCCATCAGCACTTTTCCATCATGAATAATGGTCGCGCGATCAACTAAATCAAGGGTTTCTCGTACATTATGATCGGTGATGAGTACGCCAATGCCCCGGGCTTTTAGATGTAAAATTAATTCACGAATATCGCTAATGGCGATGGGATCGATTCCCGCCAGAGGTTCATCGAGCAGGATGAAGCTGGGCCGAGTGGCAAGGGCCCGGGCGATTTCTACGCGGCGGCGTTCGCCGCCCGATAAGGCAAGAGCAGGCGCGCGGCGTAAATGGGTAATCGAAAATTCGGCCAGCAAACTATCCAGCATGGCTTCGCGGCGGTGTTGATCTTTTTCGTGAATTTCAAGAACCGAACGCAGATTGTTTTCAACGTTCATGCCACGGAAAATCGATGCTTCTTGTGGAAGATAGCTAATGCCCAGACGGGCGCGGCGATACATGGGAAGGCCTGTAATATCATGTCCATCAAGAGTCATGATACCCGCATCGGCATTAATCAAACCGGTCAGGATATAAAAGAAGGTTGTTTTACCAGCGCCGTTGGGGCCGAGCAGGCCAACAATTTCGCCGCGTTGTACATCAAGGCTGACATCCCGTAGAACAGGGCGGTTTTTATAATGTTTGGCGATGTTGAAAGCAGCCAGACCAGGCGTATCGCTGACAATCGGCAATGCATCGGTGGTTATTTCACCATGAATGGGTTTGATTTTCATTTATTTCTTATCCTTGGAAGCCGGACCTTTTGAGGCTCGGATAAGCGCATGAACGCGGCCATGGCCAGTATTGATAATCTTGCTGAGGCCTGTTTTGAAATTGGCTTCAACTTTATCGCCTTTGAGCTGGTTGGGGCCCTGCGTGATGAATACGTTTCCAATTAACATGGCAATATTTGGTTCCACCTTATAGATGGCTTCATTGCATACCGCAGATTCTTTTGCTGAGGTGATGTGCACATTGCCTTTTGCGCCCATGTTATCGGCGACCAGATCACCTTTTGCATTTTTCTTGAATTGGGCGGTGAGTTCATCGGCGCGCACTTGTCTATCGGCACGGATGGCTACTGCATCGCCTTTGGCAATGGCTTTATTTTCGATTTCCCAATATTCAAGACTTTCACGAGCTGTTACCGTATCGGTGGCAGTTGTGAATTTTAAATTATCGCCTTTTAGAATAGCTTTCTTGGTGTCGATATCATATTCGGCGGTTTGCCCTTGGGCCTGTTGGGTTTTGCCGGTTACGCGGACATTTCCTTCAGCAGTAAGGCGCCACACTTCGCTACTGCCATCAGGCTTTTTGCGGTCATAGGCTTTAAGCACATCGGCTTCAATCGTGACATCACCCTTTTTTGCTTTGGCATGACCATTGGCAATATACACCCGTTCGGCTTCATGCCATTCAAGGCTGTTATCAGCAGTGATATCGATGGCATCATCACCCGCTTTGCCACCAAAGATTCCGGGCGCAGCTTTTTCAGTTTTTTTCTCTGTGCCAGCAGGCGAGCCAGCGGGCACGGCTTGGGCTGGATCAGGAATAAATGCTGCATCCGGAGATTTGTCTGCTGACGCGTTTGCCTCGACAGGGGGCAGATTTTCAGCCTGAGCCGAAACCGCAACTAACATTAATACTAAAATCAGGGTGCGCATCATGGGGCTATTTATGAGATGGTGCAGGTGGTTGCGCATTTTGCGCTTTGTTTGGCAATAAAGGCAAGTCGCCATCCACAGCTTTTTCAGGTGGCTTTTGTTCAGACGGCTTTTGCTCGGTTGGCTTGCCGGTACCGGGCATGCCGCCACCCATTTTCAATGTTGCAGTGGAATGACCCGTAAAGATAATGGTTTTACCGCCATCTAGTGCTTTGAAGCCTTGTGATTTTACTTCACCGAAATTGCCTTGCAGGGTAACGGGCTTGTTGCCTTCGGCATTTTTACTATTCATGTCGATGCGGGCTTCATCAGTTGTAAAGGTGGTGCCATCGCTATGACGCAATACTACGCCGTTTTTAACATTCAGGCTGCCGTCTTTTTCATTATAAATTGCACCCTTGCCTTCGGCATTCAAGGTTGCGCCATTGTTTAGATCAATGACGGCTTTGGGGTTTGATAAATCGGTAATACCTGCAGCATCCGGTTTCTGTTTGGCGGTGTCGGCTTTAACCTCAAAGGCGCGGTTCTGTGCATCATGGCTGGTGTAGACCGGTGATACCATTGCGGCGTCCACGGCATTTAATTTTTTGGGTTGTACATTGCTGCCGTTCACGTTTGGCAAGACTACCAGCACCATCAAAATGCATGCAGCAGAAATGGGAAGAATAAGCTTCAAGCTTCCAACAAGGCGGCTATAACGCGTGATTGATCCTGCGGAAACCACACGGGTTTCCGGCATCCACCAATCTTTGGGTGGTTGTGATGATGGTTGTTCGGGCAAGTCCGATTGCATTAGCCAACGCCTGCTTTCAGCAAATCATGCATGCGGATAATGCCTTCCACTTTGCTTTGCTCGTTGAGGACAAAGAAGCTGGTTACTTTTTTCTCGTTCATTTTACCAAGCGCTTCGGCGGCAAGGGCTTGCGGGCCGATGGTTTTAGGTGCGCGGGTCATGATGGATTCGGCCGTGAGGCTGAGCAAGTTATCTTTCATGTGTCTGCGTAAATCGCCATCGGTGATAATGCCTTGCAGCGTCTGATTGGCATCCACAATGCCGCAACAACCAAAGGTCTTATTGGTCATGATGAGGATGATTTCACCAACCGGAGTAGATGGCATTGCAAGGGGAACCGCATCACCTTTGTGCATGAGGTCGCGCACCAATAATAACTTGGTGCCAAGTTTTCCGCCCGGGTGGAAAACTTTATAGTCGCTTGAGGTAAAGCCGTTGCGATGCAGCAGTGCAACCGCCAGCGCATCGCCCAAGGCCATCATCATGGTTGTTGAGCTGGTGGGGGCAAGACCCATCGGGCAAGCTTCGGCAGCCTTTGGAACTTCCAACACCAAATCGGATTGCCCTCCAAGATTTGAATCCTTACCACTGGTCATTGCAATGAGCGGGATGCTGAAGCGGCGGGTGTAGGTGATGATATCGGATAGTTCACTTGCTTCACCTGAATTAGAAAGGGCAAGCACGCAGTCATCACGCGTAATCATACCCAAATCACCATGGCTGGCTTCGGCCGGGTGAACAAAGAATGCAGGGGTGCCGGTGGATGCAAGCGTTGCAGAAATTTTGCGCGCCACATGACCGCTTTTACCGATACCGGTTACGGCCACACGGCCTTTTAGGCCAGCGATGATTTCAATCGCTTTACTAAAGCGAGTATCAAGGCTGGCGCTCAGTTCCTGTAGCGCGCGGATTTCGGTTGCCAAGACATCTTTAGCGTGGTCAACGGGGTTCATTTTCTGTGCTGGTTGCGCCATGGGGTTCCCTTAAAAATATGAGCATAAAATGGGCGAACGCCATGAATAAGGCAACCGCTAAGGCGGTCGCAGCAATTAATTAAAAAAATGAATTAAAACAATGGACTAGTGCGCAAAAATGTCGGTTTCTGGCCAGCCTGCAAGATCAAGTGCAGCGCGCACAGGCAAGAAGGCAAAACAGGCATCTGCCACTTCCTTGCGGCCTTCCCGCAAGAGCATGACATCAAGTTTAGCTTTCAGCGCATGCAAATGCATGACATCGGATGCGGCGTATTCCATCTGCTCTTTAGAAAGCTCGCCATGGCCCCAATCAGAGCTTTGCTGTTGCTTGGAAATTTCAACGCCAAGCAAATCCTTGACCAAATCTTTCAGACCATGACGGTCTGTAAAGGTGCGGGCAAGACGTGAGGCAATTTTAGTGCAGTAAACAGGGCCGGTCATCACGCCCAAATATGCCATCATGGAGGCCATATCAAAGCGTGCGAAGTGGAAGAGCTTGGTGACGTTATTGTTGACTAGCAATGCTTTTAGGTTGGGCGCGTTATATTGGCCTTTGGTAAATTGCACCAAATGCGCATCGCCTTTGCCATCGGATAATTGCACAAGGCATAACCGATCACGTTGCGGGTTAAGGCCCATGGTTTCGGTATCCATGGCTACGATGGGGCCAAAATCAAGTCCAGCAGGAAGATCGTTTTTGTGCAGATGAATCATGTGCCCGTGCCCCGTTATGTGAAGTATGGAAGTAATAAAGACAAGCTTGGCGGGCTTGTCCAGTACAAATGCCAGTAGCGCACTGCTTATGGGTTCAAGCCAACAAGTTTTTTGATTTTGCCAAGTGCGATATCACGGTTTTCCATGGTATCGATGGTGCTTATCAGTTGGCGATCTTTATCGTAGAGAAAAATGCTGGCGCTGTGGTCGACCATATAGTCGCCGCCTTCCATTGCCGGCAGTTTTTTATAATAAATACCATAGGCTTTGGCGATATTGGCGGATTGTTCAACCGTCCCGGTCAATCCGATAATACGTTTATCATAGGATTTGAGATATTCGGCAAGGCGTTTGGGTGTGTCACGTTCAGGATCGAGAGAGACAAACACTGCATTCACTTTTGAAGAATTCTTGCCTAGCTTTTCAAGCCACAAGCCCATATCGGCCAATGCACCGGGGCAAATTGCCGGACAGTGTGTAAAACCAAAAAAGATCATGCTTGGCTTTTCGGCTAAATCTTTTTCGGTGAAGGGCTTGCCCTGTTTGGTTTGCATAATGAAGGGTTGGGTCACCTTTGTAATCGGTTGAACCGTCTCGGGTGCAGCGGTCGGTTCAGCGCGGTGAGATACAAATACCCATGTTACCAGACAGGCGATGACCACCCATGCAATTTGACGGATAAGTTTGAGGCGTTTGGCGAGTTCGGGATTGTGTTGCATGGTGAAACTGTCTTAAGAAATGGTGCCCAGAAGAGGACTCGAACCTCCACGATCTTGCAACCACTAGTACCTGAAACTAGCGCGTCTACCAATTCCGCCATCTGGGCACTATAATAAACTAGTGATCGGGCGGAAAACTATAGCTAGGCTTTCTAAAAAGCAAGGCGCAAACGATAGGGTATGAAATGCAGCAGATTGAACGCTTAAACCAGTGCAGACAGGCTGTAGCTGCATGGCGCAAAGAAGGCGCAACCATCGGTTTTGTACCAACGATGGGCGCGCTGCATGAGGGACATCTAATGTTGGTTCGTAGCAGCCTGTCGGCAGGTCACAAAACCATCGTAAGTGTTTTTGTGAACCCCAAACAATTCGGCCCGAACGAGGATTATGCAAAATATCCACGAGTGCTGGACGCGGATGCGGCCCTGCTGAAAGATGTTGGTGCCCATTTGCTTTATGCGCCAACAGTTGATGAAATGTATGCAAAAGGATTTGCTACGCACGTGCAGGTGGATGACCTTACCAATTATTTATGTGGTCCATCCCGGCCCGGACACTTTGAAGGTGTTGCAACGGTGGTAACAAAGTTGTTGAACCAAGTTCAGGCCGATGAAGCTTTTTTTGGTGAAAAAGATTGGCAGCAATTGCAGGTCATCAAACGTCTTGCTGTTGATCTTGATATTCCGACCCGGATCACTGGCGTTGATATTGTGCGTGAGCAGGATGGTCTGGCATTATCATCGCGCAACCGCTATTTAAATGCAGGCGACCGCGCCAAAGCATCCTTACTAAATATCACACTGCGTAGTTTGGCAGATGAAATTTCGCAAAGCGGCAGTGATATTGAAGCGCTACTTAAAACCGCTAATCGGGGATTGAGCGAAAACGGATTTAGTGTCGATTATCTGGAACTGGCGGATGCAGCATTGCTACATCCCGTGCGCAGCCTTGAGCGCCCCGCCCGTCTGTTTGTGGCGGCGCGCCTTGGGACAACGCGGCTTATTGATAATATGGCAGTGAATTAAACGCTCTATCATGGGGCTACAAACCCCCTTGCATTACAGACAGAAAATAAGCATATTGCGGCTAACTTTTTGCACATTTGTTGCACCAAGGGCCCTTAGCTCAGCTGGGAGAGCGCTACGATGGCATTGTAGAGGTCAGCGGTTCGATCCCGCTAGGGTCCACCAGTTTTTCCCAAGAAATAACTAGTAGTTGCTGCTGCGTCGGCGTCCCGTACTACCGGGGCGGGTTTCTTCAAGAAGATTCAAACGTTGATTGACGATTTCCATCGTTTGTCCTTCGCAGCTATCTGTCACGCGTTGATATTCTTCTTTGGTATCGACTTGCTTTTGTCGTTCAACGTGTTCGGTTTCAATTTCCTTGGTCAGTTTAGAAATAGCCTGACTGAAGGCCGAGTCAATCTGGTCATCCACAATCGCGGATGTGGCATTACGCACCACACCGATTTTTTTGCTTACATCCAGAAATAGCGTTTTAATTTTTTCGCTATATTCCTCTACTAATTGACGGTCGACGGCTTTGTGCTTCTCTTCATGCGCTAATACTTCGCGGTACGGGCATGACCGTTTTGGAAATTCTTTTGCAACATAAATTTTGTTGCCTCGGAATCCAAATTCAATTTGCACGGCTTTGATTTGCCCGCAGGTGATTTGGGTTGAGGTCGGGCGCATTTTCATAATATCGCGGTTGATACTGAAGTACATTTCACCCGTGGCAAGTCCCACGGGCCATTCTTCGCTGTGCTTGGAACCTTTACCCCTTTCTTTTCCAGAATCCGATAGCGCCTTAATTTGCATCATGGGCAGGGTGTAATCGTATTCGGTCGGGTCGAATGCGGCTTGAACTGTTACAACGGTCGGCACATAGTCATTGCACCCGTCCGCATCGGCATAGGCAGGATGGGTAACATGAGCCGACAAGGCCAGTACAGCAAATAGGGCAAGGGCAGGATGGGTTCGCATCAGGTCAGAATCTGGGGTAATGCTGTAAAAGACAGGAATTTCTATAGCCTATTCGTTACATAAAGACCTTAATAACCTCTAAATATGTTTATTTGTAAGCTGCAGGTTACCTTGGCATGATGAGTTTCTTGATTCGACCCGAGTTAGCCTGATGCAAGATGATGTAGTACCCGAAACGGATGATAGCCTTGGCGCTGAAGATATGCTTCAGGGCGTAAGAAATAATGACGTATTAATGCTTCAACGCAGGCAGCTAATGCGTCTGGCGGCTGGCGCCGTTATGGGGCTGACTTCAAGTTTGCTAATGCCACATGACGGCTTTGCCCAGACCCTTGCCGCCTTAGACAAGACCACACAAGTGCCAAGCCGAAAGCCAAAACCTCCCCGTTTGGTGATGATAGACCCTGGCCATGGGGGGCATGATCCCGGCGCGATTGGCAAGCATGGTACTTATGAAAAAGATGTTACTTTGGATGTGGCTCGCCGCGTGGTGGATAATCTCAATCAAGGTGGATCGGTCATTGCCAAGATGACACGCAGAACCGATGTGTTTTTGCCTTTGAAAGAGCGTGTGAGCATTGCCAGAGAAGCAAAGGCAGATTTATTTATTTCTATCCATGCGGATAGCGCGCCAACCCAGGCAGCACGCGGATTATCGGCCTATTCACTATCTGAAAAAGGAACGGACCGTTTCGCCCGCGAGCTGGCAAAACGTGAAAATAGCGTCGATGAAGTTGGTGGGGTGGATTTGAAAGATACCGAGCCTGATGTCGCAGCCATCTTGCTGGATTTAACCGCGCGGCATACCCGAAATGCAGCCTTAAAAGCAAAGAAACAGATTGTGCGCGCCATGCGCGGTAAATGGCAGTTGTTGGATAATCCCATGCGTGCTGCAAACTTTGCGGTGTTGCGTGCACCAGATATCCCCTCCATTCTCGTGGAAACCGGTTTCTTATCCAGCGTGAAAGATGAAGCCTTGCTGCGCGATGCTTCGCAGCGTGCGCGCATCGCCGGGCTGTTATCCAAGGAAATGACCTCGCTGCTGTCTAGCCCGCCGTTTGCATAAGCTATTTCGATTGCATTTATCCCCCATCGAATTATAGGCTGGTTTATCGCCATCCATCAGGAGACCTTATAAATGCAATCTATATCTCGCCGCGTTAGTTATGTTGTTGCATGCAGTCTGGTTATGCTGGGTGCGCAAGCATTTGCAGAGACCATTGAAGCTACATCCCATGTCACAGCTGCGACTGTGCTGCCTGATAGAGCCATCATTACGCGGCAGGTAAAGGCACATGTACCATCTGGTGCGCATGTGGTGTCGATTAAAAATATCCCGGCTGGCATTAATGAGTCTTCCTTGCGTGTTGAAGGAAAGGGAAGTGCAGCGGTTAAAATCGGTGCAGTTGAAATCAAGCACATCTATTTATCCGAATTGGCTGGTGAAGCAGAGCGCGCCAAGATGGCAGAGCTCGAAGCTAAACAAGATGAGCGCGCTCTGGTAGATGCCGACATCGCCGCGCTGGACGCACGCAGCGCATTTATCAACCGTATTGTGAATGCGGGCGCCGAGAAAAACGATGCCACCACGGGTGCAAAGATAGATTTTCAGCCTGAAAAATGGACCCAGGCATGGGGCTTATTACAAAATGGCATGGCCGAAACACAAAAAGAACTGGCCAATAAACGCATTGCACTACGTAAGATTGATGCGGCTATTCAAAAGCTGAATCAGGAATTGGCACAAGTGCGTAGTACCAAAGCCATGGAGCGCCGTGACGTACAAATTCATTTGGAAGCAGGCGGCGAGACGGATGTTGCATTGAATGTCACTTATCAGAATATGGGTGTGAATTGGCAGCCTGTTTATGATGCGCGCCTTGATACAGTCGGCGGCGAGTTGACACTTGAGCAATATGGGCAGGTGCGCCAGCAAACCGGTGAAGACTGGTCTGATATTTCTTTGACGTTATCTACGGCGCGGCCATCCATGGGTTCGGAAATGCCGCCTCTTTATGATTGGCGTATTGGTATGAATTATCCGCGTCCTGCGATGATGAAAATGCGCAGCGCGCCAAATGCCGCGCGTATGGAAGTGATGGATTCTGCCGCTGCTGGCATTGCAAATGAAGCGCCGCCGCCAATGCCCGTTGAAGCCATCCAACAGCAAGCCGCCGTGGTATCCACCGAATATGCAGCTGAATTTAAAGTGCCCGGCAAGGTTGATTTGAAATCAACTGCAGATGCTACCAAATTGTATATTAATGCTGTGAAGATGAAGACGGCATTGTCGGCGCGCGTTACGCCGCGTCTTGACCCGCATGCCTATTTGTTCGTGGAAGCCACTAACACCGCGGAGTTTCCGATTATTCCAGGCGCGGTTGCAAAATATCGTGATGGCACATTTATCGGTAATGCTGCCATGCCCTTGTTGCGCCCAAGCGAGAAGGCCGATTTATCATTTGGTACTGATGACCGCGTGAAGGTTTCTTATAAACGCATCAAGGATGACTCGACTAATCCTGCATTGATGGTGGTTGGAGATATGACCATCCTTCGTCAGTATGAAACCAAACTACAAAATTTACATAAGAGCGAATTGCCTATCACCATATATGAGCAATTCCCGGTTTCCGATCACCCTGATATCAAGACGGAACTGGTTGATGATCTTACCACCAAGGATTATGCCAAGGATCCCGATAACCGTTTAGGAGTGATTGTTTGGAACACGGTCTTAAAGCCTAATGAAGAAAAAGCTTATACGCTTGGCTTTAAGGTCAAGGCACCCAAGGGTACCCCTGTTAACGGGCTATAGTGCTGAATGTATAATGTTGGCCCCGACGTATTGAGGCAGATTGTTGCCGACAATGATGAACAGCAGATTAAGACATCTGTATTAAATAAGGACTATATAGCGGCAGATGTCATTGAAACCACTGCCGTGATAGCCAAATTATTGCTGATGCGCTGGCCGCATTGGAATAAGCCGGATGTGGATTTACCCAACAAGACCAATACGCTGTTTGAACAATGGATTGATGCGTGCAAGGAAAAAGGGAAACTGCATCGCGCGCGATTGCTGGTGACTTGGCTTACCGCTATTCGCGGGCACTATGCCAATTACCAAATATTCTTATTCAACAAGCGTATGTGGCGCAGCAAGGAATTCTTGCACTTCATTTTAAAAGATAACGAAGCTCCGCCTTATCTGGGTGTATTTTTGTTTAATTTGTTCAGGCAGGCATTAGGCTATTCCCATACGGATCTGCACCATATGTCAAAGGGGGAATTTGATGTATTCGCGCCCTTATTCAAGACGCTGTTGACCACCAACGTTGTGTGGGATTGGGCGATGCGGCGCAAGCAAAGCTTTTATTTTTATGGGGGCCAAACCCATACGTTTTTGAACAGTTATGATGCTTTTTTTAATAATCCCAATACAGACAGCCAGTTTTTGAACCGCGAGGCAGCGTTACGTTACGATATTGGCGGTGGTTTTAATACATCAGAAGTGGAGCGTCTGCTGGGGTGCAGTATGATATCGGCTGATATCCGAGGCCCGAATATACGGGATTATGATGATGATATTATTCTGCGTACCGTCAATCCATTGAGTTACAATTATTGTGTAGCAGACGATCATCAACGAGAAAATTTTCTCAATCGCCAGGCCAATGTCGTGTGGTTGCCGTTTGATGTGTACAAGGACAGCTTTCCGGATGCATCATCTTATGCATTTACCTCAACTGGATTTATCACGTCTACTGTGCGTCCGAATTTCAATGTACAAAACGAGAATAAAGACATGAAAGGGCTGGGTACCTTGTTGACCAGTTTTCATGGATTGGCCCGGGTGATGGAAAAAGTTGTACAGGGTAAAGATGTGGATTTATTTACCCTTCAACGTGCTTCCGGCAGAATTTACAAATATAAGACGGTGTTTATACAGTGGCGTGGCGGAAAGATAACGCGCCTGACAACGACGGACGATATTTCTCAAGGACTGCGCTGGACACCGCATGCGCTTGATCAAATCTATATTGCAATAAATCCCGAGAATCCGGCCTATCTGAAGCTATTAGATTAAGGCTACAATCAAGATTGCTGGCTTCCTGCGGGGCTTTGCGAGGCACTTGCTTTTAAGGCCTGAAAACATTAGTTTGAGCATGCTTTTTTTGAATAGTTTTGCTCCAAATTTGGACATCCCCCCGTGTTGCGGTTTTTCATCTTGTTCTGCGTGAATGTGCTTTTGGTTTCGCCCGTGATGGCGGATGAGCCAAATCTGCAGGCGAACCGTACCTTTACCGAAGCCATGCAGCTTATTCGTAGAGCTGGTGCCACCTATGATACGCGAGAAGCTGTGCGCTTGCTTCGCGGCGCAGACAAGTCGTTGAAAAAAATTGTAAACGATTATCCCGAGAGCACCATTGCAGTGCAGCTTATCACCAACCAGTTTATTGGTGACTTTGACATTCTTGATTTCCGCAACCGCATTCGCAGCCTGTCATGCGAACGCGGAAGCTATGTAGAAGACTTTTTGGCCGAACATGGAATTGCTACCGCCACTGGCCCCACGACGGATGCCTGCTACCTGTATCGTATTGAAACCCTGCTGCCTGCATTAGAACATCCAATTACGACGGCGCGTTGGGATTGGTTATCCCTTGGCGTAGCTTATCATTTATTGGGTCAACCGGATCGTGCACGCGATATTATTTTGCCATTCCTGAATGCATTGATGACAAAAAACAAAGTGAGCGATAGCCAGGAAAGTTTAATGTTCTTGGCCAGAGCCATGATGCTGATTAATGAAAAAGACCAATCACAAAAAATCAGCCAACGCATCAGCGATTGTTCGGCTAAACTTTATAACCTGATGGATTTGACCAAACAGGCTGTATGGAATGCCAGCCAAGTAGAGGCACGCCAATACGCAGATCAGGCGCGTGATTATGTCGAAGATAACCAATGCAGCTGGCAAAAGAGCATCGTTGCGCAGGCGCTCAAACTCACCGGGCGTGAAGCTGAGGGAAAAAAATTATATGACTCCATTGAAGGCGAGCAATTCATCAGCGTCAAAACCGAAAACCGGGATGAAAGCACGCCGCCTGAGCTAGCAGTGGCTGCGGCAGCGATGGGGGAGCCAGAAACAGCCTTTAATATGCTACGCGTGGTAATGGAACAAAACCCGTGGACGATTTCTGCCGCAGTAGAAGAGCTTGGCCGGCGCGGCGAGTTTGATGCCACGGAAGCTTTTATCAACGACCTCAAGGGCCTGGATCAGAAAGCCGAAGCATTGGCGGCGTTAGTAGAGATGGCTGTCAAACGCGGGGATACCAAGCGTGCGAATGCCATCATGGCCAAGTTGAACGGTCTACGTGTTAGCCCAAGTGTTCCCGATCAACAGGCGCTTATACTCGCGATGCGTGCGCGGGCAGAAAAAGATCTGTATAAGGATGAGCGCTGGCGCGATACCATTCAGACCGCGCTGAACACTGCTGACTTGGTTGACGAGAATAAACGCAGCCAAGTGGCGTTGCCACTTATTGCGACGCTGGCTTATATCAAAAGTGGCCACCCGTTGCTCGATTAAGGCCAAAAACTTACTTCGGCATTTACTGTCTTAGTATCTGAAACATCAATATTTACCAATAATATCAATCACTTTTTTGTAGCTACATTAACCTATATCCTTAATTCATACTTAACCTATATGAGATAGGATAATTACATAAAAACTATAAAAAACTTTATGTATTTTTGGAGGGACATATGTACTTAGAAGATGAAGAAAAGACCAGTTTCCAGAAACTGATCATAAGCCTTAATGCAGCATGTGCGGCCATCTTCAGTGTATCCGGTAAGACCCTCAAATTCATTGCCCGGATGCTAGCTGGTGAGCCGAACCAGAATGGAAGATATAAGGACGTAAACTCCTAATAGCATTCCATACTGTGGTTATAAAAAAACCCTGCCAGAATGCCGGCAGGGTTTTGTGTTTTTATGGGTTAGCTGCGATTAGTGCAGACCGCGCCACAGGCTACGTTTAGCGGCATAGAAAATACCCGCCATCACCAGCAAGAAGATAATGGTACGTGCGCCAATTTGCTTACGCTGTTCCATATGGGGTTCTGCAGCCCAGGCAAGGTATTGGGTCACGTCCTTGGCCATCTGTTCTTTGGTGGCCTTGGTACCATCGCTGTAGGTTACAAGGTCATCAGCAGCCAGCGGATTTGGCATCGCAATCTGGTTGCCTGCAAAGACTGAGTTGTAGTTCATGCCGCTCATCAATGTTACTTCTGGCGGTGCTTCATGATAACCGGTCAGCAGCGAGTAAATATAGTCTTCGCCGCCATGCCGTGCCTTGATAATCAATGACAAATCCGGTGGGTAGGCACCGTTATTGGCTGCGCGTGCTGCCTTTTCATTAGCAAAGGGTGGCTTGAAGTGATCGGATGGCAATGCTGGACGATCAAACATTTCGCCATCATCATTCGGGCCATCTTTCACAGTGTATTCAGATGCAATCGCCTTTACTTCTGCTTCGTTATAGCCCAATGCCGCAAGGTTGCGGTAGTTGAGCAAATTCATCGAATGGCAGGCTGCGCAGACTTGCTTATAAACCAAGAAGCCGCGTTGCAATGCTGCGCGGTCATAGGTTCCAAAGATACCTGAATGGGGCCAGCCGCCTTCGGGAGAGCGAAGGGCATGTTCTTCGTTTGCAGCTGCAGGCGTCGCCAGCAATGTCAGGCCTAACAGAATAAGTGTAGAAAAACGCTTCATATCACACAGCTCCAATTAATGTTTTTTACCGCAGCAATCACCCATAATCGCTTCATGGATGCTTGGCGGGAGAGGCAAGGTTTTTTCATGCTTATTCAGCAAAGGCAGAACAATCAGGAAGAACGCAAAGTACAAGAAGGTGCAGATCTGGCTGACGATTGTATAGATGCCTTCGGCTGGTTTTGCACCCATGAAGCCCAGCGTGATGCACACTGCCATGTGTAGCCAGAAGAACTTCTGGAACAGCGGGCGGAAGCGTGCCGAGCGTACCGGTGAGGTATCGAGCCATGGCAGAACAAACATCACGGCAATTGAACCAAACATCAGCAATACGCCACCAAGCTTGGAGGAGATAATGATGATGTCCGTGAATGGCACGGTGATGTCGATGGTGAACGAGCGCAAAATGGCATAGAAAGGCAGGAAGTACCATTCGGGCACAATGTGCGGCGGGGTTACCATGGGGTTGGCAGGGGTGTAGTTGTCAGGATGGCCCATGTAGTTTGGCATGTAGAATACGAATGCCGCATAGACAATCAAGAACACGCACAGACCAAACAAATCCTTTACGGTGTAGTAAGGGCTGAACGGGACAGTGTCCTTATCGCTTTTAGGTTCGATACCCAGCGGGTTATTGGAACCAGAGATATGCAATGCTGCAATGTGCAAGAACACCACGCCCAGGATGACGAACGGCATCAGGAAGTGAAGAGCAAAGAAGCGGGTCAGGGTTGGATTATCAACCGAGAAGCCACCCCACAGCCATGTCACAATGGTATCGCCTACTAACGGAATGGCGCTGAAGAGGTTGGTGATAACCGTTGCGCCCCAGAAGCTCATTTGACCCCAAGGAAGCACATAACCCATAAATGCGGTAGCCATCATCAATAACAGGATTAGTACGCCAAGAATCCAAAGCAATTCGCGGGGTTGTTTGTATGAACCGTAATACAGGCCGCGGAAAATGTGGATGTAGACAGCGATAAAGAACATTGATGCGCCGTTCATGTGGATGTAGCGAACCAGCCATCCGAAATCAACGTCACGCATGATGCGTTCAACTGCATTGAATGACAGCTTGGTGTCTGCTGTGTAATGCATGGCAAGCACGAGGCCGCTGGCAATCATCACCATCAGCATCACCATGGCAATCGCGCCAAAGTTCCACAAGTAGTTGAAGTTGCGCGGGGTTGGGAACACGCCATATTCTTTTTGCATCATCGAGAAGATGGGCAGGCGCGCATCAATCCAGTTGATAACGGGGTTTCCAAAATCGGTTGGGGTACGTTGTCCGGACATATAAAGTTCCTTTAGTGAAGTGGTCTAATTAGGTGTGTTGATTAGCCAATGCGGATACGGTTTTCTGAAAGAAACGTATAGGTTGGAACAGCAAGATTATGCGGAGCAGGGCCTTTGCGAATGCGGCCTGCGCTGTCGTAATGTGAACCATGGCATGGGCAGAACCAGCCGGAGAAATCACCGTGCATATCGGTGGGCTTCTGGCCTTGTGGGACGCAACCCAAATGGGTGCATACGCCAACCATCACCAGCCATTGTGGCAATTCCTTACCGCCGAAGGTGGATTGCTTTACGCGGTCAGCATCTTTTTGCTTGTCGCGCAGGCCGGCAAAGGTAGTCGCATCACTGTCAACCTTGCGGGCAGCTTCGATGTCTGCTGCGGTGCGGCGACGAATGAATACCGGCTTGCCGCGCCACATGACGGTTACTGACTGACCTTCTTGAATGTGGGATAAGTCAATTTCGGTGGTGGAAAGCGCCAGCGTGTCTTTTGCAGGGCCCAAGGTTGCAACGAATGGCCAGGCTACAACGCCGGTACCGACAGCAGCCATGGACGCAGCCGAGATAAAAATAAAATCCCGTTTGCTTTCATCATGTGCTTCTTCATTATTTTGTGGTGCGGCATGGCCTTGTTGTGCGCCATGCGAATGTGGGTTACCCATATGACTTAGACTCCAGATGTGGCAGGTCGTGTGTGAAGCAAACTATATGCACGACAAACGCTTTAATTCCAAGAGGTTGATGAATAAAATAAGTAAATAAAGCATTTTTTATGTCCCTGTCGCTGTTATGAAACAGCAAAACAATGAAAGACTCAGAATGGCATCGAATATAGACCTTGAAATTGCCCAAAAAACCCCGCTCGCGGGTATCGAGAAGATTGCCGCCAAACTGGGCATACCCGAGGCTGCGCTGTTCCGGTATGGACATACCAAGGCAAAAGTCGACCTGAATTGGTTGGGCGCGATTCCAGAAAAGCCAGCCAGCAAATTGGTACTGGTCACTGCGATTAGCCCGACGGCCGCAGGGGAGGGTAAAACCACCACGACGATTGGTTTGGGTGATGCGCTGACCCGCCTTGGCAAAAAAACCGTGATTGCTCTGCGTGAGCCATCGCTTGGTCCATGTTTTGGGATGAAGGGCGGGGCAACCGGTGGTGGTTACGCGCAAGTCGGGCCGATGGAAGAAATCAATTTGCATTTCACCGGTGATTTTCATGCGATTACCGCGGCGCATAATTTACTCGCGGCACTTTTGGACAATCATATGTATTGGGGTAATGCCCTTGGCGTGGATGCACGCAAAATAAATTTAAAGCGCGTGATGGATATGAATGACCGAAGCCTACGCCAGATGGTTGTTGGTCTTGGTAATAATGGCGTGGTACGTGAGGATGGATTTGATATCACCGTTGCATCTGAAGTAATGGCCATTTTCTGTCTTGCTAAAAATGCCGATGATTTAAAGGCGCGATTAGACAACATGGTAGTCGCACAAAAGGCAGCGTGTGGCGTTGTAAAAGCAGCTGATTTAAAGGCGACTGGCGCGATGGCAGCGTTATTGAAAGACGCATTAAATCCTAATTTGGTGCAGAGTTTGGAAGGCACGCCTGCCATTATTCATGGCGGGCCGTTTGCCAATATTGCGCATGGGTGCAATTCGGTGATTGCCACCAAGGCTGCACTCAAAATGGGCGACTATGTGGTTACCGAAGCCGGCTTTGGCGCAGATTTGGGCGCAGAAAAATTTCTGGATATTAAATGCCGTCAGGCGGGTTTGAAACCGGATGCTTGCGTGGTGGTTGCCACCATTCGCGCGTTGAAAATGCATGGCGGTGTTTCCAAAAATGATTTAGGTGCAGAAAATTGTGATGCTGTAAAACGCGGTCTTGGCAATTTGCAACGCCATGTTGAAAATATGAAGTCCTTCGGCTTACCGGTTGTGGTGGCCATCAATCACTTTACATCCGACACGGCGGCGGAAAGCAAAGTGGTGCAGGATGCCTGCGCAGCGATGAACGTGCCGGTGCATTTATGCACGCATTGGGGTGATGGCGGTAAGGGCGCGATGGCATTGGGCGAAACGGTAATTAAACTTGCGGAAAGCGGGGCAAGTACCTTTAAGCCGATTTATGAAGATAGCCTGAGTTTGAGTGATAAAATCAAAACCATCGCGCAGAAAATTTACCGTGCGCGCGACGTTAGCATTGATACCAAAGCCGCCAAAAAGCTGGAGCAATATGAAAAAGATGGCTATGGAAAGCTCAGCATATGCATTGCCAAAACGCAGTATAGCTTTACATCCGACCCGACGCTTATGGGTGCGCCGGTTGATTTTACATTCCCCATTCGTGACGTACGTTTAAGCGCAGGCGCAGGATTTGTGGTGGCGTTAGCTGGCGATATTATGACTATGCCCGGCCTGCCACGCGTACCAGCAGCAGAACATATTGGCGTTGGAAGTGATGGAAAAATCTTCGGATTGTTTTGATTTTTAATATTGCAATCCAGATAATATCAGTTGGATTGCAATAGAAGCGTCATTGCGAGCATGGCTTTAGTCACGCGAAGCAATCCAATGGTGAAGCAAGAATTCTGGATTGCTTCACTCCGCAAGCGGGGTTCGCAATGACGGCTTTTAAAACTACATCAAGCGGAGAGTTAAAGCAGATATTGCTGTGCCAATAATACCAATACATGAGTAGACAATTGATGTTCGATATTGTTGTTTTTTAGAGCAGTGCATTGATATAAGAAAAATTACAAACAAAAAAGCAGGCGTAATAAATTGTGGAATTTCAACAAAAAATCCCGGAAGCTGTGACAGCGTGAAGCTATGCATTAGAACGATGCCTAAGACTAAATAGAAACCTGCAGCTAAAGTTGTGCACAATAAAAGTAGGCCAATAACTAGCAATAGAACGCCAGAGATTGTTTTGTATAACTTCTCTCTGGTCTCGTTCATTCTTAAGCCGCCATCATGCCGCGAAGTACGAAGGGCAGAATACCACCGTTTTGGTAGTATTCGACTTCATCCGCGGTATCAATGCGGCACTTCAATGGAACTTGACGATCCGGCGCGCCAGCTTTGGAGATGGTGAGGAAGAGTTCCATGCCCGGCTTCAATCCCTTTTCGATGCCGATGATGGAGAGGTCTTCAGAGCCATCCAGTTTCAAATCCGCGCGTGTCATGCCGTTTTTGAATTCCAACGGCAATACGCCCATGCCGACCAGATTGCTTCTATGAATGCGCTCGAAGCTCTCGGCAATCACGGCGCGTACACCCAGCAGCTTGGTACCCTTTGCGGCCCAATCGCGGCTTGAACCCGTGCCGTATTCTTTACCCGCAATAATCATCAATGGAATATTGGCGGCGATATAACGCATGGCGGCGTCATAAATCGGCATGGTATCACCCGTTGGCAGATATTTGGTAATACCGCCTTCGGTGCCCGGTAATAACTCGTTCTTGATGCGGATATTGGCGAATGTGCCGCGCATCATGATTTCGTGATTACCACGACGTGCACCATAGGAATTGAAATCTTCCTTGGTCACTTTGTGCTCAACCAGATAGGCGCCTGCGGGGCTCTTGATCGTGATATCACCTGCAGGTGATATATGGTCGGTGGTGATGCTGTCGGCAAATACGGCCAATGGTTTGGCGCGTACAATATCCATCACCTTGGTCGGCTGTTTTTTCATGCCTTCAAACAATGGCGGATGTTTCACATAGGTTGAAACAGGATCCCATTGATAGGTAAGACCCGTTGCGGTTTTTACCTTCTGCCATTCTTCCGGACCCTTGAACACATCGGCATATCTGTCCTTGAACATCTTGGGTGTGAGGCATTTTTCAACCGTTTGTGCCACTTCTTGATTGCTTGGCCAGATGTCTTTCAAGAACACCGGCTTGCCATCACGGCCTGTACCGATTGGGTCTTTTTCAAAATCAATCGTGACTGAACCCGTAAGCGCATAGACAACGCACAGCGGTGGTGAGGCCAGATAGTTGGCTTTTGTTTGCGGGTTAACGCGGCCTTCAAAATTGCGGTTGCCCGACAATACAGCCGCTACGGCCAAATTACCTTTGGTAACAGCAGCAGAAACTGCTTCAGGAAGTGGACCGGAGTTACCAATGCAAGTGGTGCAACCATAGCCAACAAGATTGAAGCCGAGCATATCAAGTGGTTTATCAAGACCTGCAGATTGCAAATAATCGGTCACAACTTGGCTGCCAGGGGCGAGGGATGTTTTCACCCATGGCTTAACGGTCAAACCTTTTTCAACGGCTTTTTTAGCAACCAGACCGGCTGCTACCATCACGCTTGGGTTGGATGTGTTGGTGCACGATGTGATTGCTGCAATCACCACGTCACCATGGGTGAGGGTAGCGTTCATGCCATCAATCGGTGTCTTGGTGTTGCGTGCATCGCCTTCAATTTTGTATTTCTTGAGGTCTTCTTCAAACGCCGATGCGACCTTGGATAATGCCACGCGGTCTTGTGGCAAACGTGGGCCAGCAAGCGATGGTTCAACCGTTGATAGATCCAGTTCCAATGTGTCGGTGAACACAGGATCAGGCGACGATGCATCTCGCCACATGCCTTGTTCCTTGGCATAGGCTTCCACCAAGGCAACGCGGTCAGCATCACGGCAAGTGAAGTTGAGGTAACGAATGGTTTCCGCATCAATCGGGAATATACCGCAAGTTGCGCCATATTCCGGTGCCATGTTCGCAATCGTCGCGCGGTCTGCCAGTGGAAGCGTATCAAGGCCGGGGCCATAGAATTCCACGAACTTATTCACTACGCCTTTTTTGCGCAGCATATTGGTAACGGTCAGCACAAGGTCAGTTGCCGTACAACCTTCCTTCAATTGGCCTTTCAATTTAAAGCCGATGACTTCGGGAATAAGCATCGAGGTTGGCTGGCCGAGCATGCATGCTTCGGCTTCAATGCCGCCTACGCCCCAACCCAATACTGCAAGTCCATTGACCATGGTGGTATGGCTGTCCGTGCCCACCAATGTATCAGGATAAGCAATGGTTTTGCCGTTTTGGTCCTTATCGGTCCAAACCACTTGTGCCAAGTATTCAACGTTTACCTGATGGCAAATACCCGTGCCTGGCGGTACAACGCGGAAGTTGTCAAATGCTTGTTGGCCCCAACGCAGGAACGCGTAGCGTTCACCGTTGCGTTCAAATTCTTTGGCAACGTTATAGGCGAACGAATTTTTATCGCCGAACTTATCAACCATAACCGAGTGATCAATTACCAGATCAACAGCGCATAATGGATTGACGGATTCCACATTACCACCAAACCCTTTTACAGCTTCACGCATCGCGGCTAAATCCACGACGGCTGGAACGCCGGTAAAATCTTGCATCAACACGCGGGCAGGGCGGTAGGCGATTTCGCGGTCACTCTTTTTCGTTTTCAGCCATTCAACCAAGGCCTTGATGTCATCCACACTCACGGTGGTGCCGTTTTCAAAGCGCAGCAAATTTTCGAGAAGAATTTTCAAGGAATAAGGAAGACCAGCAAGGCTACCAATTTTTTGTTCAGCGACTTTCAAGCTAAAGTAGTCGTAGGTTTTACCGTTAACTGCCAAGGTACGGCGGGTGGCAAGTGTGTCGTGTCCGGTGCGAAGAGCCATGGGTAAACAACCTTTTGAGTGAGTTGGCGGGTGGATATCTAAGACCACACATATAATGGGCTGTTGTTAAAGAGAGGTGAACACCTTGTTATTGCTGGCATTCATTACGAATACGGTTTGTAAAATGCCTTTACTGAAAGCTTTTTAAGAATCTATTGCAGGTTTAGTTTCAATCGCCTATATGAGTACTGCAACTGATAACAAGGTTTTTAATTGCATGTGCAGTGCTGCCGCCGCTGGCGACCCAGAAGATAACAATGGTGAGGGTGGGTTTCGTAATACCCAGCCCAGCATGACTCTCTCTTGGACTGAGCAAGACGAAATCTTGACCAACCTTTGGTCAAAAGGCGAAAAGCCAGAATCCATTGCAGTCACCCTCAATCGATCCGTCGCTGCTGTGATGACCAGAGCGGCGCGTCTTGGCCTGCAGCGTCGTTTCGCACCCGGACGCAAACCCAAGAAAACAGGTGATGCAGAAAGTGGCCTTGCCAATTTGCGCAATGCGGCACGTCTTTCTGCCCAGCTGCAAACCACTCCAGCACAGCTTTCGCATCGTATTTGCTTGATGTGCTTAAACCGTTTCCAATCCCAAGGCCGCCATAACCGCATTTGCGGAAATTGCAAAGGCTCGCCCGAATATCGTTCCGCATCCGGATTGCCGGATGTTGATGTGTCATCTGGCGGCGGCTAATTGCTTGAATGCGTTCCCAGATTTCTTGGGTGCAATTCAACTCTTTAATCTTTCCTAAACAATGCGTCGTTAATTCTAGTAGCTATGAATAAACAAGACGCCGTACAAACCGTTCTCATCCGCAATAGTTTTTATCGCGACGGCTATCGCTCGTTGCTCAAGGTCGCGCTTGTGCAGGGCGGGGTGATTATCGCACTTATTGCGGTGATTGTGTATTTGGTACTGACCAGCGAAGTTAAGCATGTATTCTTTGCGACCAATGTGGATGGCCGCATTATGCCGATTGAACCCATCGCCGAACCTTACTTCCAAGATGATCAGGTTATCACCTGGGTTGCCAAAACGGCACGCGAAGTTATGCAGATGGACTACCTCAATTACCGCACCAGTCTTGATAAGGGTAACAGCAAGTTTACGCAGGCTGGTCGTATCGACTTCCATGCTGCGCTGAAAGATTCCCGTCTGATTGAAGCGATTGAAAAAAATAAGCTGGTTGTTCAGTTGAAAGTAGAAGGCGCACCGCAAATCTTGAAGAAGGCGATGACCAAAGAAGGCGCCTATGTTTGGTTCCTCAGTATGCCAATCAGCATCGTATATGATGGACAAGATCCGCCGCAACCATTCCGCGGAAAATTGCAGGTGCGTGTTGACCGCATCGACTTCCTTGAAAACCCCGATGGTATTGCCTTTGGTCAGTGGGTTGTGGGTGAAGAGAACATTCTTAACCGCGTTCAAAAATAATTTGGCATCATTCATCAATGTGTGATTGAACATGGCAACCAAACGTCCAACGACCGCCATTAAACCAGAACAGGTTTACAAGGTTGTTTTTCATCCATCCGAACCTGCGCCTGTTGGATCATCCGCGCAGTTTCGCTTTGCACGCGGGCTGGTGACCATTTTATCTTACATCATTGCTATGCTGACTTTTTGTGCTATGGCAGTCTATGTGGTATTCGCCGATACGTATTTTTTCCATCTTTCAGTGTTAGACCGCGAACGCATTCCTGAACGTCTTGTGCTCATGCGCGGGCTTGATACCCCCAATTTGACACGTACCGGCATTACCAATATGGCAATGAATGTTGCCACCGAAGTATTGACCTTTGGATTCAATAATGCTGATGAACGATTGTTGAAGTCACGGCGCCTGTTTACCGAAGAAGCATGGTTGCGATTTGCCAAGGCGTATCTCAAGGAAGGTCGCCTCGACAAAATCAAACTCAATCAGCAAGTCCTTACCAACGTGGCAGTCAACAATGCAGTGATTGTAGAAGAGGGCAAGAACGCCCTTGGCGAACAAAAATGGGTGGTTCAGGTTCCAACCATTACCACTTATCAGGCTGGTAAGAAGATTGTTCCTGTAAAAAGTATTCTGCAAATCACCTTTGTAAAGGCACCGACATTGGAGCACCCAGAGGGTGTTGCCATCGATGCTTGGGAACAGATCTAGGCGGGTTGTCTGTCGCCCGGAACCCGCGACGCGGGCTAATCTTTACTTCTCGTTAACTTCCCGGTCTCTACTCTAACGATGTTTGATTCTTTCCTGCCATAGGGGCAAAGAAAATAGAATCCGACGCAGGCTGAAGGATTGACGGGAGTCTTGAAGAAGATTCTAGTGAAAACAGATGACGATTCGTGCAATCAACCCTTTGAGTAACCGTCCGAATTTTTCGGAATGCTTAAGCCGTGCCGCTGTGATGGGGGCATTGCTGGGCGGGGTATGTTTATTGCCGTTTTCCACAGCTTATGCACAGGCTCTGTTGCCCGCTGCCTTAACAACCACTCCTATCGAAGCGAGCCTTGCGCCGCCGCCATCAACCGAGGCACCTGCATTGGCCATGCCGATTGCATCGGATGCCAGCACGCCAACCACGGCTAGTGATCTGGGAGGCAGTGCGCCATTACCAACTGGTGCGGCGCCGGGAATGACAACCGATGCGCCATCCGCGCCGCTAACAGTATCAACCGCGCCGCAGACCGAAAGCACTGCGCCGACCGGGAATAAGGCTGCGGTAGATCATCCATCTGCCAATAGCATGATGCCGATTGATCCCCCGCCATTACCGCAAGAAAGCCGTTTGGATAATGCCATACGCAATGAAGCGGAGCGCTCATTCTACGATGCAAAGAAACAACGTTATCAAACTACGTTTGAACGTGCGTATGAAGGTCTGGTGCCGCTTGGGCCGAATGAAGTTCGGGATACCATGAGCCGTTATGAACGCACGCAGCGTGCATCGGTGCCGCCGTCATCCGGTCAGCCGCGTGGACAGGTTCGCATTAAAACCTTATCGCTTGAACCAGGTTCAGAACCACCCACTATTAATATTTCATCGGGCTATGTCACGACGATTACCATTCTGGATGCCACGGGTGAACCTTGGCCGATTTTGGATTTAGGTATTGGCGGCAATTTTGAAGTCAGCAAAACAGGCGGCGGTAACCACGTCATCCGCGTGATGCCGCTGACGCGATTTGGGTATGGTAATTTGTCGGTGTTGTTACAGGATTTATCTACGCCGATTATTTTCAAATTATCATCAGGCGGCGCAACCGTGGATTACCGCTTTGATGCGCGCGTCCCGCGCCTTGGGCCCAATGCAAAACTTTCATTGATCGATAAGAAAAATAAATTACAAGCTGGCTCGGCAGAAATTATGGGCTTCTTGGATAATGCGCCGCCGCCTGAAGCAAAGCGTGTTCGCATCAATGGCGCAGATTCACGAACCATGGCATGGACCGTTGATCGCCGTATGTTTGTGCGCACCCCGCTGACCATGTTATCACCGGCGTGGGATTCAAGCGTGTCATCGGCTGACGGTACTACGGTTTATGAATTAACTGAGACGCCCGTTCTTATTATGTCCGATAATGGTGTGCTTGTGCGCGCTCGCGTAGCACCCAAGGAAGAAGAATAATCATGACCAATGCACCTGATGATTTTGATCAAGATTTTTCTGAAGCAACCATCCAGCGTCCGCCTGCGGCCAAGCCCAGCATGGCTAACAATATTGCTGCTGCATGGCAGGGCAGCCCACTTTTCAAAATGTTTGTGTTGGTGGTGATTGTTGGCGCTCTTTCCGCGGCGGCGATTGCAATATTTTCAGGAAATGAAAAAGATATTACCGGTACCTCTGTGCGCTCTGCGCCGAATTTGACCGAAGCACCTGGTTCAAAAGCTCCGCCTGCTTATGTAGACGCAGTTAACGATGCGTCTGCCAAGCGTTCGGAAGAAGCCTTGCAACAAGGTAAAAGCGCTATTCCTACCCCCGTATCGGGAGATGAAACCAAGGCGGGTCTGGGCGAGAATGCAGATGAATCCCAATATGATCCGCTGGCAGAGTTCCGCCCCAGCACACCGCAAGAAGCGGCCCCATCTATGCAACAAGACAACACGCCTGTAGAAACCGTGGACAGCGAATTGCTCAGCAAGATGCAGTCGCAAATGACCAGCCTGTTTGACGCATGGCGCCCCGCAGGCATTAAGACAATCCAGATTCAGGATCCTGGCGCGATTAAGCAAGCATCAACGCAGCCCACCACGGTTGCTCCAAATGCAAAAGTCATCGTGGCATCGGGAAGTATCTATTATGGCGAGATGTTAATGGAAGCCAATTCTGACGCGCCAGGCCCCATCGTTGCACAAATTTTATCAGGTCCGTTTGCTGGTGGCCGCGCTATTGGTGCATTCGAGGTAACCCGCGAATATCTCATCATCCATTTCACCAAAATCAGCTATAAGAAAAAAGATTATGCAGCTGATATTCTTGCGGTTGATCCCAACACCACATTGGGCGCGATGGTCACTGAAAAAGATAATCGTTATTTCACGCGCGTGATTTTACCAGCTGCGGCGGCCTTCCTTGAAGGATTTGGTAGTGCGATTAGTTCACCTTCCAATAGCATTGTCAGCAATAACGGCCAGACGGTAGTATTGCAGCAATCCAAGCAAGGTATCGAAGATGGTATGTATCGCGGTCTTGCCGAAGGTGCCAGCACGATTGGTGGCTTCTTTAGAGATGAAGCTGCAGCAACCAAGCCCCTTATTCGTGTGGCTGTGGGCACACCCATGGGATTGTTCTTTGTGAATGCGGTGACGGATAGCAACCAGGCAGGTAACAGCGCTAATGTGATTCAGACCCCGGTGCAGCAGCAACCCCAGCAGCCCTCGCCGACATATTCCTCCTCGGGTAGCCTCATAAACGATAATAACCTTGGAAATACGGGATTATCGACAATCCCATCCTCGGGTCTTGCGAATAGCGGCGTCAACATTATACAATCCCCTGCGAAATAAGTTCTGACCAACCGATTCTGTAGGCTCTAAGAGGCGCATCAATGGATAAAGACGACCCGTTCAACCGTCCGAGTGGAAGTCATGGCGACGATCACGATTCCGAACAGGATTTCAATGATGATGCACGTTATGATGACACCCTGACGCCAGAGGTGCGCGAAGAAGAATACGCAGCCGGTCAGGAAGAATGGGATCAACCGATTGATGAGTTTGCTGAAGAAGAACAGCACGCTGGTGGTCACCAAGCCCAGCAGAAGCATGACCCATTCGCCGATGAAGGCCCGTTGGAAGACGAATTTTCCGAACACAATCATGCAGACCATGATGGCCATGAAGGTCACGAGCAAGAATTAGAAGACCATGATGAACCAGCACAGGCATCATCACGGCCAAGTGCGGCATCTATGGCCGGTATGAAGCCGCCATCAAGCATCATGAAATATATTCCATATGTGGGTGGCGGTCTTGCTGCTGTGGCGATTGCATTTTTCGGCTTCCAGCAATTCATGGGTGATGGCGATACAACCTCATCTCAGCCATCGCTGGAACATCAGAATACGTGGGATTCTACCTCGGCAAATCCAACGCAGCAACCAACGCAATCTGCGAGCAATGAATTCCAGCAGCTTGCACCGACTGCGCAGCCAACAGATGTCGCTGCAAATACCCAAGCAAACATGATAACGCCAACGCAGGCACCTGTTGAACAACAGCAGCAGGTTCAAGCGCCACTGCCACAAGCAGAGCCACAACAAGTGGCTCAGCAGGTGCAACAGCCCACAACGCAACAACCCGCAACCAATGCGCTGGAAACGCGTATCGCCGAGTTGACGCAGCAGCTGGAAACTATGAAGCAGACCCAAGATCAGCTGAACCAGAAGTTGCAGCAGGCAACAGCAACGCCGCCATCCATGGACGAAAATTCCAAAGCAGCAACGCATGCACTGGAAGATCGTATTGCGCAACTCGAGCAAAAGCTAACCGCGGCGCAGTCGGCGCCAAGCGTTGCACCAACCAGTTCGGTTGATGCGCCTATGGCAAAACCATCACGTAAGTCACGTCGCACTTCAGATAGTGTAGTGGATTCACCCGCATCAGATTCAGGTTCGCGCAGCGCCAGAAAAGCCAGCACTGATTTTATGGTGGCCAAAAAACCAAAACGCACCAAGAAACGTTCATCTGTTCAAGCCAATTCTTCATCCGGAACCGAAGGGTTTAGTCCGGTTGATAGCCGTCCGTTCCAAGGTTGGATTTTGCGCTCAGCACAACCCGGATCAGCTTGGTTATCGCAAGGTCCATACAGCAGCGATCTTCGCCGCGTTGTTCCAGGTGATAAAGTGCAGGGACTTGGCACCGTTACTGCCATTCGTCAGGTGGCTGGACGCTGGGTCGTTGAAGGCACACAAGGCGCGGTTCGCTAAAACCGCCTCGCCACATTTGCATGATAAATCAGTAAGACATGGTTAATGCATCTTAACCAGTGGGACTATTTTCCTTTGTTTTCAAAGAAAGAAAGTAATTTTTTATATACTTTTAATGAATCCCCTGCATCATCTGAGAATGGGAATAGCCTCATAACCTTGGAATACTGCGCATGAATAATGCCAAGACAAATAAGCCTCGCGTTTCATCTGGGTATAATCCGGATATGACCCGCTTCTTTCTCGCAGCGCTTATTGTTGTGTTATATCCTGATATCGGATTCGCAGCCGTTGCACCTCTAAATGCAGACCCAACCGTTGGAACGATGTTCTGCCGGGTTTTGAAAAATTCAGGTGAGTTTCCTCCGCTCTTTTCTGGAATAGCTTATATCACGGGTGCGTGGATTGTTGTGCGCGGCCTGTTCGATATGATGAAGCGCAGTTCTGATCCCAATAACAAGCCATTCAAGGATGGTATTTTGGGAATCATGGCAGGTGGTATGGTGGCGGCATTGCCGTCGTTGATCAACTGGCTGCATACGACGCTGTTGCAAGATACGGTTCGTGGTGACGGCATTGCCTGTGAAGGTGCCGCAAGTGTAGGTACATCAAGTGCAGTGCCACTTGATGTCATGCTCAGTAATTTCGTTGGGAATATCACCCCAGGTATTATTGCCCTGATCAGCGGCATGGCCGTTATCTTTGGTATTGTGATGATTTTCTATAACATGGTGAAGTTATCGAAATTCGGTACCGATGCAAAGACCAGTACCCTTACGCCCATTATTGGCAGTTTGATTATTGGCGCATTATTGGTGGCTGTTGGCCAAACCATGGATATCAGTTTGAGCACGTTGTTCGGTAATAACACAACCATGAGCAGCATCACAAAATACAAGGAACTTGCCTATCAACCCGGTGGTACATTTGATATGTCGCGTTTTAATAATGCGATGTCTGCGGTGTTCACATTTTTACGGATTGTAGGCACGCTCAGCTTCGTACGTGGATTCTTTGTGATGAAAAATGCACTGGAAGGCACAGGCCAAGCAACCAAAGGTCAAGCCTATACCCATATAATTGGTGGTACGCTTTTGGTGAATATGCCTGGCTTCATCCAATACATTGAACAATCGGTTGGCTTCAAAGTTATCATGCCACAATAGCTGTGCTGGGGGCGGGCCGTTAAGTGCTGGCCAAGTTCCAGCGATTTCCGACTTGCTCACAGAAAAATGATGGTTAACAAAAGGTAAATACCTAAACCTTTATACAATTTTTAATAATTGCTTTGTTATTATTACTTACATCCAAAGGGTAATATTTTTGATACACTAGTCCAGTTCATCAGTAATGATGTGTGTTGTAAAAGGGAAGTTAAGTATGACCATGGGTAGCGTAACAAATACAGTTTTAAAAAGTGCCGTTATGGCAGCTGTGATTGCAGCAGCATGGCCTGAGATGGCACATGCACAAAATTTCCAGGCAACCTCCGCTGCGCTTGTTGATGCGCTGAAGGACATGCCAGTTATCATTTCGGGTGTATCCTACATGTTTGGCGGCCTGTTGGTTTTGGGCGGCGCAAATAAATTGAAGATGCACGCAGAAAATCCACAACAGACCCCGATGTCCCATGGCCTTGTACGTATTGGTGTGGGCGGGATGATTGCAGGCTTGCCACCATTTATGGGCTGGGTGAACAATTCACTATCCATTGGCGGCGGAACCATGAAGTTCAAGAAGCTCGATAGAATTTCTGATCTAATTACTTTCAGTGGTGTGTGTTAGAATTAAGTATAGGTTTTTACAACAGAGAAGGAGAGGGAAAATATGAAACGTGAATTATTTGAATCAGTACTCAAGACCGGTCTCGTTGCAGCAGTAATTGCAATTGCTTGCCCTGATTTAGCATCTGCGCAAGCGCTTCAAAACTCAGTTACCGAAGTGAAAGCCGGTATCGCCAATATGCCAATGCTTGTATCAGGCTTTGCGTATATTGCTGGTGGCGCTGCTATGCTATCAGGTGCTGGTATGCTCAAGAAACATGCTGATAACCCACAACAAAACCCACTTGCTCCCGGGGTAACCCGTATGGCACTTGGCGGTATTGTGGCTGCGATGCCTTCATTCCTCAGCTACGTAAACGGTACGCTGAAGAGCAACACCGAAGGCCCACTGCAATATAAGGGACTTCAGACTGTTGGTGAATTGAAGTTGAACTTGATGCATCAAATTACCAATCTGTTCTCATAAGATTGGCTTGATGAATTAATGTCCCTCCTCCCGATTACGCTGGGCGTCAAGCGAAACCTTGGCGCTCAGCAATCCGGAGCAGCTGGTAAACCAAAGCGTCGAAAACCCATTTCGAAGTCCGAGTTATCAAAACTCATCCAACAGACCCTCGAAAAAGATTCCTACACCTGCTGCTACTGCGGATTCCAAGCTAAACAATTTCAAAAGGCGATACCCAAGGATTGGGCGGTCAATGACCCGCGTGATTCCGAGATGGTCACCGCATGCATTTTCTGCGAGCAATGCTTCGCACTTGAAACCGTAGGCCCGATGGCTTCGGGAACGCTCATTTGGCTTCCTGAAATCAGTCAGGCGACCCTGCATCATATTATGCGCGCCGTATATGCGTCGCGCGCACAGATGGATATTGCCCCTGAAAACATCAAAAACTGCGCCGACCGTACGTTTGAGGTGCTGTTTAACCGGCGCGGCGAAGCCAAACGCCGGATAGGTACGGATGACCCTATGGTATTGGCCGCTGCGCTACTTGAAAACGTCAATGAAGAAACGTTTCACAAGCGTGAGGAAAAGTTCAGCGGCATACGGTTGATGCCCCTTGATAAGCGCATGATACCCAGCAATACAGGCAAAGATAACGACCAGTTTCCCCGTATCATCGAGTACTGGGTTTCCGACGAGGGTCCGCTTGGCAACATGCCACCCACCAATTGGGATGGCCTGCAACTGGGCATTACCAAAGCCGCCAGCTAGGCCGGCTATTCGCAGCTTTGTTCATTTTCAGTTAAGGCTTTGTCTTTACTCTGATTCTAGGCCTGTTGGTTCGCATGAATCGGCAGGTTGGGCGATGGACCACTCCTTGGTTTTTCGTTTAAGACACCCCTTATGTTTTAAGCCCGCATGCTAGGTATTTTAGACGAGTTTTTTGCCGGAATATTGCTGCTGTTCAAGCAGCCGGTGGAATCCTTTATCCAACTTGAAACGGCAGATGATGATACCACCCTTGTGTCGGGGGATGGCTCGCTGTTGACCTATTTAAAAATCAGCGGTGCGCGCCAAATGATTGGCGGCGAAGAATATAACTGGATTATCGATCAGGCGACGTTGAAGCTTGGCGCACGATTTGACCGACCTGGCCAAGCGATGCAGTTTTATTTCTACCGCGATCCTGATCGGATTGGCCGCACGCTGCATAAAATGATGACGCCTAACCGCATGTCGGCAGGCGCAATTGGTATTGATCTAGATGACTTGCTCAAAGAACGTCAGCGAAATCTTTCCAATTATTTGGCGTTAGAAGAAATCTATCTGGTGCTATGGACGCGTCCATCTGGATTGACGCCAAACGAGTACAAGCGCGCACAGGAAACACGCAAAGAACAGAAATGGCATGCAGCAAAAAATGCGCAATTCCCGTTTGCGGCATTGGAACCTTTGCGCCTGAAACATAAAGCGTTCGTATCAAATATTTCTGAATCCCTGTTTGAGCTGGGCATCGTTTCCAATGTCATGGAAGTGCATGATGCACTGCGCGCGGTGCGTTCCAGTATTTATCCCAATCTTGATAACGATAAATGGAAGGCCTGTTTGCCGGGTGATCCGGTGCCGCCGCGTCGCCCACGTTATAAGCGCGACTGGTCTGATTTATTATGGCCGCCAATCTCCCAGCAGCTTTGCCCGATGGATGCCGAAGTTCTTGGTCCAAGTACGGTGCGTATTGGTGATCTGGCATGGGCCGCAACTGATATGAGTCTTGGGCCATCCGATGCATCGCCATTCCCGCAACTCCTCAATCGTCTCATTGAAGCGAACATGCCTTTCCGTATGTCGTTCATGATTGAAAGCGGCGGTGTGACGGGTGAAAATTTCCGTAAGCTAGCGGCATCGCTTTTGGCTTTCTCCAACGGCATTAATCGTCAGATCAAAGAAACGCTGAATGAACTGATTGCATTGTCGCAAAGCGACCCGGTTGTTAAACTCAGAATATCCTATGCAACCTATGCGCCTGTGGGCGATAAAAAGCTGATTGAGACGCGCCTTGCCAATTTGATGCAGGCGGCTGAATCATGGGGTTATTGTCAGGTAGCGAATATTTGTGGTGACCCGCTTGAAGCCGTTATGTCATCGGTGTTGGGTATTTCTTGTTCGTCTACCGCGCCCCCGGGCGTTGCGCCACTACGTGAAGTGGTCAAGATGCTGCCATGGCAGCGCTCATGTTCGCCGTTTAATGATGGCGCTGTGATTTTGCGTTCGCCCGATGGTCGTATCTGGCCATATCAAATGGGTACGGCGCTAACCACCACATGGTTCGATTTGATTTTTGCACAGCCGGGTTCTGGTAAATCGGTATTGATGAATGCAAAAAATCTTGGCTGCTGTTTATCAGCTGGTATGAGTAAATTGCCGTTTATCGCAATTCTTGATATTGGCCCGTCATCATCGGGTCTTATCTCGCTGCTTAAAGATGCATTGCCTGCTGATCGCCGGCAAGAAGTATTGCATTTCAAATTATTGATGACGCCTGAGTACGCGGTGAACCCGTTTGATACGCAGTTGGGTTGCCGTTACCCATTGCCGGATGAACGTGCATATTTATGTGAGTTGCTCACACTCATTTGTACGCCGCCGGGACAAGATACGCCGTATGACGGTATGACGCAGCTGGTTGGATTCTGCGTGGATGAAATGTACCGTTGGCGCGATGACGCGGAAGCCAATGCCGAAGCACGTCCATACCTTGAGTTGATTGAACCGCGCGTGGACGATGCGATTAAGAAAATGAATTTGGTGCTTCCACCTGAACCCTATTGGTGGGAAGTGGTTGATGCGTTGTATGATGCCGGCGCAAAGCATGAAGCGATGCTCGCGCAGCGCCATGCGGTACCCACACTGGTAGATGCCGTAACGGCGGCACGCCGCCCACAAATCCGTGCCTTCTTGGATGAAACAGCCATCGGCCCCAGCGCCGAAGGCGTTATCCACGCCTTTGAACGTATGATTGCATCGGCCATTCGTGAATTCCCGATTCTTGCCGGCGTGACGCGTTTTGATACCGGTACGGCGCGCGTAGCATCGGTTGACTTGCAAGAGGTATCTCCGCAAGGCGATGCATCCGCAGATCGTCAAACTGCTATTATGTATATGTTGGCGCGCCATACACTTATTCGTTCATGGTGGCTTAACCCTGACAGTTTACGTAACGTGAGCGCGCGTTACCGTCCGCACCATGATGAACGCTTGAAAGAAATTCGCGAAATTCCAAAACGTCTTTGCTATGACGAATTCCATCGCACCGCGAACAGCTTTGCGGTTCGCGCGCAGCTCATTCGTGACGTTCGCGAAGGTCGTAAATGGGGTGTGCAAATTGTGCTTGCATCCCAGTTGCTGAATGACTTCACCGCCGACATGATTGACTTGGCAACTGGTATCTGGGTGTGTGGTTCGACCGCATCGGAACGTGCAATTCAGGATCTGGGCGATAAATTCTCGCTGTCGGAAACAGCGCGTTGGGTTGTACGATATCGCCTTACGGGCCCTAAACCCAGTGGTTCGCCCGTATTGCTGATTTTATCAACCACCGAAGGTCGCTATGAGCAGCATCTGGTCAATACCCTTGGCCCTATTGAGTTATGGGCGCTCTCAACCTCGGCGGAAGACGTGGTCATCCGTACCAAGCTGTATGAAAAAGTAGGGGCAGTGAAGGCCCGCCGATTATTGGCAACGTTGTTCCCGGGTGGTACTGCGCGCCATGAAATTCGCCGACGCGTAGTTATTCGCACCGAACGCGGGGAATTAACAACCAATGCTCAACAGGCGGTTATGCAGGAAATGGTGGATGAATTAGCCGCCTATGTAACCAGAGAAGTACTGGATGGCGTGTTGGAAGTTGAAAAGAGGGCAGCTGCTGAAAAGGCCAAGGAAGCTGAAGCAACTAAAACAACTAAAAAACGTGACTTCTCCGGCTCGAGTTCTCGTGCATCTGGTACTCCCCGTTAACAAAATAAGCTGATAGAATGTTCCGGTTAGTGACAAGGTATAAAGAGAAGTAAGTATGGCCCAAGCACCCAAAGCAGATGATGTCGAAATCACAATGGTTCTCATTGTGGCCATCGGCTTTTTGTTTTTGTGGGGGTTGTGGTCTTATGCCAAGCAACCGATGGTAGAAGCCATTCGCTGGGTGAAGTGGACCGAAGTTAGTATTTTCCAGCTGATTGACCCCAAGCTTGCAAAAGATCGCGAGTTATTGGAAACGCTTAAAAACGATCAGGCGCTCATTAAACAAATGGGCGAGGAGATGGAATTACAAAAAAAGAAATATACTGTTGAAGGATGGATAGCCAATAAGTTGCTGGCACCGGAAGTGTTGTGGGATATTTCCAACCGCGTAGGCGTGTATACGCGTATCCCTGTCATTATGGGCTTAATTGCGGCGGCAATTTTTTATATGTTCTTCTCGTTCAGAACAAAATACAAAACAGCTTATGATTTGGAAGGGCTAATTCAAATTCAAGCCAAGCAGTGGCCGGTGATATCGCCCATAGCCAGTTTTAGTCCAACGGATGCAAATGCACGTAAACCCGGTGAGCCTGTACCAGAAAATTTGCCTTTATTTGCTGAAGCATTGTCACCTGAAGAATGGGTGGCGCATCAACGTATTCCAATTGTGAATAAAATTCCTGATAAAGATGCGCTTCGCCGTGCGTATCTTGCCCAGCTTGGCCCGCGATGGACAGGGGTAAGTTGTTTAACGCCTGCACAGCGTTGTTTGCTTGCCGCGTTTGCCTTAAAGGGTGCGCAAAAGCGCCGCGACAGCGATAATTTGCTCGGCCGTATTGCGACGCATTGGAATCATAAAACAGATTTTACCCCAACCATCGAATTGATGGCTGACGTGGATAAAATAATTTCGGATCCCAAGCTTGGTGGTGAAGCCATCAAGATCGCCAATCGCTTTGCATATCGTACTACTGCATTAATCGGTGTGTTAAAGTGGGCGCGCGAACGCGGCGGTGTGCTTGCACCTGCGACCTTTGTATGGCTGCGTGGTCATGACCGTGCATTATGGTATCCGTTGAATAATTTTGGACGTCGTGCATATCATGCGGAAGCCGCAGGCGCGATGGCACATTTTATGGCTGAAAAAAATGCCGGAAAGCCATTGCCGATTCCACGTTTAGAGACCGCCATTCTTACGTTAACCCAGTATTGGGGCATCAATAACCCAACTGTTCCACCCCTTCAAGAAGACAACAAGAAAATCACCAAAAAATAGGAAGCCAAATGTTTAGTATGAAGCCAAAGCGTAATCATTTTGTTGTCGTGAGCGATGATGTGTTAGTTGCAGATCTGCGTCAGGCAAAAACATCTGGCGTTGTGCGCCTCAAGCTTGCGGATTTAACCTTCGCCCATTTTCATGTGCGCACCGATGAGCAAGGATCAAAGCTTGGCTTTACCACTGGCCGCGATGATTTTGTTGTCCTTGGCGTATTTGCCGATCGAGCAGATGCAGACCACTTGCTAAGAGAAATTCGTAGCGAGATGTTGAAAATCGAGACGCTGCACAAGTTCTTTAGCCTGCGTTCCTTCCTGGTTGTAATGTCAGTTATCATTACACTCATCTTTTTGGTGTGGTTTTATGGAAAAGCAACCCAGCAAAATCTTCCCCAATTGAATGATCCATTGCCGATTGATGAATCATACCATGATCCGGCCGCTGATGTGGGCAAGCCCATTGATGCGGATAGTAAAATTACTGCGCCTGAATAATTAACACAGGAATACGAGAAGCGTTTAGACTATGCCTGTAATTCCAGTAAAGTTCCGAGTTCATCGGTCGCGGCGTTACCGTGATGCACGTCCAACGGGCGAGCGCATTGCTGAGTCTATGGGCTCACCAAATACAATTAGTTACATCTATTTCTCGCTGGCAATGGCATTGATTATCCTGCCGATGGTGGGGTTGCAGTTTGCGTTGGCGATTGCAGATGCGCTGGCGGTTATCGCGTGGCTTTATGCACGTTGGTATAATTCGCAGAAGTTTTCACTGCCATTGAAGATGCCGGCTTATTCTGATCGTAAAGATCCTAAAAATCCAATTCCAGGCACCGATAATGTGGCTGGTAAATCTGAAGGCATTTTGTTTTTAGGTAATGAGCGCGATCCGCCCAGCAATAAAGAAATATGGCTGACGAATAGCGATGCACGTACGCATACCTTATTTCTTGGTACAACAGGTACCGGTAAAACCGAAGGCTTGAAATCGCTGGTGAGCAATGCGCTTGCATGGGGGTCGGGCTTTGTGTACGTGGATGGTAAAGCTGATACCGATTTGTGGGCTGGTCTTTACAGTTTAACGCGCCGGTTTGGCCGCGAAGACGATTTGTTGGTGTTGAATTACATTACCGGTAACTCTGATGACGCATCGGTTTCCAATACCATGAATCCGTTTGCGAATGGTTCGTCTTCCTTCCTTTCTAACATGATCACCAGTTTGATGCCGGATGCCGGCGGTGATAACGCAATGTGGAAAGAACGTGCCGTGGCGCTGATGTTTGCGTTGATGCCCGCGTTGACCTTTAAACGTGACAAGCAGGGCTTGCTGATGGATATCGGCACCGTGCGCGAGTTCATTGAATTAAAGCCAATTGTAAAATTATCGCGCGATACTACTCTGCCTGAGCGCATTATTCGCGGGTTACAGGGTTATCTATCCACCTTGCCGGGCTATGTGGATGAAGCATTTGATGATGATGGTAATGAAAAACCGCCAAGCCCCGATGCGCCGATGTATGACTTGCAGATTGCGCGTCAACAGCACGGTTATCTATCCATGCAATTCACACGTGCATTCCAATCTTTGGCGGATGAATACGGCTTTATCTTCAGAGCGCAGCTAGCGGATATTGATACCATCGACGTGGTACTTAATCGACGCATGCTAATCGGTCTTATCCCGTCACTTGAAAAGTCGGGCGATGAAGCTGCAAACCTTGGTAAAATTATCGCTGCGTCACTCAAAGGCATGATGGGTTCGACCCTTGGTGCGTCTGTGGAAGGTTCATGGGAAGATACCATTGAAAGCAAACAGACGCGTTCACCATCACCTTATATGACTGTCTTCGACGAAGTTGGTTACTATACCGCGCAAGGTATGGCGGTGATGGCCGCGCAGGCTCGTTCACTTGGTTTTGCACTCGTGTTTGCTGCGCAGGATATTCCTGCCATGGAAAAGCGTGTGAAGCAGGAAGCTCACTCCATCTTGGGTAACTGCAACTTGAAAATTTTTGGTAAGTTGGAAGATCCGCTTGAAACCAAAAAGTTCTTTGACGACCACGTGGGATCGGTTTGGCTTTATGAAAGTACCGGTTTTAATGCGCCGACAAATTTGATGTCGTCGTTCTTCGTCAATAATCCGTATATCGATAATCGCCAAACTGGTACCCTGCAAGAACGTAAGCGTACCAACTATGACTGGCTTCGTGAAATGCGCGAAGGTCAGGTCATTATGATGTTCCATGACTTCATTGTCTCGGTACAGCTGTTCCATGCGGAGCCGAAAAAGGTTCGCGCGATGCGCGTGCAGCGTTTACTGCCGGTGCCTGGCTTTACCACCAGTACGCAGGCCAAAGAACGCATGGTCACCGATTTATCGCGCAAGCTGGAAGATCCCGAATGGATTGCAGCAAAGGCGATGTCTCCGGCGCAGGTGCAGCCCGAAATCAAGGCATTGAGTGTTGGGTATGAGCAGGCTGTATCATCCGGCTTGAAACCGGTACAGGCTGCTATGGCCGCGCTGGCCGGATTATCAGAGCTTGCCGAAAAAGCAAAAGCTGAAGAAAGCGCGAGTGGTGGCAGCGGGCGCGGTAAAATCAACATGGATGAGTTGGATAATATTGAAGAAGTACAGCCACAAGCCCAACCAGCAGCGCGGCAGCAAATTCCGCAGCAACCATATCAGCAGCCGCAGGATGATTATCAAGAACCTTATGCGGGAAGTCAGCGTTCAAATAATCCGGCGTCTAATAATCCGGGCTTTGGCGATGATTTCGATTATCGCCCACGTGCGACCAGCAAGCTCAAGAAAATGGGCGTGGGTCTCGAAGACATCGCAGCAATTAAAGCAAAAGATTTGGCTGGCAAGAGCGAAGAGTCTGCTGCACTTCAAGAGTTGCCACCCGAAATTGCTGCGTTATTACAAAAAGGCGCGCAGGACATATCCCAGACGCTGTTCTCGGATACAGGTAGCACCGGCGGCGATGCCGAGTAGCGTTATAATCAAGCTGTACAAGCGTGCATCTTAACCATTCATTATCCAAAAATTAAAGTTTGCCACATATAATCTTAAATATGTTTTTACTATATTAATGCTCTTAATAGTTTGAATGGTATTAGGTTTTTCAGCGTGGTTTATTTAATTGTGCTGCTGTTTAACCAAAAGATGTTTGCAAAAGGATTTGAAGCCGTGATGCACCCAACAGCCCTTTATGGACGCAACCTGCTGATCAAGCGATCTTTGGTTCTGGCTGTTTTGTTATTGGTGTCATGTTTTGCATCATCTTCATACGCGGACTTGTATTGCGATCCGCAAATCAAGTCACGTTCTGAGCAAAATCGCCAAAATGCGATTATGAAGGATATCGCCCGCTTTGAAGGGTCATATGGCCAGCCAAACAGTTTTGATAGCCTGTATTGCGGCGCGCAGATTACATCCGGGTTTGATCAAATTGGACAAAGCCTCGTGGGTGGTATCGCAGGCCAAGTGAATAATCTGATTAATCAGTTATTCCAGCGTGCATGCAGAGCGGCAATCGCACCAATTCAAAATTTGGCATCGCAAACCTGTGTTCCGAATTTCACCAGAAATTATTTTGATACCAGCTTCTTGAACAGCATTTTTGGCAATCAGAATAGAAACAATTATTGCCCGGGCACGCAGCTTATTCAAGTAACGCCAATTATTGGTGGGTCTGGCTATTCAGGCGGTGGGTATAGCTCCACTCCAGATTTGTATTGGTGATATACATGACAACATTTATGCCATCACACAACTTAAGCAAGCAAATTGGTTTCATGGCGCTGGCCTTGGTGCTGTCATCGATGCCTGCAGTCGCCCGTGCAGATGCAACCTCAAGCCTGATTGCGGCATTGTTCGGTGTAGGCAATACGGGCGGTGGCGGTGGACAATATGTGAACGGCGATCCTGCCACGCAGGTTATCCCATTGCTTCAACAAATTTATAAGCAGAATGCGAATAATGCTGGTGTAGATAATGACGGTAAGCGTCTGCAAACGCGCACGGCAACCCAGATTGCAGATTACCAAGAACAAAATCAATGGGAGCGGGAGCGTCGTTTACGTAACGATGAAATCGCCCGTAATTATCCTGAAATGTCCAATTATTCCTGTGCTATCGCATCGGTTGCGCAGAGTGGCGGAATTATTGACAGCGCGGCAGCCAATACAACTGCTCAGGTCGCACAGTTGCTTACCAGTGGTATGTACAAAAGTGTGATGTTGGCAACCGAATTGTCCGCTGATTATAAAGCGCAGATTTGGTGCAAGCTTGGTGCCACAGGTATCAATGGCACCTGCACCACTGATTATGATATTTTGACAAAAGGCGCAGATAACGGCCACACCAATGCCATCACCGTGAAAGATAGCATTCCGTGCGACATGCCGGGCGTGGTTCAAGAATTTGAAGCAATGAGAAATCCAAAAAACTGGAATCCAAATCCACGCCATAAAGAATGCGTCGCGGCAATCTTGTCGATTGCAAACGAGTATCCGGTCTCCAGTTCTTTACCGACCAAGGAAGAAGCATCTACAACGGACGGTAAAAAGATTTGGGATAGAAAAATAAATCAAATTGCTATGGCCGCTGGCGCCAAAGGCGGGGTGTTTGAAAAATTCAATGAACGTGTATCGGTGCCATCTGGTGCGTATGGATGTAATCGTAACATTCAAGCGGGTGGACGCGATATGTACACGCTCTTGCGCGAAGATTATCTTCTAGTGAATGCAACGCGCGAGCCCCGGCCAACCGAGGCAACCTCATTTGGTATGCCGCCCTCCGGATTCTGCATCAGCAAGATGCAATATACCAAAGGCCAGATTTTAATGGCCAAGGAAAACCGCCGCGAAAAAGCTGGCGCACGTAACTTGATACAACTTGCTGAAGATCAAGAAGCCATCATGTTGGGAAACTTTGAATCCAACTATCATTCGCGTACCGCGCAAATTGGCGGTATTAATACAGATGGTCTGAATGATATGGACAGGGGACTGGCCGAACGCAGGGTTAGCTCGAACGACCATCATCAAGAAGAGTTGTTGGGCGCCATTCGCCAATTGACGAGTGAAATCAAAAAAATGAATGCTGGCGTTTATGCCGATAAAGTTCAGGAAGTATCTTTGAAAAAAGGAAGTAAAAAACGCCCAGTGCCCGTGGGTGCATCTATAGCCGAGAAATCGGCCGAGGTAACAGATGCACTCAAGGAAATGGGCTTAAAGGTCAGCGCTCCATCCAATGGAGTATTGGCGCCCATTACCCAGGAATTTCCTGTATTGCCGCCCCAGTAGTCGTGCTGAGTAGTAATCTTGGTTAAGTAAGAATTACTTTTCCAGACAACACTTCCTCACCCCAAAAATTATAACGTTACTGAAATGCTCACAGCTATTTGCTGTGTTGGCATTCGAATCATGCTGCGCGTGGTGAAAGTAAATTAAGTCTCTGTTAAGAATCTAGGAGCAAATTAGGCTAAATTTATTAAGAATTTTATGGAGTAGCTGCGGAATGATTACTTTAGCACGCAAGCCTTTGAAAAGCCTTATGGCATCGGCATTACCTCTCCTTGTTGCCTTGCTGTTTATTTCACATCCGAACACAACGCTTGCATGTGATACGTGTGATACCCAAGAAAAAACCAACATGGACACAACCATGGAAACCGCTCAGGACGAAGCGGTCAACAATGATGAGAAAGATTATGCAGAGCAGTATCCACGTGAGCAGGCTTGCGCGGATGGTGGTGCCAACCCGAATATTGATGGTGTATCGCAAGGTTGTACATCAGGAAATTATGCATCAATTGATTATGAAAATAAGGTCGTTGAATATTACCGCTATCAGGTTCCGTCATTCAAAACATCGGATGCAATCAAACCAGCATTTCATATCGCGCAGAATGACCGTAGCTGCCAAATTTTAAGTCAGCCAGCCGCGAAGCAAAGTCCAACCTTTGCGAATAATAATACGGCCTATCCTACATCAAATTATTATCAGCCGGTTGCCTTCATGGGAAATACGCCACGCCCATCCAGTTTGTATTCTGATTTAACGCATGTTGCATTGGATATGAGCTCGGTGATTGGCCCAATTGGTCAAAACTTCACCAACATTTTATCAAGCGGTGGCATGGGGGATCTGATCAAAAATTTCTGTCAGGCCAACCCAGGCGGTGCCAGCATTTGCCAAGGTATGAAAGGCTCCCAAGAAACCGGTTCGCAAGGCTTGCAAAACATGGCCAAGGCTTCCAAACGTCCGTTGGATGGCCAAGGTTCAGTCGGCAAACCTCAAAAAAGCCAGAAAACCAATCAACGCAGAATTGCGCAAAACCGTGAGCCGCAAGAAAGAAAAGATTGCCAACGTCGCGGTTCTGATGGTTTTGGTTGCACCGGTCAATAACAAGGGAAACGCACTATGAAAAAAACAATCCTTACACTTTCTCTTGCTGCTGTAACACTCACCGCATTGTGTGTGTCTGCGCCTGCTTACGCCAGCTTCGGCAATTCAGGCCTAACTTTTGATGACGCGCCAAAGCCTGCGAGAAAGAATATTCCGCCAACCCCAGGTACATTTGAAGAGGGATTAATTTCGCTGAATACGGAAAGTATTGTGGCGGGCACAAACGATATCAAGCGTGATACCAAACCGCAGTCCCCTTCGGAAATCGCCGCTGCCCACGCTCGAGCTGTTGCTCAGCGTTTAAGAGATCAGCAAAATTTGAATACACGCCGTGCTGCGGAATTACGTGAACGACGCGCCAAAATCCGCAGAGAGCGCCAACCAGGTCAGGATGATAATGAAACAGCCGCAACATCACGTACGCAGCGTCAAACTGATACCTGGAGTGCCAAAGGCCCCAAACTTTTAACCTCGGCCCTTAGCGAAGTGGTAATGGGTGTAAACCGTGACCCTCAAACTGGCACGGGTAATCCACTGGGCCGTATTGAACGATTGAAGAGGGGACCTGGTTGTCATGCCGTTGATCTATGTGGCGCAGATGCCAGCGATTATTTAACTCCGCGTGACCAGTTTGCATTATTTATGGCCCGTGCGTGCAATTCCTTAAACATATGTGATCAATATGGCGGCACGGATAAAGACATCGCATTCTTGCGTGCCAAGCATGGTTTGCCAATGTTTGCGGCTGTTGATGAAAGTGGAAAGCTCAAAGCTGTACCGATTGCCGCAGGTGGCGGTGGTGGCGGCGATGATTTCAAAGGATCGGCTGTTCAACCTGATCAATTCAAAACCGCAGATGGATGCGAAGTTGAAGCAGGCAAATGTCTTGATGCAATCGTGACCACTGCGTTGGTGCGTGTAGGCTTTGTTGCGCCAGATTTGAAAGCTGAAAATGACAGCGATCGTTTCAAAAAACATGCTGATTACCGCGTGATGGGTGATGACGGCATGCTGGTTAAGGCTGCATTCTATGGCGGCGGTGCAAATGGCCGGGAAAAGAAAAACTATTTGTTGGCTGAATCTGAAACCCTTGTTGAATTGCGCACCATTGAAGCGTTGCAACGCCAAGCACAGGTGGGGGATGAGTTGTCCCGCGTGAGCTGTATGGTAGGTGGCGCATTGCGCCCGAGCCAAAAAGGCCCGACCGATGACAAGATGGATAACCTTATGAACAAGGCTGGTACGCCTCGTAACAAATCAACGGGCGGCTATTCGCAGCGCGATAGACAAAAACTGAACAGAGCGCAAATTGCCCAACGCAATGCAGGTACAGATTCGGAGGCAAGAACTCCGGCTGAACGCATTGGCGATAGTGAGGATAGCCGTAAAACCGCTGCTGCATCTGCTGATAAACAATCAGAAAGTGGTCAAAACTGCCCACAATCGGTTGCCAGCGCCAATAGCGGACCTGCCGGTCAAGCAAACCTTGGACCGCTGAAACTTTTCTATAACCCGCAAGTGATTGCATGGATGAATGATAAGAGCTTCAAGCAACGCGTGATTGCGTTCCGCACGGTTCTTCCGGAAATCTATGCAGCTGAAAACGAAGTTATCGACAGAATTACCACTGCGGAAATGACCAATGAGTTCGGCGAGAAATATGCCCAATATGCATTGGAGCAAAAGCATCGCAATGAGGAATACATGCTTAGCCTCAATAACCAGTTGAAGCAGTTTGGTGTAAACCCGACCAGCTATCTTCCAGCTGGCGTGGGTGGTAATGATGCAAACATTTATGCTATGAATGCGATAGCACAAGATGCACAACCGGCTCTGCCTACATTTGTGGCAAGCATTGTACCTGACATTATCAAGAACGATGCTATGGCTGTGGCGGATGCCAAATGTGATGGGTGCGCAGACTATCCTGCAACCCCGGTTGCGACGGCGCCTGTCCCTTTCAGCCCTCTGGATAATGATTTATCGACCAAGCTTGTCAGCCGTATGATGGCAACCCCAATCGCGGCTGAGGTAAAGTAGTTATTTAATCATCCAAAAGCCCTGCAACATCGCTGTTGCAGGGCTTTTTTTATGAAAATTGGCTGTTTTTTATTACTGTTTTGGGTATAACCCGCCACAATTGGATGGGCTAGCTGCGACGGATAAGCATCTTTTCAACCAATACCGTTTATCATTTATGTCTCGCTTTAGTTTGAATACATAATTTTAACCAATTTTTTAACCCTTACGGCCATACCCTATATTCCTGATGAGTGAAGCTGCCGCCCTAAAGACCAATGGACCTGCCGGACAGGTATCCGGTAATCGCATGAAGTTGCATGCGCGGGTTGCCGTGCTCAAACATGTGGTGACGCCGCTATTGCAGGCGATGGCAGAAGTTAAAAACGCCAATAAAGAAAATCCCCAAAGTGCAAATCCGGAAGAAGATGCCAAGACTCTTGGCACCTTGGTTGCCGGTGCTATGGCATTATCCAAAGCGGCTACAGAAAATTTTAATGAATCTGGCGGTGCAATTGAAGATAGCGTGCGCTGGATGATTGTGCATGCCGCTACGCAAACTGTTGCCGCCCGTTACCGCGCAACTGGAACGATTGTAGAAGCCGAAGAGGCAGTAAACCTTGCTAAGACTACCTTTGAAATTAAAGAAAAATTTCAAAGTCAAAGCGTGGCGGCCGGTGAATCAGTACCCAACACCTTGGGTGTATTCCGTGCTAAAATGCTGGAAGCCTTGGTCCCAGTTGTTAACGCAGTGGCTCAATACTCCTTTGGCCGTGCCGAACATTTACTTTTGGCGCAGGTGGCTGAGCGTTTATTAAAAACCGCCGATCAGGTCACCCGCAGCCTTGCACCAGCCGGATGTACCCCAAAAGACTGGCGTTTACTGTGCTGGAGCGTGCTTTTGGCAGCTGGATACCTGTATTCCGATTGCCACTTTGCAGAAGCCGATCGTTTGCTTTATATGGATAAAGAAGAACGAGACATTTATTTTAAAGAGCACGATAATATGCCCCCATTGCATTTTGTATGGCAATCATTTGACCAACGTATGGCTATGTTAGCTACCCTGATTACTTACCTTGATGTGCCGGAATCCGCACGTCTTGATGAACAGCAGATGGAGTGATGATCTCATGACTCCTTTACAAGTTTTTGCATCCTGCCTGATGTTGTCAGCACAAACCTATGCGGTGCCGCCGCAGGTGATGGTCGGCATTCTGCATGTTGAAGGTGGAAAAGTTGGCCAAGAGGTTGGCCCGAATGTGAACGGTACCTACGACTTAGGCCCTATGCAGGTGAATACCTTATGGCTCCCAAAGCTTGCACGTTATTGGCAAGTTGATACCAAGACAGCTCATAAATGGGTGCGCGATAACTCCTGCGTTAATTTACATGTTTCTGCTTGGATTCTTCGACAGAAGTTGGATGAAGCAGGCGGTAATTTGTTTAACGGCATTGCACGCTATCACTCCGCGACTCCGCAATTCGGCCATGTTTATGCGTATAAAGTTATCAAGGCCATGGATCGTCAAGGTCTGATTGATTACAGTAATAACGGTAATGGATCTGCAAATCTGGCTAGCCGTGATACCGGAAACCGCAAAGGTAAAACCATTCGTGTTGCGGATGTCGACTAGTCGTTTCTTTTAAAGGCACTTTAATGAAACTCGCTACGCTAAGTACTGCATTACGCGCTGGATCTTTATTAATTCTATCCCTGTTATGCGCTTCACCTGTGGCTGCAGCGCAAGATAAGAATGCGGTAGTGCCGTTGGCACCGCAGCCCAGTGCGCCCAGTGCAGCCGTAGCTCCTGCAACCGAGCAAGCCAAAGTTCCTGATACATCGAATATCATGTTCATCCAGAATATGCGCAAAATCGGCGCGACGATTTATTATCTGGGCGAAGAATTGGGGTTGCATGGCTGGTTTGTCGTAAAAGATGGCCAGGTGCAAATTTTGTATACTACTCCGGATCAACGCGCGGTCATGATTGGTGCATTATTGTCGGCTGAAGGCGCCAATATTTCCCAGCAGCAAGTTATGGTATTGGCCAATAATAATCCCGAAATTCAAAAAATCCTGAAGAACTCTGCAGCGGTTACGGGTCAGGCACCAAAGCCACAAGTACAGCAACAACCACAACAGCAGCCACAAGTTGTGCCGCGCGCAGAACCGCCAGTGCAAACTCAAGCACAGCCTGCTGCGTCTGATGAAGTTGTGCCGCCAAGTCAGAAATTTTTTGAAGCACTTGCCAAATCCGCAAATGTGACGTTTGGAAAAGATAGTGCGCCGCAGCTCATCATGATTATGGATGTAAACTGCCCGCATTGCCACAAGACATGGACACAGATGCAACCCATGGTAGATGCCGGTACACTTCGCGTGACCATGGTTCCGATTGCCGCGCTTGGGCCACAATCAGCGGTTGAAGCAGCCAACTGGCTGCTGATGAAAGATCCATATGATGCTTGGAAAAAACATGTAGCAGGGGATGAAAAGATTTTTAAAGTTGAAACGCCGCCAGCTGAAAAAGTTTCCAGCATTCGTGCCAATACAGAGCTGGTACAAAAATGGGGCGTCGATCAGACACCATATATTCTTTATCACGGCAAGAATGGCAGGGTTCGTCTGATTATTGGAGAGCCCAAATCGATTGACGACATCATGTCGGATATCAAATAGACGTTTAACCGCTTGAGCGCAAAGGTGATGGTATGGGCAATATGTTAGATATGTTCAAAGGTAAGCCCACCAATTCGGCCAAGCCGAAGAATACCCTGTCGGTGTATTCAGTTGGACCGCTTGCCAAACCTATCCAATCTACCCCGCAGGCGGATTCAAGCCTGCCCAGAGCTGCAGCAATTTATGGCGCGGCGGCAGCAGTATTTGCCGTGCTGACTGTGTTTTACTTGATTAAAGGTATATGGTTCACTGGCATCATCATGATTTTGCCAACCATCTGCCTTGGCGGCTTTGCCTACTACAACATGAAAAGCTAAGCATCGTTTTGCCGCCATATTTCTTACCGTCGCAAATATGACACAGGGCATTTTGCAATTCGGCTGCGCGATTCAGTTCAGACTCTTGTAACAAATCACCGAGCAAGTCATAGTTTTTCATTAAGCGAATCAGTCGGTTAGACTTTCGCGAACCACGCATATGTACGATGTGCGTAAGACTATGGCGGAAAACATATGGCGATTAACGGCGCATCTCGATTGAGTGTTAAGGGAATCAAAACGAAACCATTTATATCCAATGGTTTAGTACGCTCATGTGCTGTGCTGTGTGTGTCGGTGACCCTATTGGGTGGGCTTGTTGCGTGTGAAGATACCGACCAAGTTGAGAATCCCGCGATGCTTCCTGTTTACGCAACGCCAGTTGACCCCGATCCGGTTGGCCTTCGTTTGGCTCAAGCTGCAGAACGTGCCACGCAAGCGCAGAACAAAATGGCGCAAATTGAATCCTTCCGCACGCCTTTGCCAACCCAAGATGGACTTGGTGCATCGCTACCCGGAACACAACAGATTACTAGCGTGACATGGACCGGTCCGATTGATCAGATCACCCGCACGCTTTCCGAAATGGCAGGTTTAAGCTTCAAGGTTACCGGCAAGGAACCGCCTTTACCAATGGTGGTTACCGTGGATGCTCACCAAGAGCCCATCAGCAAAATTTTACAGGATATTGGTGCGCAGGCTGGGCGGCGGGCTGACTTGATTATCGACCCAATGAATAGAACGCTTGATCTGCATTATGCACCGACCGATGGCCTCAATTATTACTAATCATGTTTGTCATCGCGCATGGCTGCGTCCCTGGTTGGGCGCAGTGCTAGCGTGTGTGTTCATGCTTGGTCTTGGATCACTGGCGCTGGCTGAAAACGAAGAAAACAAAACTGCACCATCACCACCACCACCCAATTTGAATCAGATGCAGTCATGGCTGAAAATTCATGATGAAGAAGACCCTGATGAAGCGGAAGACAAAGCCAAGAAACGCATTGGCGTACAAATTCGCGTAGATGCATTAAAAGAAGCTGCATTGTCATATGGTGCGCGTGGCGGTCTTGCATGGCGTACATTCCAGATTCAACGCCGCCTTGCCGAGAACGAAGGCAATGTGTCCAAGATATTCAATTTTTCAAATTTGCTAATTGCGGCACCTTCCGGCTTGATGATTGAGCCTCCTGTTGTAACCGAAGCGCAAAAAGCAGTGATTATCCAATCGGGCGGACAAAATGCAGCCGTAGCGGATCGTGTGTACCGCATTAATCGGAATGCCCGCATCGTGACTGCGCCAAGAAACTGGCGTGCTTATCTGGAACGGGATTGGGGCAAGGTCGAACCGCCCCCCAATGCGCTGGTGCCCAAAAACCAGCAAGAACTGGATCATTGGCGCAAACAGCTGCAAATGGGCTGGGAAGAGGGCGTTCGCCAGGCCGATGACATTTTTCAGGCCGATTTGGACCGTTTAAATACGGATTATTTAGGAATGATACGGTATCGTGAGCTGTTGGCACAGGGCATTATTACCCCCCCTTATGCCACGCAAGAGGATAGAGGCGTCACAGGTGGCGGCAGCGAAATGCGAATTGGCGATCGCGGTTTAGTCATCACGGGACCTTCGCAATTTAACCCGAAGAGTGAACGATGGATCACGGCTCCGCGCTAGCATCAGGTCAAGGGCTTGTTATTGGTTCCCAAGAAATGGATTTTTGGCCAGATGAACCACCACGTATTCGTGTGGAGCTGGTTGATGATTTGATTTTGTGGTGCGTGATGCAACGCGCTAGCGATATCACCATTCAATCTGATCGCCCGACATATATTGAAGTCGATGGAAAGCTATTCCCGGTTACGCGTCGCTCAATTGACAGCGCCGATATCGCGGCCTTTGTTACAAAGATGTATGGTCTGGATGCCATGGCCGCATTGACGGCGGGTAAGGATTTAGACTTATCTTATGAAATTCGTGTCGACCGAAATACGCGTTTTCGCTTTCGTGTGAATATCACAGCTATTCTAAGTAAAGGCCGCGATGGTGTTTCCATCACGATGCGTGTACTTCCCAATGTGCCGCCGCGCATGAGCGATTTAGGGATTGAAAAAGAATTGATTGATGCATGGGCACCACGCCAGGGCTTGGTGTTTGTAACAGGCCCAACGGGTTCTGGTAAGACCACCTTGCTAGCCGCAGGCACGCGTATGCTAATTGAGCGCCCTGAAGGCGCTGGTAAAATGCTTACCTATGAAGCACCGATTGAATACGTCTATGACCAGATTGTTGGCCCGCATAGTGTGATTGCCCAGAGTGAAATCCCGCGCAATTTGCCAAGCTTTGCTGCCGGTGTGCGTAACGCACTGCGCCGCAAACCCAATATTATTCTGGTCGGTGAAGCACGTGACCGTGAAACGGTTTCCGCGGCAATTGAAGCCGGACAAACAGGTCACTTGGTTTATGCCACCACTCACACCATCGGTGTTGCAGCAACTGTTCGTCGTCTGGTTAGCGTGTTTGATTCAGGCGAACGCTTGGAGCGTGCATACGCGTTGATTGAAAGTACCCGCTTAATTGTAACACAGGCTCTCGTGCCGCGTGTAGGCGGTGGCCGTGTGGCGCTACGTGAATTTTTGATTTTCGATGAACATGTGCGTGAACATCTTTTGGAAACACCGCTTGAAAACTGGACTTCTGAAACCCAGAACATGCTGGAAAAATATGGACGCACCATGCAGAAATCGGCCAATGCGGTCTACAGCCAAGGCTTGATTGATCGCCGCCATTACTTGCTATTATCACGCGGTTTTGGCGATGAAGGTATTGATGACAAGCCATCAGGTCATGCCCAATAAGCCCTTGATAATATAATATTAGTAAACCCGCCCTAGACTGACCGCATGGATACACATTGGCGAAATAGTATGAAGCCCGCGCGCTTCTTTATGCTGGATGCCCGTGCAGCATGGCCGGTTCTGGTCATGCTGCTGCACATGCGTATCTACACCATGATATTCGCAGTATTTGTGATGCTGGTGTTCTATCTGCTTGAACAACGTGGTCTTAGTTTTTTTTCGGCTTTACGTGCTTTCCGCGTCTGGATTGTTACCAAGAAACGTCCCAATTACCGACCCAGCGATTTAACGCGCATGGTGGATTTTGGCTTTGAGCCATTGCCCGAGCGCTTTATTAACGAAAAGCCAGTGGATAAAAATGCGCCGCAAGGAGCAGCCTCCGGCGCGGCGAGAAAAAGCACTGGCGAATCAGTTGTGAGCCAGCCGAACAAAGGCACCGTGCCGCCCGCCAAAAAATCTCAATAGAAAATCAACCAAAAGTTAATACATTCGAAACTATTTAGGCTCTGCTTTGGCTGTAAGGCCAGAAAATTGTTGCACAAGCATCACACTTGCTGTTCAGTCGCTTTGGCGACGCGGCTAAACGTTTGGCAGATAAGACTCTTCCTCCTTAGGATGCGTAGGCCACATGAGTACTCTCACGAAGGCTGTGCGCTAATTTTTGGTGCAGGCAGGGGGTTTTTAAAGGCAGGAATGAACATGAAAAAAAGTCAAAATCGACTATTTTATAAGGCTATACACATCGTTTGTTTTTTATCGATTGCGTTAGTTTGTCAAGTTGCAGCAGCATCCGCTTCTGCTGTGGATGCACCACATAAATCTTTATCCGCAAATCAAATCGGGTTTCGTGTAACTAATTCTGGTGCAAATCCTGAACAGCCGAATTCATATCAAGGTGGTCAGCCGCAACAAAATGCGCAACGCATCATTGATCAACCCGCCGTTGTAATTCAGGGCCGCGGTGGCAATGCTCCAACTAACGTACCTGCGCCCGCGCGTAGTGCACAAAAAAATACAGGTTCTCCATCCATGGCGATGGAGCCTGTGGTTGAAGGATTTGGTGATAAGGTTCCATTGACGGTAGCTATTCAACAAATACTTCCACAGGGCTATGGCTATACCCTTGGTGATGGTGTGGATGCTGGTCAGCTGGTTAGCTGGCGGGGCGGTCGTTCATGGAACGCCGTATTGCAGGATATGCTGGCATCATCCGGATTGTCGTATTCGGTGAATGGTCGTTCGGTGGCCATCAACAGTGCTGGTGCTACACCTACCATTGTAGTTGGTTCTGCCCCACAATCGGTTCAGCCGGTGGTGCAACCAGTTATTCAGCCTGTTCAACAACCAGTGGTTGTTCAACAGCAAGTTCAACCCATGCAACAAGTAGTGCAGCAGCCTGTAGTGGTTCAACAGCCCGTGATGATGCAGCAGCAACCACAAATGGTGATGATGCAGCAGCCTGTTATGCAGCAGCAAGTCATGCAGCAGCCCATGCAGCAAGTTATGGTGCAGCAGCCGATGGTGATGGAACAGCAGCCTGTAATGATGCAGCAACCAGTTGTCATGCAGCCGCCATCTGTTCAGGCAACTTCTGCGTCACCGCAGCCATTGCAAATTGAAAATCCGTTATTGTTCCAGTCACAAACTTGGGAAGCGCGTCCTGGCCAAACACTTCGTACTCTTCTTCAGGAATGGTGCACCCGTGTCGGCGCAGAGTTGAACTGGACGGCAGAGTTTGATTATCCAATCATGGCATCGATGAATATGACGGGTACGTTTGAAGAAGCTGTGCGCGTTCTTTTAACTGGATTTGATGCCGCAAAGCCTACGCCTCGCGGACGTTTGCACTACAATCCGGCAGCCGGACAATCAATCTTGATTGTTGAAGCTGACGGCAATCATTATGGGGACTAAACTATGGCGTTGTTGACGTTGCCACCTTCGTTTCGTGAAAAAGCAATCTCGTTTTTCAGCATTGTTTTTTTAGCTGTAGCCCTTATTGGCTGCCAAACCGAAGATACGCGCAATACGATCAGCGAACGCCAAGCTGTAGCAGAACAACGCGTGGATGAAGCACGCATTCCTGCTGCACCAAAACGCTACAACCCATTGACCGTAACGGATTCAATCTGGACTGGCGGCAAGGCAATTCGTATGCGCCACGGTATTCCATTGCCGACCCGCGTAGAATCCAGCCGTTCAGTTGCATTGATTTCTCCATCTCCAATGTCCATTCGTGCGATTGCCAACGCAATATCAACTCAAACCGGTATCCCGGTGCGCTTTGGTAAAGACGTTGATGATGGCACAGACGATGAAGATGGTGCGTCAAGTTCTGCTACACCAACCACTACGGCTGGTAAAAAGCCTGTCGCTTCCAAGGCTCCAGCCAGACAAGCTCAAGTGGGTATGCGCGTAGCGTATGAAGGCCCGTTGTCGGGTTTACTTGATCGTGTATCCAGTCACTTTGGCGTGAACTGGAAATTTGATGGTAGTGCACTTTCAATCGCACGTTATGAAACCAGGACCTTTGTAATGGATGCTCTGCCTGGCACACAAAAAGTTAAAGATGGCATGAAGGAACAGACGGATAATAACGCATCTGCCTCTGGTAATACCCAGGTGACAAGCGTTAGCCAGCAAGCTGGTGAACAGACATCCAGCATGGATATTGATTTCAAGTTCTGGGATGAAATCGGCAAAACCATTGAAACCATACTTGGAGGGGTGGGCAGCTATTCGATGTCGCCTTCATCGGGAACCATCACTGTTATGACTACGCCGGAAGTAATGCGCGGTGTTTCCGATTACTTGAATTCAGAAAATGACCGTTTGGGTCGCCAGGTTGCGATTAACGTGGAAGTGTACACGGTTGATATGAATGAAGGTGAAGACTTCAATATGAAGTTTGATATCGCCTTGCGCCGCTTGACCAACTTCAGTGGCGGACTGACCTCTGGCGGTGCGCCTGCTGCAACCAATACGGGTCTGGGTAGCCTTGCAATTTCTGTTCTGAATCCAGAAACTATTGGCTCGGTGACCAGTATTTTCAACTTGCTGTCTAATGTCGGTAAAACGGCGCGTATCGCGCAGTTCCCACTGACGACGCTGAATAACCGTCCGGTATCGCGCCGTATTGGCCGGGATATTGCCTACCTTGCTTCTGTGCAAACCAACACCAGTCAAACATTCCAAAACACCACGCTAACTCCTGGTATCATCAAGGATGGTTTCTCCATTCAGGTAACGCCGCGCTTGCTGGGTGAGGGACGCATTCTTCTGCAATACTCCTTGTCGCTGATTGATTTGGTGGGTGCGCCAAAGACCTTTACATCTGGCCAAAACCAAATTCAGTTGCCTGAAACCACTACGCGCTTCTTTGTTCAGCAATCCATGCTACGTAGTGGATCAACCTTGGTGTTGGCCGGGTTTGACCAAGATCAGGTCACCCAGGCATCACAAGGTGTAGGCAACCCATATAACTATCTACTTGGTGGGGGCGTGAATAATACACGCACACGTCAAATCCTGTTTATTGCGATGACGCCGCAGGAGATTACCCTACCGAGGACGGAGAATGAGTAATGGCTTCTGGCGTTGTCAAAGTTGGCAGGCAAACATATGCTGTAGGCCTGTTGTGGCAGCCATCGCCTAGCGGGCGTATTGCACAGGCTGCGCGTGAAGCGGCCGCACAACCTGGTCAACAATCCGATTATTACTGTGTTCGCGCAGCTAGCAAATCTGTGGCTATTCCCCAGTATGGTCTGGCTCAAAGCGCGCAGGGTCATAAATCAGGTATGGCAACGCTGGCGGCATCACTTGCTAATGCGCAGCCGGGTTCTTGGGCGGGCGCGTTTCGTTTGCGCGAAGGCACATGGATTATTGTCGTTCGCGACGATCTTATCGCGCCAGATGGCGATGTGTTATTTGATAATGATGAGGCAGCGCGTGATCGTTTGCTTCAAGAAGTAAGCCTTGGCGGGGTGCAGCGTATATATGCCCCGGATGGCTGGGCGGTTCCTGGTTCAGATCCAACACCATTACCATTACTTCTGCAGGATCGTGCCGAATGCCGATTGCAGCCTGTGCGCGTTCCCATGCGCCTTATTATTTACGGTGCTGCCGCTGCTGCGGTTGTGTTGTTGCTTATTTTCCTGGCGTTAGAATGGCAAGCCGAGCAGGAGCGTATCGAGCAAGAGCAAACAGCTGCCCAATTGAAGGCCCAACAAGAAGCCATGAAGAATGGCGCAGTCAGCAAAATGATGAACAAGTGGGAATGGCCGCCTGCTGAACAATGCTATGAACGCAAATGGGAAAAAGCCGCGCATGGTATTGATGTATTAAATTCATGCCACGCGCTGCTTGGTAAAATCAACGCGGCCCAACTTGGTTGGAATCGCGGTACTGCAACCTGCATGGAAAACAAACTGAATATCATCTGGCAGCGTGAAAAAACCGAAAATGGAATGGTGCCGCCCAATGCAGTGGTCAAAGATGACCTAACCAGCGCTGCTCAGGGATTGCATGGTCCTGCTTTAACACCACGTGGCCCTGAACCCTTATTGCGCGAAGCAGAACTTTCTGCGCTGATGGTGCACGACAAATGGCCGGTAATCACGGTCGTGCGTTTGCCTGATGATCCGCCATCGGTTTCGCCGCCGCCTGATATGAAGGATCCACCCCCGCCGCCACCACCACCATGGCGCAAGCGCGGTATCAAGTATTCGGGTAAAACGCCCCCGTGGGAGTTGTGGCGTTATTTTGAAAGTGTAAGTGGTTTGATACTGGATAAAGTCACGTGGGATGGAGCTACGTGGACGTTTGAAGCAACAATTTATGAAAAGAGAGGTGGGTGACATGAGAAATTACGCCCTTATCACGACAGCCGTTAGCGCATTGTTGATTGGCTTTACGCTTTCAGGTTCTGCAGTTGCGCAAGACGCGCTTGCGGATACGTTGCCCAGCCCGGCCTCGTCAGCAACCCCTAAAGCGGCGACAGCACCAACAGCGTCGTCATCAACTTTGCCGGCATCTTCGGGTACCGTAACCACATCATCTTCCACGGTTACATCGACCAGTGGTCAGGCACCATCCACCACCACGGCTACATCAACACTGCCGTCGTCAACTGGTGCTTCATCATCTTCGGTGATTGTGCCCGTGACGTCATCTTCCACTTCAACGCTTGGTACCCCTGGTAACCCGCTGGGTACGCCAGCCAATGGTGGCCTGACAGGTACGCCAGTGATGCCAAGTGCGGTTCAGGATGCAGTCACGCGTTTGCAAAAAGTTGACCAGATTAATCTGGACGATATGATCCGCGCGCAAGATGCTATCAATCGTTTAGATTTGTTGCTTGAAATTGAAAAACGTCAAACCGAGTTGAAGAAAGTTCGTGATGAACGGAATAAGCCAGCTGCTTCTGCATCCACCGCGGCGGCCAGTTTGCTCGGCTCTGCAATTCCGGCGTCTGCTTTGAATTTGCCAAAGCCAGCTGCATCTTTACCGGTGTCGGATACTCCATCAGCACCACCGCCATCCACTAGCTTCTCTTCCAAGTCCTTTTCTTCAGGCAAAAAGTCTGATGAAAGCGGTCCATCGTCAAAATACTCGATTAGACGTATCACAGGTACAGATGGTCGTTACTTCGCCGTTATCAATACGGAGGATAATTCGTCCCAAACTGTCCATGCTGGGGACAAATTACCTGATGGAACTATTGTAAAATCCATCACTTTGACAAAAGTTTCACTGATTAAGGACAAAAAAAGTAAAGAATTAACTATTCCGACGGATTCTTATATCGTTAGGGAATCTGGTAGCACGTCGTTGCAATAGTAATATATGTCTGATTCAGTATTTTCGCGGTTTAAGGATCTTGTTGGCGGAAACTCAAAAGGTTCGGCTCAAGAAGATGCCTCTCATCCTGCAGCGCAATCGACTTTGCCTGAGGGAACTCCGCGCCCTAGACCACCCGCAGGTGAACGCCCCCCGGTTAATCGTACTCCGCCAAATAAGGAGGGGGCATATGAAGCGAGCCCTGCTCAACAAGCAGCAGACAGTGCGCGTGTAAGAAAACCAACCGAAGAAAAACGTGCTCGCGGGCCGATGGCTGCGGCGGTTGCTCCCAATGCAAATAATACTGGCGATAAAAAATCTGCCCCGGAAGGCGAACCAGGCGATGCGCCGATTATAGACGAGCAAGAAGCCCCGATTGTATTTGATGGCAACTTGCTGACGGCGATTGGCAGTAACATTAAAATTCCTCAGGAATCGAGAAATCTTTGCGCATTGTTTGATACAGGCCTTTGGCTAGTCAGTGCGAGTCATCGCAATTCACCGCTTGTGACTTCGGTTGCTGCAACTGCTCGGCGTATGGGCTTTCATGTAGGCCCTGCGCGCCTGGTTACGCCAGACGTTATTAAGGCTGCCTATAATCACTTCGAGCGCCAAGTATCCACGATGCGTCTCGATGAGAACTCGGTGCGTCGTCAGATTGTACGCACACTTGCATCGGGCGCAGAAAGCGGTGCAAACGATATTCACATTGAAGCCAGCGGTGGACGTACCAAAGTTGAATTCCGTATCGATGGTACGTTGCGTTTATGGGAAACATGGACGCAAAAAGAAGGCGAACAATTCTTATCATCGGTTTATTCGCATTCATCCGGTCAATCGGGTGCAACGGCAAACTGGCTCGAGCCACAAGCCGCGATGCTAACCCATGGCTCAGGTCCTGATACCATCGCATTGCCAGATGGTGTATTGGCGGTACGTTGCCAATGGGTGCCACTAGCTGATGGCGGTCGCTACCTCAATATGCGTTTGCAATATGACAGCTCGCGCATTTTTGGTGAGAATTTTATCCAATCCGATGTGGACAGTCTTGGATTTAACCAGGAACAAACCGATATCATTCGCTTCTTGCGCCGTGTGCCGGGTGGCATGCGGATTTTTTCTGGTCCGGTGAACCAAGGTAAAACCACGACGCTGCGTGTGGTGCTCAACCGCCATATGGCTGAAACCAACATGGAACAGAAATGTTACATGATTGAAGATCCTCCCGAAGGCGGTGTTATCGGTGCCAGCCAAATCGGTGTATCGGCAACAGTAAAAGATGAGCAGCGCGATAAAAGCTTTACCGAAATCATGCGTTGTATTTTGCGTCTTGATCCAAACATCGTGATGCTTGGCGAAACCCGCGACTTGCAAACATCCAAATTTATTTTCCGATTGGCACTGACGGGTCGTCAGGTTTATACGACCCTTCACGTGTATGCGGCATTGGCTATCCCGCAACGTCTGCGTGATTTGGGGTCGGAGCCTTATCTGGTGTACGATCATCACTTGCTGGTAGGCCTCATTTGTCAGCGCTTGCTGCGTGGTCTATGCCCGCATTGTCGTATTCCCGCAGCGAATGTTGCCGACGATAGTAATTATGAACCCATTTTGCGCCGCGTGCGTGCGGGTCTTGCTATTATGCATTCATCGCGGCACGTTCCGCGCGAGGATGCAGATCCGTTCGATCATCTGCAAGAGCCCGATATGCGCGGCGTTTTCTTCGTCAATCCACAAGGTTGCCGCCATTGCTTCCAAGGTCGCCAAGGTCGCAGTATCGTCGCCGAAGTGGTGGCAACCGATGCCCGCCTTATGGCCCTGTTATCTGAAAATAAATTGGACGAAGCGGCTCGTTACTGGCTCTCGCCCTTTGGCTTAAATGGTATTACCATGCAATGGCATGGGCTAGAAAAAGTTCGTGATGGTGTGGTTTCTGCATTTGACGCAGAGCAAGAAGTAGGGCCGTGTGCCACCGACCGCGAAGTGCGCATGGTTGAAGAACGTTTGGGACGTAAAGATAGATGGATGATTTAAGACGCAAATATGCCATGTGGGTGATGCGCAATAATCGTAAGTTGCGCTTCCGCATTTATCGCAAGTTGCAAGGGATGCTTGCAATGAACGAGGCATTATCACGCGCTCTGGAACGTCTTTGGTATAACGCATCTGACATGGGTCGTTCGCCTGAACGTCCACCAGCCCTCGCACTGCAAGAATGGCTTAAACGTGACCGTGCCGGTGAAACACTTTCGGAAGCTATGAATGACTGGATCCCATCGGCGGAACTTTACATGATCCGTGCCGGTGAAGAATCCGGTCAGGTATCCAACGCCATGCTTGCAATTATGCATGTGGGTGACTCAGCTCAACGTATGCGCCAGGCAATTATACAAGCCGTTGCCTATCCTTTGTTCATGATGGCCTTGCTGGCTGGTGTGTTCTGGCTTTTTGGTGTGAACCTCATCGAAAATATGCGTAAGGCCGCACCAAAGAAGGTGCTCGAGGCCATGAGCGGTATTGCCGATGTGTCAGACTTTGTGATGAGCAACGGCATTCTTTTAGTTGTTTTAATTGTGGGTGGTATCGCATTTATCGCAGGCACGATGCCATACTGGCGCGGTCCGTTGCGTGTGAAATTTGATAAGTTCCCGCCATGGGCATGGTATCGGATATGGCAAGGTAGCTCCTTCTTGCTTGGTCTTTCTGCGCTTTTGAAGGCGCAAGTACCATTGAAGCGTGCAGTCGAAATTCTGGAAGAAGAAGCAACACCGTGGCTACGTGAACGGTTGCATTCAGCACGCGAAGAAGTTTTACGTGGGCGAAATTTGGGTGAAGCACTGCGTTCGGGCGGCTATGAGTTTCCTGACCCGCAAGTTGCGCTTGATTTGGAAATTTTATCTGAACGCTCCGATGTGGGCTCGATTATTGACGTGGTTACCAAAGAATGGATTGAAGAGCAGATTGAAGTGCTCAATGTTCAGGCAAATTTGGTACGCACGGTCGGGTTGATGTGCGTGGGTGGTGTTATTGCATGGGCCATGATGTCCATCCTACGAATCACCACCATTCTCAGCGACATGCAAAATTCGGGCAGTACTTCTTTCTAAACAATCATTTAGGTCAAGCTCTCGCCCTCACGGGCCTCTGTGGCTTCCTTGCCATGCCACCTAATTGCTTTTAATTATCAGTTCGTTAAGTTATCTTGGTAACACTAAATTAATAAGCTGCCTATTAGGCTCTCTTATTCGTTTAAAAATACGCGCCATAAGGCGAATACCAGATTGCCCACTATTGTACCCCGAAGCGGAGGAATTATGACTACTTTAGTAACAGAACAAGAAATCCCAGCGACCGAACAGCGTGCGCATAAGCAAGCCGGGTTTAACTTGATTGAAGCCGCAATCGTTCTTGGCATCGTTGGCTTGATCGTGGGTGGTATTTGGGCTGCTGCGGCATCTGCTTATGAAAATATGCGCCAACAAGCCGCATCAAAAAATCTTCTTTCGCTTGCGCAAAACATCCGCGGCTTTTATGCGCAAAACCCTTCGGATACCATCGATACCGATGTTGAAAATCTGTTCAGCTTGGGATTGCTGCCTGCCGATATGGTGGTTGGTTCCACAGGTGCCCACACCTTGCGCCATCAATGGGGTGGTGCGGTTACCTTGTCTGATACCAGCTCTTCTGGTCTTGCCAGCTTCTCCATTACATTCACTAAGATGAACAGCGAAGCATGCCGTAACTTCATTATGCGCAATTCAAATGCTGCCCGCGGTTCGGGCCTACTTGTAGTGGGTACGGATGCAGGTGTGGTCATGGATCTTGCTAATAACTCCTCTGCAACCACGGATATTTCCAGCGTAAATACCCGTTGCGGCAGCACCACTCAGAAGGACGTATACTTCACATTTGGTCTGCGTGGCTAATCTTAGCTAATCGTCAGTAACCATAGTGGATGATATTTAATAGGGCGCGTCATTATCTGACGTGCCCTATTTGTTTATGGACTAATCTTTTTTATTTCAAAGTTAACGCGAATGAAAGATAATCATCCTGCATGTATATGTTCACCTTTTCAGTTTTGACCATTTCGATTGTCGGTCTGTTTTTTCAGATCGTCAGTGCCATGACGGCTTATTTCCTGAGCCAGCAACTGGCATTGGGCGAACAAATGTTGAAATGGCATTCCATTGCATTTGGTTATAGCTGCAGTAGTCCGGCGATTATCGCGCTAACCTCAGGAACGATTACGAAGGCAGATGTCGGGCGTACCACAGAGCTTGCCGGCATGTATGATTGGAACACCGAGATTTTTAGTGGAACCTATAACGGGTTGTCACGTCGTCTGATTGTGACCTATGCCACGCCAACTGAACGACCCAGCGGTTTTTCAACGACGGATGTCGCACGCCAGCTGCTAAAGGTTACTGCTAAACAGCATTATCGATTTGGACGAGTATCTGGTGGCACGGTAGGATTCACCACTTATGATGCTGGAACGCCGGCCACTATTTCCATCGCGGGTCTTCCTGCAAGCGTGGTTGATAATTCTGTGGTACTTGTAAGTGATGCTGCCTGTAACTAAACTGGGTTTGAACAAACAAAGGGTGTTCCTATGACGATGAATAATGCTTCGCATCATGTTAATGCTGATGTTACCCGTCATTCCAAGGCTGGGTTTACCCTGATTGAAATGGTAATTGTTCTTGGTATTACCGGCCTGATCTTTTCGGGTCTATGGGGTCTGCTTACCAGTGGTAGTTCCCAGCTTCAGGCGCAGGCCGCCGCTCAGCAATATCGCCAAGTGATTGACGCAACCCGCAAGTATATTACCAGTGAAGTTGCGCCATATGTTTCAACCCAGCCCGCAGGTCTGGTGGCGACACCGCCAACAGTGGCTGATTTGAAAACTGCGAATTTGCTATCAAGTAGTTTTTCAACGCTGGATGCGTATGGCAACACTATCCTTATCGCTGTGGATACGATAGATGCGTCTAAGCAGCAATGGCGTTTTTCGGTTTATGCATCGGCGGGTGGCTTAACCGACAAGGTGGGTGCGCAAGTATCGTCGCTGATTGGCAGCGAAGGCGGCTTTGTTTACAATAACGCGACCGATGGCTGCTCGGGTACGGTTAATGCAACCGCTTGTGGCGCGTTCAACTCCTTTACCCTTTCAGTCGCGGATTTTGGGATTGCAGCCGCTTCAGGTCGTATTGTGACTTTGGCCTATACCAATGATACCAATGCGGGGACTGCACCTTGGCTATATCGTAAAGCAGCTATCACGCCAGAACAAAATACCATGTCACAGGATATGCTGTTTAATAACGGGCTGTCTTTGAGTATGCAGGGCAGTAAAATTATCATGGGTGGCGGTAATCTGTCGATGGGCACAGACGCGGCTACAACAGGAGGCGGTACCTTCTATATGGGAGCAGGTACGATTGCCAACATTGGTAATATGAATGGCAGCAACAGTACATGGACGTTTAACAATACAACCATGACGGTAAATAATTTATCTGTGAACTCGGCAACCAGCGTGGATATTGCTGCTGGTACCGGCAGTGTGAATGTCAGCACCACATCAGGTACAGTTGCCTTGTCTATCAATGGCACTGGGCGAGCCGACGAGTTTCAGGCACAGAAGTTTATTTATTCATCAGACAGACGTATGAAGGAAAACTTGATGCCGATTACCAATGCTTTGCAAAAAGTATTGTTATTGCGTGGCTTTAGCTATGACTGGAAGGGCGGTCATGGCCATGATGTGGGTCTAATGGCGCAGGATGTTGAAAAAGTGTTCCCAGAGCTGGTGACAAAGTCTGAAGGCTCAATGGGCGTGGATTATGCCAAGATAATTGCCCCAGTGGTCGAAGCTATCCGCGAACTTAAAGCGGAAAATGATGAGCTTCGCCACAAGGTAGATGCACTACAAAAGAAACTTGGAACTGAACACTAGTTACTTCTGGTCAATGTAGCGTGTGCAGGACATGCTGCAATTGCCATCCGAGCTGTCTTTTTTGACACAGCAAATAGCATAAACATTCACGCCTTTATTGTTCTTGAACGGGCTTCCCGAAATTGCGCAGTTTTCATATTCGCCGCTGCTGCTGAATTCGCTCATGACCCGATCAGTCATATTGAAGCGTGATGCTACACATTCATTTGCTGCAACCAGAATATCTTTCTGTTGGGATGACAGGTTATCGCATTCAAAGCTTACATTTGGGCAAAATGAAGTGCCCATTTGAATGGCAGATTTTACAAAGTCTGCTTCAGCATGTGCCGATGTAGAAAAACCTAGCAGTAATACGATGGCTAGAAGCAATTTTTTTATAGACATATGGTTCTCCCCGAATAAACAAGTCAATAACTTGATAGATAAGCTATAAGAACAGTTTCTTAACAAAATATAAAGGCCAAATGAGGGCGAAAGCGGGCGTTTTTATGAAGCTAGGCGCTAGTTATTGGCTACCCCAATCGTATCAATTATGTACGATTCCGTTTGTACGTAAATTCCAGACGACTTGCGACTAAAAAAATCAGAAATTCGATAAAGAAATTGGCGCCAACCTTTTACTTAAAATGAATCTTTAAGCATAAAAGGGTCTTCTCCAAGCAATATGGCTAAAAGATACATAAATTGCCCTGTTATTTGGCGGGGCATCATGTCTACTGATCCCAGTAATATCAGATGCATAGACGATAGCCGTTAGCAAATTCATAACAACTTAGTTCGATTTTTATCAAAAAATCCAACCAATCTGTATCTAAGTTTCATACAAAACTGCTTTTGCAATAACCAGTTTCATTTACTGATGCTTAAACGAAACGGGGCTAAATTTTGCCTATCGCCGGAATAAACCGGTACACTTACGGAGGAAGTTATTATGAAAAATTTATTTGCAAGATTTATCAAAAACGAAAGCGGCGCAACAGCAATCGAATACGGTCTTATCGCAGCCCTCATCTCAGTCGTAATGGTCAGTGTTCTTGTGACCCTTGGACCTGAAATCAAAGCAACCTTCCAAGACGTTCAAACCAATCTAGCAAGTCGCAGTTCGCTCTAAGAGGCGAAGGCTCTTCCCCGTGTATCCAAAAGTGGGCGTCCACCGGATGCCCACAGGATACCGGGAAGATTGCTTGATTGTGTATAGTGCGTCTCTTTTTTAATGTTGTGTTGTTATGTCAGACCCCCTCATCATCGATAAAGCATTGTTTCACGATGGTGTGCTGATCATCGCGGCGGTGACCATGTTAGTGGCCGCACTCAGCGACATTAAAAAACTGATTATTTCCAATCGTCTTTGTTTGTTTCTGGCTGCATTATTTCCGCTTTATGTATGGACAGCACCGCATGAAATTATGTGGGTGCATCATCTGTTGATAGCGGGAACAGTACTAATCATCGGCTTTGCCATGTTTGCCATGAATTTCCTTGGCGGCGGCGATGTCAAAATGCTGGCGGCGGCTTCGTTGTGGGCTGGGCCAAAAATGATTGCGACATTGTTGTTATTTACATCATTTGCAGGCGGGTTGCTTGCGCTAGGTTTTGCGGTGGCGGCTTTATATCGTTCCCGCGTATTGAAGATAGAAACAAAATCGGAAAATAACGAAATTATCCCGTGGCACAAAACCCCGGTTCCTTATGGTGTGGCAATAGCATGCGGCGGTGTGACCGCATTGTTCATGATGGCTCAAGCTGTATAAGTGTCTGTATAGCTTAATGGTCATCGCAACTATTTGAATGAGGATGCTATGACCCGTCGTCGCACAATATTTCTCGCGCTTGCTATTATCATGGGGCTTGGAACCATGATGATGATGCGCAGCGCCATGAATCACAAAACAGCTGCGGCTAATAACACCAGCCAGATATTAGTTGCGGCGGCCGATGTGCCAGCTGGACAATTCATTCAAAACCAGCATGTCCGTTGGCAGGCATGGGCACCTGAACATGTTACACAGGCTTTCATCAAAAACGTTCCAACAGAAAAACCGGATTCATATATCGGCGCTGTGGTGCGCCAAGGCATTCGTGCTGGTGAACCTATTTTGAAGGGCCAGTTGGTAAAACCACAAGAGCGCGGCTTTTTATCGGCGGTGTTGGATGGTGGTAAACGCGCCATTGCGGTTCCGATTACCAACGTAACCGGTATTGCCGGTTTCGTATTTCCTGGTGATCACATCGATTTAATCCTTACCCATTCCATACGCTCGCAAGAAGATGACAAGGTAAATCAACGCCGTGCCAGCGTGACGATTGTAAAGGACGTGCGCGTTCTGGCGCTGGATCAAGATGCCAGTGACCAAGTTGAAGCCAAAGCTAAGGTTGCCAAGGTTGCAACATTGGAAGTAACCCCAAAGCAGGCCGAAGTCCTCACCCTTGCACTGCAGCTTGGCACCATCTCTCTATCACTGCGCAGTATAGCGACGGAAACCACGCCTGACGGCAAGCCAATGGCTGAAACCGTTGCATTTGAAAAGAATGCTTTTACGATTGATAGTGAGGTAAGCCAAATCATTCCGCGTCCGGATGATCATTCGGCTGTATCTGGACAAATCGTACAAGTCTTGCGCGGCAGCAAGACTCGTACCGAAGAAAATTTTGACGAATCCAAAAAGAACTAAGTCGTTTTTTCTGGCTTCGTCGCATAGTCGGGCAGCGTATCATTTTTATCTCAAGGATATCCAAGCTTCGTCACGAACTCAGAACAATGATTCGAAAAGATAAGTAATGAATTCTAGACGAACTGGTCTTAGATTAACCCCTCATGAAATCACTTTTCCTGCCTTTATTGATGTGTTTTGTCCTCGTGGTTATGCCTGCGTTTGCACAGACGCCAGCACAGGACGATAACCCACTTGTGCTAAGTGTAGATCACAGTGAAAACATCAAGTTGAGCGAACCGGCAGATACCGTTTTTATTGCCAGCCCCGATATTGCCGATGTGCAAGTGGTTGCGCCCACAGTAATTACCATTTATGGACGCAAGCAAGGTGAAACATCTATCACTGCCAGTAAAAAAGATGGCACGATTTTATTAAAGCGCCGCGTAGTAGTAGACCAAGATATTGGCAAGCTGCAGAACGTATTAGGCGGTATGCCGAAAATTAAAGCGTTGCCAGTTCCTGGCGGTATCGTTTTGAAGGGTGAGGCAACCTCATCACTCGAGGCGGCGGATGCACAACGTATCGCAAAGAAATTCCTTAGCAATGATAAAGAAGAAATCATCAATCACTTGCGCGTAAAAAATGACGAGCAAATTCAATTGCGCGTTCGCGTAGCCGAAGTTAGCAAAAACATCAGCAAAACGTTTGGTATTAATTGGGATGCAATCAGCCTAGCAGGCGGCATCACCCTTGGCCTTAAGAGCGGTGCAAGCTTCTTGAGCGATACGGTGTTGAGAAATAGTGGCGTAAGCGGTGCAGCTGATCGATATACCCGCGATAACGTCAATAACGGCATTTATGCGAGCTACAATAACGGCAATGGTTATGCGATTAATGGTCTAATTGATGCCTTGGCCCAAGATGGTCTTGTCACCTTGCTCGCAGAACCGAACCTCACTGCAAAATCCGGTGAAACCGCAACCTTCCTGGCGGGTGGTGAATTCCCTGTGCCGGTGCCACAACAAAATGGTTCCATCACCGTTGAGTTTAAACCTTATGGTGTGTCCTTGGCATTCACGCCGACCGTATTGGGTAAGAACCGTATCTCGATCCAAGTTCGTCCGGAGGTCAGTGAATTGACCACCTCTGGCTCAATCTCGCTGAACAACATTGCTATTCCCGCATTGCTAACCCGCCGCGCCGAAACCACGGTGGAGTTGGGCAGTGGCCAAAGCTTTGCGATTGGTGGTCTTATCCGCAGCTATCAAAACAATGATGTGAGCAAATATCCATTCCTTGGTGATATTCCAGTGCTGGGTGCTTTGTTTACTTCAACCCGATTCCGTAATGCTGAAACCGAACTGGTGATTATTGTAACGCCTTATCTGGTCAAGCCATCTTCTGAACAATTGGCAGCGCCAACCGATGGGTATGCACCAGCCAATGACGTGGATCGTATCTTGCTTGGTAAGACCCATGCAGACAGCGTGATTAACCAGCCAAGAAATATGGGCGAAGTATTACAAGGCCCTGTTGGCTATAGCGCGGAGTAGGATGATGAAACTGCAATCACTTACCTCCATGATGCTTGGTACGGCGTTTCTAGCGTTGCTGGGCGGTTGCTATCAAGCAGATCCAACTACTTCGCTTCCAGATCACAGCATCCCATTGATTGCCAATCCAGAAAAAGGCGGCAAGCTTGTTGCGGTGCCCAAGCCATGCCCTAATTGGGAAAAGCACACGATGGATGGATTAGACAATCAGTTTAAGCCACAATTTGGTTGTGCCGATATGTATAATCTCGGCAAGATGATTTCTAATCCACGCGATCTTCTGCATGGTGAAGCCTTGGGTGAAGCAGATGCTGCCTCTGGGGTTCTTGGCATTGAGCGTTATCGCCAGGACAAGAAAAAAGAATTAATCAATCCTAAAGAAATTGGTTCGACCAGCAAGTAAGTGCTGCATTGGCTGATATTTTATGCAGCCATAATTACTGACAATATAACACACGCGGAATGATGCCTCGGGGCTAAAGGTTTATTAGCAAAACTGTGGTGTTTTAAAGGGATAGAGTTGGTTTCCCTTTTAGGTGGTTAGTTTTTTATCATGCATGAAGAATTTATGGGCTTCGTCTCAGACGAAAGCTCTTATCGCATCGCTAAAAGCGTCGCAGAAGCAAGAGGGTGGCCGTCAGCTGTCGTGCAGCAGGGCGGGCTGGATATGCTTGCGGATATGCTTGAAAATTATGCCCCGCCAAAAATCCTGCTTCTCGATTTAGATGCCGAAAAAGACATTCTTCCCGCCGCAACACGTGCCATTGGATTATGTGGTCCTGACTCACAAATTATTTTTTTAGCCAAGCATAATGACATTAGCTTATATCGCCAGTTTATCCAGCTTGGTGCATCGGATTATTTGGTAAAGCCTTTGACGGAAGAAGCATTGCTTCAAGCCATCATGAACACTTCCAAACCAAAAAAAGTGGAAGAAGATGCAAATAAAGAAACACGCGGTTGCAAAATCATTCCCGTGATTGGAACGCGCGGCGGCGTAGGTGTGACCACCATTGCGGTTAATCTTGCGTGGATATTATCACAAAAACTGAACCAGCATGTGGGATTAGTTGATTTGGATATGCAGTTCGGCAGCTCCGCGCTTGCGCTTGACCGTGAGCCTGGGCGCGGCATGCGTGCTGCACTTGAAAACCCCGAACGTCTGGATGGTCTATTGATTGCCAGTTCGATGGTTCAGCACAGTGATAAATTCTCGATATTATGTGCTGAAGATACGCTGGAACAGCCATTCCATTTTGATGGGGATGCAACGTTGGGCCTGTTAAAGCCAATTCGCGGTGATTTTGATATCATGCTGGTGGATTTGCCTCGCCATCATTTGTCTTCTCAAAAGACGTTATTGAATGAAGCGCAAGCAGTATTGATTGTTGCAGATTTGACTCTTGCTTCGTTGCGTGATGCGCGCCGTATCAAACTCTATTTAAAAAATCTGCGTCCCGACTTGTTGCCAATGTTAATCGTCAATCATGCCGGCGATAGCCCGTATTCAACGATTGATCAGGCTACGTTTGAAAAAAATCTTGAAGCAAAAATCGATGTGCTGTTGCCCGAAGATATCAAGACAGCCAAGCAAGCTGCAAACTTGGGCAAGCCTTTTGCTTCGATTGCTTCAGATGCACCGGTAACCAAAGCTTTGATGGCGCTGGCAAGACTATTATCCGGTCAAAAAGAACCTAAAAAACAAGAAGCCAAAGGTTCATTACTCAAAGGGTTGCTTGGCGGTAAGCCAACCAAGCCCACTACACAAAGTTAGGGCAGGGGAGCAATGTCGATCACCCCGCATACCATGCCAAGTCTACGGGATAAATACATGCCCGAACTGGTTGCTCGCATCAGTCATACCGATGCCCAGAAAATGAAACGCGGTGATTTGGCGCTTGCGGTGCGTTCCTTTGTTCAGGAATGGCTAACCCGTGATGGCGAAATCATCGATTTATTATTGCAGCGTGATTTGGTTACAGCGCTGATCAATACAATTTTATCCAAGCAGGCCAGCACCATTATTCCACATGAAGTGGTGCCGCCTGTTCCTTCATCCATACCCGCTCCGATTACTACGGAACTGCCAACTTATGAAAAGCCGGCATTGGCTGATGCATTGACACGTACTACATCGCTTCGTGCCAGCGTGCAGATTATCAAAGACAATATCCAGCCCTTATTGATGGATCGAATTGACGCATCGGCTGCAGCCAAGATGACGCGGGATGATTTAAACCGCGATTTAACGGGTGTGGTTGGCGAATTGTTGGTTGAACAGAAAACGCCGCTATCGGGCAGTGAACGCCAAGAACTTGTTACCAGTATTTTGGATGATATGTTGGGCCTTGGACCATTGGAGCCATTGCTGTCTGATGAAACCATTAGCGAAGTCATGGTCAATGGGCCTAAACAGGTTTGGATTGAACAAAAAGGTCGTTTAACACTCACTGATGTTCATTTCCGTGATAATGCCCATGTATTATCCGTTGCGCAACGTATTGTGAACGCGATCGGCCGCCGCGTGGATGAATCCAGCCCGCTATGCGATGCACGCTTGGCCGATGGCAGCCGCGTTAACATTATTATCCCGCCATTGGCGATTGATGGACCCGCAATTACCATTCGTAAGTTTTCCAAGAAGAAAATCACCCTTGATGTAATGGAAAAATTCGGCAGCATCAGCCCGCAAATGAAGAAGGTATTGGAAATAGCTGGCCGTTGCCGCCTCAATATTCTTATCTCCGGTGGTACGGGTTCGGGTAAAACGACATTACTTAATGCCATTTCAAAGATGATTGATAATAGTGAACGTATTGTCACAATCGAAGATGCGGCTGAATTACAATTACAACAACCACATGTTGTGCGTCTCGAAACGCGCCCTGCCAATCTGGAGGGTCATGGCGAAATCAGCATGCGTGACTTGCTAAAGAACTCACTACGTATGCGTCCTGACCGTATCATTGTAGGTGAAACCCGCGGCGGCGAAGCCATTGACATGTTACAGGCAATGAACACGGGCCATGATGGTTCGTTTTCTACTGTTCACGCCAATCGCCCGCGCGAAGCCCTGATGCGTTTGGAAAACATGGTTGGACTGGCGGGGGTTAATTTAGCGCCACGCGCCATACGTATGCAGATTGCCTCGGCACTTGATATGATAGTGCAGGTTAGCCGTATGCGTGATGGCAGCCGCCGCGTTACCTATATTAGTGAAGTCTTGGGCATGGAAGGCGATGTGGTCACCATGCAGGATTTATTCACGTGTGAGACCAAAGGCGAAACGCCAGACGGTAAATTGAATGTTGAATTCATTAACCATGGCTTGCGTCCACATTTCCTGCCTAAAGCGGCTTATTTCAATCTCGATAAACAATTATTGGAGATTTTATGAGCCCAGAACTGCTGATGATGATAGGCGGTGGATTTATCACACTCATCGTGCTTGTGCTTGCGCTATTGCCAAGCGATGAAAGCAAGACACTAGAAAAACGCATCAAACGCGTAGTGAGCGATGAAGAAAAAGTCGAAAAAAAGCAAGTCATCAATCAAAAAGTAGAATTAAAACGTCGTACCAAAGATAGTGGTATTCCCTTATTTGACAATTTCATCAAGACCACGCTGCCTAATCCTGAAAAATTACGCATGCGTCTGGCGCGCACTGGCATGTCGATGACCATCAGTGAGTATTTGCTGCTCACCGGCTTGATGATTGGTATCTTTTTTATGCTGTTCCATGTCATTTTGGGACAAAAGTTGTTACCTGCATCTTTGCTGTCTGTCATGTTGGGTATATGGATACCTCACGTATTTATTGGCATGAAGGGCAAAAAGCGTTGCAAGGAGTTCATCAAGTTTTTTCCTGAATCGATTGATGCAATGGTGCGTGGTATTCGCTCCGGCCTGCCCATTAGTGAATCCATCAATGTCGTGGGTGAAGAAATGCCCGACCCCATTGGCATGGAATTCCGCAGCATCCGCGATGCGGTGCGCATGGGTCGCAGCCTGGAAGATGCCATGTGGGATGTTGCAAAACGCGTTGATGTACCCGAATACCGTTATCTGATTATTGCGTTATCCATTCAAAAGGAAACAGGTGGTAATCTTGCCGAAACATTGGCAAACGTAAGCGAAGTATTGCGCAAACGCCGCCAAATCAAACTGAAAATCAAAGCCATGTCATCCGAAGCCAAAGCCAGTGCAATGATTTTGGGTGCCTTGCCATTCCTTGTTTCAATGGTTCTGGGTTTTGTTGCAACCGAATATATCATGTTGCTGTTTAATGATCCGCGAGGAAATATCTTGCTTGGTATTGCCTTCGGCATGCTTGGCTTTGGTATCTGGATTATGGCCCAGATGATTAATTTCGAGATATAGCATGATTGATACCGGCACTTCCGATTGGATGAGTTTTATGAACAACGACATGCTCGTCTATGCCGCTGGGCTGGGCGTATTTGTTGTTGTTTTGCTTGTCTGGCAGGCTTTATCCGGCAGTGAAGTAACCGAAAAACGCTTAAAATCTGTTTTACAGCGCCGCGATGATTTGCGTGCCGAGTTAAAGGCACAGTCAACCCGCCGTGATGGCGTGTTACAGAAAGATTTTTTCAAGCAATTAGCGGGAAAACTTAAAAACACACCATGGCTATATTCGGTGGAGCTTCGAAAAAATCTGGCACGCGCGGGCCTGCGCAATAAAGAAGCCGTTGGTTATTTTGCGATGACCAAAGTTGGATTACCAATTGCATTATTTCTTGTTGGATTATTTTTAACAGCTGGTCTTGGCATTGCCGAAAAGAAGCCACTTATAAAACTATTATTGATGCTGGGTTTACCCACCATTGCCATTATGCTTCCGGATATGTGGCTCAAGAATACCATTCAAAAGCGTGAAGATATTTTGCGTAAATCTTTACCAGACGCATTCGATTTATTGGTGATATGTGCCGAGGCAGGTTTGGGGCTCGATGCCGCGCTTGACCGCGTGGCGCGTGAAATCACGCAAAGCACGCCGGTATTAGCCGAAGAAATTGGTATCACGGCAGTAGAACTTGGCTTCTTACCAGACCGCCGCGTGGCACTTACGGGCTTTGCCGAACGTGTCCAGCTTCCTTCTGTTCGCGCCTTGGTCAATACCTTAACGCAAAGTGAACGCTACGGGACACCGCTCGCGCAGGCATTACGGGTGTTGTCATCAGAATTGCGAGAAGAACGCATGATGAAGGCAGAAGAAAAAGCCGCCAAATTGCCTGCTACCCTGACTGTACCGATGATTTTATTCATTCTTCCCACCCTGTTTATTGTGTTACTGGGACCTGCCATTATTCGTGTCTTTGACCTGAATAAATAGAAAAGTAACCAAAACCAGCCATAATTACGGCCATATAACAATCGGTGAGTGCTACTATGACTGATAGAGTATTGAGAGCGAATGCGCTCACAGATAATAGAGAGCAGTTTTTAACCGATGCGCCGACCTTCCCTGGCCGCCTGGTGCTTTCAAATGATTTATTGGCTGAATTGAGAAAACAAGGGTTAAACTATTTGCATGTGATTGACCGTGGTGAAGGCGCTGTAGGGTTGGCTGCCTCACGGAACCGAACAATCGGTAGCAATGACCGGCCAAGCGCTGATCCCACAAGCGAGCAAGTGAGACAAGGATTTGTTGATTTGTCCGGATTTCAGCGCAGCGTAGGCATACGCTTGGGCGAAAATGGGTCTGTTTACAAACTGGACGACCTAGCAAGACGGGGACAGGAAATTCCTGGCACAGGCACATTTGAACAGCATGGCTTGGACATCACCAACCCACCAGCTCCTTCAGTTCAGCATCAGCAACGCAGGAACGGCCCAAGACCATAATTACTGTGCAGGCTTAGTTTCGGCTGGAGTGGGCAATGGCACTGCTGATTCGGCGGCTGGCGCAGCTGGTGCCGCACTGGGCGCGGTTTCGGTTTTCTCTTCCATCTTCTCTACCGGTTTTTTCGCGGGTGCCTTCTTGGGTTCCGGCCTCTTTGTTGCGGCAGGCTTATACGAGCTCTCGCTCTTTATGCCCAAAATTTTCTCGCGCATTTTGCGATAAGTTGCGATGTTCTTTTCAACGGCACTACGCGGTAAATCCTGCAAAGCCATTTTGCGTGCGTCGTTTTCACGGCCTGCAACGCCATAGGCTAGCGCAAGATTTTGGCGGTGTTGAACGGTCACGCGCGGGTCATCAACAAGCTTTTCCAAGACGTCGATAGCCTCACTGGTGCGCCCTGCAAGAATATAAGTAAAGCCAAGATTGTTGCGTGTGGTCAGTCGGTCAGGGTCAACGGACAACGATGTCTGGAAACATTCAACCGCTTTATCAAAATGGTTGGGGATGTCATCTGCCCGTGTATAGGCCATACCCATCAGGTTCAGCGTTTCTGGCTCATCACCCTTAATGGCGCGGTATTTATTGAGCTGATCAATGGCTTTATCATAAAGGCCAAGGGTCATCAGATTCTTGGCAACGCCCATATGCGCCATTTGGTTTTCACCATCAATGCGGATGATTTCGCGGTAAGCCTGCAGGGCTTCTTGGGGCTTTTCCTGTAACTCTGCTACATGTGCCATGCCTTTTAATGCGGCGATGGATTCCGGGTTCACGCTCAGGGCGCGTTGGTACAGCATATTCGCGCTCACAAAATCATTTGAACGCAACATTTTTTCTGCAGTTTTTAGTAAGGTAAGCGTTGCTTCATCTTCATCTTCAATTTCTTTTGTAGGTGATGAAGATGGCTGATAGAGCTGACGTTCAATTTGTGGCCCAGCAGTTTTGGTTTTTAGGTTTGATTTGGCTGAAGCTGATTGCATGGGTGCTTCAACACTCACGCTGTCCGAACATGATATTAACGGCGCACCCAGCAACGCCGCACCAACAAGAACCTTCAATGATATCAACGATATTTTCATCGGAATAGAAGGAGTTTTGTGGGTCATGGAATGCCTATAATGAAGTTAAAAGTTTATCGAACCTTAACCCAATTTTATTGGTAATGAAATATGCTGAAAGCTCGTTCCCACTAGAAAATGAATGAAGCAACATGTCAAATGCACTTCCATTATCGACCTTGATGCTTGAGCTGCCCCAGCTAATGGAGCGCCTCCATCGCCGCTTTTTAGACGTTGTGCGTCTTGAAATGACCCGCGTGGGTATTCGTGACATCAACCCGGTACAAATCATGATGCTTGCCACAATTGGCAATCAGGATATGGCCGTACGCGATTTAATCGAGCGCGGTTATTACCTGGGTTCCAACGCATCTTACAATATTAAAAATCTGGCTGAAGGTGGCTATTTAGAACGTCTGACAGATGAACATGATCGTCGCTCGGCCCGGGTGCGTATAACAGCCAAAGGTCAGAAGGTTATCGATCAGCTGAATATTCTTGGCGATAAAATCGGCAAAGATTTATTGCCGAATGAAAAAGACAAGGATGATTATCAAATCAGCTTGCGGTTGATGCGCCGTTTTGAGCGCGAATGTTCAACCTTAATCCACGCATCTGAATAAGCGCGCATAAGCCACCCAATCCCATTATTAAGCAGCCAATCCATATCCATGGAATGAGGGGGTGGGTTGTCGCACGCACGGTCCAACCCTTGATAGATTTATCAGGATTTTTTTGGATATCGCCCAACACTACATACAAATCCGAAAGCCCGTTGGTGTGGATTGCAACTTCGCTCAGGAGTTTCTCACCCACAGGATAAAAACGGCGTTCCGGATAGAGGGTCGTAAATACCCCTTTATCGTCAATCACCAGGAATGTTGCGCGCTCGGCAATATAATTGGGGCCAGTTACTTGCTCCATCTTGTGGAAATTCAAGGTAAGTTGTCCAACTTTCATATCCTGCCCCGGACTTAGCAGCTGGATTGCCTCAACCGATGTATGGCTGCTTACCACCATGCCGAGCAGGGCAATTGCAAGGCCGCCATGGGCCAGGCTCATGGCGATGCTTTGCTTTTTATTTTTTATCCATCCCATAATGGTCGCTGATAAAAGCCAGCCAGCAAAGCCAAGACCAAGATAAAACCGTAATCCCTTTTGATCTGTGAATGCCAAGGCGAGTGCCATTAAGGTCAATGCGAACAGGAAGCAGATTTTCAAACTTGGCATCACGCGCTGCATCATATCTTCATGCCATGCTACGAAAGGGGCAAAGCCCATCAAAAACACCAAAGGCATCATCAACGGCGTAAAGCTGGCCTCAAAATAAGGTGGTCCTACCGAGATTTGTTGTTGGGTGGCTAATTCAAGAATAAGTGGATAGAGCGTGCCCAGCAGTACAGTGGCCGCTGCAGTCACCAAAAACACATTATTTAGTACCAGCAGAGATTCACGCGATAGCGGTGCAAAATGATGTTCAGCGGTGAATAAATGTGCGCGCGCTGCAAACAGCAATAGCCCAATGCCGGAGCTAACCCCGATGAGTAACAGCACAAAAACCCCGCGTTCCGGATCAAGTGCAAAGGCGTGAACTGATGTAATAATCCCTGAGCGGACAAGGAAGGTGCCAATCATTGAAAATGTAAATGTGATAAGGGCGAGTAGTACAGTCCATGTTTTTAGTGTGCCGCGTTTTTCAACTACAATAAGAGAATGCAGGAGGGCCGTGCCCGACAACCATGGAATGAACGATGCGTTTTCAACTGGATCCCAAAACCACCATCCGCCCCAGCCCAGTTCGTAATAAGCCCACCACGAACCCATCGTGATACCTACAGTCAAAGCGCACCATGCCACCATCACAAATGGACGAAGGGTCTGTGCCCATTCGCGATTGACTTGGCCGGTAAGAAGGGCCGCAATAGCAAATGAAAACGCCAATGAAAAGCCAACATATCCCAAATAAAGCATGGGCGGATGAAAAGCCAGCGCAGGGTCTTGCAGCAATGGGTTCAGGCCTAGGCCTTCAAATGGGGCAGGCGATAATTCAATAAACGGATTAGAGGTAAATACGATAAAAGCAAGAAAGCCGGATACCAACAATCCTTGTGTGGCCAATATGCGCACCACCATCATCGGCGATAAATTTGGCTTCACCACGGCCAATACGGCGCCAAAGAAACTGGCAACCAAGGTCCATAATATCATTGAGCCTTCGTGGTTACCCCATACGCCAGTGATTTTATACAGCAAGGGTTTTGCGCTGTGGCTGTTTTGATAAACCGTTAATACTGAAAAATCGGAATTTGCGAATGCATATATAAGTAATAGGAATGCAGCAATAACCCCACAAAAAGTTACCACGCTGCCAATCCGCGTAACGCGGTTAAGCAAGCCGTCTGGCACTTTGGTGATGAACCCGCATACCGCCGTTGTAAAAGCCAGCAGCATAGTAATGAACAACAGATCCTGGCCGATGGGTGCAATCATTTATGGGAAACTTGTTTCAACTGGAATGGAAAGAAAGGATTTAAGTTTTTGTGCTTTATCGCCGCATAAAATAGCACCGCCAGCGTGCTTCCACACTTGTAAATCAGCCACAGAGTCGCCCGCATAAACAAATGGCTGAGCAAGGGTTGTTTCAATAAATTTGGCTTTGGTTTTTCCTTTAAGATTGATGTGGCCATTACTGCCATGGGCGCTATCGAATAACCCTAGATAAGCTGCTACGCGTTTCACAATGCGTTCATCTGCCGCACTGACTAATAATAGTTTGCGCCCAGCAGCTTTTTGTTCTCGAAGATAGTCAAGTAACTCGTGGCGATAGGGAAGTGATGGAACATCCAATTCAATGGCTTTGGCAAGCCAAGCTTTGGCGGCTGCCCGGCTTAAACACAGCCAGACCAGAAACCATGGTAACAGCCAAGGCTTGCTGAATATCAGTTTTTGAATACCAATACATAAAACATCCGTATGGATGAGCGTATCATCTAAATCCACACATAGTGGAAGCGAAGTCAAAGATTGGCTCATTTGGTTTGGATATACAGATTTTCTGGGCCAGGGAAGCGCCGCGCTTTCACATCTGCTTCGAGCGATTGCAACGCAAGCTCGGCATCGTGATACAGGTTGGCATAAGGCTTGACGAACTTTGCTTTTGCGCCAGGGGTAAGCCCTAACACATCTTCGGTAACTAATATCTGTGCATCGCAGGCAGGTGACGCGCCAATACCAATCGTTGGAATTTTTACGCTTTGGGTAATTTCGCGGCTCACATGCTCCAGTGTGCCTTCAACCACCACGGCAAATGCCCCTGCTTCTTCAACGGCTTTGGCATCTTGTTTTAAAAGCTCAATCTGGTCTTCGGTTTTGCCTTGTACTTTATATCCGCCCATCACGTGCACTTGTTGCGGGCGCAGGCCAATATGACCTAATACCGGAATGCCGCGTTCTACCAGAAAGCGAATAGTGTTCGCCATTTCTGCGCCGCCTTCTAATTTGATTGCGCCCGCGCCGGTTTTCTTCATTACGCGCGCGCTGTTTTCAAACGCCTGCGCAGGGGAGGCTTGATAGGTGCCAAATGGCATATCCACCACGCATAAGGCCCGATCACAAAATTGTGCTACGCAGCGGCCATGGGTCATCATCATTTCAAGGGTCACGCCCAATGTATTCGGCATGCCGTATAACACCATGCCCAAGCTGTCACCGACTAAAACCAAATCGGCATGCTTATTGGCAATTTGTGCGATTGGCGCGGTATAAGCGGTCAGCGCCAGAAATGGTTCAGCACGGTTTTTAGCCGCGCGAATATCCTGCACAGTTAGCTTTTTTACGGGCGGTGGGGTATGGATGCTCATGGCCGTATTTTTAGTAGCTTTGGGCATATGCCGCAAAGATAATTTAAAAACCTAAGCCTTTTGGCCATTTCCAGAGCAACAAGGGCAAGCCGGGTTTTTGGCGGCTAATATAGTTTTGCTTTGCATGGTGCGGGTATCCAGCATCAAAAGACTGGTCTGGGTGCAGCCTATGCCTGCTAATTCCTTTAATGCCTCGGCAGCTTGCATTACGCCAAGTATCCCAACCACAGGTCCAAATACCCCCGCTTCGGGACAGCTCGGTACCATGCCTTTGGGCGGCGTTTCCGGGAAGAGGCAGCGATAACATGCATGTGCATCTCCCAGATACGGCTTGTAGGTCACCAATTGTCCGGCAAATCCCTGTACTGACGCACTGATGAATGGTTTTTTCAAAACCATGCAAATGTCATTGAGCAAAAATCTTGTTTTAAAATTATCGGTACAATCACATACCACATCGGCCTGTGCCAATAAATTGACCGCATTGGTTTCATCCGCGCGTGCACTATGGGTTTGAATATCAATTGCGGAATTCAGTGCATGAAGTCGTCCGCGTGCGGCATCCACTTTCAATGTTCCTACATCGTCTTCGGTATACAGTACTTGGCGTTGAAGATTGCTTTCTTCAACCTTGTCATTATCAATGAGGATGAGTTGTTTAACGCCAGCGCCAGCCAGATACAAACCCGCCGCCACGCCAAGCCCGCCCATACCCACCAGAGCCACGCTGCCCGCGCATATCTTTTCTTGCCCGTCAAAACCAAGACCTGGCAAATCAATATGGCGTAAATACCGTATGGAATTGAGCTTTGTCATATCTATTGGGCTGGTCAACCAGGGCCAACGGTTAGCCTTGCATGTCGGATGGGCTTAATGAAATCATGCGCTGCGCTTCCTGCACGATTACATTGCCGGTTGCGCCGCCATCTCCCATGATTTTACGCTGAAAGATGATTTTCAAAATATTCACAAAGCACGAGACGATATTGATGTCTTTAACGGTTAGTTGCTTTTCAAGCAAAGTCTCACAGAATAAATGCATAAAGCGTGCAAGCGATGAGGCGAGCGAGTAATTGCAGAAACCGGCTTTGGATTTAATCGCAAATCCTTTTTCAATCAGAATCTTAAGATTATCGGTTGCAATCGTATTCGGTTTGAGTTCTGCGGCAATCGCTTCGAGCTGAGAAAACTCAGCCAAAATCTCTCGAACTATTTCTGGTTCGAAATTAGCGACAACTTTTTCTGTTTTTTCAACGGCTGCGGGTGTGATGATGGAGCCAAGCGTTTTGCCGGGCCCAAGTTTTTTCTTCATGCTCAGATCAGGGGCATGAACTGTTACACCATCATCGTCTGTATGTGCTTCGGACATAACGCCTCGTTTATTATTGTAGAGTAATAAATATGAACGATTTTTTGTCCATGCAAAGCTTTATTTTTTAGTCCGTCTGGCTTTTCTACGATCTGTGCCCTTGGGTGGTACATTTTTGCGGCGGCGGCATGGGCCGGTATATTTAGGGGAGGCGATGAATTCACGAGGATTATCCACCAATTCGATGATCCGTTTGGTGATTTGCTTCACGGTGAATGGTTTAATCAAATAGTCATTTGCGCCGATGTTGCGAGCCTCAATCACCTGATGCACTTCGGCGTTGCCAGTCAGCATGATGATCGGGATGAACGGATTGACGCGGGTCTTGCCGCTACGAATTTGTTTGATGAATTCAGGACCAGTCATTTCAGGCATGCGCCAATCGCAGAATATGAAATCAACCTGTGTGCCTTCGAGCATTTTAAGGGCAGATTTCCCGTCGTCGGCCTTATGTGTTTTTCCAAAGCCCAAATTTTTGAGAACATCGGCGACCAGTTTCTGGACGAGCTTATCGTCGTCCACAATCATCACACTAAAATCTCTTAACTTATAATCCATGACCAACAGACTTTGATAACGTAGGTGATTTAACTAATGGCGGGCTGACAAGCTATCCTAACAAAATTAAAACAAGTAACGCACTAATAATCATCCCTGTGTGCATAATATTTTTTTACCAAAATAAATGAGCTAAAATTCTTAAAAATGCGTAATTTTTACGCTTATCAGGGTGATTTGTAACTGTTTCACATCAGAACCTATGTATGACTGCATTGCAAAAGAGCGCGCATGGTTTGCATTGGCGTTTGGCTGCGCATGATATTTCCCATCACTGCGATGCCGGCAGCGCCAGATTCAAAGCACGGACTAACTTGGTCCACATTGATACCACCAAGAGCAATTACGGGAATTTTAATCTGCTGAGATGTATTTTTCAAAGTGCCAAGACCAAGCGCAGGACCATAGCCCGGTTTGCTTTGGGTTATAAAAATGGGGCTAAGGGTAATCAAATCTGCACCTTGTTTTTCGGCATCTATGGCATCTTCGATGCTGTGGCATGATTTACTAATAAACATGCCGCGACATGCATTGCGAATATCACTGATATTTTGTGCGGCTGATAAATGCAGGCCATCAGCCTCTACTGCCTTCGCGACATTCACATTGCGGCTAATAAAAAGCTTGGCATCAAATTCAGCGCAATGCTTTTTTATTTCCAGTGCTTGCTTGGTCAACGTGTTGTCATCTGCGGCAGGGTCGCGCAGCAAAATCCATCGGCATCCTGCTTGTAATGATTGCTGAATAATATCATCCAGTGGCAATACCGCCTGCGTCGCATCGGTGATGAGCATGATGGGCGGTAATGGCAGCATCAGTGTTTGCTGCTTTTGGTCGCAAGGCCGCTGATAGGGCTGGATGCCTCGGCATGGGTTTTCTTTGGTATGCGTCCTGCGCGAAATGCTTCGCGGCCGCCTTCCATCGCTTTGCGCATCGCGCTGGCCATCAATACGGGATTGTTCGATTTGGCAATGGCGGTATTGAGCAATATGCCATCGCAGCCATGTTCCATCGCAATGGCCGCATCCGACGCCGTGCCGATGCCTGCATCCAGAATAATAGGCAATGAAATGCGCGTGCGGATAATATCAATGTTATAAAGGTTCAAAATCCCTTGACCTGATCCGATGGGTGAGCCCAGCGGCATAACAGCAGCGCAGCCCACATCCACCAGGCGTTGGCAAGCAACCGGATCATCACTGCAATACGGTAAAACCACGAAGCCCTTTTTAACAAGCGTCTCTGCTGCACGGATAAGTTCAACCGCATCCGGCAATAATGTTTCACGGTCACCAATAATTTCCAATTTCACCCAATTGGTTTGCAATGCCTCACGCGCCAGTTCGGCTGTAAAGACAGCATCCTCGGCGGTATAACAACCGGCAGTATTGGGTAATAAGGTTAAGCTACGCTGCGTCAATAATTGTTGCACGGATAAATGTTGGCCCTGCAGATTAATGCGGCGAATGGCAACGGTCACAATTTGTGCGCCGCTGGCCTCAATACTGTCCAGCATCACTTGCTGGTTGGGATACATGCTGCTGCCAATCAGCAGGCGTGATGAAAATTGTTTATCGGCAATGGTTAGAAAATCACTCATCTCATCCGCCTACAAATGGTTTGACGATTTCAACCGTATCGCCATCTTTCAATGCGGTTTGTGCCCATGTGCCGCGCGGTATCACATTGCCGTTACATGCAACGGCAATTGATTGCCAATAGGTCTGCGGCACTTGTTCGCTCTGCAATAATTCGGGAATTGTGGTTGCGGCAACGCTGCGCTTCTCGCCATTCACAATAATGTTCAACATATGGGTCTCAATTAAAACGATGGATGGTAAACGGTGCCGCCACATCCGGCAGCTTGCCATCACATATATACTCGCACATTGCGGCGGCGAGTAGGGGGGTCATTAAAATCCCGTGCCGGTGCTGTCCGGTCATAAAACCAAGGTTTTTCAGGCCGCTTTGCCCCAAAATGGGCGCATCATCACGGCTGGTGGGGCGAAATCCGGCCCAGCTTTCCAAAAGGGGCAGCTCTTCAATGCCCGGTATGGCTTCCCATGTTTCGCGCAATAAATGCAAAATGCCACCTGCGGTCAATGTGGCATCAAAGCCTTTGTCTTCCAAGGTCGCGCCCACAATCAATCGTCCATCACCGCGCGGCACCAGATAAACCTGCGGTGTCCACACCACATGCCGCAGTAACGGCATGCGCACATCCATCTGCAGTGACAATAATTGCCCCTTCATAGGGAATACGGGCGGCAAAATGTTTTGCGGCAATCCATTCATGCTGCCTGACCACGCGCCAGCCGCCAGCACCACCTGTTCCACCGGAATGGTTTCACCATTTACGGTTAGATGCGTCACACGGTCATTGTTGCAGGTGATATTTTGCACATCGCAATTCGGTCGAAGCTCCACGCCTGCTTTTTGACATGCAATGTGCAGTGCATCAACCAAGGCGCGGTTATCTACCTGATGATCCTTGGGGCTATAAAAGCCATGGGTCACGCGCGGTGATAAAAACGGCTCACGTTTTCTCAGCTCGCTTTTATCCAGCCATTCAACGGGTAAATGGCGCGCCTTTAAATAATCATGGCGTTGTTTGATGAGCCCTTCATCATCGCGCTCCGGCGCAATAAAAATCGTGCCGCTTTCACGGTAGCCAATATCCTGCCCTGATGCGGCATTCAATTCTTTGGCAAATTCCGGCCACATCGCCTGTGATTGCAACACAAAGGGGATAAGCGCATCTTCACCGGGTTCGGCTTCAATCACCGCCGCGAGCATTCCTGCGGCCGCCCAGCTTGCACCGCGTCCCATCGCTCCTTTATCAAACACAACGGATTTAATCCCGCGCTGCGATAAGCGCCATGCAAGCCCCAAGCCCGCAACGCCGCCGCCAATGATGTGAATGGTTTTTTCGGTCATAAAAATTATATAGAGGCTTGCCATCCGTAGCTTTAGCGAAGGATGGCGGACCCAAGTGGATTCGAACCACCAACCTCTGCCTTCGGAGGGCAACACTCTATCCAGTTGAGCTATGGGTCCTTAGGCTTCTTTTATACCAGAAGCCATGCGGCAAATAAACTCATATATGTGGCTATATTATATGCTGCGGGGCTTAGTGCGGCACGGCTGCGGCTAATAGCGTCATCAGGATAATGGATAGCACAAGGCCTGTGCCGGAAACCCAATCCGCCTCTTCCTTTTCCCCGCGCAGTTTAAGGTAGAGTGAAATCCAGAACGGCGCGGTCAGGGTAATGGCGGTGACATAGGCGGGGTTGGGCGTGCTCATCATCGCCAAGTTTTTACAGGCCTGTGAAAATATCGCGACAAAGCCAATCAACGCGCCTTGCTTGGCAATGCCCGACATATCATGAATGGCGGCGCGTGCATTTTTTCCTGCCATGGCGATATTGGCCAAAAACGCCGCGCAGCCAAGCGTGAACACATAATAAAGGGAGTTGTTCGGGAATGGCGCGTGGTCCATCGCCATTTTATTGGTTATCTCAAACACAATGCCCGCCAGAATAACCGGTACCATTTCCAGCATTGCGGCTTTGGTAATGACGCATTGATTGAGGCGCATGAGGAAATAAGTGGCAGCTGCCAAACACAGGACAATCCCAACCGCCTCAATCGGGTTATGGAGCAGTGCATCAAATTGCTGCGGTTTGATAAACAGCCAAATGATAAATACCGTCGGCATAATCAGCGGGCGCAGGCGGAACGCAACCTGCGCGCCATATTTGGCCGAGACATTATACATCGTCATGTCATGCATGCCGACAATGCTCGCGCTAATGAGTGTGCCAACCCAAAACAATGGATCAGAAGGCGGCGGAATAAAAAACGTAATGGGCAGCAACACAATGCCGGGCATAAATAAGCGCCAGCGGATAAGCCGCACACCGGGAATTTGCCAGTAACGATTAAGTTGATTAACCGAGCTCCATAGCCATGTATGGAAAAGCGCCCAAACGGCAAAGAACATTTATGCCGCCTTGTTGCTCGTCAGTTGCAAGAAGATGGCCTCAAGGTCAGCATCTTTGGAGGAGATATCAATAATATCCAATCCGGTTTTTTGCACGGCATCAATTACTTGGCCTGCGGTTACGCGGCTGGGTGGATAGCGCAAAATCAGTTTGCGTTTGTCTTTAACTGTGCAGCCAAAATTATTGAGTGCTGCTGGTGCATCGCTCACATCCTTATCTACCGTGATGTGCAATTCCTTGCTATCGAGACGCTTTAAAAGCACGTCTTTGGGTTCATTGGCCACTAATTGCCCGTGATTGATAATCGCAATCCGGTCACATAGCTCTTCAGCTTCTTCCAGGTAATGCGTGGTGAGCAATACGGTGGTGCCCCGGTGGTTCAGTTCTTTCACATAATCCCACAAGGCTCTGCGTAATTCCACATCCACGCCTGCGGTGGGTTCATCAAGCACTAAGACGGGCGGCGTGTGTACCATCGCCTTTGCCACCATCAAACGGCGGCGCATCCCGCCGGATAAAGTGCGCGCATATGATTTGGCTTGCTTGGTTAACCCAACGGCTTCCAATAATTCATCGGTGCGACGTTCATGCTTTGGTACACCATAAAGCCCAGCTTGAATTTCCAACAACGCATGCGGCGTAAAAAACGCATCGAGATTCAATTCTTGCGGCACAATACCAATCGCTGATTTGGCAAGGCGTTCATTCGTATCAATTGAATAATCCCAAATCTTGGCTGTGCCAGATGTTTTGATAACCAGCCCCGCCAGAATATTGATAAGCGTCGATTTGCCTGCACCATTGGGGCCAAGCAAGGCAAACATGCTGCCCTTTTCGATGGTCAGATTGATGCCCTTCAGCGCTTCCTTCTCAGGTGATTTTTTGCCGCCTTTATAGGTTTTACGCAAATCGGTTAATTCGATTGCATATGGAGAGGTGCTGTTTTGCTGCATGATACCCATAAGGTAGAAACAATGTGTGGACAGGGAAGGCTGGCGCGCTAAAATGCGAGCTCTTCTATAGATAGGCATCCCGCATCCCAAAGTCTACAGCCCAGCTGAATAATCATGCAAAAATTCTCCCATAAAAAATCCGTAGCACCCATCGAAGTGATCGAAACCGAAACCGCGCAGCTACATTGCGATGGCGGGAAGGGTGCGCTTGGTCATCCACGCGTGTTTCTGACTGTTAACAATCAGGGGCATGTGGATTGCCCGTATTGTGGCCGCCATTATCAATTGGCTAAAGGCGCCTCGGCCTCGCACGCCCACTAATGTCAGCTTCTGAAAAACCTACACTCTATCTGATTGATGGCTCCGGCTTTATCTTTCGGGCGTTTCATGCGCTGCCGATGATGACGCGAAGTGACGGCACGCCAGTAAATGCCGTGATGGGCTTTTGCAATATGCTCAATCGCCTGCAGAATGAAGTGAAGGCGGTACATGCTGCCGTGATATTCGATGCAGCGCGTAAAACTTTTCGCAATGATATTTATCCTGAGTACAAAGCGCATCGCCCTGAAGCACCCGAAGAACTACGCCCGCAATTTGGATTGGTGCGCGAAGCCGCACGTGCCTTTGGTTTTCCATCGATTGAAAGCGAAGGGTTTGAAGCAGATGATTTAATTGCCACCTATGCCAAGACTGCGCGTGATGCAAACTGGAATGTGGTGATTGTATCGTCTGATAAGGATTTGATGCAGCTCATCCGCGATGGTGTGGCATTGCAAGACCCGCTTAAGAATAAACCGATCGGCGAAGCCGAAGTGTTTGAAAAATTCGGTGTACCGCCGCATCAGGTGATTGATGTGCAGGCCTTGGCGGGAGATTCATCTGATAATATTCCCGGTGCGCCCGGCATTGGCGTGAAAACCGCCGCGCAGCTCATTCAAGAATATGGCACGCTGGAAAACTTATTAGAGCGTGCAGGTGAGATTAAACAGAACAAGCGCCGCGAGACGTTGCAAAATTTTGCCGAGCAAATCCGCATCTCCAAAAAACTTGTGACGCTGGATGCCAATGTGCCTTTGCCTCAGCCCCTTGATACGCTGGTAGTGGATGCCAATCATCCAGAAAAACTTATTCCGTTTCTGGAAACGCAGGGTTTTCGTACCCTATTGGCGCGCATCGGCCATAAATCGGCGGATAAGCCCATATCCGAGCAGCCTGTACAAAGTGCTGCACCAGCAAAGCCAGCTAGTGCAGCAGTGGATGCAGCACTTATTAATGCCAAACAAGACTACGCACTAATCCAAGATATCCGCCATCTCGAGCCTTGGCTGGAAGCGGCCAAATCACAGGGTTTTATTGCCGTGGATACGGAAACAGATAGTTTAACACCATCGACTACCAACTTGGTCGGCGTCTCACTTGCTCTGGCACCGGGCAAAGCATGTTATATTCCATTGGGTCACCTTGACCCCAAGGGTGTAAGCAAGGTGGGGGAGTTGGATTTAGGCGGCGATAATCGTCCTAAACAAATACCACTGCGTATAGCGATTCAAGCGTTAAAAACCATCTTGAATGACGAGACGATTTTAAAAATCGGCCACAACCTGAAATTCGATACGCAGGTATTGGCGCAGCACGGCATCACCATCAATCCGCTGGATGATACGATGTTGATGAGCTTTGTGCTCGATGCTGGCGCGCATGGTCATGGCCTTGATGAGCTGGCAGAATTGCATCTACAACATAAAATGATTTCATTTAATGAGGTGACCGGTACTGGCGCCAAACGGATCAGCTTTGCGCAGGTGGAACTGGAGCAGGCATGTAATTATGCCGCTGAAGATGCTGATTTTACATTGCGCCTTTATCAAATGCTCAAACCACGTTTAATTGCCGAGCAGTTAGTCACGGTATACGAACGCATTGAAAAGCCGATGGTGCAGACTGTGGCGCTGATGGAAAGCACAGGTATCCGGATTGATAGCGTGTTCTTGCACAGCCTCAGCCAAGATTTCGCACGACGCTTGGGCGTGCTTGAAGAGGCAATTACGAAAGAAGCCGGCGTCAGCTTTAATATCGCATCGCCAAAACAACTGGGCGAAGTATTGTTTGATAAACTGGGTTTGCCGGGCGGTAAAAAAAGCAAGCTTGGCGCATATTCCACCAGCTCTGATGTGTTGGAACCATTGGCCGAACAAGGCCATGCAATAGTTGAAAAAATTCTCGATTGGCGCGGGCTTGCCAAACTCAAATCCACCTATTCGGATTCATTGCCGCAGCAGGTTTCACCGCGCACGGGCCGTGTGCATACTTCATTTAATTTGGTTGGAGCGGCCACCGGTCGTTTATCATCCACTGATCCAAATTTACAAAACATTCCTATTCGTACCGAAGACGGCAAATCCATCCGCCGCGCATTTATCGCGGATAAAGGTTGCGTATTATTATCGGTGGATTATTCACAAATCGAGCTGCGCTTGGTGGCTGAAATCGCCAACATCAAGGCAATGAAGCAGGCGTTTCTAGACGGGCTGGATATTCATGCGGCCACGGCAGCCCAGGTGTTTGGCTTGAATGTGGAACATGTCTCGCCCGAACAACGCCGCCAAGCCAAGGCCATCAATTTCGGTATTATTTACGGTATAAGCGGTTTTGGCCTTGCCAAACAAATTGGCTGCACGCCATCCGAAGCCAACGCTTTTATCAAAGACTACCTCAATCGTTTTTCTGAACTGCGTGTGTTCATGGAGCAATGCAAACAGGAAGCGCGCGATAAGGGATATGTCACCACCTTATTCGGGCGGCGTTGTCATATACGCGGCATTAATGAAAAAAATGGCCCGATGCGCAATTTTGCCGAACGCCAAGCGATCAACGCGCCTATTCAAGGCACGGCCGCCGATATTATGAAGAAGGCGATGACGCGCATGCATGCGGCCCTGCGCGCCAATAATTTATCTGCCCGTATGATGCTGCAAGTGCACGATGAATTATTATTCGAGGTCGAAGTAGGCCAGAAAGATGCAACCGCCGAGGTTGTAAAAGGTGTTATGGAAGGCGCCGCAACCTTGAGCATTCCCTTGGTTGCCGAGGCTGGCTTTGGTGATAATTGGGCTGTTGCGCATTAAGCCTGATTGTTCAAGCCCCTAAAATTATGGTATTCTTTAAACATTGAGGCCGTAGCTCAGCTGGATAGAGCGTCAGTTTCCTAAACTGTAGGTCGCAGGTTCAAATCCCGCCGGTCTCACCATTATTTTTTGCAATATAGCGAGGCAAGAGTTTTTAATATCGCTTTCACTTCCTTGGAGGTAAGGCGGTAGTAAATCGTCTGCTTTTCGCGGCGCGTGGCCACCAGCTTGAATTTGCGCAGCGATGCCAAGTATTGCGAAACATGTGATTGGCTGGCGCTATTTTTTTCCAACTCCACCAATTCTCCTGCACTCAATTCTCCATGCTCGGATAATGCGCATAGCAATGATAAGCGCAGCGGATGCGCCATGCATTTCAGCAAAAAAGAAGCATTTTTAAGCTTATTCAGGTCAGTTTGACGCATGGAGATAATTCCCCTTGAACTTTTTGTTAATCGTATTATATTAAATTATTATAATATAAAGGAACCTTAATATGCAAGACCAATCTGTCAAAACCATAAGCCCGCAGCAATTACGTGAGACAATATGCAGCAATGGACAGTGCTATGTGCTTGATGTGCGCACTAAGCCTGAATTTCGCGAGGTACATTTGCAGAAGAACAGCCTACATATGCCGCTAGATACATTGGACGCGAGTAAGGTCCGCGCCGCTTTTCCTGATGCAACCAAACCCATTTTTATATTGTGTAAGGGCGGCAAGCGTGCCATGGCTGCCGCTGAAAAATTAAGAACCGCCGGCATTGCCAATACGATTGTGGTGGATGGCGGGCTGGATGCTTGCGTGGCATGCGGCGTGGATGTCGCACGAGGCAATGTTATACCATTGGAACGGCAGGTGAGAATGGCAGCAGGCGCGCTCGTCATTCTTGGTGTGGTATTGGGCGCAATAATTAGTCCTGCGTTTTACTATCTTAGTGCATTTGTGGGCGCAGGCTTGTTTATGTCGGGCCTAACAGGGTGGTGCGGGCTTGCGTTACTGCTCGCAAAAGCACCTTGGAATAAATAGCAGAAATAAAAATTTAATAACCAAGGGAGAAGATGATGAAAAATTACAAACAAATTACCGCCGATATTTCCGAATACGTAACCCAGCTGCGTAAGCTGGTACCTGATGCCATGACGGGCTTTAGCCAGATGGCAAAGGGCGCAACCCAATCAGGGGTAATTGATGAAAAGACCAAGGAATTTATCGCATTGGCCATTGGTGTTTCCACGCGCTGCGATGGCTGCATTGGTTTTCATAGTAAGTCCCTTGTACGCCTAAATGCGACACGCGAAGAAGTGGCAGAGGTGCTCGGCATGGCGGTTTATATGGGCGGGGGGCCATCATTAATGTATGCGGCAGACGCACTACGTGCTTATGACGAGTTTAAGGCTGCGGCTGTATAATTGCAGCTTATAAAAAGCATTTTAACTTCATGAAAATGTGGTTATAACAGCCTCCGGAAGGTTGGCATGGACGACCTGCGCTTGCCAATCCGGCCAGATCCGAAAGGAAGCACCCGTAACGAGATGCATCGGGTCATGTTTCAACCTTCCACTGTTCTTTTCTGGCTATGCCTCTGCGCCACCTGAAAAAAAGTGTCGCCACTGGTCCTGCCTAATAGTGCTTTATGGCAGCCGCCAATCTTAAAAAGGCAACAGACATGCGCGTCACAATTTGGGTAACCGAACATCCTTACGCACAGCGTATTGCATCTGCGCTTAAGGTTGGCTTTAAAGATGACGGCGTTATTGCAACTCCTATTCATTATACAGACGATAATATTAATGCCACGGATGTCCACATCGGGTATGGCGTACGCCGTGGAATGGATGAAGTGTATCGCCGCATCGGCATGGCAGGAAAATACTGGTTTAATATTGATTTAGGATATTTTGGCGCATCGCACTTTGATGGCACCTATCGCATCGCCTACAAGGGGACACAAAATAAATTCGATGCAAGTACTCAGTCTGGTACTTGCCCTGATATTCATCCATGGAAGATTGGCGGGGAGTATGCACTTATTTGTCCGCCAACAGAATCCGCAGCAGAATTTTTTGGTATTGATGAGGCGCGATGGCTCGAACAGGCACAGGCACAGGCAAGGCAACTTGGCCTGACAGTAAAAATCCGCCGCAAGGATGATCCTGAAAAACTTGATGATGCCTTTGCAACATCAGGCGCAGTTATTACGTTTAATTCATCTGTGGGCTGGAAGGCCTTGCAATCGGGTATTCCTGCATTTAGCGATGTGAACCACAGCACGCTGGGTTCGTGGCATGGCGCAGTAAACTCCTTGGATGGGCTTAAGCAGCTGAGCCGTGAAAGCCTGTTTCGTTTTATGTGTGCCAATCAATTGACCTTGCTTGATATCCAGCAAGGCAAGCTTTTACCATTATTAAAACGCTCCCTTCCGGCGGCATAAACCCCAACGAATAAGCCATTTTTATTGGGGCACAGAATCCCGCTTTATTCACGGGCGCGGCCTGCCTATTGTCATCGTTATGAGTATGCTTTTTGCCGAAATGACCGAAACCGAGAGCGCTGCGCCTGTGGCGTACCGTGTGCTTGCGCGCAAATATCGCCCGACCAATTTTGATGAATTGATTGGCCAAGATATTTTGGTACGTACCCTTACTAATGCGATTGAAAGTGGCCGCCTTGCGCAGGCCTATATGCTAACAGGGGTGCGCGGAGTTGGAAAGACAACCACGGCGCGTATTATTGCGCGTGCACTTAATTGCATTGGAGCAGATGGTAAAGGTGGCCCCACTATTAAACCATGCGGCGTGTGCGCAAATTGCGAAGCGATTACCCAAGACCGCCATGTCGACGTCTTGGAAATGGACGCTGCATCCAGAACTGGCGTGGATGATATTCGCGATATTGTGGATGGTGTGCGTTATGGCCCTGTAAGTGCCCGCTACAAAGTTTATATCATCGATGAAGTCCATATGCTGTCGAAGAACGCATTCAATGCGTTATTAAAGACATTGGAAGAACCGCCCCCGCACACTAAATTTATCTTTGCAACTACTGAAATTCGTAAGGTTCCGGTAACTGTTTTATCCCGCTGCCAACGCTTTGATTTACGTAGAGTGGATGCATCGCTTTTACAAGAACATTTCAAACGCGTATCCCAAGCTGAACAAATGGATGCCGAAGATGAAGCCTTGGCGCTGATTGCGCGTGCAGCTGATGGCTCGGTGCGAGATGGCCTCAGTTTGCTTGACCAGGCAATCGCACGTGCAGAAACCAAAGTGGTTACGGGTGATGATGTGCGTGCAATGTTAGGTTTGGCTGACCGTGCGCAACTGATTGCCCTATTTGAAGCATTGCACACCGGCGTGCCAGTAAAGGCATTAGACATTGCAGGCGAGCTTCGGGCATTGGGCGCAGATCCGCTGGTTATCTTGCATGACTTGGCCGATATCGCACACACACTTACCCGCGCAAAAATTTCACCGCAACTGGCACAGGGCCAAGCGCTTCCTGAACTGGAACGCAATCTGGCAACGACTTTAGGTGCAAAGCTTGGTCTTCCTGCATTAACCCGCACATGGCAAATGCTGCTTAAGGGTATGAGTGAAGTGCAACAAGCCCCCGATGCGCATCAGGCATTGGAAATGGTGCTTATTCGTTTAAGCTATGCAGCTGATTTGCCGCCGCCCGGCGACTTGATTAAGAAGTTGCAGGAATCCGGCATGACCGATCATTCTGCGCCGCGCCCTAATGGCAATGGCGGCAATGGCGCAGGAACCCATGCGATACGAAGCAGTTATGCATCAGGTAATCTTGCAATTGCATCATCATCCCCCCAGCCGCGTATAGCAGTGCGGGCGCAAACACAACCCGATAGGGCGGAGCCAGACAAAGCAGCAGACAAAAACGTTGCCGCCATGCCGGAAAACTTTCAGGCACTGGTCAATTTGTTTGAAGAGAAAAAAGAAATCACTCTATACAGCCATCTTTATTCCGAAGTGCATTTGGTGAATTTCGCGCCGGGTCTTCTTGAAATTCGCGTCAGTGCGCGTGCCCCGCAAAATCTGGCTGGAAAAGTATCACAGCATTTGTCGGAATGGACCGGCAAACGCTGGATGGTCACGCTTTCAACTCAGGAAGGTGAGCCAACATTAAGCGAAAGTGCTAAACTGCACAAAGCCGCGCGCATGCAAAATGCAGAAAACCATCCATTGGTGAAAGCGGTGCTAGGCACGTTTCCCGATGCGAAGTTGACAGCTTTGCGCACACGGGTAAAAGAAGTGGACGTTCAAGAACCTGCAGGCAAGGAAACCGAGCTCGCAGAAATCAGTTTCGATGAAGAAGAATAAGGATAGGAATTATTATGAAGAATATCGGTAATATGATGCGCCAAGCGCAAGAAATGCAAACCCGCCTGGCCACCATGCAAAACGAGCTCGCGAATGCAGAGCTTCATGGCGCATCTGGCGGCGGGCTGGTATCTGTTGTTTTAAATGGCCGTGGTGAAGCCAAAAAAATCACCCTAGATCCAAAAGTGGTGGATGCATCTGATATTGGCATGCTCGAGGATTTAATCGTGGCTGCTTATAACGATGCACGCAAAAAAATTGAACAACATGTGGAAACAGAAACCCAGAAAATTATGGGTGGTATGGCGCTTCCCCCTGGCTTTAAACTGCCATTTTAAGGCTTTTTATGTTCGCTGCCGATAATCCTCTTCAACGGCTAATTGCATTGCTGGCTAAGCTGCCGGGTCTTGGCCCGCGCTCGGCTCGCCGTGTGGCACTTAGTTTGATGAAGAAACCGGAAACGCTATTAAAGCCACTGGCTGAAGCTATGCTGGAAACCGCGCGCACAATGCGTCTATGCGAAGCATGCGGAAATCTCGATACACAAAATCCCTGCGGCGTATGTCAAGATACTCGCCGTGACCGCAGCATGGTTTGCGTTGTTGAAGACGTAAGTGATTTATGGGCAATGGAACGCAGCGGAATTTATCGCGGCCTGTATCACATTCTTGGCGGCACGCTTTCTGCACTGGATGGTGTAGGGCCCGATCAACTACGCATCTCCGGATTATTGCAACGCGTTAATTCATCGCGCGATAGTGCATCGCCGGTGCGCGAAGTAATTCTGGCGCTCAACGCAACCTTGGAAGGGCAAACCACTGCACATGTGGTGGCCGAACAGCTTGAGCCAACTGGCGTCTCGCTCACACGGCTTGCCCATGGCCTGCCCATTGGCGGGGAGCTGGATTATTTGGATGACGGCACCCTCATCGCGGCGTTTCATGCCCGTGCCAAGGCCGGATAGGGCGTTTGCCAATCTTGCCTAATGGCCATTCTGGCCTGAAATATTCACAAAAATAATCCCCGACTACACAGTCAACCCGCAATCATGCAGGGTTAATTGTTTTTTAACGCTAAAAGCCTTGTTGCGACGCAAAACTAGGCATAAGCTTTGGCCATCATCATTGGAGTGAATGTTTATATATGCCTTTTTTCTTTCATTCAGGGCTTGTTAAGCATTTTGTTTGCATCATGACTATCGCGGCAAACCTCAATGTTGGGGGCCTATTTGGTTTAACGTGCCCAGAAAAAAGGGCCACAAACCGTGGATAAAACAGAAGTGCACAGCGCAGCGTTAGCAACAACTGAGCAATCAGGCTCCAGAACCACGCAAGGCAGCGATTACTTCGACACGATTTCATTCTCTATCTTGGTTAACGCCCGTGGCCGCGTGTGCATGCTTTATGATAAGCCGTTTAATGCCATTCCTGTCTGGGTTAAGTACCTGACAAAACAGCGTAAATTGCAGTTAATCTTCGATAATGGCATGGAATACGTCATTAATTACATCATGGATGATAAGTTTAATAAGATATTTCTTAACTTGCCCAAGCTGTTCATTGTTCGTTTTGAGGACATGAAACCAATTGAGGGCTTTGACACCAGCGTTATTAAGGAATAGTATACTAGTTAAGTGTGATAT